>CAYFLK010000014.1:0-25640 GCA_964344035.1 uncultured Pseudomonadota bacterium
CACTTTAATCCAAAGGTTGGGAGCTTTTTTTGTTATGAATCGCTCAAGTTAGGTGAATATTACCTTATGAAAATTTGCGAATCACAATTTCAAGGGTGACAACCTTTTTTCCGCCCAGAGGATGGAAACGATCACCGCGCTTCCGCAAACCGCGAATCCGCTGACCAAAGGCAATACAGTGCCATTGAAGGCTTGACCGATTAAAATCCCAAGCGGGATGGAGACCAGTGACGACAGAAAGCCGATTACCGCCGCTCCTGCCCCGGCAATGTGACCCAGCGGTTCCATTGCAAGGGCGTTCAGGTTTCCAAACAGGAATCCTATGCAGAGGAATACTATCACCATGTATGGCATGAACGCCCACAGTTTCAGTTCAAAATCAAAAGCCCGTAGACCGGTCCAGAATAAGATGGACAGAATCGTGATGACTGCAACGCTCCAGAAAGAAAGTGTGCGTGTGCCGTACTTGTACACCAGTCGCGCATTGACCAGAAATGCAGCCCCGATAGAGAGGGCAAGAGAGGCAAACAACAGCGGAAATTCCACCTCCATTCCAAAAACATCCGCAAAAATCTGCTGGGCCGAACTGAGATAGCTTATGAAGGGGCTGAGAATGAAGCCGATCGCCAGCGTGTAACCCAGGGAATTGCGGGTCATCACTATTTCAGCCACTGCATCAAAAATGCTTCTGAAGGAGAAGATTGTTCGTTTTTCCGGAGACAAGGTCTCGCTCAAACGCGTAGAAAACCAGACCAGGACGATCACGGCAATCAGCAGAAACATGCCGAAAATTGCACGCCAATCAAAAACCCACAAAATGGCCTGCCCCACTGCAGGTGCAATCACCGGCACCAGGATAAAAACCGCCATCACGAAGGACATGACTCTTGCCATTGCCGGACCTTCAAAGTGATCGTGAATGACTGCGTTCATCACGATCCGCGGCCCCGCAACTCCAAAACCCTGAAGAAATCTACCCGCCAGCATGATCTTCATACTGTCAGAGGTAATGCAGATGAGGCAACCCACGATATAAATGCCGATGCCGGCATAAATCGGCGTTTTACGCCCAGTGCTGTCTGAAATCGGACCGTAAATTATTTGCCCGATGCCGAAACCCGTCATCATGATCAAAACAACAAGCTGCACATCGTTGGCATGAGCGGCATTGAGGTCACTGGCGATACCAGGCAGGGCAGGAAGCATGGCGTCAATTGACAGCGCTGTCATGGACTGCATCGCAGCTGCAAGTGTAATGAACTCGGCAAATCCCATTTTATGACTGCCTTTGTCCGACAGCATGGTTTGAAATTCCTGTTTTTGATGACCGTTCAAATTTGTTCTTTCTCTGAATGAAGAAATTGTAAATACATCCCTCTTCCCCAAAAGAGGTCTCTGAATATGGGAATGTTCCGACTCTCATTTCAGCATGAAGATGTGTCTTATGTATTTTTCTTGACAGAAATTATTTCACATGCTATGTGTAAGTTATGTGAATAGCAAGCCCCCTGTTCGCAAGGCATGGAAATATGGGTGAATCAACGGCTTTTCACGATTCAGTGCTCATTCAACATTCAATTAGGAGGTATGTATGAACAGCAAATTATTTTCGTCAACCATAGCAACAATATTACTCACCTGTTCAAGTTTAGTCTTTGCCGCGAATATCAAGGTCGGCGCGTCCTTGCCCCTGACGGGCGGGTTTGCCGTGCCGGGGAAGAAGCATCTCGAAGGCTACGAGATGTGCATCAACATGATCAACGCCAAGGGAGGTTGGCTGGGTCGGCAGGTGGAGCTGATCGTGAGCGACAGCCGCTCGGACACCGCGACGGCGATCTCGCAGTACGAGCGCTTTGTGAACGTCAACAATGTCGATCTGACCTTCGGCACCTTCTCCAGCAAGCTGACCTTCCCCATCTCGCCGATTCTGGCGAAGTACAACATGGTGCATCCGATCCCGTCGGGCGGGGCGCTGCGCATCTTCGCGCAGGGGCACCAGAACCTCTTCTACTTCCAGCATTCGGCTGCCGAGTACGTCGGAACCAATATGGTTGCCGTGATCAAGGATCGTGTGGGAGCCAAGGATCAGCCCACCTCCGCCGCCGTGGTCCATGCCGATGACTTCTTCGCCAACTCCATCGCCAACGGCCTGCTGGGCAAGCAGGTCAAGATGCCGGGAAGCGGGAAGCTGGTGGAGGACATGGCCCCCGGCTTTCTGGCCTCCGCCGGGTTCCCGGTCAAGTTTCACGAGCAGTGGCCGGAAGAGGGCTTTTCGGACTGGCTGAACCTCGCCAACTCGGTGAAGCGCTCCGGGGCGGAACTGGTGATTGCCATGATGGCCTCGCCCGAAGAGGCTGTGCAGTTCACTCGCGCCCTCAAGACCGTCCGCTTCAATCCCAAGCACCTGATCCTCACCCAGGGCACTCAGTCCGAGTTTCTGGAAGGCGTCGGCGACGCGGCGGAAGGTGTGATCATCATGTCGGCCTGGCACGCCGATGCACCCTACAGTGGTAATTTTGCAGGTTCAGACTTCAGCAACGCCGATTTCGTCGCCGCCTATCAGGCCAAGAACGGCAAGCTGCCGGACGAGGACGTGGCCATCACCTTCGCCCTCTGTCAGGGGATGGATCAGGCCGTCCGGGCCACCGGATCGGTGGACAACGCCAAGCTCATGGCGTGGCTGAAGGCGCGAACCGCCGGCAGCCCGGTGCGCACCGTTCTCGGCAACTTCCACTGGGATGAGCGCGGCCTGCCGATTGACAAGTCCTTCATGATGGTCCAGTGGCAGGGGAGGCGTCTCGCCTTCATCTATCCCACCAACGAGTTCGAGGCCGCACCGATCATCAGCCCGAAACCGGCTTGGTAGGCCGTGTGCAGGAGTCGTTGCGAACGGCTCCTGAAAAATGTCACTTTTTCACCACGGAGTCACAGAGGACACAGAGAAAAAATCAGTTGGGTAGTGGCCCAATGTTAAATGAATGCATTCGTCCCTGTTGTCATTCCCGCGAAAGCGGGAATCCAGACATGCCCTCGCGCAAGCGGGGGATTGCCTGCAAGTCACATGGATTCCGGGTCTTCGCTACGCTTCGCCCGGAATGACAGGCTTGCCCTCGCGCAAGCGGGGGATGAGGTCATCATTTACAACAAGGCCACCACCATCACTTGTTCTCCGTACTCTGGTTTTCCGGGGTAAAGGGGAAACATGGAGGCTTTTGACGTTGACCTGACCGAGGAGCAACGGCTGATGCGGCAAACCTGCCGCAGCTTTGTCGAGGCCGAGATCCTTCCCTTCCTGCGCGACGAGTGGCAGCGCGAATGGGACATGACCCCGGAGCGTCGGCTGCCCCCCGCGATTCTGGAGGCGGCGGACCAGATCGGCCTGCGGACGCTCGGAGTTCCGGAACGCTTCGGCGGGACGGAACTCGCCCCGGAGGCCGAGACCCGTACCTTTGCCGTCATTGCTGAAGAGATCGCTCGCGGCGATTCCGGCGTTGCCGACAAGCTGGTGCAGAACTGGAAGGTGGCGGTGCTGCTCCGGAACCTAGCCCCGGCGCCGCTTCAGGAACACTGGTTCCGACGGCTGACCGAAGACCCCCACCTCCTCTTTGCCCATTGCCTGACCGAACCGAAAGGTGCCTCCGACCGTTGGCTGCCCTACAACGTCCCGGAGGCGGCGATGGACACCCACGCCGAGCGCCGCGACGGGGGTTGGGTGATCACCGGGCGCAAGCACTTCATCAGCAACGGCTATGACGCCGGGCTGTTCGTCGTCTATGCCAACACGGATCGCAGTGTCGGCATGTTGCAGGGCACTACCAGCTTTCTGGTGCCGCGTGGCACTCCGGGGCTGGAAGTCGTGCGCTGCAACGAGACCATCGGGGGGCGCTTCATGAACAACGGCGAGATCGTGCTGGAAGACTGCTTCGTGCCCGAAGATCACCTGCTTGTCGAAGGGGATGCTTTGGGCAAGGCGGCGGTCTATTTCCGCCCCGGCAAGATCATTCAGGCTGCAAAGAATCTAGGCGTCGGCGTTGCCGCCTTTGAACGCACGGCAAATTACGTCCAAACCTACGAGCGCGGCGGACGGCTGCTGATCAAGCATCAGGCGGTGGCGACTCGGCTGGCGGACATGGCCACGCGCCTTGCGGCGGTGCGCGGGCTGCTCAACGTGGCGGCGCGGGCGGTGGACCTGCGCCTGCCGGAGGTGGACGCGCTCTGCAACATGGCCAAGGTGTTCGCCTCGCAGGAAATCCTCAAAGTCTGCCAAGATGCGATGGAACTGCACGGGGGCATGGGCGCGATGCTGGAGGCCGGGATCGAAAAACTGTTCCGCGACGCCGCCATCTTCCTGCACATGGACGCCACGGTGGACATCTCCCACTTCAAGATCATCAAGGCTTTGTTTCCCAACACCGCCGGGGTCTATGCAGGGCCGGAAACATGATACAATTGTCAAAAAGCATGAATCACTGAAAAATCACCGCAGAGTCACAAAGGACGCAGAGAAAAAAACAATCCTCTGTGTTCTCTGTGTCTCTGTGGTTAATCAAGCAGAATCCATCAACCAGCACTGATTAGGAGGCTCAAATGACAGAATCCATCCTCGAACCGCGACTGAACCGCCCGGACGACCTTGACCCGCGCATTGACTGGAACCGCCCGCTTCCGGCCCCCGGACACATGGGCGTGGATTTCGAGGTGCGAGTGGACTTCCACCGCCTGCATCGCTACCGTCTGGCGAGGGCGACCCAGGCGCTGAAGAACTCGGAGTGCGGGGCGCTGCTGGTCTTCGATGTCAACAACATCCGCTACCTCACCTCCACCAAGATCGGCGAGTGGGAGCGCGACAAGTTCTGCCGCTTCGCCCTGCTCGCCGGGGACATGCCCCCGATCATCTGGGACTTCGGTTCGGCGGCCTATCACCACAAGCTGTATTGCCCCTGGCTGGAGCGCGACAACTGCCGCGCCGGGATGCTGGGGATGCGCGGCACCGTGCCCCCCTCCGCCGGGCTGATGAAGGCGCACGCCGAGGAAATCATGGACCTCCTGCGTCAGGCGGGCGTGGCCGACCTGCCGGTGGGGGTGGACTTGGCCGAGGCGGCAATGTTCTTCGAGCTGCAAAAAGCCGGAATGAAGCTCGTGGACGGTCAGCAGGTCATGCTCGATGCCCGCGAGATCAAGAACATTGACGAGATCGTCCTGCTCAACCAAGCCTGCTCGATGGTGGACGGGGTCTATCACATGATCTATGAGGAACTGAAGCCGGGGGTGCGGGAGAACGACATCGTCGCCAAGGCCAACAAGCTGCTTTACGAGATGGGGTCGGACGATGTGGAGGCGATCAACGCCATTTCCGGAGAGCGCTGCTCGCCGCACCCGCACAACTTCACCGATCGCCGTCTCCGTCCGGGGGATCAGGCGTTCTTCGACATCTTGCAAGCCTACGTCGGCTACCGCACCTGTTACTACCGCACCCTCAACGTTGGTCGGGCGACTCCGGCGCAGACCGATGCCTACAAGCAGTGCCGGGAATGGCTGGACGCCGCGATTGAGTTGATCAAGCCCGGAGTCACCACCGACAAGGTGGCTTCCGTGTGGCCGAGGGCCAAGGAGTTCGGCTTCCCCAGCGAGATGGACGCCTTCGGGTTGCAGTTCGGACACGGCCTTGGACTTGCGCTGCATGAGCGTCCGATCATCTCGCGGCTGGTCTCGCTCGACGCCCCGATGGAGATCAAGACGGGTATGGTCTTCGCGCTGGAGACCTACTGTCCGGCCAAAGACGGCGTTTCTGCCGCCCGCATCGAGGAAGAGGTGGTGGTGACCGACAGCGGCTGCAAGGTAATCACCCTCTTCCCCGCCGAGGAACTGCCCATCGCCAACCAATATTGAACCAGTAGGATTATTACAGAGAAGGCAGATGAGTAAGTTGCGATTGCGCTATGCCCGTCCAAACGAGGTGACTGAACCGCAAATGCGTGATGCTATTCTGGAGTCAGTGCGCAAGGGCACCCCACGGGCGGAAAGCCAGGCCATCCGGGCGCGGGTGCCGCATGTGTTTTGGGCCTTTCAGGACACTTGGCAGAACGTGTTTGTTAACGGTATTGCCGACCACAACATAAAGGAGTTGTGCCGGGTTTATGTGTCACGTTCGGTTGAGTGTAAATACTGCGGGAATCAACGCAGTTCTCATGCGCTTGATGATGGAATAATTGAAGAGGACTACAAGGAACTGCTTGATTTTGAGAGTTCACAACGCTACGACGAACGTACCAAGGCCGCGCTGGCGCTGGCCCAGGCCATCACTTGGGATTTACCGACCGACGATGACTTTTGGGAGCGGTTGTACTCGCACTTCACTGAAGAGGAAATCATTGAAATCGGGTTCTTCATCGGCATCACGATGGGGCAGCAGCGTTTCAATCGGCTGCTCAACTTGCATGACCATTTGGGAAACACCGGATTTGAAGCAGAAGCACTTTCTTCCTCAAGGAATACCTGATGCACCTCGAGGTCAATAACGTTTCCAAGGCATTCAGCGGAGTGGTGGCCGTGGATCGGTGTTCACTGGGCATCAGGAAGCATTCGATTACCACGCTGATCGGCCCAAACGGCGCCGGAAAAAGCACCCTCTTCAATTGCATCTCCAACGTCGTTCCCGTTGATTCCGGAGAAATCTGGTACGACGGTCGACGCATTGACCAGATGCCGCCTCACCGCATCGCACAGTTGGGAATCGGACGCAGCTTTCAGTTGACACGCACTCTCGACGACCTGTCGGTATTGGAAAATCTGGTGCTGCACACCGCCTCCGGGGTCGGCACCCACCTCCTTCGTTGGGCAGTGTCGGGTAGGGACCACCAACGTGCGGAGGAGATGATGGAGTTCCTCAACATCTCGCACCTCGCTCAGCTTGAGATGGGGGCACTCTCCTTCGGACAGAAAAAGCTGCTGGACTTGGGGGCTGTGTTGATGGCGGACCCGGAACTGATCTTGCTCGACGAACCGGCGGCAGGGGTGAACCCAAGGTTGCTGGAGGACATAATGGAAAAGATCGGCGCCCTGCGTGAATCGGGAAAGACTGTCGTGATTGTCGAACACAACATGGAGGTGGTCATGAATCTAAGCGACGAGGTGGTGGTGATGGCCGAAGGTCGGGTGATAGCCCGAGACGTTCCGGAGGTGATCCGCAACAACGACGAGGTGCTGGACACCTACTTGGGAAGGCCAAAGGCGGCGTGACCAATCTTCTGGAACTCAACGGTGTCTATGCCGGTTACGATCGCGGCCCGGACATTCTGCAAGGGGTGAGTCTCGGAGTCTTTCCCGGGGAGGTCAAGTGCATCATCGGGCCGAACGGCGCGGGGAAGTCAACGGTCCTCAAAACCATCTCCGGAGTGCTGCGGCCCCGGCGCGGGGAAATCCGCTATGAAGGCCAGTCGCTCGTCGGCAGGGAGGCGCATGAGATTCTGCGCCGCGGCATCTGCTACCTGCCCCAGGAGCGGGCGATCTTTCCCAATATGAGCGTGCTGGAAAACCTGCGCATGGGCGTATACTCCCTTTCTGATGCACAACTTGCGAAAAGCAGGATCGAAGAACTAATCAACCGGTTCCCCATCCTTGGCCGGCGTTTGAAACAGCTTGCCGCAACCTTGTCAGGAGGCGAGCAGCAGCAGCTTGTCTTTGGGAGGGCGTTGCTGCTCCGGCCTCGGCTGATGCTGATTGACGAACCCTCGCTGGGACTGGCCCCGACCCTCGTAGAGCAGATGTTTGAGTTGATCGAGTCCTTCAGTGCGATGGGCATTTCCATCCTGCTGGTTGAGCAGAACGCAGTCCGGGGCTTGGCCGCCGCCCAAACCGGGGTGGTGATGGATTTGGGGCAGGTGGTGTTTGAGGCGGAGGCTCCGGAGGTGCTGGCGGACTCTCGCATCCGCGATTTGTTTCTCGGAAAGGCAGGCAAGTAGATGGAACACGCGATTCAGGTGTTGATCCTTGGAGTGGCGCTGGGATTCGTCTATGCGCTGATGGCGTCGGGCTTGACCCTGATCTTCGGGGTGATGAGGATTGTCAACCTCGCCCATCCTATCCTGATCCTCTGTGGCGCATATGTGGCCTACTGGCTCTTCAAGCTGCTGGCGGTAGACCCCATCGTGGCCGTGCCCGTTGCGGCGCTGGGGGTCGCGGCGATTGGCACAATCATTTACAAGCTCGTCTTTGAAAAGGAAGCGGGAGCGCAGCGTTATTCGGAAATGACCGTGCTGCTGACTTTTGGCATTGCGCTTGTAATGGACGGGCTGTTGTCATGGCTTTTCTCCAACACTCAGAGGGTGACTTCTCCCGCTTATGCAACAGACGCGATCTTCATCGGAAACCTGTTCATTCCTTCAGCCCAGATGTATGCGGGACTGTTCAGTCTGCTGATCATCCTCGGACTCACGCTGTTCCTGAAATACTCCAGCCTTGGGGTGGCCATCCGGGCGACTGCGCAGAACCGCGTCTCGGCGTCACTGGTGGGGGTAAACGTGCGTCGGGTCTGCACAATTTCTTTTGCCATCGGCTGTGCACTCGCCGGGGCGGCTGGAGCGCTGGTCAGCTTCGTTTTCAGTTTTTTCCCGGCACGGCACTGGGAGTGGATAGCCATCCTCATGTCGCTGGTGGTGCTGGGGGGCATGGGGCGGTTGGCCGGAGCGGTGGCGGGGGCCATTCTGCTCTCGGTGATCGGGTCTTTTGTTTCCGCCTACATCTCCTCGTCGTGGTCCACAATGGTCTTCTTCCTTGCCCTCTTCCTGATCCTGCTGTTCCGCCCTCAAGGGCTGTTCGGCAGCCGGGCAGGTTGAAAGCAGATCTATGCCAAAGATAAGTCTACCTCCATTGAAGTCTATGCATCCGGAAAATTCCTTGAGAATCCAATGAACGAGTATATGACACCTTCGCAAGCAGTTGTCAAGCCCTCCGGATCGGGGGACAAGGCCGTTTTGGGCGGCTTGCTGACCATGCTGCTGGCTGTGCCTCTGTTGCAGTTTGTCGGCAACTACAACTACGAGCTCCACCTGCTGCTCTACGCCTTCATGTACATCACCCTGACGAGCAGTTGGAACATCCTCGGCGGCTACGGCGGCTACATCTCTTTGAGTCACAACGTGTTCTTCTGCATCGGCGCCTATTTTTCCGGCTATGTGTTTGTCCGCTATGGCATCTCGCCGTTTTACACCGCGTGGGCTGCCGCAATCCTCGCAGCGGCCTTCGGGTTCGTCATCGGACTGATCACCCTCCGGGTGCGTGGTCCGGCCTTCATCATCTCCTCCATTGCCTTGGTGATGATCTTCCGCATCCTCTTTGATCACTGGGAACTGGTGGGCGCGGCCAATGGACTGACCCTGCCTTACAGCGACTTGGATATGCGTTGGGCGAAGATCCCACACTACTACGCATTCCTGACCTTGGCCGTCCTGGCCCTGCTGCTTTCCTGGTACGTCCGGAATTCGCGTTTCGGTCTGGCTCTCCGCGCGCTCTCGCACGACGAGGTGAAGTGCGAGGTGGCCGGAATAAACGTGCGTTTGGTGAAGGTGATCGCCTTTGCGCTCTCGACCTTCTTCGTGGGGGCTGCCGGGGCGATCTGGGGGGACTACCTGACCTACATCCGCCCCAACATCTTCCTCACCATCCTGATTGCCGCCAACATCGTGCTGATGTGCATCCTCGGCGGCAAGGGGACCGTGGCGGGGCCGGTGGTCGGCACGGTGGCGATGATCTTCTTCAACGAGTTCATCGTCGCCAATTTCGGGGCGTCGGAGTTGAACATCCTGCTCACGGGACTGCTGCTCGTCCTCACGCTGCGCTATTTCCCGGAAGGCATCGTGGGGTCGCTGAAGAAGCAGGGACGGCTTCCGGGCTTCCTGGACTGGTGAGGAAAACATGGCAAAGGACGCGAGAATCCAAGCCGCGCTGTCACACTGGTCGGGACGGCTGATCACCAACGGTGTACCCTTGGCCGACTTTCAGGACGTGACCGGGGCTGCCGAACGCTGGGAGGACTGGTGTTCCGGATGGTCGGCACGGGGGGCGGTGCATCGGGAGTTGGGGCAGACGGCGCTGGCAGAGGAACGCTGGCTTTCGGCGGGCGAGCATCTGACAACCGCTGCCTTGTGCTATCACTTCGGCAAGTTCCTGTTCGTGGAGCATCCGGAACAGATGCGGGCCGCCCATGAGCAGGCGGTGGCATGCCTCAAGCTGGCCTTGCCGCATCTGTGCCCGCCCGGAGAGCGCGTGGCCATTCCATACGAGGGGACGGTACTTTACGGCAACCTGCGACGCCCCGCCGGGGTGGAGCGCCCACCCGTCGTGATCATGGTTATGGGTCTCGACAGCGCCAAGGAGGAAATGGGAACCAACGAGCGCCTGTTTCTGGAGCGTGGCCTCGCCACCCTCGCCTTCGACGGTCCCGGACAGGGCGAGGCGGAATACGAACTGCCGATCTGCCCGGAATACGAACGCCCGGTTTCCACGGTGGTGGATTATCTCACCAGTCTAGACGACCTCGACAGCGAGCGCATCGGGCTTTGGGGGGTCAGTTTGGGCGGCTACTACGCGTCACGCGCCGCCGCCTTCGAGCGGCGCATCCGGGCCTGCATCGCCCTCTCGGGCCCCTTCGACTGGGCTGAGTGCTACTTGCAGTTGCCGCCCCTGACCCGCACCGCCTTCCTGCATCGGGCGCGATGCAAGGATGACGCGGAAGGCCGGGAGTTTGCCACCCGCATGACGCTGGCCGGAGTCGCCGGGCGCATCACCTGCCCGCTCTACATCGTCGCCGGAAAGCTGGATCGGGTGATTCCCCACCAGCAATGCCTGCGGCTGGCGCAGGAAGCCTCCGGACCCGTCACCCTGAACCTGATCGAGGACGGTACCCACGTCGCCAACAACCGGGGCTACAAGTACCGTCCGGCCTCCGCCGACTGGACGTTGCGGCAGCTTGTCGGAGATTCCGCATGACGGACGAAAACCGGCTGGCCCAAGTCGTCAACCACTGGCTACCGCGCATCGAGGCCGCCGGAATCCCGACGGCCACCGCACAGGTAATCATCCGGAACGCCGGGGAGTGGCCGAACTGGTGCCGCAGTTGGTGCGCCGCCGGGGAACGACAACTGGCGCTGGCCGAAGAGGCGGAAGCCTCCGGCTGGCACTTGACTGCTGGAGAATCCTATGCGCGGGCCGCGCTCTGCTTCCACTTCGCCCAATTCATGTTCTTTGATGACTTGGAGCAGAAGCAGGCGGCGACGGTAGCCAAGCTCGCCGCGTTTGCCCGCGCCGCGCCGTTGCTCGACCCTCCGGTGGAAACGCTTGGATTTGAGGTTCCGGGAGGCCGACTCAAGGCGCATCTGCGCCTGCCTGCATCCGATCCCGCGCCGTTGGTCATCCTCCTTCCCGGCTCGGATTCGACCAAGGAGGAATTCCCCTCGGTGGAGCATCACTTCCTGCGCCGGGGGCTGGCCACGCTTTCGCTCGACGGCCCCGGACAAGGGGAGGGACGTTCGCTGGGGCCGCTGCGCGGGGACATCGGCCCGCAACTGGCGGCAGTGGCCGAGGCGATTCGCAAGCAATCGGGAATCGCGGCGAAACGCCTTGGCTTGGTGGGCATGGCCTTCGGCGGGCACCTCGCATTGCGGGCGGCGGCGGCTGTTCCGGGACTGGGCGGCGTGGTCTCGATGAACGGCTTTCACTCCCTTGAGGCGATGTGGGACGCCTTCCCGCCCGTCTATCGCGCCAATTTGCTGTTTGCGCTTGGAGTCACCGTCGAGACGGAAGCCCGGAAGCAGGCACAAGACTTCACGCTGGAAGGCGCTGCGCCGCCGGACTGCCCCGCGCTGGTCCTGCACGGAGGCCGCGACCGCATCTTTCCGGTCGAGGAGGCCCGCCGCTCGACGGATTTCGCCCAAGGCGAATGCGTCATCCTCCCGGAAGGGAACCACGTCTGCAACAACCTCCCCTGGCGCTACCGCCCCCTGATGGCGGACTGGCTGGCCGGGAAGCTATCGGCCTGAAGCATCAGCCGGACTGTCGCGCCGTGCGGAGCAACTGCCAGATTCGCTGCGGGGTGGCGGGTATGGGGATGTCGGTTATCCCGAAGCCTGAGAGGGCGTCTGCGATAGCGTTGACCACGGCAGGCAGCCCCCCTACGGTCCCGCCCTCGCCACCGCCCTTGACCCCGAGTGGATTTGTCGGAGAGGGATGAGGGTTTTCGCCAACGGCGAAGCTTGGGAAGTCGTCGGCGCGGGGCATGGCATAGTCCATGAAACTGCCGGTGAGCACTTGTCCGCTTTTAGACTCATACACCAGTTCTTCCAGCAGGGCCTGACCCGCGCCCTGAGCGATACCTCCGTGCAGTTGCCCTTCGACAATCTTGTGGTTCAAGGGAGCGCCAACATCCTCCACGACGGCGTAGCGATCCACCCGGACTATCCCGGTTTCCGGGTCCACCTCGACCTCGGCTACATGGCAGCCACAGGGAAATGTTGGCGCTTCCGGAGTATAAGTTTCTGATGCTTCCAGTGGTTCCACAGCGGCCAGTTCCCACAGAGAAACCCGTTTGCCTGATGATGAATTGAAGACGCCATCCTCAAATACAAAATCGTCCCGGGAGACGTCCAGCATTGCTGCAGCACGTTTGCGCGCTTCCGACAAAATCTTCACAGCCGCTCCGGTGATCGCCATTCCGGCGAGACCGGCGGTACGGGAACCGAAGGTGCCAACCCCGGCGATCACGATTCCGGTATCGCCCGTTTGATAGTCAATGCACTCAGGATCAACCCTAAGGTGTTCTGCGAGCAGGGTTCGGAAAACCGTCGCGTGGCCCTGTCCCTGCGAAACCGCCCCGCATTCCAGCCGCACCAGTTTTTCGACTTCAATGGTGATCCGTGCAGATTCATTCATGCTTGCCATCGAACGGGCGACTACATTGGCGATCCCGCGTCCACGCAGCAGGCCACGCGCCTGCGAATCTGCCTTGCGTGCGGACCAGCCCTCGACGTCCGACAACTGCAACGCCTGTTTCAGGTTGCCTGCATAATCCCCGCTGTCATAGGAAAAACCAAGGGGGGTGGTCCAGGGTAGTTCGTCATGACCGATCGTGTTGCGCAGGCGCAGTTCAACGGGGTCCATGCCGATCTGTGCAGCCGCAACCTCCACCAGGCGTTCGATGAAAAGGGCTGCTTCAGGGCGTCCGGCGCCGCGGTAGGGAGAGATGGAACCGGTATTGGTGTGCACCCCCCGCATTGTCACATGAGCTTCCGGAATGCGATAGACTCCAATGCTTCCGGGCATGTTTTGCACCGGCAGCGTCCCCCTTACAGACACGTAAGCGCCGACGGCCATCAACCCCTCCATCTTGAGGGCCAGCATGCGGCCCTTTGCGTCCAACCCTAGTGTTCCTGAGATGATCACATCCCGGCCATGATCATCACTCAAAATACTTTCGCTGCGTTCCGCCACCCAGCGCACTGGACATCTTAGACGCTTGGACGCCCACAAACAGGCGGCGTATTCCGGATAGGTCTGCCCCTTCATGCCGAAGCTGCCCCCGATATCCTTGCAGATCACCCTCAGTCGTGATTCCTCGATTTGGAGTGAATGTACGGCCAGCAATCTGCGTGTCTGCCATGGCGCCTGCACCGGGGCGTAAAGAGTATAATCTCCTGATTCCCGATCATAATACGCCAGACAGGTGCGGGGTTCTATGGGGTTTGCACTTGCACGGGGAACATTTAGCCTGAGCTTGATCAGGTGGGCGGCTTCAGTCAACGCGTTTTCCGTTGCCGTCGAATCTCCCTCCTCCCAGCAGAAGCTCTCGTTGTCCGGCAGCTCCGGCCAAATACGCGGAGCGTCAGGAGTCAGCGCCTCGGCAAGATCCACAACCTGTGGAAGTTCCTCCCACTCGATCTCCACCGCATCTGCCGCATCCCGGGCGGTCTCCGCCTTTTCCGCCACCACAAGTGCCACGGCATCACCAACGAAGCGGACTCGTGGATATGACAATGGAAAGTAGGGCGGCACAAACATCTCCTCTCCTCCGCTGCGCCGACGGAGGATGAGGGGTGGTATCGTACCCAGGCCGTCTGCCAATGCGTCTGCCCCGGTTAGTATCCCCAGTACGCCTGGCCGGTCAAGCGCAACTGATGTATCGATGCTGCGGATTTCCGCATGGGCGAATGGGGAACGCACAAAAACAGCAGCAGCTGCGCCTGCCAAGGAAATGTCGGCGGTGTAACAACCTCTTCCGCGGAGAAAATCCTCGTCTTCGTATCGCTGCCGGGAACCGGCTTTGGGGGACATGTCAGTCTGTTTCCAACCCGGTTTCTACCTTGACGTTCTCCGGCTCCAGCACCATCCCTGCCTGCTGAGCCACGGTTTCCAGCAGGGCGCTGAAGTCGGCAGCAAGGTAGCCTGCTGGATCAGGTTTTGATTGGGCGGAGCCAAAATGCCCCTGCAGGGCCTCCCGGGTTGCGGCGGTCACGGGCATCGCCACCTCAAGTTCTCGGCCCGCAGAGAGGCCCAGGTCGAGGTCCTTGCGCAACAGACTTGGGGTGAAGGTAGTGGTCCAATCCAAATTCACAAGTGCCGGGGACTTGTAGCGGCTGAAAATTGACCCCATCACGCTGTTGTTGATGAAGGCGAGGAAAGCGTGTCGCGGAACCCCTGCCTTTTCCGCAAGAATGGTGATCTCAGCGAGGCTTTGAATGTAGGTGCCCAGCAGCACATTGTGCGCGATCTTGCAGAAGCGGGCCAGTTCACCTTCTCCGACATAAGAAACTCCCTGCAGGGAGTAACAGCCGATGAGTTCCTCCACCTGATCGAATGCCGATTTTGGTCCGGACACAACAGATGAGAGCTTGCCTGCCTTAACGCACTTGGCATTGCCGCTGACCGGAGCAGCGAGGAACCTACCACCGCGTTTCTCAATCCGCGCACGCAGTTCGGAAGACTGATCAGCCCCGATGCTGGAACAGTCAACCAGTATTCCCGGGGTTGTTGAACCGGACATTACTCCGGATTCACCGAAGTATACATTTTCCAGGTCTCTCCCGGTTCCCACCATTGTAAAAAGCACATCAACGCTGCTCAGTTCCCTTGGAAAATTTACGACCGTCGCTCCTCTGGCAGCCATGGGCTCAGTTTTTGACTTGGTACGGTTCCAAATCGCCAGCTCGTGCCCAACCGCAATCAGCTTTTCGACCATTGGTATACCCATGCGTCCAAGCCCAATCCAGCCTATTTTTTGTGATACTGCCATTCATTTCTCCTTAAGAATTCTATTAGTTGATCGCGTTTTCAATCAGTTTGTGGGCTTGCGCATCCACAGGCATTCCAGCTTCACCCCCGCATCCCTGATCAGGTTGAATACCGGACAGCGTGCTTCGGTTTCCGATACCACTTCTGAAAGTCTTTCCTCAGTCTCTTCCGTGGAAACTATAGCTTGAACACGAACCGTGTGGAAATGGGGTCTCACCCCTCGCACTCCAAGCCGACCCCGGATATCTATTTTGAAATCCGCCTCGAACTGGATACCGGAATAATTGAAGTCCATCTCCTTGGCGGTGCGGTTGAAAGTCACCGCCTCGCATCCGCAAAGGCATCCGAGTACACCTTGAAGTGGGGACGGGCCCAACCCTCCGCCCCCGTGTGCTTCCGGTTCGTCCAGCATGAACGAACCGAATTCGCCGAAATCAATGGTGGTGGACATGTTGGCCGGGTTTGTTGCTGTCAGCATCTTACGCCGGATGATCGGTTTGTCGAGATTCAAGGCAGGTTTGATGGTTTTATTCATAATGTTGCGGATCACCTGTATATTTCACGATTTTTTTGATAAACCGCTGATTTTCATGCTTGGAGTACTCGTTATCGCAGGAAACTACATGCCCCGCAACCGCACCCTCAATTTAAAAACCATAATGAGCATGACTGAAGAGCCATTTCGACTCACGACAAACCCTAATACATTGCTATATTGGAGACAAGTTAAATAACCTTCAAATGAGATGATTTTTTTTGTATAAGGTGAAACCATTTCCAGATTTCCAATGTGGATTGGAAGTAAATATTATTTCTTGAAGATACTGGGTAATTACTTTATCTTGTTCATTCAAAATAGACGTAAAAGCCATCAGCGGCCTCTTGCCAGAAATATAGTAATTCATTTTATTTCTCAATTGCCTTCTTATTATAACTGTAAACACCTGAATATTATAATTTTTGCAAATAAATATGTGCAGCCATAATAACAGCCGTCAAGACCGGGACCACATAAAATTCTATAAAAATATGCTTAGGATCCGTGTTTTCGAAGAACATGCAAATCAACTTTATCTGTCCGGGAAAATGCCGGGACTGACACACATGTATGCAGGTCAGGAAGGAGTTGCGGTAGGAGTCTGTGAAGCACTGGAGAAAACCGATTACATTACTAGTACCCATAGGGGTCATGGTCATTGCCTGGCCAAAGGGGCGGAACTCAAATATATGTTTTGTGAACTTCTCGGCAAAGCAGAGGGTTATTGTGGTGGTAAAGGAGGTTCCATGCATATTGCCGATCAGGAAAACGGCAACCTCGGAGCAAATGCAATTGTAGGCGGGAGTGCCGGAATTGCAACAGGTGCCGCTATGTCTTCGAAGCGGCTGGGATCAAATAGAGTTGTCGTTTGCTTCTTTGGTGATGGCGCCCTAGGACAGGGGCTGCTTTACGAAGTCATGAACATGGCTTCTTTATGGGGCCTGCCTGTTATATATGCGTGTGAAAACAACTTGTATGGAGAATATACACATTACAAGGAAATTACTTCCGGAGACATTTTAAACCGGGCAAGGGGATTCGGCATAGAAGCATTTGAAGTGGATGGGCAGGACGTGATTGCTGTGAACAATTTATCACTTGAACTCGTAAAGAGAACTCGCAGAGGGGAAGGCCCTTTCTTTGTGACCTTCAACACATACCGCTACTATGGGCATCACGTTGGTGATATTAACCGCAGTTATTACCGAAAAAAAGAAGAAGAAGAGTTTTGGAAAAACGAACGTGATCCGATAAGAATATTAGCTGATTTTATTGTTGACAAAAAATATTCCACTAAAGAGGAACTTACAAATATTGAGAATGCCGTAAGACAGGAAGCAGCACAAGCTGTAGAATATGCAATTGATGCTCCATATCCTTCTACAGAATCAGTGAAACAACACGTTTTTGTTGAGTGAATATTTAAACCGGAATACTGCAGAAATGCGTGAGATATCATTTGCAAAAGCTGTCAATGAAGCCTTGGCCGAGGAACTACGCCGTGATCATACAGTATTATTGCTGGGTGAAGATGTGGCGGAAGCAGGAACTCCATTTAAGGTACTGTCCGGTCTGGTTGAGGAATTCGGCACTGACAGGATCATTGATACACCAATTTCTGAAGCAGGTTTTACAGGAATTGCAGTAGGTGCTGCGATGACAGGAAGCAGACCTGTTGTAGATATCATGTTTGGAGATTTTTTAACTCTTGTCATGGACCAACTTGTTAACCAGGCTGCAAAGATACACTACATGTCAGGAGGCAAACTTAAAGTGCCTTTGGTACTGAGAACCAACTTAGGTGCAACACGCAGATCCGCTGCTCAACACAGCCAGAGTCTGCATGCATGGCTGGCACACATTCCGGGACTGAAACTGGCATTACCATCTTCCCCGAATGATGCGAAAGGTTTGCTCAAAACTGCGATCAGGGATGACAACCCGGTTATCATTATCGAAGACAAATTGATGTACCAGGAAAAGGGAACCGTGCCTGAAGATGAATACCTTGTTCCATTTGGCAAAGCAAATACCCTCAGAAATGGTACCGACATCACATTGATCGGAACTAGTTCAATGGTACAGGTTGCAGTCGAAGCAGCAGACAGACTAAAAATGGAGGGTATTTCTTGTGATGTGATTGACCCGCGCACACTGGTCCCTCTTGATGAGGAGACAATGATTGAATCCGCAAAAAAAACCGGGCATGTGATCATCATCGATGAAGGGCACCAAAACTATGGCGTCACGGGTGAATTAGCCAGCAGAATATCGAACAATGCGTTCTATTATCTTGATGCACCCGTTCAAAGAATGGGAGCAATGGATGTCCCCGTTCCTTTTTCACCTGTGCTTGAGGATCTTACCGTTACTGCTCCAAAGGATGTAGTGGAGTGTGCAAGGTCGGTTTTACGGAAAGAAATTTGAAATGCTGCACGAAGTTATTATGCCTGTACTGGGAATGACGCAGGATACCGGCGTCATTTGCAAATGGCACAAGAACGTAGGTGAAACTGTCGGGACCGGTGAGATTTTAATGGAAATTGAAACCGATAAAACCGTGATGGAAATTGAAGCGCAACATACAGGTATAATCAAAGAGATCAAGCGCCAGCCGGGAATTGAAATACCTGTAGGAGAAGTTGTTGCCGTCATTGAATCCGGGGAAGCGGAAGTAGAGATACATACATTTCCGGATACAGCAAAAGCAACAGAAAAAGAGGAAAATCACATCCTTTATGATGCCGAAATCAGTAATGATTATGATGAAGTAAAGACAGTCCCTGCAAAAGCTGCAAAAGAAACCACACTAAAAAAAAAATATTATACCGAAAAAGGTGTGGGAAATATCAATTTGTTTCAACAACAATTCTTTCAAAAAGAAACGGGAGACATTTCATCCAGAAAAGTACTGGCATCACCTAAAGCTAAAGCTAAAGCAAGAGAGCATGGCATAGAACTTATTGATTTGAGAAATGTGCCCGGAATCAGCGAACCGTTCCATTACCAGGATATCGAGAACGCAATTCATGTCATTAAATCAAATGCAAAGGCAGGACAATACTCTGTTTCAGCAGAGTTTAATATTATGAAGTTTAATGACTTGTTGCAGTGGTCAAACAACATTCTTGATTCATCAATCAGTTCCACAGATCTCTGGGCTGTTTTATGTACTTCTGCTTTTCGCATTAATTCCAATATCAGTACAATAAACAATTCAATTTCATTGAAGGTATCAAAATTAACTAAAACTGGTATTAATGTTTATTTTGTTACAGATGCTGATTTAGGTGGATTAGGCACAATTAACTCACGCAAGGTTGATTCCGGCATTAAGCATCAATTGCATTTGATTGACATATCCGAGTTAAACCTGAGCAGTTTCAGCGTTTACAGCAATGATCATTCAAAACCATTGATCAATATTGCATCTGCTGATACCGCCAAGGCAATTGCAAATAACAACGAGAGGATTAGGCTCACCATGGATTTTCAAGCGGTTTTGTTTACTCCGGAAAAAGCTGCCGCATTTGTTAATGAGATAGCTTCTCTCATCAGTCAACCCCTCAGACTTTTACTCTGAATGATGGTTGCATTGAATCAATTGTAATGAATTTGCAGGACCAAGATTCTATGGGCATGTGATAACTCCCTTTATACTTTGCTCTCCATTCTCAGCAGTTTTCTATTTTTTCCATTTCTATCATCTTTCCCCAATACCGCCAGGCTGAAAGGTCCCAGCAACAGGACCATGCCCAGTGAAGCAAAGGCCATCACCCAATCGCTAAGTAATTCCCCTCCGCTGAATTGGTCTAGTATCCAGCCGAATCCGACCGGTCCCATAAAAGAGCCGATGAAACCAAGGCTGGAAAAGGTTGCCAAGGTAATGCCACGCAGTTCCTGGGGAGCACTCTGCAGGGCTCCCGCAGTGATGGAACTGGAATCTGCCATCACGAAAATCCCGTAAACGCAGAAAGCCAAAACAGTGAAGACAACAGAATGCAGTGCACTGAACGCCACCACGAAGGCAATCATTGAGGAAACCAGCATGACCGCAGTGATCGATTTCTTTCTGCCGAAACGCAGGGAAAGTTCGTTCCCGCATACACTGGCAGGCAGACCCAAAAAGACTATCAGCGCAGTGAGGAGAGTGGGGTTGATCCCGTTTTGTCCATTTTGCTGTGCTGCGAAAACCAGGAATGCAACCATCCATGCTCTGAATCCGAAAAGTTCGTAGCTGTGCACAAAGTAACAGATGATGTATCCCAAAGTTTCGCGATTTCTGAGAACCTGACGAGGGTCAAAGAAAATCCGACCTGACGTTTTAGCGGGCGATGTCTTGGGTGTAATCAGGAAAGTCACGATCAAGAAGGTGATGATTCCTCCGAATGATGCCACCCCAAAGGCTGTTTGCCAGCCTGAAGAAGCACTCACTTCCCCCGCTATCAGGAAAGAGATGGCGAATCCAAATGGTGCGGATGAGGTGTAAAAAGCTGTGGCCCTGGTGATAATGGGCCCATCCAGTCGATCAGTGAGGGCCTTGAGCCCAGGCATGTAGGTGCCGGCCATGGAAATCCCTCCGATACAGCGGAAAAACATTGCGCTCCAGAAACCACTGGCCCCCAAAGCAAAACCAAGCGCTCCATGCACACCTATCAGAGCACTAAACTGGCAGACACGTCTTGCATCGATCAGATCAGTAAGACTCGTGAGCAGGACGACGGACAAGGCATATCCCGCGAAATATATTCCGCTGATCCAGCCCGCTTCAGTACTGTTCAACCCCCATTCCTGCTTAAACCCTGGAAGCAGCGCGGGAAAAGTGAAAACCGGCAGCATAGCGCATACTAACCCCAAGCTGAATCCCAGGATCAGCATTACTTGAGATTCAGTCCGGGCGTACAGCAAATTCAGCGGCTGATGATGGGGATACAATGGGCATCTGTACAAACCATGACAAAATATTTATCTTTGAAACCTGTTGAATGCATTGGTTACCGCACAGTTTTGTGAGTTGATTAGATTAGAATTACCATGAATCAATGATTACTGCGTTGTTCCCTCCAGATTCCAAGCTTGTACTGCATGCCTTTGTCAGAGAAAACGGAGAGCACCAAGTCCACGTTTGCTTCATATGAGTGTTCATGCCAGCTCGGGAACACAAATATATCCCTGCATTGCAGATTATATTATTCAGCCGAAACCCCATGTTGCGTTTGCCGGGTTCTGTTCATATATTTCAATTGCAGTTTTCGGGAAGGCGCGTTTCAGCGGATAACCCGCGTAAAGCCCACCCGGTCCACCTCCTATCTCTGCAACCCGCATGTTTTTCTCCTGTTCACCGATGTGACTTTCATGAACAAAACTCCTCTGGGTAATCGAAGACACACAATTGTTTACTGTACAAGATATGATTTACATGATTTAATCCGAAACTTCCATGTTTGATAAATACCAGCCACATCTCAATTAGAAATTCCGATGCACGAGGCAAACCCATCGTCCGCGCTTGCGGCGGCTTTTTCAAATGCCGGTCACTTCCTGATCCACTATTTTACGGCAATGTATTTTACCATTGTTATTGCCATTGACCGGGATTGGGACGCCCCTTATGAAGTACTGTTTGAACTATGGTTCCCGGCATCACTTCTGATCGGCCTGGCCGCGCTTCCCGCCGGGTGGCTGGCCGACAAATGGTCCAGTCCGGGCATGCTGATCATCATGTTTCTGGGCATGGGTCTTTCGACAGTCGTCTGCGGAATGGTGGAGACAGAGTATAGTTTGATGCTGTTTCTCGCATGCCTGGGGCTGTTTGCAGCGATTTATCATCCGGTTGGAGTTCCGTGGATCATAAATACCAGCGCAGGCCGGACAGGCATGCGTCTTGCGGTTAACGGTATTTTCGGAGGTTTGGGTGCAGGCGGCTCCGCGCTTGTAAGCGGGTGGTTGATTTTGGCCTTCGGCTGGCGTACAGCATTTTGGGCGCCCTGTCTGCTGTGTACATTATTAGGCGCGGCAATGTTCTGGGCACTGATCATAGGTAAAATAGCAGAGGGGGCCAGGGTTGCCCCCGGCCGTGATGACGCTAAAGCACGGAACGGCAACCTGAAAGCGGTTGCCATGATGTTGATACCGATGCTGGTATTGGGACTGATTTACAATTCCGTCCAGGGGATGATGCCAAACTTTTTGAGGAACGAATGCTCGATCTTTTGGGTGGACGCATCGAATTTATCGGCACGATTGTCGGCACTGTGTATGCGGTTGGGGCCGCAATGCAGTTAGTGGGCGGGTTCCTTGCGGATCGCTTTCCGCTTAAAACCACATATGTTGCATTGTGGATTTTCCAGACGCCGTTGTTATTGATGGTCGCGGAATTCAACGGCTTGCCGCTTGCTCTGACTGCCGCGGCACTGACAATGGCAGGGACAGCCATTCTCCCAACAGAAAACCTGATGCTGTCAAAGTTTGCCCCACCGAAGCATCAAGGGGTGACATTCGGGGTGAAGTTTGTGGTTTCCCTTGGATCTGCTCCGCTGGGAATATTCCTTATCGTTCAGGTTCGTGAAGCAACAGGTGAATTCACGCCGTTATTGTTGGCCATGTCCGGCTTCTCAGTTCTGGCGGTCCTTGCCTCCGCAATCCTGCCCCGGATACCTGAAAATTTCATGCCCGGAATTGCCGGAAGTCGGACCGCGGCTTTGGATTAGGCCTTACGACCTGCTTTTCGGCATCCCAATCAACCGGTCTTCGATTTTGAAAATTCTTTGTATGGACGAAAGATTATGTTGAACATGGAAGCCCCCCTGGAAGTAGGTATTTGCGTTGAGGATTTAGACACAATGATTGGTTTCTATCAAGATGTCCTGGATTTCAAACTCATCAGTGAAATTGACGTCCCCCCGGCAAAAAGCAGGGAGGCAGGATTTACCGAGGGAGGATACCGGATAGTCCGCATGCAAACCAATTACGGTTAACGGATCAAATTCCTCAGACCCGCGACTACGCCTCTTGAAAGGTCTACTGGAGGAAATGTACTGAGCAACAAGGGAAACGTCTTCTTGACCTTTATTGTTGAAAACCTGGAAAAGACGGTTAAGAGAATAAAGTCAACCGGCGCGCCCATCAGGACTTCCGGAGATGTCTTTGAAGTTCGTGACGGGGTTTTCATGTGCATCATCGATGATCCCGAAGGAAACCATCTGGAATTCGTCGAATATGAAAACATTGCCGCTTACCGCACGGACATTGTATAGAAGTTTCCCGTGACACAATCGCAAAAAGGCGTTTTGAGTACTTTACCCCTCTCACATTACTGGACTTTGATAGTGAAGAACTGTAGGTTTCTGATGTGAAGTAAACAGGAATCGCCGGGTATACAAATTCCATTGAAAGCAGTACAAAACTCCAGTTGGGCCGGCATTGCGGTTGACGCACTGTTCGTGCTTTTGGTCCTGTCTGCTTCACTGCCGCTGAGGGTCCCGCTGATCCAGTCCAGCCTGGAAACCTGGTTTTCGTTCCGGTTTCCCTTTTCTCTAAGTCTTGGTTCTTTTTTCCTCCCTCCCCTGCTGCTGGTGGCGATGACGGTTCAGCGAAGCCGTATCCACGCATGCCGGCAGACCCACCGCACCGCGTGGCTGATATTGCTGGGCCTGCTGTTAGTGATGTGGATCGGGTCCTTCCTCAGCGACTACACTGCCCACTCCATCAAACACGCTGCCCGTTATACTGTCTACCTGCTGGCTTTCTTTGTCCTGACTCTCACTGTTACAAAAGAAACTTTTCATGTGTGCGCAAACCTGTTCCTTGGATTTTACATCGTGCTCACCGCACTGACCTGGATGGACAACGAAGGCCTGATCAGCATCCGCGGCACATTAAACAGTTTCGGGCTCCACCTGCAACTGTTCACTGGGGGAGCAAGATCAAGTTCTCTTTTTGAGAACCCCAACCCCTACGCGATCATCAGCGCGGCAACAGCTTTTTTAGCGTTGCATCAGCTTTATCTGCGTCAATGGTTGTTTGGCGCTTTGGCGTTGGTTGCATCCGGATACGGGCTGATAACCGCCGGGAGCCGCAACGGCATTTTCACGGTTGTAGTCACTCTCATGCTGTTGATTCTCTGGAATGCGTGGAAGAGGAAGTTTAGCGGGAAATCGCTTGCTTTGGCTGCCGTGGTTTTAGTGGCAACAGGTACTGCCCTCTGGAACATTGATTCCCGTGCGACAAACATGTTGCGCAAAGAAATCCTGAACATGACTTTTCCGCAAAACTACGGGCAGCTGGAACACAAGGACCCCAGGTTTGCACTCTTCCGTCTGGCCCTGGTACCGGAATCAGCAAAAAACTGGATCGTCGGTTCCGGAGTGAAAACTTTCGGTCTGGACCTGAAGAAACGGGCGGACGGACGCTGGAAAGGTACCTTGATTGGAGGAGGAGAAACCTTCAACGCGCACAACGCGCTGCTGACCGTCTGGTATGAAATGGGGCTGCTCGGTATTGCGGGCTGCCTGGGGTGTATCTTGGTGTGGGTGAAAAAAATTGTAAAGCATAACCCTTTTGAGATCGGCCCTGTGCTGGCCCTGTGCGTGGGGCAGATATTTGACTTTTTCCTCTGGGAGATCCTCTTCATGACCTGCCAGAGTTTCATACTGGCGGCAATGGTTAATGCCCCGCGGAACGGGCTGAGTCCCGCCACTACAGTTTGAATGAATGAGTCAATCGTTCACAGGTGGACTTCGGGTCACGGTGTGGAACAACAAAATACTTGAAAAAACTGCTTCAAACAGTCAAGTTGCCATTCTGGGCATTCATGGTACTATTATTGAATCCGCAAATTCCAGGTTAAGACACCACACACAACAGTAGCTTCCTCATGACACAGGGCGTTACCAGAAAAGAACCGCTGCCGGTGCTGTAACGGGGCGTTAGAAATGTCATGTTGTGCGTTGAAAATGTAAGAGTACTCTGACATTTCTAACGCCCAATTTGGGATTTAGAAAAGGATTAAATCCTCGTTGAAGGGAGATTCAAGAGAGGGCAAAGCTCAGGAGATCGACCCGGTTCCAGTTCCAGTTCCAGTTCCGGTAACGGGGCCGCCGGAAGCGCTGGCCCCGGTGACCGTGGTCGAGACGGTGGTGCTCACCGTCGCCGATTCGAGCAGCAGCTGGACGCCCTCGGCGATTTTGCTCGCCAGCAGAGCGTAGGCCGTCGGTTTGTCCACAGCCCCCTCGGCGGCATTGAGGGCCTCCAGGATCTTGTTCTCCAAAAGGGTTGTGTTCATAATTCTGGATTATGCCAGCATGGCGTCCACGAGGGCCTTGTAGGCCGTCAGGCTCGTCCGGTGCGGCGTCATCAGCAGCGTTCCGTTGGTCGCCCCGCCCGTTGGTCCGCCGCCGTTGGCGTAGCTGAGCGCTTTGATGTCTTCCGCCAAGTCGTCCACGAGCTGCAGCAGGTCGCTAAGCACCTGCACCAGATTGGTGAGCTGGTTGCCCACGTAGACGCCGCCGGCGACCGTTTTCAGCTCGACGGGGCCGGCGCTGGCGAGCGACAGGCCGGCCAGCGCGGTGAGGAAGGCCTGGCCGACGGCGGTGACCTTGAAGTCGCTCCCGACGGCCAGCTCGAGGAGGCCGCCCACTTCCAGGGTTTTGCTGCCGCCCACCTCCTCGTTCGAGTCGGTCTCGACAGCCTCATTCTTTTCGTAAAACACGCGGGTGACCGTCGTCGCTTCGAGCTGGTGCGTCTGGCACTGCTCCTCGAGGCGGCCCGGCGTGGTGCGCGAGATGGAGCCATCTGGAGCGATGCGCATTTCCGCGCCGCCGTG
>CAYFLK010000014.1:25650-32022 GCA_964344035.1 uncultured Pseudomonadota bacterium
CCCGGGGCCAGCCGCGGCACGTCGGACCCCTCGACCAAAATCGAGTGCACGTAGGGCAGATCCGCCCGGCCGTAATCCCAGCAGACGCGCACCGTCGTGCCCGGCTCCGGCAGGGTGTAGTGTCCGCTCTCAGATCCGCCGCCCAGGATCGGCACCGGCACCGCCTCGAGTTCGGGCACGGACTCATCCGGCTGGCCGTCGACGTCGAGCAGTTGCACGTTGACCGCCAGCCGCGGACGGTAGGCGTCCGTCGCCTCGCCCTCCGCATGCTCCGGCGCTTCCGGAATGCCGGTGACGACGCCGCGGCGACTGGTGACGTAGCCGCCCGCCAGTTCCGGATAGAGCGCGTTGATCAGGTTTCGGATTTCGGATTGCAGCATCAGGGGGATTTCAGATTTCAGATTTGTTTCCGATCAACACAATCGTCATCTCAGCCCCCTGAAAATCCACCTGGTCGATGAGGTGCTGCGTGCCCTGGTAGTTCACGGCCACGCCGGGTCGGAGCAGCGGATGGCTGGGAATGACGAGCCCCCCCGTCTCCGCCTCCTCGCGCAGCACGAACCCTGCCGGGAGTTCCGGAACCTTGCGGGAGGTCCAAGGCGACTCGTCCCGGCGACCCCACCAGATGGAGCCATCGGCAAACGCATTCCAGATGCCTTCTGGTCCGTAAACCCGCCGGAGGGCCTGCTCCAGCGCGTCGCGCGCCGAGCCTGTGGAGACGAAGCGGGCCAGGCGCATCTCGGGTAGCGTCGCGGTGTGCACGGGCAGCGGCACGCTCAGAGCGAGCGCCTCGAGCAGCGTCTCGGCGTCCGGATGCCTCAGCGAGAGCGCGAGCGGCTGTTCAAAAATCGCGGGCAGCTCGTCGGCATGCACCATGACACTGCCGAGCGTTTGCCTTCCGGCTTCCACCACAAATCCGGTCCAGAAGGTGCGCACCGGCAGCCCCCGGTTGCCGAACGCATAGCGCACCAGCGCGCCTTTGGCGGGGACTTCCGCGCCAGAATAGATAATCTGAGCACGACCCACCTTGCCTTGGGCGGCCGTGATGCGCGCCGAAACCAGGGTCTTCTCGTCTCCCGAAATCCAAAGCTGTTCAGTAATCACCCGTCACCCCGCAATCCCCTCAATTGCTTGCAGCACCGCATTGACCTCCGCCAGGCTCAGCTCCCCTTCTGCACTCACATTCTCCCCGGCGGCTGCTTCTTGCCGCTCCTTGGAGCGCTCTGGCACGCTGCGCACCTCGTGGAACGTCAAGTTCACCGTCCACAAGCGCCGCGCCTCGTCCGGCTCGACCTGCACCGAGTCGGCAAAGCGCGCTTTCTGCACGCCTAGGGCCGCCGCCGTGTCGTCGTAGAGGCGGCGCGTCACGGGCAGGCCGTCCTCGCCGGTCTCCCGCCAAAACGTCATCAACGCCGTCAGCTCCTCAGTTTCCGAGAAATGCAGGTGCGTCTTCAACGTGAACACGAACGGTTTGACGCCCTGCATGGCCGCCTCGGTGCTCGAGCGCTGGCCCGTCAGGTCCTTGAGGTCGATCCGTCCGGTGACGCTCAGGCGCTGATCGAAACCGGGAATGGTGTATTCACCTAATCTCATTACTCATCACTCATCTTTTCAGTTTCCAGTGTTCAGCCATTAGGAAACTCGAAACTCGAAACTCATCACTTAATCACGCACCAAGCAAGGCTGCCGGCAAGTCGAGCAGCGGATCGGGGGCCACGATCAGCACGCCGGCGCAAAACGACAGATCCGCCCCCGGCAGCCCGTCGGCTGCAGAGAGCGCACTGGCCAACTGCTCAGTGGAGGTGCCGGAAACCTGGAGCACGTAAGCGTTGGCTCCGGAAATTCCACCCTGCAGCCAGGCCAGCGCATTAGCCAGCGCCTCGCGCGCATTTTGAATCCGCTTCTGCTTTTGATCGATCACGCGCTTGAGGGCTTTCAGGCCTGCTTCCGCCGCATCGTCGTAGGCCTGAGCCTGACTTAACTGGCTGTTTACAGCTTGTTCCACCTCGCTGAACATCCCAATATCGCGCAGCCGCCAGGCGCGCCACGGGGGCGGCTTAGGTGCCGGGGGGCGTTGGGTACGCTCCGCCTCCAGCCGGAGTGCCCGCTCGATGCGCTGGCGCACCCGCCCGAAATCCTTGAGGCTCAATACTGCGTCAATCGCTCGCACGCTCTCCAGCAGCAGCGAGGGCGACGCTCCTCCGGCAATCAGCGCCAGCGCACTCACCGGGGTGGCGCCAAAATCGGGGCGCTTCGGGTCCCGTCCGTCGAGCAGCTTGTCTCGCAGCCGCCGCGCTAACCTCGGTGCGTCGAGCGAGCGCCAGAGCCCGACGCCTCGGCCCAGACCCTCAATCCAGGGGTGCGCCTCCACTAGGTAGCCTCCGGCACCAAAGGCGTCCCCGATCGCCGTCTGCACCGCATTGACGGCTGCGCTGGCGGCGGCGGCGGCCGGATTGGCCTGCGTGACGATCACCGCCTCCGCCCCATCCGCCAGGGCGCCGGCACCGGCGAGCAGGCTGTCGGCGGCGTCCATCGCCGGAGTGAGGGCCTCCGCAGCAGTGGTGAGCGCCGAGGGCGTATTGACGATCAGTGGCTGCCAGGGCATGCCAATTCAGATTGCGGATTGCGGAATCTAAACGCTTGGAGGCACAGGCCACGCAGCGAACACGAGATTGCCATCTTCATCCAGTGTGGGAGCAGGAATTTTCCCGGCAGCAATGTCCTCGGGCAGGTTGCACAGAGACTCGATGTAATCCTGAATAGCCGCAGGAATCAATTGTCCTCGGCGCAGATACGCCAAGGTATCCCGGCCATGGTTGTCAAATTCGCTCAATCGCTTGTTGCGCTCTTCCCTCAACAATTGCATCGGGTCCAGCGAGGCCAGCCACTCGCGTCTGCGCTGCTCCAATTCAATCGCCGGATCAGGTTCAAACGCCCACTGCGTTTTCGGCGTCTTTGCCAAATTTATAATCAAATCAGGAGCTATCGGAGCAGGCTGCCCTACTGTTTTTTGATGCTTTTTGACAGCCTGCTTGTATCCGGCAACCGCATCCCGAATAGCCTGCGCTCCTCCATGTTGCTGCTGTTGCTCAAAAGTAATCCTCATCTTCCTTCCTCAATAGGATTTGATCATATAAACAATTGCCAAATTCAACGGTCTTGTTTCATTTTCATCGCCGACAACTACCCACGATTCATTGCTGCCGATCCCACTCGCCACATAACGAAACGTAGCATCGAATATCACAGCAGGTTCATTCCCATAGCCATCAGGATAGGACGTATGCTTGATCTGCAAACGGTCCGACACATTGGGAGATATGAATGCGCTCCCGCTATGAGGGTTCGAGTATAAGTGCCGCATTGATGATCTGATTCCATCGCCCTGAGTGCTTCCCACGACACTTCCGCCGTTCCGGGAAGCCCAGTCCGGATCGCGCCCTATGGCGCCACCCATGTCGTCTGCTCCTCGCAAAAAATAGCCGCGCAAATCGGGCAGTTGGAACGTCGTGGCGCCGTTACCGACGCCGAACTCCCCGTGCTGTGGGGAAGATTTCAAATTTGCCGCGCCTACGACATTCAGCAGAGCGCTAAAGCTAGTTCGTGAAACATTCTGCCCGTTGCAGACCAAAAATCCGCTTGGCGGCGCAGTGGTATGAGCCGGAATGATCGAGGTGCAGATGGACCCGATGGGTAATGTTTGCAAGAGGTGACCCCCTGGCGTGCTGCCGTCGTGAACCACCAGCGACTGCTTGTCGGTGTCTACGGTCACTTCGCCTTGCGCTCCCGTGAAGGAGGCGTGCTCGGCGGTGGTGCCGCGCCGGAATTGAATTTGCTTGCTCATGTTCGGTTGTGGGTTGTGGGTTGCTGGTTGCTGGTTGCTGGGATCAGCGATCAGGCTGACCGCTGAACCCTGTGAACTGAACTCTGAAAACTCACGCGCTGAAGAAGCGGTTGATCTCCACAGCGCTCAACTGCGGGACGGCGGCCGCAATCAGGCCGAAATCGACCGGCTGGCCGTCGTCGCTGCCCAAGGAGTCGAAATCCAGCGCCAGCCCGGGGTGCTCCAGCCCGCCACAATCATAGCGCGCCCTGCGGCCCCAGGCGTCACCCTCCGACCGCAGGGAAGCCTCGGCGTCATCGGCAGCCGCTCTGGCGGAGGCCTCGGCCTCATCAGCCGCTATCCTCGCGGAAGCCTCGGCGTCATCAGCCGCTATCCTCGCGGAAGCCTCGGCGTCATCAGCCGCTATCCTCGCGGAAGCCTCGGCCTCGAGGTTGGCTTGCAGCAGAACATGGACCCCCGCCAGGTTGCTCTGGATGTCGCCGAAACTCGTCGGGATCAGGCGGCCCCAGTCCTCGTCGAGGTTGCCGGGCAGTTCGGCGAGGTTGCCCCAGTCCTCCGCCTCCGCGGTGCCGCCCAGCGTCCCGAAGTCCTCTGGCGTGCCCATCAGGGTCGCTTCGAGCATGCCCCGGAAGTCCTGCTGCCAGGTGGCCGCGGGCACCGTGACGCCGACCAGGTCGGCCAGCCCGGCGTGCTGGAGGGTGAGGGCGTACTTGATGTGGTTGCCCTGCTGTTGGCCGACTGTCGAGCGCTTCTCGAAGGGCTCGACGTGCATCAGCGCTACCAGCGTGCCGTCGGCGTCGTAGAACCCCAGGTTGGTGACGGTGAAGTCGCCGACGTTGGAGTCCAGGAACACCGTGTAGAGCACGCTGGAGGCGGCGGTCTGGGCCACCGAGAGCACCGGGGTACTGTGCACCACCGAGGTCTGACTGGAGGTGGCCGGATCGACAACGATCGGCGTCGCTCCGCCGACGTCGGCATCGGAGAATTGGACCGTGTCGAGGTTGAGCGGCTGGCCCGCGGCCTGCCGGGTGGCGATCAGTGCCAGGCCGTCATTGGTGATTGCTGCGTTTGCCATGCTTCAGTAGCTGGTGGCTAGTGGCTGGTTTTCAGTTGACGAGCACAATTCATATTCTTCACGCTGCTATGGCATACACGCCGGCAAAGCTCAGCGAGCCGCTGCCCACCGCGTTTTGCGTGGCGATCATGCCAGTGAACAGATAGCGCCGGCAGAGCCGGGCCCACTCCGTCAGCAGATCCGTCAGCGGGCCGCTGTCCAACAACTGCCCCAAATCAAATAAAACTTCGATGGTGCCCCAGTCTTCATGGGCCGGCCGCTCGTCGATGTGGAAGTTGCTCAGGCCGTAAATCGGCAGGATCTGCTCCAGTCCAGCACGGCTGCCCGCCCGGCTGAGGATTTCCACTGCCTTGGCCACCCGCGTGCGGAACTGTGCGCGGCTCTCGCCGGGAATCTGCCGCAGACCCTGCTCCCAGGCATACAGATCGAGCAGGGCCTCTGGCGCCTGATCCGCATCGAGCCAGTCGCCCGGCTGCCGCGCCCAACCTGCGATTTCCTCAAAAAACGCCTGGGCGGCCGCCCGCAGCTTCTCCAGCTCGACGCCTGAGAGCCAAAACGGCAAAGTCAGCTCAACCATGGAATTCCCTGTCCCCCGTCCTCACGGATTGAAACAACACTGATCACAGAACACTGACCACCAAACTGTTGAGCGTGGGCAGTTCCAGGCCGGGCTGCACGTCGGCAGTCGGCTGCAGCACCTCCACGCTCTGCACCGCCTCGCCCAGCTCGGCATGCAGGGCCATCATCCACTCGCTGAGGCTCACCCGGCGGAACGGTTCCACCCGCGGCGCGTCCGCATAGGCCGCCGTTTCGCGGAAGATCGCCCGCGCGATCGCGTCGGCGTCTGTCTGCAGTTGCGTTTTCTCTGCAGCCGTCGCGGTGGTCGGCGCCGTCAGTTGCCATTGCACATCCAGCGGCAGGGCCGGGACGCTGAGCACCTGAATGTCGTCGCCCACCCCGTGCTGCCCCTCGGTGACCACGGCCTCGTTCAGCGTGGTCAGCAGGGCGGCCGCAGGCAGGCCGGAATCGGTATAGATGTACAAATCTGCCGATCCGGGGCCGCGCGGCTGGTTGGCGTCGGCAAACACCTGGTCCAGATCGACCGCACCGGAGCTAGTTTCGTTGAGAATCAGCTTGTAGGAGTTGAAGGTGTGGAATTTCTGCTTGGCGTTGAACTGCTTTTGCAGGCGCAGGCGCTCGCGCAGCTCGGCATCGGTCTCCGGGTCCACTCCGGGACTCAGCAGCCAGTCCGCTTCGTTGGTCACCGAGGTGATCCCGGAGACCGGCGTCTCGAGCACCGTGTAGTAGCCCGCCGCCAGATTCCAGGCTGCCCCGGCGGCTTCTGCAGTCACCGCGATGCGGGCGCTGGAAGCTCCGTCCGGAATGGTCGCCGCGGCGTCGGTGCTCACGCGATACGTCACGCCCTCAATCTCCGGAGAGGCGACCACCGCTC
>CAYFLK010000014.1:32032-47644 GCA_964344035.1 uncultured Pseudomonadota bacterium
GGCCGACACGCTCAACTCCCCGCTCGTGCCCAACCGCGAGAAGGTCAGCTCGCCCTGTGCCTGGCTCGCACCCAGACGCACGACGCCTTCGCGGAAGGCGTGCAGATCGAGCCAGGAGCCGCTTGCGGTTTTCAGAAACATCCCCGGCAGCAGCTCGTCGGCCAAGAGATCGACCGTCCACTGTGCCGGCGTCGTCAGCAGTGCCTGCAGCAGCTGCCAGAAGGGACTATAGGCCGAGTCGTTGGCGATCAGCGATCCCTGATCCGCCACTTCCTGCGCCCAGGCCGCCTTCAGGCCCGCCGCGTCCGTTGGAATGCCTGCCTCAGAAAGCACTTGGCGAAAATCCATCAGCCCACTCGTCACCGCTTGAGCCACCAAGCCGTAAGGGCGGCCAGTGCCATGCCGACGATGCCGGCCAGCCAAGCCAGTATCCGGCGCACGGTCTTCCATTCCTCAATCGAGCGCACCAGAGATCGGACGTCCTCTTTGAGCACTGCCAGATCGATCTCCATCATCCGCTGCCGCTCCTCCAGACGCGTCAGGCGCTCGAGCATCAGGTGATGGAACCGCTCTTCGTTGTTTTTTTTCTGCTCCTCCAATCGGTTTTCTCCATTGGTCATTGGTCATTGGTCATTGGTCATTGGTCATTGGCACCGACACCTCGATCCGCGCCTCCTCGGTGGTTCTGGCCGTCACCCACACCTGTCCGGCTTCCGTCTCGGTGGCGGCGGCCGTGCCTGGCTCGATGCGCGCATCCTCCTCGACCTCGTCCGCGATCTGCGTCAGCACGACCGCCCGCTCCGCCGCCGCGCGCTGGCCCACCAGGGCGAGTGCCAGGCCGCTTTCTCTCAGGCGGTGCCGGAGGTCCTGGACGATCACATTGCGAGCGAAGCGAAGCATCCAGAATAGTTTCCCCGGAGCGGAGTCCGGGGCTACCGCGGCTGCAAGCGCAAATACTGCTGCACCAGCTCCGGGGTGGCCGGCTGGGAAGTGTAGACCTTCACCGTCTGCGCGGCGCCACCCCCGGCCGGGGTGCCGATCAAGGATTGCATGGTCTGGCGGATCTCCCCCAGCACCCCGCCCGGCGGCGTCAGCTCTCTGGGCTGTGCCAAGGGCTGCGCTGTGGCGATCTTCGGTACGGCCACCTCCGGGACTTGCGGGACTTTCGGCGCTTTCGTCTCGATCAGGGGAATCTCGATGCCTGGAATCAGGTTGAGCAGTTCGATCAAATGATTGAGCTGCTCGATCACCCATTGAATCGGCCCGGTGTTCCGCAGCGCCGACGTCCACCGGCCCCACCAATAAATCGCGGCGGCCACGGCGGCCACCAGGGCCACCACTCCGGCGACGATCCACGTGATCGGGTTGGCCCAAAATGCGGTGTTGAGCAGCCACACGGCCCCCTTCCACGCCAGTGTTGCCAGGGCGGCAATCCTCATCCACGAGGCGAGTACCAGAATCAGCGCCACCACGCCCAGGGCCGCAGTCAGCCCGGCTAACGCGAGCATCGTCAGGCCGATCGCTCTCGCCAGCACCGGGTGTTCCTGCGCCCACACCATCACCGCCTTGACCGCGCCGGTCATCCATTCGACCATGGGGACGAGGACCGGCAGCAGCGCCTGTCCGATGACGATGCTCAGGTTTTTGGTCGCGGCCCCCATCCGCTGCCACGGATCGGCGATGGTCTTAGCCATCTTGAGACTGGCGGCAAACTTCGTCTCGCCGAGTGCAGCGATGTTTTTCCGCAGCGCTCCGGTCTTGTTCATCAGCAGCTCCACCATCTTCACCGCCTCGATGCGCCCGAAGGCTTTCTTGATCTGCCGCTTCTCCAGCTCGTCGAGCGTCGCACCATACTTGCCGCGCAACTCTTCGAGCACTTCCACCACCGGCAGCAGGCGCCCTTGGGCGCCAGTGAACCGCAGACCCAGCGTCTCTCCGGCTTCGGCGGCATTGACCAGGAAGGAGGTGAATTTGGTGCCGGCCTCCGCTCCGCTCATCGTGGCTTGCAACTGCCCGAGCACGGCGAACTGCTCGGCCATGCTCAGGCCCGCCGATTGCGCGGAGGCTCCCAGGGCCTTGAACGCCTGAGACATTTCTGTGCCCGTCGTCTTGAACTGCTTAATGCTCCCGGAAAACTGACCGGCCAGCTGCTCGACCCACTGCGCCCTGCCCATGCGGGCCGCATCCTTCTCAAAAATGTTGACCATCGTGCCCATGAAGTCCGTCACCGTGGCCACGTTGGCCTTCGTGCCCATCGCCATCACTGCGGCATTCTTGGTGAATGCGGCCAGCTCGTCTCCGGTGAGTCCGGCGATCGAGCTCTGGATGTCGTAGGCGGCGCGCACGGTCTCTGAGGCCGACACGCCCAGCGACGGCCCCAGGGCTAGGGCGGTGCGGTTGAGTTTCTGTATTGCCTCCTCCGTCACCCCCAGCGAGCGCACCTCGCCTAGCGCGCGCTCCATCTCAATTGCCGGCATCGTCAAGGCCCGCATGCCCATCCCCGAGGCCGCCAGGCGCATCACGCCCGAGGTCAACTGACTGATGGCGCTCGTCGTGCTCTGAATGCGCCCTTGAATCTTGCCCACTGGCCCGCTAACCTTATCGATGACGCCGAGGGCGAAGAACAACTCCTGCATTGAGGAGGACATGGTGGAATTTCTCAGTCAATTAGGAGCGGAAATCTCCGGTTTGAGCTTTGCCGAGGGCTTGCTGCTGGTGCTGGTGTTCGCTCTGCTGCTGGGCATCGGCGGCGGTCTGCTGCACTCCCTGTGGCGCTCGCTGCGCCGTACGGACGAATAATCATTTTAACGCAAAAGGATTCCAGAATCTCCGGAGATCCCCCCCCTTTGAAAAAGGGGGGCAGGGGGGGGATTTAAGAGATGATGCTTTATGATTACAAAAATACAAACACGATCCGGGTTTCACCGGGGCCAGCCAACTACCGGAAGTGATTGGGGAAGATGGATTAGACCAACTCACTCAATCCTTCCTTACGCTTCAGGGTCTCGTAGCGCTCCTGCAATTCCGGCCCCACGTTCTGGCTGATGAGTTCCGCCATCTTTTCGGGAGGCACCGTGGGCGTGTCTTGGCGCTGCTGAATGTCGTGCAGGGTGCGCCCCAGGGCCACCGCCAGTTTTGCCGCATCGCGTCCGCGCTTTGCCACAATCGCCCAGCCTGGTCCAAATACAGCCACGATAATCAGTCCGGCCACTTGCCAAAGAGCTTCGCTGGTGATCAGTTCAATCAACCACTCCATAAGCACTCCTTTTTTGATGTTCCCCCCCCTTTGGAAAGGGAACGCCCGTCACTTACCAAACGCCCGCGCGATGCCGTTGGCCACGGCGATTTCCATCTGCTCCCAGAACCGCTCCTCGAGCCACCAGGCGGCTCCCCACGCCTCCGGATCGTCCGCATCGCCCCGCGGCAGCCACTTCTGCGAGAGGGCCCTCAACTGCCGGAGGTGTTCTTGCTCGTGCTGCTCTTTGCAGCGCCGGGCTTTTTTACCGCAATCTCGAGGACCGGGGCGAACTCCTCTATCAGGGTGCCTGCGATCTGCAGAGCCGCACCCGGTTTCTCGAGCAACTTCCTCAGCGCGTCGCGGTCGTCCTGGACCACGCAACGCATGCAGAAGTTGTGGCTCGGACGGATTTTATTGTCGGGCGTCAGCTCGTTGAGATAGCGGTGATAGCGATCCGCATCCACCTCGAAGGCGAGCTCCTGACCGTCAATCTCCAGTTCGATTGTGCTCATCGTCCCAAACCCTCCAAAATTTCTGCGCTCAGGCGGCGATGGTCAGGCCGTCCACCTCGTCGTTGCTCAGATAGCTGACGTCGTTGATCTTGACGAAATCGGAGCCGGTGACCACGTAGGGGATTTTCGTCACATGCTTCTCCCCGCCGGCGGCCGTCAGGGAGAGCACGTCGCCGAGTTTTAAGAGGCAGCCAAACGCTTCGACCTTGAAGCGCGTGCCGTCGGGCGTTTCGGCATTGAAGACGATGTCGACGGGATCGATCCCGCGCCAGGAACCGGCACTGTCGGCCGCCTCCTCCAAAAGAGCGAAGTTCTCCGCATCCAGCGTCAATTCGCCTTCTGCACCCACCTCGCCGGAGACCCAGCCGTTAGGAATCCCTCGATTCTTGGCCACCGTGCGCTCGTCTTCGATCGACAGCGTCGCCTCCTCGACGGCCACCAGATAGCCGCCGATGTCCACGTCAAAATTTCGTCCGCTGATCCGTTGCATGGCTCAGTTATCGGTAATTGGTGTAAGCATTCATCCCGTTACGGCGCGGGGGTTTTGTTTCCGGCCGCCGGGCCGCTGAGGTCGAGGGCTAGGTTGACGGTGATCGCCGTCGGGCTCGCCTTGGGCCTCAGCGTCAGGTAGATCTGCACGGAGGTGTTGGAGGGCCAAGTGATTTTGCAGTCAGTTCCCGCCGGCTCGTGGAGCTCGCCCGCTTTAGCCATCTGGCGCGCGCTGGCCTCTGTCAGTTTGTCCAGCCCCGGAAAACTGGAAAGGCTTTCCGGAGAATCCAAAGCACTGGGACGCCTGATTGAGGAAAAATCCGCGGAACTGGCTTTGGAAAAAGTCTACTCCGTGAAGCTTGAAGGTCTGCGGAAAATCTACGGGACGCTGATGGAAGAAGAAGCGAAACTCGTCTCCGCGCTGGAGCAGTTGGAATTGCAGCAGATGAGAACGGAAAACCGGGAATTGGAGATGCTCTCGACCGCTTCGGTTCCGCAATCTCCGATCCAGCCCAAAGTCCGGCTGATTGTCGCCTTGTCGGCGGTGGTAGCGTTGTTTTCCGGGATATTTCTTTCATTCGTGATTGAATCCGTGCGCAACATCAGATCCAAAACCGAAGAAATCCTCACCGATCCCAATGCGGGTTGAAGAAGATAATTGGGTTCAGACCTGTGCTTGTATGATCACCCGTAGGGGTGGACCTGTGTGTCCACCCATCATAGCGGGAAAAACCGTCCTTTAGGGCAAACACACAGGTTTGCCCCTACAAATCATAAAATCAAAGGCCTGATCCCCTAACGCATGCTTCGTCCTCAACCAAATTTTTCAGTTTCGTTATTGGGAACAAGATCGAATCCCCGTCCTTGATTCATTACGGCAAGTTAATTTTGATGAGTTCACAAAAAGTCATTTAGAGTACTTTACCACTCTCACATTTGTCATTCCCCGCGGAGTGGAACGCAGACACGGAATCCAGAAATTTTTGAAATAAAACAGGATTCCCCCTCACCTTGGTCACAAGGTGAGGGGGAACGACAAGAAAACTAACAGACTCCCGCAAAAAAATTTGTTGATCGACTGACAACTTTTTGCGAGTTCATCAATTTTTTATTAATCCGCCTCCCCGAAACCTCCCCCGCCCGGGGTTTCGATACGCATCCGGTCTCCGGGTTGGGCATGGATTTCGTTTTTCCCGCCAAGGTAAAGCGTGGTCCCTTCGTTACGGATGAAGAGGTTTCGTCCGCATTCCCCGGCTTCCCCTTTATCAAGTCCATAAGGCTGAAAGACCCTGCGTTCTGATAGAATCGCGGCGTTGAGAGGCTGCAGGAACTCCACTTCGCGCACCAGTCCGTCGCCACCGCGGAACCGGCCGTTTCCTCCGGAACCTGCGCGGATGGAAAATTCGCGCAGCATCACCGGAAACCGGCGTTCGAGTATTTCCGGGTCGGTGATGCGCGTGTTAGTCATGTGGGTGTGCACCCCGGACTGCCCGTGCCATGAAGACCCCGCGCCCGCGCCGCCGCCGATGGTTTCATAATAACCGAAACTGTTGTTGCCGAAAGTGAAGTTGTTGGTGCAACCCTGAGAGGCTGCGCAGGCATGAAAGGCCTTGAAGATCACGTCGGTGATGCGCTGTGAAGTGAGTACGTTCCCGCCGACTACCGCGGCATGTTCAGATGGTGAAAGCAGGGTGCCGTCCGGAACAACAACCCTGATCGGGTTCAGGCATCCCTGGTTGAGCGGCACGTCCTGGCGGATCAGGCAGCGCAGCCCGTATAGGATCGCCGAATGCGTCACCGCGAGTGGCGCGTTAAGGTTTCCCCAAATCTCGGGACCGGTTCCGGTGAAATCGAAAACGGCGTTTCCGTCCTTGCGGTCAATTGTGATTTTCAACGCGATCGGACTGCCGTCGTCTAGATAATCCAGCGCCTCCAGCGAATCTATTTCCCGCATCCCTTCACGTTTTGAAAGCTCACTCAGCATCGTGCGCACCGCGTGTTCCGCGTTGTCCTGGATGTGACACATGTATGCCTGCACGGTATCAAGCGAGTAGTGCTCGACCATTTCGAGCAGGAGGTCGATGCCGCGCTGGTTGGCCGCGACCTGGGCTTTCAAGTCTGAGATGTTGTCAGTCAGGTTTCGAGCGCCGCTCATCGCGGCTTCTCCCGGTCCGCCTCGCAGATTCCCGGGCGCCAGCAGCAACGAGCTGATCCCTTCTTCGTTGAAAACCCCGTTTTCCACCAGCTTGAAACTCTTGATGCACGCCCCTTCTTCCTCGAGCTTCCGCGAGAAGGGAGGCATCGATCCGGGGGAAATGCCGCCGATGTCCGCGTGGTGCCCGCGACTGGCGATGAAAAATATGGGGCTGCCGTGCCGCCAGACCGGGGTGATGACGGTGATGTCGGGCAGGTGACTGCCTCCCGCCGAAGGGTGATTGGACACGAGCACATCGCCTTCTTTGAGTCCGCCTCCCTGCAGGCTGATCTGCCTGCGCACCGCGTCGCTCATAGCGCCCAGGTGTACAGGAACATGCGGCGCGTTTGCCACCAGTCCTCCGGATTCATCAAAAATGGCGCAGGAGAAATCCAGCCGTTCCTTGATGTTGGTGGAAATCGAGGTGCGCTGCAGGGTACGCCCCATCTGTTCGGCGACGGACATGAAGAGGTTGCTGAAAATCGAAAGCTGAACCGGGTCTGCTTCAGCGCCGACTTTCCGCGAACTTCCCGATTCGATTGTGATCACCACGTCACCGAACTCGGTGATTATTGCCATGCATCCGGGTTCGACGATAATCGTGGAAGTATCCTGGATCAGCATTGCCGGACCTTTGAATTCCTGTCCGGCGCCAAGTTCATCGAGCAGAAATATCGAAGTGTCCCTCCACCCTTCCTCGAAAAAACAGCTGGTCCGGGAAACCGGAGTAGGTTTACCATGGACAACCGGGATGGCAAACTTGGTCAGCCCCGATGATTTCCCCACCGCGCGGACCCGCAGGTCGTCTACCACAATCTCCCTCCGCGCCAGTTCAAATCCGAATTCACGGCGATGGGTTTCACGGAAAGCCTGCCCATAACCGGCCGAAGCAGGGTTACTCCTGGGTCCCGGGTTGGCGGTAGCTGATTCATAGGTTTCCGACATTTCAGGGTCTGTGATCATCAGCGCGGTGTCGGTGCCCTGGTAACGCATGTGGAGATAACGCTTGACGATTATGCGGTCACGCGGATGCCCGCGGGAGACTAGTTCTTCCGCCGCTTCACGGCCCAGTTCATCCAGCCTCTGCAGCAGTTCCTTTTCGCTTTGCGGACCGTAAACCGCCGCGGATGGTTCCTGCCGCTCAACGACGATGTCTGCCAGCCCCATCCCGTAAGCGGATAGGATGCCGGCAAAACGGTGGATGAAGATCACGCCGATTCCCAGTTCCCTCGCCAGGGCGCAGGCATGCTGCGCGGCCGCGCCGCCGAAACAGGCCAGCGCGTGTTCCTTGATGTCAAACCCGCGCATCACCGAAATCTCGCGGATGGGCCTGACCATCACTTCGTTTGCCACCCGCACAAAACCGAGGGCCACCTCTTCCATGCTCATCCGCGGCTGCCCATGCTCGTGCGCATAATTGTTGATGCTATCCGTCAGTTCCGCAAAAGCCGCACGGGTGGCATCGATGTCCAGAGGCTGGTCCTTGCTCGCGCCGAAAATTTTCGGGAAAAATTCTGGGTGCAGACGCCCGAGCACCAGGTTCGCATCGGTGACGGCAAGATGCCCCTCTTTCCGGTAACACACAGGACCCGGATGCGCCCCGGCGGATTCCGGGCCAACCTCAAACAGGCCGTTGCGGAAAAACAGGCGGGAACCTCCTCCGGCGGCAACAGTCTTGATCTGCATCTGCGGGGCCTGGATGCGCACTCCCGCGGTTTCCGTTTCATGGACCAGTTCGAAATCCGAACCGAAACGCGAAACGTCGGTCGAGGTCCCTCCCATGTCGAAGCCTATTACGGGTTTTCCCAGCTCCGTGGTCATCGCGTACCCCACCACTCCCCCGGCGGGTCCGGAGAGGATGGCGTTGCTGCCTTTGAAATCGGATGCATTGGTCAAACCTCCGTCCGACTGCATGAACAGCAGCTGGGGACGGGCTAGCTTGTCGGTGAACCCTGAACGAAAACTGTCCAGGTATTTGCGTATGTGGGGGGTGAGGTATGCATCCACCATCGTCGTGTCCCCGCGTGCGACCATCTTCACCATCGGCATCACTTCATGCGAGAGGGAAACCTGGGGAAAACCGATTTCCTTCGCCAGCGCGCCGATCTGCTTTTCATGATCCGGAAACGCGTATGCGTGAATGAGTACCACCGCCAGGCTGCGGATACCGTTTTCATAGGCTTCAAGCAACCGAGTACGGATGGGTTCCGGGTCCGGTTCCTTGAGCACCAAAAACCGTTCGCCGGTTGTGCCGCGCACCACTTTGCGGCCTTTGCCGGGTTCGTCATTGCCAAGCAGGCGCACCCGTTCATCAACCTCGTGCACCTGTTCATAAAGCAGCTCAGGTTTGCGGATTTCCAGGTCAAAAAGGTCCGGCCGGTTTTGATTCCCGATCTGCAGCAGGTCCCGGAACCCCTTGGTGATCAGCAGCAAAGTGCGCGCGCCTTTGCGTTCCAAGAGGGCGTTGGTTGCAACGGTGGTGCCCATGCGGATCCACTCGATGGAATCCGATGAAAACCCATGCAGATCGAGCTGCGTGCCTGTCATTTCCTCCAGAATTCTGCGGATGCCTTCACGCGGCGCATCATCATAGTTGCGTGGATCTTCTGAGAGCAGTTTGACGACCCTGAAACCGGGTTCCCCCGGGACCTCTACGTATACATCGGTAAATGTGCCCCCGCGGTCTATGGAAAAGCGGAAACCGGGATTGACCGACCGCATGTTCGAAGAGGAGGAGTTTGCCCCGGACCCTTTGCTGTTCATGTAAATTTATCGGCGTTGTTTGGGTTTGTTTGTGTTTACGGTGTCCCGGATCAGTTCGAGCTGGGCCAACAAAGAACGCTGCTTTTCCGGACCAAGGTTTTGCCAGCCTTCGCTGATTTCGCGCATGACTGCACGCAGTTCCCGTTCAGAATCGGACTTCGCGCTTAAACGCAAACCCTGAAACGTGGAAGGCAGCCGGCCCCGGGACGACCGCTGTTCATGTTTGAGCAATTCATGATAGTTCCAGCGGAAAACCGCCGCAATGCGTTTCAAAAGCTGCTGGTCCGGAACGGTCTCTCCTGCTTCGATGAGTGCATAGTATTCGGGATTTACTTGCAGCAGCAGCGCCAACCCTTCCGGGGTTTGTTCCACTTCTTCACGGGCTTCACGGAGCCGCTGTCCGAGGGGTTTTGGTTCAGGGCTTCCCGCAATCTCCGGCTGCGGCATTCCCGTTGATTCAACCTGCATTTCATCCGCGGACAAGGGCGGACGCGCGGACGCAAAAACGGGGTTGTGGCGCGTCAGTATTTTCTGCCGCACCTGCTTGAAATTCCACGTAAAGAGGCTGCAGATGCGGCGCAGCAGATCGTCATCGGGAAGCACGCTGTCTTCAAGCGCCAGGTAGTATTCCGCAGAGGTCCCGAGCAGGGTGGCCATCCCTTCAGCGGACTGACCCACCTGCTCCCGCGCATTCTTCAGCTGTTCATGAAAAGACCCGCTTTCAGGCGAAGCAACACCGATCTCGCCCTGCGAGGATGAATCCATTTCCACTGAAGCATTTACGACAGATGAACCCCGGGGTTCTTGCAGCGCGATCCTGCGCACATCCTGATAGTTCCACTCAAACAACGTGCAAAGCCGCTGGATGATGTTATCGGGCGGGACCCAGTCCTCCTCCAGCCGGGCATACTGTTCCGGGTTCATCTGCATCAGCATCGCAACCGCCTCGATGCTTTGATTAATCGATTCGCGGAATTCGCGGATCATATCGTTCAGCTTTGCCATTGAAGATTGGATAGGGGTTTAGGCTGAAGTGGTTTAGGGGATTAGATTCTGAACCGATAAGTTATATGCGATGCAAAGCACGCCAGAAAAGCAGTGTCGCATTTTCAGCAGGTTATCTAAAGGTGAAAGGCATAACTCTTGGATTTAACTTCCCCGGGATTCCGTCCGCGGAAATGGTTCCGCGGGCAGGGATTGGACATGCATTCCAGGTCCATGAAAATCAAGCACTTTTTTATTCTCTCCCTGCATCTGGCGGTGTGGGGTGGCTGGGCAGAATCTGCGCATTCGGCATCGAAAAATGCCGGGCTGGGACCCCTCGAACTGCGCAACCAATACCCGGTCACCCAGCAGTTTCTGTCATTGTTCCCGGAAAACACTGAAACCCTGCAGGAAGGCGGGACAAAACTGACCTACAGCATTGCGGTCGCAAACACATTCGTCAACACGCAGGGGCCGAGCAAACAGATCACCCGAGCGGAGGTGAACCAAGGTTTGACGGAAACGGATTTTTATGACGACACAACAACGACCACGGGCAACGATGACAAAGTCCGTGGTTTCAGCCTCTACTTAGATGTCGAAAGCACCCGCCAGACCCTTGAATACCGCCACGGCCTGACGGAATCCAGCGAGTTGTCCCTTGACATCCCCTTTCTTTCCTTCTCCGGAGGGTTCATGGATAACTGGATCGAAGGAGTGCATGACACCTTCGGAGTCCCCAATTCAGAACAGCGCGGCGCCTACCGCTCCCTCTCGGACCGCCACCAGTATGGGTATTACGTGCTGCGTGACGGGGAATTTCTCTACAACCGCGATCAAACATTCAGCAACATGGCAGGTGAACCGGTCATCGGGCTGAAGTGGAACCTCAGCGAAGGGGGATCGGCGCTGCCGGCGCTGACTCTCAAACTCTCCTACAAAATCCCGGGCGGAGACCGGAACGGGGAGGCACAGCTTGTACGCAGCGGCGGGGTTGACTGGGGGCATTACCTGGTCCTGTCCAAGGGATATGGAGACTGGATCGTTTATTTCGGCGACGGCCTGACCCGAATCGGACAACCAAACCAGTTTGCTTCAACACTGACCCACCGCTTCATGGCCATCGAATACCGGCGTGACGAGGAATCCTCGGTTTTGATCCAGACCGTGACCCAAAGCAGCGTCTTCCCCAAAACTCATGACCTGAGTTCTCTGGAAAACAACCAGGAACAGCGCAATTACAACATGATTGTACCCACCAACCTGGTGATGGCGGGCTACAAACTGCACTGGAACATGCTGATCTGGGAGATGGGGTTCGCCCAGGATTACGCAAACTACGGAAATGAGACGGATTTCGTGATTTTTCTGGAAACGGGGATGCAATGGTGATCGGCTGTTCCAGACAGATGCTGTCATCCCTGCTGAAGGTTGCCATGCTTTCGGTGATGACGCTTGCGTCCTTGCCGGGCCCTGTTTTGGGTATTGAACAGACGTTCACCTATCTTTCCGTTCAATCCGGGTCACAGGACCCCGCGGCAGCTTCCGGTATTTTTGAAAACAAGGGCCGCTATTTCGAAACCCTTGAATCAGCACATGGGAAACTTAAAGAAGACCGTTTGGTGCGTCCGGAAGTGTTTGCTTTCGATTTTTACGGGGTAACCGGTTCATTGGCGGGAGGATTCGGAATCGAGGTTCATCGGTATAACCGGCAGTTTCAGTTCGCGGATGACTCGCAGGTTGACATCTACGCGGTGGGGGTGTTATACGGATTCAATTTTTATTACCGCGGAGGAATCTGGTTTCCCTTTGTCGGCTTTGGCACGGGAAATTATTCCGCAAAAGTGCTGGAAGAATTGAAAAACCCCGGTTCGGTGACCACCAGCACCGTCTTCGGGCAGGTTGATTCACCGTTTTATTACAAAATAGGATTTCGGGTCCCCTTCAACAGCTGGGGTTTGATAGCGACCCAGCAGTACATTTCCGCCGATATGGAAGTTACCACCGAAAACAAACCTCTGTCATTGGGCGGAAGCGCGTCCCTTTTCGGCTTCTATTATGGTTATTAATCCGCAAGCAGCCTGCGCTGCATCAAGCGCTGGGAGATGATCAGGCAGAGGAGCAGGAGGATGCTGCCGGTGACCAGCAGCCCGAAGAGGTGTCCGCCCCAGTTTCCGGACAGCAACACCCCGCGGTTGACCTCGGCGAGATGATACAGCGGGTTGAACTGGATGAAACCCGCAAGCGCCGGGTTGCGCGATTCCAGCGGGAAGTAGGTGTTGCTGATCAGTCCCAGCGGGATCCCGACCAAAAAGACAGGATAGTTCATGTGGTCGATTGAAGGCACGAGGGCGGTGAAAATCAGGGCAAACGCGGCAAACGCCCAGCCCGCAAGAAACCCCAGTGGAAGCAGCAGGAACAGTGAGTGCCAGGCAATGCTGATCCACCCCAGTGCATGAAAAACGCCGAGCACCATCGCCACCACTATCGCGTTCATCCCCCCGCGGCATCCGGCCCAGGTTATTTCCCCCCAGAGGATGTGCCGCAGTTCAACCTGTGTGCCGAGCATCCCGTCCCAGGTCTTCTGGTAGAACATGCGTACGTATGATCCATAAAGCGCTTCAAAATACGGGGTGCTGAAAGTGGTGTATGCGAGCAGTCCGGGCGCGACGTAAGTGCCGTAATCAACGCTCCGGTCCTGGTACAGCATGGAGCCGACAAACGCGCCCAACCCCATGCCGAAGGCAATGAAAAAGATCACCGGCTCCATGGCCGGCGGGAAAAAAGCGGTCCTCCAGTTTCGCATGTAGACGCGTGCATTGCGGTTGAACACAGCCCAACTGCGCCAGTCAAATAAAGCAGCAATATCGAGGATCACCGTTTTCACTGGCTGCTCCGTGAGCGAGGAGAGGCAGTCAGCCTCTGAAACAAGTCGTCCAGGTTCGGTGGACGCACCCGGAATCGAAGCTTCCCGAACTTCTCGGTGAACTGACCCAGTTGAGTTCCCGACATGGGCAAATGCACTTCTCCGAGTATGATGGAAGGATGATGTTCGAGGTGCTTTCCCGCCCATTTGTTAAGTTCCCGTTCTTTTCCGGAATCGGCGTCGACCACCACCACGTGTTCACCAAGCATGTCACCCAACACCGAAGCGGGTGGTCCCTGGGCGACAGTGAGGCCCTGTGAAAGCACGAGCAGTTCGTCACTGAGCCGTTCTGCTTCATCCATGTAATGCGTGGTGAGGATGATGCCTAGTCCCTGCTGTTTCATGCCGCGAATCAGCTCCCAAAGATCCACCCGCGCTTTCGGGTCAAGCCCGGTGGTCGGTTCGTCCAGAAAGAGAATCCACCTGCTCCTCTAGTCCGAATCTGCCTACCAATTCCCGCACACGCAGTTCCAGGTCCTCAACCCGCGGGCGAAAATAGCTCGCATGAATGAGCAGGTTCTGCTCCACGTTGAAATCTTCGTCAAGGGTATCGTGCTGGGTGCAGACCCCGATCCAGCGCTTGATCGGAGTGCGGTAACGGGTGAAATCCTGGCCCTCAAAATGTATGCGCCCCTGGTCCGGATCAACCAGTCCATACAGCATGCGCAGGGTTGTGGTCTTGCCCGCGCCGTTCGGCCCCAGCAGCCCCAGCACCATCCCCTTGCGCAACTTAAGAGAAAGTCGATCGACCACCAGTTTTTCTCCATAGGATTTCGCAAGTCCCTCCGCTTCCAGCAGGATATGTTCCCCCACGTTCCGGGATTCGTTATTCATCTATCTTTGATTGGGGGAATTGAGAGAGCGGATTTCCGGAATGTTCGCAGAATTTATAAAAATGCGGCGAAAATGGAACAGGAAGTGAGAAACAGCGGAGCAAATTATAGCATATAACTGATATTGCTGGTGCTCCCGCCGCGACTCGAACGCGGAGCTAAGGATTAGGAATCCCTTGTTTTATCCGGTTAAACTACGGGAGCGAGGGAGGTCAGCGCAACTTCCGATAAGCCCAGACGGCGGCAAGGGCAATTGCAGCCGGCAACCCGTATTCAAGCAAATGGGCAAAAAGGTGTGATCCATTGCTTATGTTTGCGATTTCGTGGGCGTAAGCCATCATACACTCCTGTCTGGAATCGGTATTGGGGTAATAATGTAATCAGCCTGAAATATGCAGGACTTCAAACCCCGGCGGGGTTTACGAAAAGTTTTTGGCCGAACCTGCGCTTCAGGCATCACAGATAACGAATCAAGAATTTTATGTTTTCAAGCGTGAAACATCAAGCCGTGCGGCCCAGTCCTCCACTTCGCCGCCCATGTCCGCAACCCGGATATTTATGCGGGGCAGGTGACTTTGATAACTTGAAATCACTGTTGAAGGGTTTAACATGTTGATCCGCGACAACTTCGGCGGACTGGCCGCGGGGTAATTCGTAGAGCATATAAAAGGGAGAAACATGAAACAGTTTGTACGGAAAATGAGGGGATTATAAGTTGACATCACACATACCTGTGTATGATCCTATGTGTGGAAGTGGCAAAAATGTGGGTTTACAACCAACCGGCTGTTCCGAATCAATTCGTGGGCTATTCTCAAAACCACTCGTTTTGGTATAGAACCAAAAATGGCAACCAATTTACAGATCGATGATATGCTGATCACGCGTGCAGTGAAGCTGGGCAAGCACCGCACAAAGAAGGCAGCGGTCACACATGCGTTGACCGAATATATTCAGCATATTGAGCAGGAGCGCATCATCTCGCTTTTCGGGTCGATAGAGTATGACCACACGTACAACTACAAAAAACAGAGAACCAGAAAATGAAAGTTCTGGTTGACACAAGTGTATGGTCCGCGGCACTGAGTCGCGCAAAGCAGTCGGAACCATTCGTCGTCCAAGAATTGCAAAATCTGATTTTAGAACACAGGGTTGTCATGATAGGTCCAATCCGGCAGGAAGTCCTCTTCGGCCTTTGTGAGGACGCTCAGTTCGAGAATCTGAAAAAACACCTATCTTCATTCCCGGATATTTTGATAAATACGGATGATTACGTGATGGCTGCCCAGTTTTTCAACACCTCCCGCGCCAAAGGGGTTCAGGGATCGAACACGGATTTCCTCATCTGCTCGGTAGCCGTAGCCAACCAACTGGCGGTTTACACTACAGACAAGGATTTTTCCCTTTTTGCAAAGCACTTACCCATTGTCCTTCATCAAACCAGGAGTTTCGAAAGGGATAAAAGCAGCCTGACATAAACCGCGAGGTTGATTTTCAGGTGGAAATACCGTGTTTTTCCAGGCGGTACCGCATTTGGTCGCGGCTGAGATTCAGCAGCCTCGCCGTTCGGGTGACGTTGTTGCCGGTCCGTTCCAGGGCTTGCCGGATGTAGTCCCGTTCAAGTTCGGTCAACTCGATGCCCGATTCCGGAATTCCACCCCCCCAGCCCGCGG
>CAYFLK010000014.1:47667-62938 GCA_964344035.1 uncultured Pseudomonadota bacterium
AGCCTGTATTCCAGTTCCCGCTGAGTCATTTTGAGCAGTTTCGCCGCCGACCCCACCTCTCCGGAACTCTGCACCATGGCCTGGGCGATGAGCCGCGGTTCAAGCTGCAGCAGATCGAATCCTTCCGCGGGAAGCTGAAACACAGAACCGCCGTTTTTTTCCTCCTTTGTGGCGACACCGGCAGCCGGAACATGCCCCCCCTGATCAATATATTTCAGGTGCTGAAAATCTAGGGCCTCTCCGTGATAAAACATGATGGCGCGTTCGATTTCGTTTTTCAGTTCCCTGATGTTTCCGGGCCAATGGTAATTCTGCAGGTTTTTCATGCCGACAGCGCTGATGTAATGCCTGAGGTTTGATTTGCCGGGGATTCGAGCATTTGATTTATTGTAAGCAGGAGGCTATTTGCGGACGGACTGTTCCAGCACGAATTCCGCCATCGCGGGGATCGCTTCAGGGATTTCGTGCAGCGCGGGAAGCCGCATGTGCACCAGCCCGAGGCGGTGAAAGAGGTCTTCACGAAACTCTCCACTGGTCATCGCGTGCCGCAGGTTGAGGTTGGTCGCCGCCACAATACGGACGTCCACCTCGATCTCCCGCACCCCGCCGATCCTGCGGAATTTCTTGTCTTCAAGCACCTTCAGGAACTTGGACTGGATCGCCAGGGGGAGGTGCCCGATTTCATCCAGAAAAACCGTCCCGCCATCGGCCAGTTCGAACAGCCCCGTTCGCTGGCTGGCGGCCCCGGTAAAGGCCCCTTTTTCGTGCCCGAACAGTTCCGATTCAAACATGGTTTCAGGAATGGCGGTACTGTTGATCGCGATGAATGGCCCCTCGTTGCGGGGAGACATCTGGTGGATCCTGCGCGCCAGCGACCCTTTGCCGGTGCCGGTTTCCCCGGTGAGGAAAACCGAGGGGGTCTCGCCGTTCCGGCTTTCAATTTCAACCAGGCGCTGAATCATCCCCTCAATTTGATGGTATTGCGGCGTGTCCAGCAGGAAGTAGAGTTCCGCCGCGGGTTTGCTGCGGTGATATTGAACCTCCCGTTTCAACTGCCGGGTTTCCAGGATGCGGTGAATCGCCAGTTCCAGGGTTTCCAGGTCAAGTGGTTTGCAGAGGTAGTCGCTCGCGCCTTCGCGGATGGCGTCCACTGCTTCCTTGACGCTGCTGTGTGCGGTGATCAGGACCACCGGGACGTGGGGCTGGTTTTTCAACACCCAGTGCAGCAGTTCAATTCCGCTGGCCTGGGGCAGGCGCACATCGGAGACAACCAGGTCCATCTGTTCCCGTTTTAAAAACAGGATCGCTTCCTCGGTGTTGGTGCACCACTCGCAGACGCTGTCGCGGTCACTGAGAAAGCGCTGAATGCTGCGCCCCAGCAGCCGCTCATCTTCAACGAGGAGAATACGGAGAGTTTGCGGAGTCATTCCCGTTCATTCATGGAATTCATATACAGTATTCTACACAGTTTCCTCATCACGCTGCAATTCATGAAGCACCAGGTTGCAGACAGTTCCGCGACCCGGTTCGCTCTGGAACTCGACCCGCCCCTGGTGGACATCCAGGATTTTCTTGCATATTGCCAATCCCAATCCGGTACCCCCTGCACGGGTTGAATAAAACAGGTCGAATATCCGCTCCATTTCGCTTTCCGGGATGCCTTTTCCATGGTCCCTGATAGTGATCACCTGCACCGGGGCTTCATCCGGTCTGGTAAAACGCGTGAGCGAACACTCGATGCTGTCTCCCGAAGAAGAGGCCTGCATGGCATTGGTGAACACGATCAGCAGCGCTTCCTCAAGCAGCACCGGGTCCACGCTGATCGGGGGAAGCTCCGCGTCCGCTTCAAGATGGAGGGTTTGGTATCTTTGCCGCGATTCTCTTTCCAGCCCCTTGAGCGTATCCTCCAGCAGCGGACGCAGCCGGACATGCTCGAATCTCGGTTCGAAGGGCCGGACGTAATCCAGCAGGTTGTTGAGTTTCAATGTCAGGCGATCCGTTTCCGCAAGCAGGTCTTTGGTCAATTCCCGCCGTTCGGTTTCGTCCATTTTACGCATATTGAGCAGTTGCAGGGCCGCGCGCAGGCTGGCAAGGGGATTTTTCAGACCATATGCGACCGCCGCGCTCACTTCACCAATGGTGGCAAAGCGTTCCCGCGCCAGCAGCTGCCCCTGCAGGCGGAGCAATTCGCTGTTGATTTTCTGCAGCTGGTCGGTAGAATCAGACAGCTCGTCATGCTGCCGGGTGAGAATGCGCGAGGCGGGGACAACAATCAGCATTAGCGCGCCATAGAGCAATGCGCCGAACAGGACACAAACCATCCACACGTCCTGGCGCAGGGACTGCACCTGCTGTTTAAGCAGCACATTGTTGCGGTGCAGTTTCAGCATTCCTATCACCCGGTTTTGCACCTGAATCGGGATGTATAAAACCGTGCTAAACAAGGCATCCACTGCAAAGTACACCTTGCTTTCAAACCACTCCCGGGTGATAACGGCTTCTCCCTGCATGGCTTTTGAGAGTTCCGGAGAATCAACCTGCCTTGATGTAAATCCCCCGTCCAGCATGGACCAGGGCACGTGCCCGTCGGGAAGGACGAATTCAACCGCGAAACTGCCCGGCATCGACATCATTGAATGCAATATGTCCCGCAGAATCATGGGGTCGCTGTAGCCCTGCTCGAAGCTTTTTCCAGCCAGGTATTCGAGGACTTCCGCCTGCGCTGTAGCCGCCGTGATCAGCTTGTCTCGCTCCAGCAGTTCTTTTTCAACTTTCCCTCCGAGGGTCACGTTCATCCCGACCACCAGCAATACAATGGCCAGCAGGCTGGAAACGGAGAAAGTGGAAAGCAGGGGAAAAGGTTTTTTCGACGCGGGCAAGGCCCCACTCCGGCTGTATGGTTCAAAACGAAACCCATCATAGGGAACCTTTGGCAGGACATCAAGGCCGGAGCGCCGCCGCCGAGGATTTGCAGGAGTAGATTTTTTCGTGAACCCTGCGGCCCTTTTCGGGTCAGCGGTGCGCGAGCGGGATTTGGTAAGCATGTAAGCCGCCATGCATGTCGCCGATGACGAGCCAGGGATGATCGTAAGCCAGCCCTGAACGCGCGGAAAGGCCGGTTTCCGCGTACCAGAACGGCTCGCCGGTGGCCAGGTTAAGGGAGAGTACCTGGCCCCGCTGAGTGAGAAAAACCATGCGGCCTTCGTAAAGCACGGGAGTCCCGAGCAGATAATTGAAAGACCCCCAGGGAATGTTGTATTCCCAAATCGCCGTTCCGTCCCGAGTATGCCGCGCGTAAACGACCGTAGTCGCCGAACCGAAGTAGAAAAACCGACCCGAACCGGTCAAGGCCGGGACCCAGTTGCCGGTGTCGCGGCGCCAGAGATGGGTTCCTGTTTCGGCATCGATACCGTTGACAAAGTCCTGGTAGCCGATGTAGACCACTTCAGAATCCGACGCGTAAACCGATTTGACGAACCCGTCTACTCCGCGATATATCCAGCGGCGTCTTCCGTTGACGGCATCGAGGGCCTCGACCAGCATCGGACCGCCTTCGTCGATATCAATGGTTGGATCGTAATAACTGCCGGCGAGGTAAAGCGCGCCATTGCGCATAAAGGGAGTCTGCAGGGCATAACCGGGGCTTTCATGGGACCAGAGTATGGAACCGTCCGCGGGATCGAGCGCAAACAGCCGTGCGCGCCGTTCAGGGTGACTGGGAATATCCGTGCCGACATGCGTGGAAGCTGCGTACAGCCTCCCGTTTGCGAGCAGCGGCCTGACCTGGACCTGGATGCCCAGCGTTGTCCGCCAGACCTTCTTCCCACTCTTCAGGTCAAACGCCGCTATCCCCTTGTCGCGGGTGCCGGCATACACCCTGGAGTCGTCAGCTGCAAGAGAACGGTCCCACAGACCTGCCCTGGCATTGCTTTTCCAAAGCAGTTTACCGTCCTTCAGTCTCAGGACCACCAGGGGTCCTTTGTGGGGGATAGCGAGAACGGCGGCTCCCCGGATCAGCGGGGTTTGGTTGAACGCCCCACCTGCTTCAACACTCCACTCATGGATAAGGGGAGCCAGGCCATGCCTGGGGATTTGCCCCTGAACCGATGAAACTGTCAGGAGGAGAAAAACCAACTGCCCGGATAGACCGTCAAACCAAAACAGGGCTGGGGATAACCTGTGAAAGCGCACGGTCCGCCGGGCAGAGGAGAAGCTGTCGTGAAAGAAATGGCGGTAATTGAACACCGCCATTTTGTGAAAAAAGTACAGGATCGGTCAGAAAACTCTGCGGCCTTTCAATACCAGCGGGCCGTCACGGTTTTCCTCGGTTATATCAAACTCGATGGCATTCGGCATGCGGTTGTTACGCAGCCGCGAACGCAACTTGGAGTGATCCCAATCGTAATTTGTCGCGCCCACCTCGCTTTGACCGAGAAGCGGAACCCCGGGAGGCTCGGACAACACGTCTCCGCCTTTCATGATCCCCTCATAGCTGGCCAGGTCCATTTCATGATAGGAAATCTCGCTGTTGCCGAAGTGGCAGCTCGAACAGGGCGCCGAACCGGCAAACCACATGTTGGGCTTGGTGAACAGCGGCAGCACGGAGGTCTCGAAATTCAGTTGCACTCCTCCGAATGAAAAACTGCCTCCATTCGGTGCGCCTGCATTCACCCATGCACCAATCAGGCCGACGGTGTTCAGCTCGCAGCCGTACTTGTGCTTTTTCTTGCCGTCGCTGCCCTGGACATGGACACTGTCGCCGTTGATGGTGACGCAAGGACCGTCGCGGTTGGTTTCGGTCAGGTCTTCCGGCCAGTTCGGCGGCATGCGGTTGTCACGCAGACGCGCGCGCATCTTGGAATGACCCCAGTCGTAATCGGTACCGCCGATGCTGGATTGCCCAAACAGCGGCACTCCAGGAGGCTCAGACAACACGTCTCCACCTTTCATCAGACCGGCGTACGTGGTGACGTCCATCTCATGATAGGCGTTTTCCGAGTTCGCGAAGTGACAACTCGCGCAGGAGCGCGAACCTTCGAACCAGACTCCGTCCTGGGTAAACAGGGGCAGAACATCGGTTGCGAATTCGGCGGAATACTTGTTGCCGTCCACCGCCGTGTATTCGAACGGGCCCGTTTCCGGCGCCCCCGCGCCAACCCACGCGCCGATCAGGTCCACTGCCTTGACTGCGGCATTGGTCTGCTTGACCACCGTGGCGCCTTCCTGTGCGCACTCGAGGTACGTGATCAAGGCTTTGGATATACACATCGACACTTTGTCCTCCGCGTGCAGCGAACCGGCAACCATGGCCATCCCGCCCAACATGCCCGCGGCAAGCAGCAAAATGCGACCTTGCTTAAACCACTTGTGTTTCATTTTTCACCTTTTTGCTGAGGAGGATCCATTGACAGTAACAGTCCTCCTGTTCAAGAAGCCGCCAGCGATGTCCATGCCCCCTTATTCTCAACAATGGACCGGAAGCTTCGGCATAGGGGTTGAGGCATGTTTAACCGCAAGCACCGTTCCACCCGCTTTTCAATGATATATTCTCTTTATATTTCAGCTAGATACAGAAACACTAATAAATCTGTGGAGACAAAAAATAATATTATGGGGGAAATTGCGGGGATGAAACGGGTAAAAATCCTGGGGATTTGAAAATTTCAGTTCATGCCGATACGGCATAACCGAGATTATCCGAGGACTGGATTCCGCCCTGCCTGCCGGCAGGCAGGGATCTCCGCTTCGCTCCATCCGGAATGAAATATTTATTTGTGTAGTGCCCTTGAACCAGAATTTATTACCCTAGAATCAAAGGAAGATTCTTTGCACAAACCATATTACAATGGACCGGAACACTACACGGTCGTGAAACATGACCGGGCTCGGCAACCATGATTTTCAGGGCCGGTGGTTACATATTTCATGATTCCGGCTCCCCGCATACGCAAGGACAAGCTTTTCGGGAATGACACAATTTACTAATGCATCATGAATGAACTGGGGGTTTCTCTTTTCCCGCTCATTATCATCTTCTTTCTGGTCGCCGCGCTCTACTCCTCGGTCGGACTCGGGGGCGGGTCATCGTATGTGGCGATCCTGGCAATCGCCGGAGTGCACTACGAACTGATCCCCACCACGGCGCTGACGCTAAACGTGGTGGTGACGGTTATCGGGGCCTACAACTAGTGGAGGGGCGGCCATCTCAGCTGGAAGCTGGTCGGAACATTTCTTATCGCCTCGGTGCCGATGTCATACCTTGGCGGAGCAATTACCCTTGACAGGCAGGTCTTCTACCTGCTGCTGCTGATCACGCTTATTTTTGTCGCGGCCCGGATTTACCTGCTCGGCGAACTCAGGCTGCTGCCGGGACTGAACACCTGGCAAAAACTGGCGCTCTCACTGCTGCTGGGCGCGATCCTCGGTTTTATCGCGGGAACGATGGGGATAGGCGGGGGAATATACCTTGTGCCGCTGATCATCGTGCTCGGACTGGCTTCAGAAAAGCAGGCCGCCGCCGCGGGTGCGGTTTTCGTCCTGCTCAATTCGACTGCCGGACTGGCGGCCCGGTTACAACGCGGGGTGTTCGACCTGGAACTGATGCTCTCGCTGGTGGGCGCGGTGATATTGGGCGGGTTCATCGGCTCCCATTTCGGCTCGCGGCGATTCCGGCCACGCACCATCCAGAAGATGCTCGGCAGCGTGACCCTCATCGCGATCATACTGCTGACACGCAAAATCTGGATGCAATCATGACTGGGCGCTCCTCGTAACGTTCAGTGTTGTGTTAACACAGTTTTAGCAGGTGGGTAAAGCCTGGACCCACAAGATCTATGCGATTTGAGTAGATAATGTTGGTTCATGCTGCGAACTCTCGGATTGTTTCCCGATGATAGTGAGGAACCTATTCCGGAGCAACTGAATGGTCACTCAATCCCGGAAACCCTGCTTGCGCCGGTAGTCTGACATGGGTTTTTGGGCAGACACAGGGGTCTGCCCCTACAGCATTGTGTGACAACCTAAGGTTGTTCAAGTACATCAACGCACCGTACACACACAATTGAAAATGTTATCCAACGACGATCCTGTAGGGGCAACCCCCCGTGGTTGCCCTTTTGCAGGGCTGACAAATAAATGCAAAGAAGAGGCATGAAGGTAAACAGCATGGGAATGGAGAGGTACGTTCAGGGACATGCCCCTCACCCTCTCATACTGCATTCCGTGGCAGAGCCACGGAACGAGGAAATACTTGGGTTGCGGGCGAAGCTCGCCTTAGGAGAATGGATTTGTATGCCTCTTACCCACTTAATTTTCATTCCATTCCTCACGCATGCTATGCCCGCAACCCAAGTATTTACTCATTTGCTTGACAGCATGACGGGATGAATTAGCTTATTTATCTCAGTGACCGCTGCCGGTGCCAGGCAATGTGAGGGTGTAAGCCAATGTGTCGATTATATCCTGAATCGAATAAGCGAGCATTGATGGCATTTCCTCACCGGGTTGTCCCATCCTCATCTTGTGCAGGGTTTCCCACGGATTCGATCTTGCAACCGTACCGACAAATTTTGGAGCATCCTTGTCTCCGAAATTGAGTTCACTCCCATCCGCTCCATGACACGCGGCGCAGATGGTTTGATAAATACGCGCACCATTTGCTACATTGCCGCGGACTTTTTTGGTGCTCCGGTCAATATACTCGTCATTATCAAGCTGCCCTTTGGACACGAAGAGGGCCAATTTTTCCAGCGCATCCTGAGGCATCAACCCGCCGAATTGATGAGTGTCGTCTTTCAAAACAGCAACCACTTCCTGCTCGGAAGCACCTGCCATGTTGCGGATGCCGGGGATGCCGGAGAAATGACTTCCTTTTCTGTAGGCCCCTCGTTTTCCCTTGTAATCCCAGCCATGACATTCCTTGCAGCGCCAGGTGGATGTACCTTTTTTCTTGCCCATTGCCGGATAAGAAGGATGGGTCTCATTTGGAGCATCGTCACCGAGGTGCTTCCACCACTTGTCATATAAAATCCCTCCTTGCGCTATTGTGCGAAGTTGTTCTCCGGAATATGCGGATAGATCGTCTCCCCATGCACTTCCAAGAAACAAGGGGGACACGGCAAAAATGAGGGACAATGCCAGTATTCGACATTGCGCCCGAGCACTTTTTCTGATCTTAAGCAGATTGTTCATACTACCTCTTTTATGAAAGGTTCATCTTGATTGAGAACGGACAATCGTTCTCTCCCTCTGCGTTGCGGATGCCCCGGTGGACTGGAACTGAAGCTTTCACGTTCTTCCCGGGAACCATAAGTTCCCTTCCAAACAGGGTTCATGGACCCGGCTCACCTGTTCGAAACACCATGTGTACGATGAGCATCCGAACCATTGCCGGACAGCCTTGTTTTGAGCGGTCCAGCGCCTACCGTCCCGCATCGTCCAACCCCTTCCCCCCGGAGTTCCGAATCTTCAACATCCTCCGACCGGGTTTTCCCCCGGCGCCACGCTATCCGGATCCTGACTCTCTCAGGTGGAGGAAACAGGCTCAGTCTTGCATTAATAATATGGGGGGTTTTGTCAGGCTGTATATAGGGAATTTTACTATTGGTAGATTCTGCTCCCCTCACATAGTAGTTATACGTATGCGTGGATTTTCGGACATCCACAGATAATAGCCCGCAAAATAGGTTTCAGCGCTTTGGTTGCGCAAACCCGCGGATGAAAGAGACCATGCCCCAGATTTTATTCTCGTTCCAATTTATTGCTGAACCGGGACCATACGCGGGCATCGAAGATCTTTCCTGCCCGCCTTTTTCAATCTGGTAGAACAACTGGCCGTCCGTTCTGCTGTTCATGAATGAAGAATCAGTGAAATCCGCGGGAGGGACTTTCCCCTTCGCTTTCTTGCCTTTGCCGTCACCTTTCTTGCCGTGACAGCGCGAGCATTTGCTTTTGAACTGGCGCGCGAAATAACGGACCTGATTCTCCGACAACACGACGGGGTTGACCCGGGAGGTGTATTCCTCCGGGACTCCTTCCGCTGTTTCAGGCGGAACTGCGAAATGCGGCGCGGCCGGGACAATCAGCAAAACCAGGGATATAAACAGGATTCTCATCACTTGAAGTCGTGCATGCGGGGGGAGGGGAGAAGTGGGCTGTTCACTCAAGCTACTCAGCGCTCCGCTTTCGTGAAGGTGCTGCTCGGAAGCGGATTGTGACACTGGTTTACCTGCCTGACTGCGAGTGAACAGCCCGGTTCAAGAATTAGGCTCCTAATATTTCATTCTTGGACAATATGTCTAAAACTTTTCGTTTTCGAAATCGGAATCGGAATCGGAATTCGATAACGATAGCGATCCCGATAGCGATCCCGATTGTATTGTTTACAGGCGAAGCCAGTGTTAGGGATCAGTAGATGTCATTTACCGTGTTATAGACGTTCCACTTGCCGGTCGGCGTTATCAGCCAGTCCCCGGTGATCCGTTTTTTCAGCTTCGGTGGGTAGACGGTGTCGTCAAAGACGAGCAGTTCGCCTTTGCGGTCCCAGACCGCCGTCCACACTTCGGTGCCTGCTTTGTTATACTCGAAATGGACTACCTTTCCATGGTCGGCAACCTGGAAACAGTTTGCGCCGGCATTGAAATCATCCTTTTTGAGTACACAGATGCGCTTGTTTTCACCCTCGCCCTTTGCCAGGGTGGTGTCGGTCCAGATGTGGTTGCTGTTCGGATGGGTTTTCAGGAACAGCCCCGGACCCGCGGTCTGCACTTCACGAAGAATCTTCCAGGCATGCTGCGGATGCCCTTCCGGATCGGAGCCGTAAACGGTGATCAGCCCCTCGCCGAGGTGCGTGGTCGCGCTCACCGGTCCGTATTCCGGATCGTTCCAGTTTGCGCCGCGTCCCGGGTGGGGCTTGGTGCCCGTCTCGATGGCGGCAGTCAGCTTGCCTTCCTTGGTGTCGATCACCATGATCTTGTCGCGCATGTTCGCCGCGATCAGGAGGTAGCGCCCTGTGGCGTCATAGCCTCCGTCATGGAGGAAACGTTCGGTCTCGATCTGGGTCAGCTTCAGGCTTTTCAGGTCCGAATAATCGACCAGCCACACCAGCCCGGTTTCCTTGATCGCTATCACCCATTCCGGATTGAACTTGGAGGCGACAATGGTCGCGACCCGGGGTTCCGGATGATACTCGTTGGTGTCATAGACATGGGAACGCGTCGAGACGATCTTCTTCGGCTCCAGCGTCTGCCCGTCGATAATCACCATCTGCGGCGGCCAGTAACAGCCGACGACGGCGAGCTTGTCGTCGAAGTTCCCGAGCGGCCCGTTGTACTTGGACACGTCGATCGAACGTGCGTCCATGCAGACCTTGACTTCCGCCACCAGCTGGGGCGGGTTCGTGAACAGGTCGATCATCGCCACCTTGCCGTCACGCCCGATGGTGTAGAAATAACGGCCGGTTTTTGACGCGCGGAAGATATGGGACGCATACCCGGTCTTGACAACCGCGACTTTTTCGTATGTGTCTCCGTCCATGATGGCGCCCTTGCCTACATCCCGAAGGATCACACCGAAGAAATTGTCGATGTTGCGGTTGTGCTGAGGAGATGCCGGACGCTGATCAGGCGCCACGAACACCTTGTGGCTACTCTTCATCTTCTCCAGCCCCATCTCCGGCGGGACCGGCGCCGGGACGCGGATGTACCGGGCCATCAGCGCGGTATCCTCGTTGCTCATTTCCCCGGTTCGGCCCCAGCCGGGCATGCCCGCGTCGGTGCCGCTGAAAATCACCTCTTCCAGATCGGAGATGCTTTCCTTCAGCATTTCCTCATGCGTGATTTTCGGACCGGTGGCGCCTTTCCTCAAGGTGCCGTGACATCCGGAGCATCGGTCAAAGTAGATCTGCTTCCCCTTCTCGAACTCCATGTCGCTCATTTTTTCCGCGCCCAGTGCGATACCCGCGCCGGACCATGCCAGCAGTGCGGATAATCCCGCGACCACAATGAATTTATTGCTTTTTTTCATACCTCTCCCTTTAAGAAGATGTTCAATGAGCGGTCGTTCCCCTCCCTGGCCCTGCTCCTTGCAGGGCTGAACAACGCATTGCTGTTCCGTCAACTCCTCCCGCGCAAGCGAGGGGTTGTGGACGTTTTACATCAGCGGCGCGGCTCATTGCCGAATGCCGGCTGACACGTCCCGGGCGGATTGACGGCCGCCCGGGTGAAAATTCGCAGGGGAAGCCCGCTGTTCCGTTTCCCCTGCATGCCTGAAAGACTGCGCCCGTGCTCTCTCTCACTCTGGGAGAGGGTTGGTGTGCGGGTTGCAGGCGTTGGGGTTAATATTTCTTGTTCTGCACGATGTCCGTGTAGCCGTCCATGATCAGCTGGATATCAGCCTTGCACTGCGCGTGGTCTTCGCACAGATGCATCGACCCTTCCAGGATTTCATTAACGGCGGTGTTTAGCGGCGCCCATCCATACCAATGCGCATAGTCGTTGCTGGCATGGAACGCTCCCTGGAACGCCCGTTGCCGGTGTTCAAGGAAGATCAGGTACAGCTCCTGCTCGACAGAAGACCGTGCCCAGTAGTACTCGAGGAGATTCGGGCCGATCGTCCAGTTCTTGGGTTTCTCCAGCTTGCCGTGACGGTAAAGCGTGAAGACTGCGTCAAAGGCTTTTGCGTAAACCGCGTCCGCAGCACGGATGATCTTGTCCGATGCATCGAAATGCCCCTGCACATAGTCCTTCGCGTGACACTGGTTGCACGTTTTTTTCATTTTCATGCGCAGTTCGTTGAACTCATCAGGACCGCGCGCAAACTTGCCCTGCACCACCGCGGCGGTGAAAACCGGCGTCGGTTGCAGGTCTTTACCGCTGAGCACTCCCGCGGCAATCAGGTATTTTGCCCGGTGCAGCACCCAAAGCGGATTGTCGTCCACTCCGTCGAAATTGCCCGAAGGAAGCTTGGCCGCCAGGTTCTTCAGGTTTTCCACCAGTTCCGGGACAGTCATGTGACTGAACGCGAGCAGCTCGTATGGCGCCGATTCCTTGACCGCGCCATAGGCGTCGATGATAGCCAGCACATTTTCCTTGGTCGGTACCCGCAGCCCAAGAAAACCCCAGGGCGTACCGACATCATGTCTGCCCCGGTTCATGTGGCATTTTTGACAGGTCGGCGCCCGTCCGTTGTTGTCTTCATCTTCGATGCCCCAGATGATCCCGTGCTTGGATGAGGTGTACATCTCCCACTGCGGATGGTCGAAGCCCATGTGGCAGTTGGAACAGGTGCGCGGGTCCTTAGCTTCCGCGCGGCTGAACTTGTGCCGTGTGTGACAGGCGTCGCACTGGGCATTGCCGTAGTGGTATTGTTCTTCCTCCAGGCCTTTGTCGTGAGTCAAGGCCCCCATGTTGCCTTCCAGGACCCCCTGGTATCCCTTGCGCCCGATCTTGTGGCATCCGGAACACCCGCGGTATCCTTCCTTGCTCAACGCGTCGGGGATTTTGTGCCAGGCCGGCTGGGTCTTCATCGCGAACCAGGCCAGGTCGTGCTTGCCCCTGCGGTATTCCGCCAGCCTCTCTTCGTGGCACTCTCCGCAGGTTTCCGCGGTCGGCATATCCACCAGGTTGTAGTCCTCCATGGTTTTGTGCTTGTCTCCATGACAATCCGCACAGTGCGCGCCTTCGATGCTGTTGGCCATCGTACTGCTCAGGTAATCCTGGACAATCCCCGGAGTAATTTTGATATGGCAATCCATGCAGCCTTCCGCACCTTCCGTTGCGGCCTGAACAGACCCCCCGGAAAAGAACAGAAGCAGGCCGCACGCAAATGCCGTCATCCATAGGTTTCTACCCATATTCACCTTTCTAATGAAAAGGGTTGAAGAAACACAGCGGCCCTGCAATACCATGTTTCGGAATTAAGTCCGGGGTAACGCAAGAACACCCGGACCGTTATACAGGCCCTGATCGGACCTGCAAACCTCCGTTATTTCCCGGCAAAGCGGTTGTCCACCAACGGTTTTGCGTCCGCCTGCGTCACATGGCAGGTGAGGCACATGTAACGGGCGCCGGAAAGCTGCTCAGCGGATTCGTCGGTGAAGTGATCAATGGACATGGGCGGATCATCGTCATCCTTCTTATCTGCGGTGTGACAGTCAGTGCATCCGTTGTTTTGCAGATTCACTTCCATGTCCTCCACCAGGTGGGAAATCAGAGGCGGTGCGCCTTCCCACGCCCGAGGCAGCAGTTCATTTTCCCCGGGGTCCTTGGCATTGAAGGGAAACAGGGGCACTGCCGGATTTACCAGCACGGCAGCCTGCCGCAAACCGATGTTGCGGTCCCTGATCCCTTCCGCGACGGCCCAGCCCCAGGCAGCAAGCAAAAAGATCATCAGCATGGCGGAACCACCCATGATCAGGATGAATGAGCTACGTTTTTTCATGAGACCTCTTTGGTTTCGAATTGTTGAAATTCAGGCATCGGGTTTACCAGTGCGAGTTCAAGCGCGTCCTGTGGACAAAGCGTGGTGCAGCGCAGGCAGTTGGTGCAAGCCCATGAATTCACCCTGCCCGCGGCCCGGAGTTCGCTCAGGTTAAGCACATGCGGTTCCGGGCATATCCGGTGACACTTTCCGCATTGGTCGCACCTGCCTGAGTCAAAACTAATGCGCGGCAGGCGCAAAACGCCGAGCAGCGAGTAGAACGCACCGAGCGGACAAAGATGGCCGCACCATCCGTGACGGACGAGCAGCAGGTCGAACAGGAAAATACCAAACACCGCGGTCCAGCCGATGCCGAGTCCGAAGATCAGTTCACGGTGCAGGCCGCTGATCGGGCTGACCCATTCGAATGCCGCCACGCCTGTGAGCACGGACAGCACAAGAGCCGTGCCCAATGCCACCCAGCGCAGGCCCCGATTGAGTTGATAGGCGGTGCGGATATTCAGTTTCCTGCGCGTCCACGCGGCCAGGTCGGTCACCATGTTCATCGGGCAGACCCAACTGCAGAAGACCCTTCCGCCCAGCACGGCATAAAAGAGGAACACGATCAACGCACCCAGCAGCGCGTCCGTCCCGAGGGATTGCCCCGCGGACAGAATCTGCAGCACCGCGAAGGGGTCCGCGAGCGGGATTTCTTCAAACAGCCAGGAGGCTGAAAGATTGCCTCGCAGCACCGTCCAGTCCCAAAGCAAAGCGCCTGAAAACAGGAACAGGATCCCGATCTGCGTCACCCGGCGGGCGATCAGGTAACGCATTCCCCAGAGGATGGTTGCGGGTGATTCCCGCGACAGGTCGTTTCCGCTTGATTCAGTCATAAAGCTTTTGGTCGCGGTTGAGCGTGTTCAGCGCTTTTTTCTTGCTTCCGGGAGCAACGGCGGAAGTCCCCCTGCCCGGCTGAAAATCCCGGGTGATGCGTCCCTTGTCCTTCCAGCCCAGGCGGTAGTGGCCACCGATCGAGCCGAACGTCAGGGCCCTGGGCAACACCCGGACTGAAGCTTCGTCCGTGGGACAGGCGTGTTCGCACATCCCGCAACCCGTGCACTCATCCTGGTGAATGACCGGTTCGAGGGAAGCGTGCTTGCCGGTGCGTTCCTGGGAACGGAATCGCAACGTGATTGCCTTGCCGATTTTGGGACAGACCCGGTAACAGATTTCGCAGCGCAGGCCGAGGTAGGCCAGGCATGTTTCCTCGTTGATTTCCGCCAGCCCCATTTTCAATTCATTGATGTCCTGCAATTCCGGATTAAGCGCTCCGGTGGGGCACGATTTGATGCAGGGAATATCCGTACACATGTGACACGGTTCATCCCGGGCTTCGTAAAAAGGCGTGCCCGGGGTGTTTTCCCTCCCTAGACGCGCCAGTTTGAGAGTGTCAAAGGGACAGTCGCTGACGCAGTTTCCGCACTTGATGCAGCGTCCGAGGAAATCAGCTTCATCCAGCGCCCCCGGTGGACGCAGCATGGACGCCTGCGCGTTGGCCTGGGAGCGCAACAACTGGTACCAGATGGTCCCCGCGACCGCGCCGGCGGTGATGCTCTGGGCCGCGCGAACGGCAAGTTGTCTTCGCGTCAACGGCATTCGTCTCCTCGGTCTTTATGCCTTATACACCTTGACCGCGCACTTCTTGAAGTCCGTCTGCTTTGAGATCGGACAGGTGGCGTCGAGGGTGACCTTGTTGATCAGCACGCGGATGTCGAACCAGGGCACGAACACCAGGCCCTGCGGCATCTGGTTCCGGCCCTGTGTTTCGACATAGGCCTTGATTTGACCGCGCCGT
>CAYFLK010000015.1:0-21030 GCA_964344035.1 uncultured Pseudomonadota bacterium
TAAATCAGTGCGTTAAACCTATTTTAGGGGGGCAGACTTAAGGAACTTCGGGCTAGCACGCCAGCCAATTCCGAACAGCAAGCAATCACTTCGCCTTGCCAACACAAAGCGGATTTATCTGTTTCTTCTGTGTCGACAAAACTGACTATTTCTTTCCGTCAAAAAGCAGATTGCTCTCGACAGTGGAATCCATTGGTGAGGTGAGGATGATCTCCACCCGTCGATTTATGCGCCGTGCACGATTCAGAGCATTGTTTTTCAGCGGTTTGCCGTTTACATCGGTGTAGGGGACTTTAGGCCGGGTTTCGGCAAAGCCGTTAACAGAAACTGTATCGGCCTTGTATTGGAATTGATCAATCAGCATCGTTGCGATGTTTGTTGCCCGTGCCGTACTCAATTCCCAGTTATTTCTGAATTTTGAAGTTTTGATCGGCAGATTGTCAGTATGACCTTCGACCACCACCATGTCTTCAACATGTTCAGGCAGTTCCCGTATTTTTCTGAAAAAGTGCTCCAGGGCTTGAGATGCCCCGGGTTTCAACTCCGCTTCAGCCGAACGGAACAGGAAATCCTGTGGGAGGGAAACGATGCAGCTCAATTTTGTGGACTGCAGCTCGTAGTTGAGGAATTTCTCCCGGTTTTCTTTCATGTACTTCTCCAATCCGGAGCAGTTCTTCGGTTGGGTGGAGAGCGTGGTGAGGAGCACAAAAAAGCAGAAAAGGAGGGTCATCAAATCCGCGAAAGTGATGACCCAGCCTTCAGAACTGGAGCGGCGACTCATTTCATAACCCCAGGTCCTGACTCAAAGCGGCCTGTTCCTGCTGCAGGATCTTCTGGCGCAGTTTGGGAGGCAGGTAGATAATCAGGTCCTTGGCTGCGGTTTCGGGGAGTTCCCGGCGTTTGAGGTAGAGCAGCCCTTCCCGGGTCATTTCCATCAGCAGCACCTGGCTTTCTTTCAGTTGATGGCGTTTGGACGCAATCGGCAGGAAGATGATCTGTGACAGCAAAACTCCATACAGGGTGGTGATCAGGGCCACTGACATTCCTCCCATCACACCTGCAATATCGGCCCCTCCGGAACTTGTGCTGCCCAGCATCAGGATCAGGCCCACCACTGTGCCGATCATTCCGAACGCCGGGCAGGCGCGTCCCATGAATTCGAGCAAGTCGATTTCTTCAAAGGAGCGGTAGTTATACATTTCAATCTCCGAACGGATGATTTCCTCGATCATCTCCTCGGTGACGATTTCCACCGAAATGAAGTCCTGCAGCCAGTTCCTCAGATCCTGGTTTTTCACGGCATTGATTTCTTCGTCGGTGATCATCTGTTTGTTCACTCTTTTTTCGCACAGCCTGACCACAGTCTGGTAAACTTCGAGAAAATCCTCTTCCTGTTTGGCCCGCAGGAATACCTTGCCGATGAAGATAAAGGCCCGAATCGCGTCACCAAAACGGAAAGCCACGAGAGTGGCGGCGTATGATCCTCCCAGTACGATAAGCAGTGATTTCAAATCCACGAATCGGGCAATCGATCCAAACCATGAATCCTGGAACATCTGGAATGCAGCCTTGTGCGCGCGGATTTCTTCTATAGGCGCACCGTTCAACTTGAGAGCATCCAGGGTAATTTCAAATTCCCGAAGTTGGTACATGTAATAATTAGAAAGGTGATCCGGCCATATGATACCAAAAATCACCAGTGTGGCGCCGATGCAAAGTCCCAGGAGCGTCCCCAGTTTATCCTTCATTTTCCATCCTTATTTCCACGGTGGTGCCGCTTCTTCCACGGCCATTGGTCTGTGTTTCCAACAATCGAATCCGAGTGCGGGTTTGCCATGTAAATATGCTAGTCAGTGGAGGTCTGACGTGCGTTGTTTTCAGTATCAACCGTCAAGCATTTCCGTATAATTAAAGTTTCAGCCGGTTTTTCTTTGTTCCTGGCTTTACACTGGGGAAAGTGCTTAGGATATTCCCGTTGCCGGGTCAAATCAAAGAGCTCCCTCTGTTTGTTTCTGCCGAAAGCGCGGTTCGTATTGTACTATGCAAGCTCCAGTTGCTTGATTTCGGAGGTAAATTTCAGCCTGGGAAATCGATTTTTCGCTGTATTCTGTGAGAATTGCAAATTATTTTCAATATAGTTTGAATGATCGCGAGGTTTTTTGTTCCGGTTGTGTAAAAAAAGTACCTATCCACGGGGATAGGAACAGGTGGTTTTGGCCGCGGAAATACTGGCTGAACCCGGCTTCTGACTGTTGTTTAAAACCATGCACCATTCAGGTCATGCAATCAAACAATGAGAATAAGAGAACCATTTCTGAGGACGGAGGATGACCGAACTGGGCATTTTTTTCAACAGGCTTTTGGAGTGGTCCTCTGATTTCAGAGAGCTTCAGCACTGGGTGAAGGAATATGACAATGCGCGCGGATCCGCACTGCAGAGAGAATCCCTGTATACTTCGTGGCTGGAAAACGTGCTACCAATGCTCGGCATAACTGTAGGGCGTTTTTCCAGGCATGCGGAATTACGACCACTGTATACTTTGATTACCCAGCTTAATCCTCATTATTTCCGTAGTGATGAAATTTCCTCTCTGCTGAATGTCTGTACGGTTTTGACGCCGGAGCGCAGACAGTTACTCACAGAGCTGATTGCGGGCTTTCTGAATTTGGCAAGAAAAACTGAACTGAATCCGGTGCGCATGATGCGTCCGGAGATACTGACAGAATGGTGGAGGATTTTCCCCGCCGATAATCCGTGGGAGCTGCTTGAATGGCTGCAGGAACATGGTGTGCCGATTCCCGCAAGTTCAGGAGGGTTCCGGGCATGGCGCCGGTTCCGCTTAGGCGCCTTACCACCACAATCGTCACACCCCAGGGAATGGGTGGAGCTCTGCGAAAATGTGGGGGAGTCTGCCACTCCCTGGCAGGTTGATTGTGCCTCATCCATGTTTGCGGGTGAATGGATGGATAGAGACATTCCCGGACCCTGCATAGAAATTCCCCGCTGCGAAGCATGTTTTCTCAAGGAAGATTGCCGCTGGTTTTCAGGCGAATTCTATTCCCAAGATGATGCCGGTGTCGAGGTGATGATACAGCATGGAAAACTGACACAGACGGAAACACGGGAATTATTGGAATGGATGCTGGTCTCCCATCCGGATGAATCGGAGGCACTCAGCAATTTTATGGGTCCCACCAACCTGCTCAGGGACTGGGATGAACGACGCCTGCGCGACCTGGAAAATGCTTTGCCTAATTCACCAATGCCCTCGCGGTTGCGTGGGATTCTCGAACTATGCCGTAGGTATGGTGAAGAAACAATGACCCCCGGGGTCCAGTTCAGTTCCAGCCACGATATATTCAGGCATTATCATGCGCGTTTCAGTGAACTTAAACAGGAGCAGTTTTCCATCGTTCTGCTGGATAACAAGCATCGTTTCATTTCCGAAAGAACTGTCAGTATCGGTATCCTGAACAAAAGCCTGGTGCATCCGCGCGAGGTTTTCGCGGACGCTGTGGAACTCCGCGCAGCAGCGCTGATATGTGTCCATAATCACCCTTCGGGAGATCCGAAACCATCCGTTGAAGATGAACGCATCACCCGCCGTCTGGTGGAAGCGGGAGAACTGCTGGGAATTCCGGTGCTGGACCATGTCATAATCGGCAAGGAACATTACACCAGTTTTGCCGATGAAGGAAAGCTGTGAAAAAAGTCCGGGACCATTTCTTTGAACGCGCGAAGAACGAGGGTTATGCCGCCCGCTCGGCATATAAGCTTGAAGAAATGGACCGTAAAAATCACCTGCTGCGGAAAGGAATGCGGGTGCTCGACCTTGGCTGCGCACCGGGGTCATGGCTGCAGTACATAGCAAGAAGAGTGCTTCCCGGAGGAGAAGTGATTGGCGTTGATCTAAAACAGGTTGATGTCCAGCTGCCCGATGCGGTCAGTGTTTCGCGGCAGGACGTGTATGAACTGAACGACTCCTCCCTTTTAAGCGATAAGCCGTTTGATGCCATTCTCAGCGACATGGCCCCGAATACAACAGGCATTCGTTATGTGGATTGTCTACGTTCCGACGAACTAAACCGGCAGGCGCTGAATCTGGCCCGCCTGCATCTCAAACCGGGAGGGACGCTGGTTGTCAAGTCGTTCCAGGGAGAACAATTGCTTCCGCTGCGAAAAAAGTTTCAGGAGTCTTTTGATCAGGTGAAACTTTTTAAACCGCGCAGTTCAAGGTCAGAAAGCACGGAAATCTATTTGCTTGGTTTGCGAAAACGCTGATCCGCAATCCCTGCTGTCTTTGGAATTCCTGTTTAAACAAATATGTGATGCGATGTTGAAGAATGACTCTGCGGTGACCGGGGCAGATGAATCAGCAACAGAAAGAAAAAAACGCAACACGCGCTAAAGTTTTTCGACCATCCGCCGATGTTTGGCCCAAGAGCATTTTCCCGGATTCCTCGGGAATGCTGTTTTGAATAAGGCAATTCATCAAAGTGGAGTTCATCATGGCGATGAGAATCAGACAGAATCCGACTTCCATGAACACGCTCAGGCATGCGGGAAATCACTTCAACAAGGTGAAAGACGGCATCGAGAGGCTCAGTTCGGGGGTCAAAATAAATAAAGGTGCGGACGGTCCGGCATCTTTAATCGCTTCCGAGCGGCTACGGGGTCGAATCGTGGGTCTTCAACAGGCCTATAATAATGCAACTACTTCGGTTTCATTGATGCAAACCGCAGAAGGCGCGTTGAACGAAGTCAGCGCGGTGCTTATCAAACTGAGACAGTTGGTTACACACTCGCTGAATGATGCTGTGAATGATCCTGAGATGCTGGCCGCGGACCAGATGGAAATAGAGCAGTTGCTGCAGACCATCGACCGGATTTCCGGCAACACCCAGTTCGGCAGTCATACGCTGCTTGACGGCAGCATGGGCGCCAACGGGGTGACCGTCGGAGATAACCTGCGTTTTGTTTCAGCAACTCCCGATACCCCTGCTTCTCCTGAAAGCGGATGGGAAGTAGATATCACCCAGGTGGCGACAAGGGCCCACAAGGAAGGGGCCATCCCGGTGACTGTGAAGAATGTCAGTGACGGTTTGTTCATGGTGATCACAGAAGGTGGTAAAAACGCTACTCTTGATACAAGGAAAGGTCAGATGGGACAGGAAATCCAACAAATTCTGGATAATGTCGAACTCGACCCGGTGCGCTTTCCTCCTGAACAAATGTCCCAGCAAATCCGCGGTATCATTCTTTTCCATATGAAAAAGATGATTGAAGAAAGCGGACTCGACGTGCATGTGCTGGAAACGCCGAGAAACACTTTTATGGTGCGGCACAATCAATTCGGAGATGATCATTCGTTTTCCGTTACCAGTTCTCTGGCGGGAGTGCTTTCGAAGCAGGAAAACGTTGCGGAGCTTTCCGAATCCGGCAAAGACGTTGAAGGGACTATCAATAAGGAAGTCGCGCTGGGTAAAGGCCAGCTGCTGACTGCCCTGGATGGCACCACCCCGGCAGGGGTCACGGTTCAGTACGATAACGTCATCGGACTCAAGGAAATCCCTGTATTTGATGAACTTGGCGCGAGGATCGGGACCGAGTTTGTCGAAGAGACAAACGAGGAAATAGTGGGCAGTCCCAGCAACCCGAAACTGGAGGGGTATGTCCATGTTTCTCAAATGTCTAAAGAGTTCCAGGTTGGTCCGGACACGGGACTCAACCCAGCGTTTTCCTTCATTAACGTCCGTACCCGAAATCTGGGAAATGGGGTGATGAATGACAGCGGGTTTCTCAGCCTCGCGGATATCGACGTCCGCAGCCTGCAAGGAGCGCGTGATGCCACCAAAATCGTGGACAAGGTGATTGGTGAAATAGCGGTTGCCCGCGGAAGACTGGGGGCTTTCCAGAAAAATGCGGTGGAAAGCAATCTCAACAGCCTGAAAATTGCCGAGGAGAATATCATCCAGGCGGAATCCACCCTTCGCGATGCGGATATGGCTGAGGAAATGTCCCAGTTGACCGGAGACCAGATTATGCTGCAGGCGAGCACGGCCATGGTTTCCCAAGCAAATCAAGTTCCCAGAACGGTGCTCGATCTGATCCAGAGCAACACCTGATTACCTCCACGATACAACCTGTCTGATTCGTGCGGGAGTTTCTCTCCCGCACTGCCTTCCTGTTTCTTCCTTCCTGAAAATATAACTTGCCGCTTTATAGTTCTGCCCGCATGATCATGTGTCCGTTCAGATTGTTTGATCATGCTGTTTTGGCTTTGAAAGTTGATTTCTTCAGTATTGTCCTAAAAGTGAAATAGCCCTTCCCAGACTCGTCCATGCATTCAGCATCCGCTGAATCACAAACCAGCACGACCATGGTTCCAGCCCTTTCACTGCATGGAATCACCAAGCAGTTTCCAGGAATACTCGCCAACGACCGCATCGATTTTGAATTGCGGCAGGGAGAAATTCATACCTTGTTCGGGGAAAACGGGGCCGGCAAATCCACCCTGATGAATATCATCGCCGGGCTGTATCCACCTGATTCCGGTAGCATTTCAGTGCATGGCGAACAGGTTTACTTCAGTAACCCGAGACAGGCGATCGCGAAAGGTATCGGGATGGTGTTTCAGCATTTCATGCTGGTGCAAAACCACACCGTGGCGGAAAATATCATCCTCGGGGCGCCCGGAAACGGCAGCCTAAATCTGCGGGAAGTAAACCGGCAGATTGGCGAAATCAGCGCACGCTACGACCTGGTGGTTGATCCGGAAAAGAAAATCCGCGAGTTGTCCGTGGGTGAACAACAGCGTGTGGAGATAGTCAAGGTCCTCTTCCGTGGCGCGGATATCCTCATTCTCGATGAACCCACTGCCGTTCTTACTCCGCAGGAATCCCGGTCCCTGTACCGGATCATGGAAAAGATGGCGTCAGAAAAGCACTCCATCATCTTCATTTCACATAAAATGAAGGAGGTGGTCTCACTTTCACACCGGATCACCGTACTCAATCGCGGGAAAGTGATGGCTACTCTCAAGCGCGAAGAAACCAATGCCGGAAACCTGGCGGCCCTGATGCTCGGAAATATCCCTGAAAATGAAACAGATTTGCGTCCGGAGGAACTGGTGCGGGAAGAAGAGGCAGCAGCGGGAAGCCAACCCCTGCAGCAGTCTGGAATCTCACCCCCGCCTTCCGGCAGCCGGGCTGTTGTGCAGTTGCAGAATATTAACGCCCATGATGACCGGGGTCATCCTGTGCTCAAAGGGGTTTCCCTCGACCTCTGTCCTGGAGAAATTCTCGGGCTGGCTGGGATTTCCGGTAATGGTCAACCCGAGCTTGCGGAAGTGCTCAGCGGTCTGCGGGCTTTCACCCGCGGGGTTTACAATTTTGAGGGCAGGTCCTTGAAACACCCCACTGTCAATGAAATGATTGAACATGGCGTGGGGTATATACCCGAGGACCGGAAAACCTATGGGGTCTCTTCTGGATTGTCGATTGCCTTCAATTTCCTGCTACGTGATCTGGAAAACCCTGATTTTTTCTGGAACCGGCTGATCAGGCAAGATCGGATCCTGCAGTACGGGAAGAATAAGATGCAGGAATTCGATGTACGGGCGCCCTCAGAAAAAACCCCGGTCGGCTCGCTTTCAGGAGGCAACATGCAGAAAGTGATACTTGCCCGTGAAACTTCCCGCCCCCTGAAACTGCTGCTGGCCTGCCAGCCCACGCGCGGCCTGGACATACATGCCACCCGTTTCATCCGCGAGGCAATACGGAAATCCCGGGACGCGGGACTCGCGGTGCTGTGGATATCCGAAGACCTCGATGAACTGATGCTGATGGCAAACCGCATTGCCGTGATTTTCAACGGGCGCATAGTAGATACAATGGATTGCGAAAAGGCGACCGTGGAACAAATCGGCAGGATGATGACCGGAATGTCTGGCAATTCCCGGAACAGCGGGCAGTCAAACAGTTGACGCTTATCAGACTGGTCACAGCTTGAATTCCTAGCGTCGAACTCATAAAATTACTTGTATGGTTGTGATGGGTTTTTGTTTACTCAATTGTCCCTTCAAAGGTTTATTCCTGGGTTCTTTTTTGATTGAATAAATACTTATTCGTAATGAGATGCGTGATTACCTGTTGTTTTACGTAAACGGCAAGCTGCACCAGGTATCGGGAGGCAGGTGTTTCCAACCCCTCTCGGCATTTCTGCGCAGCGATCTGGGTCTGATCGGGACAAAGGTTGTATGCGCGGAAGGAGACTGCGGTTCCTGCACGGTGCTGATAGGGCGTGTGCGGAATGGTGAGATGCGTTATCAATCCATCGACAGCTGCATCCAATACTTATATCAGGCAGACGGCGCCCACGTGCTTACGGTTGAGTCAGTCCGTGAAGGAGGGGTCCTGCATCCGGTGCAGCAGGCGATGGTTGATGAAATGGGCTCCCAGTGCGGCTACTGCACCCCGGGTTTTGTGATGTCTCTGTTGTCAATGGCGGAGAATGACGAGCCCCTGACCCGTGACTCTGTGGTTCGCGGTCTGACAGGCAACCTCTGCCGCTGCACGGGGTATCAGCAGATTCTTGATGCCGCGTTGTCGCTGGATGAAAGTAAAATTCCCCGTCTTTCCCAACGGTTTGCTGATCCGGAAATGCTGCGGAACCTGGAGCTTTGCAGCTGGACCCCAGCATTGATAGAAGCCCGGGAGGATGGTTTAGATGATTCGGTGTGGAAACGCGTGTTCCTGCCTGCCAACATCACGGAGGCAGTCGAATTTCTGTCCCGGCATCAGCCTGTTACCATTGTCTCCGGGGGCACCGATATTTCCGTTCAATACAACAAAGGAATCAGGGAACCGGAGAACGTGCTTTGCCTGACTCACATCCGTGAACTGGAAGGACTCGGTCGGGAAGGCGAGGAACTGACCATCGGCGCGCGGGTCAGTTGGTCGGAACTGGAACGGTTTTTTCAAACGTGGGTCCCGGAAATGTCCAGTATCCTCGAGGTATTCGGGTCTCCCCAAATCCGCAACGCCGGTACAATGGCTGGCAACATCGCCAATGCCTCCCCGATTGCCGACGGGGTCCCGTTCCTCATGCTGACCGATGCAAAAGTGGAACTTGCCGGACCTGAGGGTAGGCGCTGGGTGGAGATCAGAGAATTCTACCATGGTTACAAGCTCACCGAGATGAACCCCGATGAAATAATAACGCGGATACAACTGCATCTTCCGGACCCTAAAGACTGGCTGAAACTGTACAAAGTATCCAAGCGCAGGGACCTGGATATTTCCACTTTCACCGCCGGCATCCTCCTGAAAATCAACCGGGGCCGCATCCTGCAGGCCAGGCTGGCGATGGGAGGGGTGGCCCCGGTGGTCATGCGCCTCCGTGAAACCGAAGCGTATCTCAAGGGTAAAACTATGTCGCTGGATACAATGCGGCGCGCGGGGATTATGGCGGCAGAGGAAATCGCGCCGATTTCCGATGTCAGGGCTTCAAAAGATTACCGCCTGAGGCTGGCCTCGAACATATTTCATAAAAGTTATCATGAATGGGTGGCAAGCGAACCCGATGCGATCCCTGTTTCAGCGGCTTAAGATGAATGCAAAGGAGGATTTTTTCATTATCCGTGCAATTCATACAGAAAGGGTGAATGTATGAGTGCTGTCGGCAGTAAAATTCCGCATGAATCCGCGGTGGGACACGTCACCGGAGAAGCATTATTTTTGGACGATCTGCCTCATGCGCACGATGAACTTGTGGTGGACTTCCTCACCAGTCCGGTCGCCCATGGAATCCTCCGCGGACACAATTTCGAGGAACTCCGGAAAATGGAGGGAATTGCGGGCATTTACACATATCAAGACCTCCCGGGCCGCAACCTGTTTGGCGGCATCATCGCGGATGAACCGTTTCTCGCGGAAGACCGGGTGGAATACGTGGGGCAGCCTATTGCGGTGATTGCCGCGGAGGACCTTGAAACCGTCCACAAAGCGCGGAAAAAGGCTCGTTTCGTAATCGACTCGCTACCGCCGGTTTTTACCATCGAAGAGGCGATTGAGGCAAACAGGTTCATCGGCGTCCCCCGTAAGATAATACGTGGTGATTTCCAGCATGCATGGCAAAACGCCGAACATCGCCTGGAAGGGGTTTTCCGCTGCAACGGGCAGGAGCATTTTTACCTCGAATCTCAAGCGGCAATAGCCTGTCCGGGTGAGGAAAACCAGATCCATATCCATGCATCCACCCAGAACCCAACCGAAATCCAGCAAGTCGTAGCGGAAGCGCTGGGGCTCGGGTTCCAGCAGGTGATATGCGTCTGCAAACGCATGGGCGGAGGTTTCGGAGGGAAGGAGACCCAATCTGCCATCCCCTCAGTGATGGCCGCGCTGGCCGCGCATAAAACCGGCAGACCGGCTCGCGTTGCTTACAGCAAGGACGACGACATGCGCTCCACCGGGAAGCGTCATCCCTTCCTCATCCGCTACCTGGCTGCTTTCAGCTCTAAAGGCCTCATCACCGGGGTTAAACTGAATCTCTACTCGAACGGCGGCGCGGCAGCTGATTTGTCGACCGCGATAATGGAGCGGGCGATGCTCCATTCTGATAATGCGTACTACATCCCGAACATCGAAATCCACGGTGCCGTTTGCCGCACCAATCTTCCTCCCAACACCGCGCTGAGGGGATTCGGCGGCCCGCAGGGAATGGCCAACATCGAAAACCTGATCCAGGAAATCGCCGGACATCTGAAAATGGATGCCTACGAGGTGCGCCGTCTCAATTGTTACGGACATGAGGAGCGCATCGTTACGCCCTACGGACAGGTTGTCCGGGACCACCTGCTGCCGGAAATGATGGAACAGCTTGCGGGCAAAACGAACTACCATTCCCGCCTGACTGAAATTGAGGAGTTCAATCGGGGATCCCAGACACACCTGCGCGGGTTGGCGCTGACGCCGATAAAATTCGGCATTTCCTTTACCACTTCCTTCCTCAACCAGGGAAACGCGCTGGTCAACGTGTTCCTTGACGGTACAGTCCAGGTTTCCACTGGCGGTACGGAAATGGGGCAGGGGCTGAACACCAAGATCAGGCAGATCGTCGCCGACGAACTCGGGGTTGCCTTCGATTCCGTACTGTTGATGATCACTTCCACCGAGAAAAACAACAACACTTCCCCGACCGCCGCCTCGGCGGGCACCGACCTCAACGGCATGGCCGCGGAGCAGGCATGCCGTAAAATCCGGGAGCGGCTTGTGAATGTGGCGTCACGTATGCTTGCATCTCCGGAAACCGGCTTGGAACCCTCCACCTCCAGGGTTCGCCTTGAAAATGGAGTGGTCTGGGACGAACGTGCTAGGGAAAACAAAATCGGCTTCGCCCGGCTTGTTCGCCAGGCCTGGATGGAACGTGTCAGCCTCGGCGAACGCGGTTTTTATTCTACTCCCGGAGTTGAGTACGACCGCGAAACGGGAAAAGGAACTCCATTTTATTACTACACCAACGGGGCCGCCGTCGCGGAAGTGAAAATCGACCGTTTTACCGGTGAGCTGAATCTGGAACGCGCGGACCTGCTGATGGACATCGGGGAATCGATTAATCCCGGGATCGACCTTGGTCAAACCATCGGCGGTTTCGTCCAGGGAATGGGCTGGTTGACCACCGAAGAACTGCGTTATTCGGACTGCGGCGAACTGCTCTCATACTCCCCGACGACATACAAGATACCCAACGTCAGCAACCTCCCGGAACGCTTTACGGTTGAGTATATCCAAAATCCAAAACACAAAATCAACATTCACCGCAGCAAGGCGATCGGTGAACCCCCGCTGATGCTCAGCCTCTCTGTCTGGATGGCCGTGAAGCACGCGCTTTCCACGCTTGCGAAAGACCGGGTAAGTACGCTGAACATCCCCGCGACTGGTGAGGAAATCCTTCGCCGCATCACGGAACTGGACGCGGGAAAGGTCTTCAGCACTGCCGAGTGTGAGATTCCCCTGATCCCTTCTTCCGCAACCGGCGCCCCCGAAACATCGAGCCGTGAAGCGGCATAAACAATTTGATAGGAATCCGTGTGGACTTTGAAAGGCATAATTGCCTCGGCAACCCCCCCTTTTTCAAAAAGCGGTGAACTGGATTTGAACTCAGCACGTCTTCAATTTTGGAGCGCACGGAGCGATTGCCGCCATTCTTGCCGCGTGCCCGGACCTTTGCGTCAAACTCTGGAATGCCGTGCAGTCCGCCGATCATCAAAACGCCACAGCGATTCACACTTCTTTGCTGGGGATTTGGAAGGCCTTTTCTCTTGAAAATCTACCCGCATGCGTAAAATTAGCTCAGGAACTGCAAGGCTGTCCACCGGCTTTTCCGCGTGCCCCCATGCCTCCCCTCGGGGAATCCGTCCGCATGGCAATCAAGGATGCGCTGGCCCGGGCAGGCAGCGGTTGCTTTTAACTGCTATGTGTGAGAGTGTCACAAGAGTTGAGAGTTTTGCTGTGTGTTCAGCATTCCAATCCTGAAACCATATACCCAAACCCCCAATTTCTGGAACAAATATGAGTGACGACTGCATTTTCTGTAAAATCATCGCCGGTGACATTCCTTCCTTCAAGCTTTACGAAGACGAGGACACCTATGCATTCATGGACATCAACCCGGTTCACGATGGGCACTCGCTGGCGATTCCAAAAGAACACGCAGCGGATGTGCATTCGGTTTCACCCGATGCGCTGTCCGCCACATTCCGCACTGCTCAGAAAGTCGCCGGGGCAGTCAATGAAGTGATCACGCCGGACGGTTTAAACATCGTTCAGTGCAACGGGAAAGCCGCCGCGCAGTCGGTATTGCATTTCCACGTGCATGTGGTCCCGCGCAAAATCGATGACAAGCTTCCCCTGAACTGGGGGCTGAAACCTGGGGATATGGCGGTCATCGGCAAGTTTTCCGAACAAATACGCTCCCGCCTGAATCAATAAAGGATAAGGAGACTCGCGATGCAGACGCTGAACGTTAATGGAATTTCACTTCAGGTTGATGTCGAAGACGGCATGCCGCTGCTTTGGGTGTAGCGGGATGTGCTGAATCTGACCGGTACCAATATCCCCTCCTCTGCTTGCCGGGAACTTCGGATATTTCGGTGAGCATCATCGCCAGAGGAGAAAATCACGGCGGCGTGGTCGAACCGACGGTGCCGTTGGCGGACCCGGTGTTGGCCATTGTGATTTATTCCGCCTCCGGAAAACGGTACCAATGCTTCCCCCTGAGCTGGCACGGAATGCGAGCAGAATCTGGATTGCCAGGTGTATGACGTGTACAAGAAAAATCTGGGTTGTATTTTCTCGAGCCTCGATCTCATCCCTTACGAAAAGACCCCCTAATCGGCAGGTAGGCTGCTTTATCGCTTCATCCTTGTGATTTGCCGAAAAAACTGTGAAAATTCGATTCATAACATCGAATATTCAATGATTTCATGAAGCGCAATACTTTTTTTGGCTTTGATCATCCAGCGGTTGAAGATCGTTCCGGTGGTCGCCTTGCTAGGGCCTCGGCAGTGCGGGAAGACCACACTGGCCCGACAGTTTGCGGCCTCTCAGCCGGAAGTGCATTTCTTCGATCTTGAGGATCCGACCGACTTGGCGGTATTGGAAAATCCCAAGCTGGCGTTGCAGGACTTGTCCGGATTGGTGGTGTTGGACGAGATTCAGCGGCGCCTGGACTTGTTTCCCGTGCTGCGGGTGTTGGTGGACCGTCCGGAGGCGACTTCTCGGTTTTTGATCTTGGGCAGTGCCTCACGAGACCTGATCCGGCAGTCCTCGGAAACGTTGGCGGGGCGCATCAGCTATTTGGAACTGACCCCGTTCCAGCTCGGCGAGGTCGGAGGGTCGGTTTGGGAGTCCCTTTGGGAGCGCGGAGGGTTTCCCCGCTCGTTTCTTGGGGCCGATGCCGAGACCAGTCGGCAGTGGCGCAAGGACTACTGGGCCACCTTTCTGGAGCGTGATCTTTCGGCGCTTGGGATCGGCATTCCTTCCCAGTTACTGCGGCGGTTTTGGCAGATGCTGGCGCATTGTCATGGTCAGCGTTTGAACTTCTCCGAACTCGGACGTTCCTTCGGGGTGTCGGACACCACGGTGCGGCGCTACCTCGATGTGCTGGAGGCAACTTTCATGGTGCGGCTGTTGCGCCCTTGGCACGAGAACCTTGGCAAGCGTCAGGTCAAGGCGCCCAAGGTGCACCTGCGAGATACCGGGATGTACCACACGTTGCTGGGCATCGGCAGCCTAGAGGAACTGCGGCGGCATCCCAAGCTCGGTCCGTCTTGGGAGGGGTTCGCCCTGGAGGAAGTCGTGCGCCACCTGCGTGCCGATCCGGAAGACACCTACTTCTGGGCCACCCACAGCGGAGCGGAGCTGGACTTGTTGATCTTTCAGGACGGACGCCGGTTGGGGTTTGAAATCAAGTACACCGACCGTCCCCGGCTAACCCGCTCGATGCGCACGGCGGCTGAAGCCTTGAAACTGGATCACCTGTCGCTCCTCCATCCCGGTGAGGGATCATTCCCGATGGCCGAAAACATCCGAGCGGTAGGTCTCAGAGACTGGCTGGTACAGAACAATCCAGGAGGTTTTCAGTAAACTGATGCCCAGAGGCTCGTGAGGTCTTAGTTCTGCATTAAATAAGTATTTGTTACACAAGATGTTCGATTGTGATTTTGAGAAGAGGCATTTTGGTCTTCAGAAAGGAGATTAATGATGGTTATCCCGCAATCGGCGTGGACAGCAGCCAGAGTCCGAAGACGGTGTAGCAGATCATCAGCGCGGTTGCCGGGAGCTGGCTTGTCAGAATTATCTTGGGAGCGTCTGTTTCGCGCAGGGTCAATTCATGGGCCACTATCACCGCGCACACATGCGCCAGCACAATGGCCGCTATCTGCACGTTCCAGATAATTTCCACCGAGCGGTGATGGGTAAGAAAAGACGCGTATACATGCAAGTCGGCGGTGCCGAAAAGGTTAAGTCCCGTACCCAGCGGATCTGAAAGGGCGATGAAGGCATACTGGATGTCGACCAGGAAGACCGGCAGGTAGTGCGCAAAGTGGTATCCGAACGCGATTGGAATTATGGAGAGGACGAACCGGTTCATCCCTCCCGCTGTTTTATCTCCCCCCTTCACACGTCCCAGCATCACCGTGACCGCGTAGGCAAAGGCAAATACAGTAAAAGTCACCAGCAGCCCGAGCGTGCTTGAAGCCGTCAGCGCCGATCGTCCGGGATATTCCAGGGGGTTTTCTCCCACCAGGTCAAGCCACCAGAATGTGCGCGAAAGCCCGTCGAACGAAACAGCTGAAAGCACGAGCAGCACAAAGGCGATACCGCTGACCGGCAGTGATTCAAGATCAAGAAGGGTTTTTCCGGGCCAGACCAGGGTCCGCCGCGTCGCTTGGTTGTCTGAATTGCCTTTTTGTTGTTGCACTCGTGTAAACGGAGAAAGCCAGCCGACCATCCGGAAAAAAACCGAAAAAGGTTCACCATGGTGCAGCCAGGCAATTTTCCCAAACAGCAGCATAGCCGCGGAGTTCAGCAGCATGTACTGCAAAACTAGGGTGGCGAGCACATCCGGGTCTTGGGGAGAAGGGTGAACCAGCTCGACCCAGGCAAACCCGAAGAAACCTGCGACCGCCGGCCAGTAACCGAACCACCGGGGATAGGGCAGCAGCGGATGATTGCCGAGGTATCTTAACCCCGGCAGGCGTGACAAGAGAGCGAACAGGGCGTGCCACGGGCTTATGCGCTCCCAGACGTTTCCAAAAACGGCGGTGAAGAATGTGAAACCGACCCACCACGCGGTCCACAACGTCAGCGGCAACGGATTGGCCAGAGGATCACGGCTGCCGAAAAATCCTGTAACAATCAGCAGCCCCAGCAACAGGAGTGAAGCCGCGCTGGTTCCCATCCACGGGTGCATGAAGAAAGCGCTGGAATCCTTCAGGGCAGCAGTTTTTGCGGGCCTCCGTATGCGCCTCATGGAGGCGGCCACCACCAGCGCGAAGGTCAATGCCACCACCAGCGCGCCGCCTATGATGTAAAGCCGGGTGGGCAGCAGCATGACAAATCCCCTGTGCCCGGAATGAGCGATACACATGCCCGGAGAACCCATTGTTAATAACGCGAGCAGCAGTAAATATGGATGCCTGGTCATGTTCATGTTTGTTCGATGCAGTTAGTTTGCGGAAAAAAACTAATCATTTGTAAATCACGGTTTCTCTTGTTTCCCTATTTTTTTCATGATATACACTGGCCCGCAATCTCGTACAAGTTTTGTGACAACGTCCATAAGGAGGAACTATGGCATTGAAAAAGACAAAAGAAATCTACCCCAAGGAGGAAACCGGGATGCAGGTGTCCCGGCGCTCAGTGCTGACCGCAACCGCGGGGATTGCAGGCGCGGGGGTGCTCGGCAGCAGGTTGACCGGAAGTCTGGTCTCACCGGTACACGCGGCGGGAAGCGACGAGCCGATCCGGATCGGCTTCCAGGTGCACCGCACCGGCATCGGAGCGCTTTACGGCCGCTGGTATGAACGGACCACAAACGCCGCGGTGAAGTATATAAACGAGATGGGAGGCATTGCCGGACGTCCGGTTGAAATAGTAGCCGAAGATGACGGCACCGACCCCAAGCGCGGCGCAGAGGTGGTGGAAAAACTGGCCACCCAACACAAGGTGGATTTTGTCTACGGAACACTTTTTTCGCACGTGGTGATGGGTTCCTCTCCCAGGGCCGGGGAATTGAAAATCCCGTATTTCGTGGTCAGTGAAGGTTATCATGTCGCGTCCGGCGCGCTTAACCGGTATGTTTTCCAGCCCTGCATCACCGATGTGCGCGCGCAGATCAGCGCCATCGCCTCGTGGATCTTCAGCAGCCTGGGCAAGAAAGTGACTCTGGTATACCCGGACTACGCCTTCGGTTACAACCACCGCGATTACTTCAGCGCCGCGGCGGAAAAACACGGGGGCAAGATATCCGCGTTGCTGGCTATTCCACCCACCGAAACTTCGTTCACACGCTATTTCGCGAAGGTCCCTTCCGACACGGAAGTACTGTACCACGTCATGGTCGGGCCGGGTGTTTTGACCTTCGTCCGTGAAATGGGTGAACATTTCGGCTCCAACCGTCCGGAGATCTTCGGATTCATCGATTCCCTGGAAGGAGTGAGCATCAAGAGTCCCGGGCTGGAATTTCTTGACGGAACATATTTCTGGGAAGCGTTCCCACGCTATGCGGACGGGTATCCGACCGCCGCCGAAGCAGTCTACCGCGCCGCGGTCGGAGTGGACGAAAACGGCGCAAGCAAAGCTGATTCCAAGGATGTTTCCGCCTATTCACACATGTTCGGCTGCTGGGAAACCTTGTTTGCAATAAAAGAAGCAGTTGAGCAAAGCGGCTACCGCGGACCGAAGGATTATGGAAATCTCATTGAGACCATCGAGGGTTTCCATGGTTTCAACGAAGGGATTGCTCATCCCCAGGGCAGCAAATCCTTCAACGGGAAGATCCACCAGTGTTTCGGCCAGCAGTTCATCTCCAAAGTCGGAGGGGGAAAGCTGAACGTCATCCACCGCACGTCCATCGAGGACGGGCTTTATGAACCCGAGGCGGATTACACCAAACAGCCGCTTTAATTTCTTTTCACCCTCCAACCCGTGCCGGGGCGGCCCTGATCGTGGGTCGTCTCCGGTGTTTTTGCGGTTGTTCCGGCCAAGTGTTTCCTGTTGATTTCATGGTTTGAATCGAACGCGGGGCTGCTGTTTCTGGCGTTGCTCGACGGCACGGTCACCGCATTTGTGCTGGCGCTGATCGCGCTCGGGCTGTCCCTTGTCTTCGGGGTGATGCGGATCGTCAACGTCTCTCACGGGGAGTTCTTCATGCTCGGCGCGGTGCTGGCATGGTTCTGTTTCAGCGTCACGGGAGAGAGAGCGGTGATCGGTTTTCTGCTCGCCCTTGCCGCGGCGCCGCTGCTGGTGGGCGTGATCGCGATGGCCACTGATCGCTTGATCCTGCGTAAATTCAATTACAACCCGGAAAGCACCATTGTCGCCACCATTGGGCTGCTCTACATCATCCAGCAGTCGGTGCTAACTTACTATGGTCCGGAAGCGCGACCCGTCACCGCCCCGATCTATTTTCGCGTGCAGTTTCCCTGGTTCGGCTATTCCGGGTACAAGCTGGTGGTCGCGGGCATGTCCGCGCTGCTGCTGCTTGGAACATGGGCGGTGATGTCGCGCAGTAAACTGGGTCTTTATATGCGCGCCACGCAGCAGGATGCAGAAACGGCCCGCGCGTTCGGCGTGCCCACGCGCAGGATTTACAGCTATGTCTTCGCCCTCGGCGCCGGGCTGGCGGCGGTCGCGGGGGTGTTGGTGGTGCCCATCCGCCAGGCGGATTACCTGATGGGCCTGGAACCTCTTCTGCTTTCCTTTATCGTCGTCATCATCGGCGGACTCGGCAGCCTGCGCGGGACCATTTTCGCCGCGTTCATCGTGGGTATCACGGACGGCCTGATTTCGGTGTTTTATGAACCGACCCTGGCAAAAATGCTGGCGACCCTGCTTGTCGCGGCGGTGCTGGTATTTAAACCAACCGGGCTGTTCGGAGAGGAACTTTCATGATCCTCCGCTCGCGCAGAAAAGCCCTGGCCTTGCACCTGGCAGTGCTTGCGGCGCTGTTTTGCGCGCAATTCGTGCTTCCGCCATATCACCACACCAACGTGGCGCGCATTATGGTGCTTGCCTCTTTTGCATTGGGCTACAATTTTTTGCTGGGGTACACCGGTTTGATGAGCCTCGGACACGCGATGTTTTTTTCCGCCGGGATGTATGGCACGGGGCTCGGGGTGATGTACCTGCAGCTGAACGCCTACCAGGGTTTGGCCCTGGGCCTGGCTACCGGCGCGGCCGTTTCGCTGCTCTTCGGGTTGATCGCGCTGCGCACCAGCGGGGTGGCCTTCCTCATCGTCACCCTGATGTTCGGCCAGGCGTTTTTCCTCGGGATTTTGTATTTCGATGAAATCACGTTGGGGCAGGACGGTTTTTCCCTCTCAAAACACCTGCAGCCGCTTGATTTCGGGACCAGCCGTCTGCCGTTTTCCAACCCCCTGGTGAAGTACAACGCCGCCTGGATGCTCTTTTCCGTTTGTTTCCTGCTCAGCATGTTCCTGGTTATGTCGCCTATCGGCAGGGTGCTGATCGCCATCCGCGAAAACGAGGAGCGAACACGCCTGCTCGGTTACAACACGTACCTCTACAAGCTTTTCTCGCTGGTGGTGTCCGGAACTATTTCCGCGGCGGCCGGGGTGATGCACGCTCTGCTATTTTCGTATGTCGGCACCACCTTCGCGGAAATCCACCATTCGATCTCTCCGCTCCTCTGGACCCTGCTCGGCGGTGCAGGGACAACCACCGGACCGCTGCTGGGGACGGGGATCATGTTTTACCTCATCGACATTGCCAGCGGTTTGACCAGCGGTTACCTGTTTTTTGTGGGCGGAGTGCTGCTGCTGCTGGTGCTCTGGTTTCCGCGGGGCCTGATGGGCGCGGTCCGCGCGCGCTGGTGGAAATGGCTGCCGTGAATCCCCTGCTGCGGACAAGCGGGCTTCACAAGCGTTTCGGCGGCCTGCACGCGGTCAACGACGTTGGCCTTGATATCTCCCGTGGTGAAATCCGAGCCGTCATCGGTCCCAACGGCGCGGGCAAGACGACCCTCGTCGGCCTTTTCAGCGGGCGCTTGCGTCCGAGCGCGGGAACAATAATGTTCAACGGCAGGGACATAACCAACCTTGCCGCCCATCAGCGGGTGAAGCAGGGAATTGTCTACACTTTCCAGGTCACCAGCGTCTACCGCAATCTCAGTTGTTACGAAAATGTCGCCCTCGCGGCGCAGCATGGAAGAAACGGAAAACGCGGGGGAGCCTTCACCCTGAAAGAGCATGAAATCTCCCGCCGTGTGGAGAAAACCCTTGCCCGCGTGGGGCTTGAGGGGGTGGAGGAAAAACCGGCCGGAAACCTGCCCTACGGACATCAGCGTCTGCTGGAAGTGGCCATGGGCCTGGCCGTCGGCCCCGAACTGCTGATCCTCGATGAACCCACCCAGGGACTTGCCGAGGGTGAAATCTCCGGGTTGTGTAAGCTGGTGCGTGAAATTGCGAAAGAGGCGACCGTGCTGTTGATCGAACACAACATGCCGGTGGTTCTCGACCTTGCCGAGCGCATCACCGTGATGAACAACGGAAGCGTGCTTGCGGAAGGCACACCCGCGGAAATTGAGCAAAACCGCGAGGTTCAGGAAACTTATCTGGGAACGTGATGCTTCAGATTGAACGAGTCAATTGCTTTTATGAACAGGTCCAGGTGCTGGAAAACGTCTCCCTTTGCCTGGACGCCGGGGAAATCCTCGGGCTGTTGGGCAGGAACGGGGCCGGAAAAACGACCCTGCTTAAAGCAGTAATGGGACTTGTCCGACCCGCTTCCGGAAAGGTTCGTCTCAACGGCAGCGAAATTTCCGGGCTCGAGGCACACCAGATTCCCGCGCGTGGCATCGGCTACGTTCCCCAGGGAAGGCGTCTGTTCCCCTGGCTCACCGTGGAGGAAAACCTGCGCATGGGGCTGCTGGTGAAAGAAAGCGGGGCGGACACGCTGGAATGGGTGCTGGAACTGTTTCCGGCCCTCAGGGAGCGTCTCGGGCAATATGCCGGGACCCTGAGCGGAGGGGAGCAGCAGATGGTCGCTACAGCCCGCGCTCTTTGCCTGCGGCCCCACGTTCTGCTGCTCGATGAACCAAGTGAAGGGCTGATGCCGACGCTGGTGGACAGGCTGCTGGAAACCGTGGTGCGTCTGAAATCCGCTGGGGTCGGCATCCTGCTGGTGGAACAAAAAATAGACGGGGTGCTGAGAATCGCCGACCGAGTGACGTTTCTGGAAAACGGCGCGGTCAAGCATGAAACCGACCCGGGGGCGTTGCAGGCA
>CAYFLK010000015.1:21040-47149 GCA_964344035.1 uncultured Pseudomonadota bacterium
GCAGATCCGGAACTGCTGATCCGCTATGTGGGGGTAAAGCGCTGAGCGGGCGTGTTCAGGTTTCCGCGCAGACCAGCCTCCGGACCAGGCTCACCGCCACGGAAGCGTCGTCGGCGTAACCGTCCGCGCCGCATTGTTGGGAGAATTCCAGGGTCACCGGAGCGCCCCCGGCGATGATGTGTCCCTGGAACCCGGCTTTCCGGCAGGCGGAGACGGTTTTGGCCATGTTGGGCATGGTGGTCGTCAGCAGGGCCGACATGCCGATGATGTCCGGTTGATGCTCAAGGGCGGCGTCGGCGAATGTCCGCGGGGGGACGTTCACGCCCAGGTCGATGACTTCAAACCCGCTTCCTTCGAGCATCATGCCGACCAGGTTTTTGCCGATGTCGTGAACATCGCGGTGCACGGTCCCCATCACTACCTTCCCAGCCGGTTGGGCGTCGGTCTGGGTAAGATGCGGACGCAGGACGTTGAGCCCGGCTTTCATCGCGTTCGCGGCCATCAGCATTTCCGGAACAAACAGCACGCCTTCGGCAAACTTGTCGCCGACTTCGTCCATTGCCGCGATAAGCGCCTCGTCGAGTACGGTTTTAATATCAGTTTCCGCATCGATTTCCGCGCGCACCAGCTGCGCCACAAGTTCCGCGTCATAATCGAGCACGCCTTCGTAAATCGCGTCCAGGCGTTCTTCCAGGTTATCCTTCATGCTTCCTTCCTGCGGGGTGGACATGCTGGTTCAGTCAAGGATGTGCGCGTCAGCGGCTTTCACCACGTCCTCGATTTCCCGCACTGCGTCAGCGTCCGGCAGACCCGGGAGCGGGTCCTGTTCGAGGATGGCGCGGCAGATGGCGCGGGCGTTTTCCAGTGCGCCGGTCCTGCCGCTCGATTCATATGTGTCACGTGCCTGGCGCACGAAAACCCCGGGATCAAGGGTCCCGCGGCAGTGCTTGAGGGTGTGTTCGTTGGCCAGGAAATTCCCTCCCGGCGGGACCTCGTTTAGCAGTTCCCAGGCAAAACTTTCATCGTTCAACTCCGGCGTACGCAGGTACCACTGCAGCATGCGGCCGATTTCATTGTCGAGAATCGCCTGCACCGGGCTGAAAACAGTCGCGCACTCGAGCTGCCCGACTCCTCCTAGGATATCGGTGCCGGAAAGCGAAACCAGCTGCCCGAGCAGCGCCCGTTCCGCCTGCGATTGCAGGTCCACGTCCGGAGTGTCGCTGCCGCTGCCGTAGCTGTGCGTAAGAAGCCCGAACCCGCGTTTCAGCAGCTGCAGCGACATGCTCGCCCCCTGCAGGGCTTCCACGCTTGATTGCAGGCTGCGTCCGGTGCGCAGGTCCAGCGTGAAAATCAGCGGGGTGGCAATCACCGCCGTGCCGGACCCCGCGATTTGCGTCAACACTACCATCGCCAGGATCTCCGCGGCAGCCGTAAGCGCCACCCCCGGCATCGTCACCGGGGCGGTTCCGCCTGCGGTGGGCAGGCTGCAGGCATGGATCGGCAGGCCGTGCCGCGAGGCCTGGATGATGGCCTCGACGTCCATCCGCTTGAACTCGAAGGGAGTGAATGAGCAGGTGATGCAGCTGGCAAGCGGACGTTCACGTAGCCGTGCTTCCCCGCCTGCTGCGATGGCCGCGATTTTCATCAGGTATTCCACGTTTTCCGTGTCATATGGCTGGATCCAGACGTGCTTGGGGGTGCGGGCAATCAGCGCCGCAAACCCGTGAATGTCGGAAGTCCGTTCCGGGACGCCGTTGACAAAGGGGTGTGCGATGAAGCCGACCTGGTCGAGATGGCTGCCGACAGCGGCGATGACGGACACGTCTTCAAGCAGAAGTTTGCGGTAATTTCCGCTTACCGGGTCAATGAACCCGTGAGCGCCGGTGCCGGTACGCATGATGAACCCCCCATCTGCAATAGGCAGCGTTCGGTCCCATTCAGGCGTTTTTCCATTCAGTGTGACCATCTTCGGCGTCTGCGCGATAGCCCCTTTCACCAGTGTTCGCGGGAGGCGGACCCGTCTGCCGTCGCTGCTGACTAACGCTCCTGCTTCGCGCAGAGTCCGCACCGCGACTTCATGCTCGATGGAGACCCCGTGCTTTTCGAGCAGCGTCAGGGTTCGCTCCCGCAGCAGTTCGATCTGCCCGCCGGTGAGATAGCTGAACCCCGGAAGACCGGCTGAGGGAGGGAGGGAAATCCCGGTTCCAAGCGGTAGTGCCGGGGAGGCTGTAACAGGCGCAGACGGTCCCGTTTTTCCTGCTTTGCGTTCTCTTCTCCTGCGGCGCATTTTCCTTGACGTATGGTGTGCTGAAAAGCGGCTGTTAAATCCCGGACTGAAAGAGCAGCTCTTCCATGGTTTTCAGCTGTGAGGGCAAGCCCTCGCGCTCCGCTGATTGGGTCTCGAGGCGGTCGAGGACGAAGCGCGCGGTTTTCAGCACCGTTCGCCATTTCGGACGCTCCGGCAGGTTTTCGAGCTTGAGGTATTTTTCCAGGGTGTAAGTACGCCAGGTGCCGGTTTTTTCCGCGAGATGTGCTTTCCACAACCCGCTTTCCTCGGCAAATTCTACTTTTGATTTGCCCAACAGTATTTCCCAGCAGTGCAGCGTTTGCCGCATCTTGTCCACAAGCGCAGCGCGCTCTTTACGCCGGTGTTCTTCGGAAGCGGGGTCAGCCGCTTCGTGTTCCGTGCGGGTGCCTGCATCGGCATCGATTTCGGAGGCATCCGGTGCGTGGCTCCGGCCCTCCCGCACCATTTCCCAGATCATCCCCACCGTCTTTTCCAGTTCCGCAAGACGTTCCGGCTGCATGTGTTCGTCTCCCTTGTCTGCCGCCGCTGCGGGAGTTTCGAACAGGCACGCGATCCAGAGATTCCCCCGCTCCGGGTCCATGCGGCTGATATTCAGCAGGAAGTCTCGCTTGCGTCCGTCCTTGTTCCTGTAGGCAAAAAGCCGGGGTCCGGAAGGAGATGCGGGTTCCCCTTCCTTTGCGGACGCGGAGAGTTCCAGAATCTCCTCAAGTCCCGGCAGCACCTCGCCAGGCGTTTTGCCGAGCAGTTCATGCCGGTCGGCGCCGATCAAATCCAGGGCGAAGCGGTTGATGTAGCTGAGCGTCTGCCCGTCCTCGAATGAAAGCAGCCCGACTTCGACAAGGTCCAGCAGTTTGTGGAGCAGGTCCCGCGAACCCTTGAGCTGGTGATTGGCCATCAGCAGGCGGTCCCGGGCGTTCGCCGCGGCCAGTTCCTTCTTCAGACGTGCGAGCAGGATTACGGGGTCGACCGGTTTGTTGAGGTAATCGGAGGTGCCGTGTTCGAAACAGCTTGCCGGCAGGTGGCGGTCCGCGTCCGCGGTGATCATCACCACCGGGATCTCGCGGTGCTCAGGGTTTTCCTTCAGTTCCCGCAGCGTCTCCACCCCGCTTTTCGAGGGCATGTGGACGTCAAGCAGGATCAGGTCCGGATCATGGAACTCGACCCCTTCCTGCAGGTGTTTCGGGTCGACGATGGCGAAACACTGCCTGCCTTCGCCTTCCAGGCAGTTCTCGATCAGTTCGGATGCGTTCTGGTCGTCATCCACGACCAGCAGTCTGAACACGTAACTCCAGGCTTGGTTAAAGAGTATTATGTTTTTCGGGATTTCATCTCAGTTTATGGGATTTAAACCATGGTCCCGTTTTTCGGATATCTTAGACCACTTCTCTCAACAGCCAAGCCTTATTCATTGCGGGAGGTGTACCCTCCCCCTGAAATTTAGTACAGACACGTCGGATGTGTTGGGTTAGGCTTGGCCCATCAAAGGATAGAACGTTTCGGTTTGATGTACCATGCCCCCTCGACTTATGGGCGGAAGGGAAACTGCCCTTGGTTCGTGCCGGTTTATTGTTGGGTTACACTGCGTTAACCCAACCTACGGTCCTGCGTATTCGCCGTTTGTAATCAATGTATCCCCGTAGGGGCGGACCCCCGTGTCCGCCCGCATCTGGGTTTACTCCCGCACCAGCGTGTCCTCCGATTCCCCCTCTCCCTGGGGTCAGGGTGAGGGGCACACCTGCCCATCCGCGTGGGCAAACACCTGTCTGCGTGCCATGAACAGGCAGGCACAGGTTTGCCCTTACGTGTTTGTCCGGAATAACAAGGTGTTTGTAGGGGCGCCCCGCCTGTAAATGGACGGAGTTGCCTTTCAATATCCTATAAGCTACATGTCCATTTATTGGCGGGGCGTGTCCGCCCGCGGGTTCCATGTAAATGCGGACAGCCCCCGGTTATTCGGGGGTTAAAAAGGCGAACAACCCGTTTCCCCCGGACTTGACTTAGTGAACAGCACTGCTGTGAACGGCCGCAAGGCGTTTAGTTAAGAACGGGGGTGCTTCAGCCTTAAGTCAAGTCCGCTTCGCGTTCTTAATTCAAGTCTTCATTCCGCGTTCCGGTTACGATTTTGATCCCGATTGTAATCGGTCCGGACATGTCCCGGACGGCGGAGCCGGCGTTAGGTTATTCAGGTAGGCAGACGTTACAAGTAATCAAAGATCGTCGAGAGGCTTTGTTTGACCCGCTCTTGATCCGCTTGGGACAAGTTGCCGATTTTTTTGAGAATAAAACGGTGATCCAGCGTGAACAGCTTCATCCTCACAACAGAAGGCGCACTGAGTCCGGACTGTTTCTTGTTTTGTATGACGACATCAAGAGGCCAAGGCTCATTTTTTTGACTGGTGATCATGGCCAAAACCGAATGATCGATGAGTGTTCCGAATCGATTTTGCGAAAGCACCAGTGCTGGTCTGCGTTTTGTTTGGGATGAGTCGGTAAAGGGGAAGGGTACCACAACCAGGTCAAACGGTTCATAAGTCATGATAAGCTTCCTCATCATGGTGTGATTCCCACTCGCTCAAGGTCGGAACCAAAGCGGAACTGAACTCAAGATCGAGAGGGGTTGCTTTTCTCAAGCGAACCATTTCCCGGTCAATTTCAAAAGCAATGATGTCGCCTGCATGAAGTTTCAGCTTTTTACGGACAATTGCGGGAACAGTCGCCTGATATTTGCGGGTCAGTTTACTGGTCTTGATCGGCATCGTGTTTCTCCTGGCTTGAGTTGGTAATACTTGTAATACTAAAGAGACCGGCATTACTTATCAAGTATGAATCCGGGCAAATACACAGGTTTGCCCCTACGTATTCACCCGCGGTCAACAATGTGATCGTAGGGGCGGACCTGCGTGTCCGCCCAAAAGAACCCGGACCATAGGGATCTAAACGGATTTTTGTTCAGCGAAATCCGTGGGCAAACACACAGGTTCCCCTACGCGTTCACCCGCAACACGTCAGTAATGGGGGATTTGGGATGCTGACAACCGGAAAAACTGAACACGTCCAAGGGTTAACCCGCGGGAGGAAGCTTCGGAAGCCGTGTTCCCCCCGCGGCTTCCGGGGCGGATTCAGAGCAGCGAAGCGTTTTTGAGGGCGGCGGCCAAGGGCTGATCGCGCCCGGCGAGCACCTGGATCAACCGCGTGAGCTTGGAACCTTCGGGGCTGGAGATGTCGAAGTCGCGCTGCAAGTCCCGGTCGAGTCGGGTGATTTTCTCCTCGACCACATCGAGCTTCTGTTCCAGGGGCTTGACCACAGTGCGGCGGTCCCAGGCGATGTAGGCGAAGAGCGCGACAATCAACATTATCAGGGAGCCGAAAAGGGTGAGGATGAGTTTTTCCAGCGTGGCGAAACGGTGATCGATTGCCTCGAAACGCTGATCAACAGCCTCGAATCGTGCGTCGATGCGCTTGAACTCGGCCTTCATTTCGGCCATAACGGTTTGGATTTCGCCCTTGAGCTCGGCGTAGCGGGTGTTGAGCGCGGCCAGCCCCTCGAGGATCTCGCGGTCGGAAATCCGCGGTGCGGTTTCGACTGCGCCTGCGAGCGCGGGGAGCAGAAGCAGGAAGAGGCTGATGGTGAATATGCGGGACATGAATGTCTCCTTTACATGAAAACCATGGAAAAAACTTAATGCAATCAAAACCAATGAGCAACCCGGAACGTATCCGTGGGTCTCCCCTCACCCGCGTGTCCTCCGTTTGTTATCAATTTGTCCGCCCGCATGTTCCCTGGGAATGCGGACAGCCCCAGAATTTATTCGGGGGTTAAAAAAGGCAAATAACCCATCCAATTTATGGGGGGAACACACTGTCTACGCGGAGGATTCAGGTTTTTGCCGCAACAGCCGCTGCACTTCCCGGGCATTTTTTCCAGCACCGCTTCACGGATTTTTGCGGCAAGTGCGGTGTAGGGGGTTTGGAAACCCTCGCAAAGCCGCTGTTTTTCCCGCAAGGGTTTGCGCAAGTCAAGGATGCGGAAATCAGGGTATTCACGCATCTCCTCCCAAATCTGCTCCACCCGCATACGTGCCTCATTTGGGAGGTCTCCGGGAACGCTGATATTTGAAGGCGCTTCGGTTTCATCTTCCGTTAGATGCCTGGAGATGACGCGCACCAGGTCCTTGATATCAACCGGCTTTGTGACGTATTCGTCAAACCCCGCCTTCATTGCCGGTTCCTTCTGCATCACGAATGCGTCCGCGGTGACGGCGACCAGCGGCGGTTCGTGCAGCGCGGGGTTTTTCCGCAGCCGCAACGCCACCTCTAGCCCGCTGATGCCGGGCAGGTTGATGTCGAGCAGGACAAGGTCCGGGGTTTGTTCCTGCACCAGGGCCAGGCATTCTTCCCCGCTTTCGGCGGTACGGACCTACAGGCCCAGCTGGGCGACAAAGGCGGCAAGGATTTCGCGGCTGGGAGGATCGTCTTCGACGATGAGCACCCCGCGCGCGGAGGAGAAATGCGGGACCGCCGCAAGTGACTTTTCCGTTTCCATGCTTTCCGCGGATGTCTTATTGCAGGGCAGGAGGACAGTGAACATCGTGCCCTCGCCCGGTTTGCATTTTTACCATGATCTTCCCTCCCAGCACATCCACCAGCTGATGCACGATGGCCAATCCCAGACCGGCGCCCCCTGCCCGGGAGTTATGTTCCAGGTCCGCCTGCTCGAAGGCGCCGAAAATACGCCGCTGCTCGGTTTCCGGGATGCCCGGCCCGTTGTCTTCAACCTCGAAGCACATTTTGGTCAGGTCCATCGTGAAAATCGCCCCGAGCTTGGCAAAGGAACGGATCAGCGGGTTTGTCCGTAGACCACGTAGAGCTGCATTTGGGAGAATTCCGAGCGCACCCATCTCATGAATTTACGGCGCGCGCCGAACTTGACGTCCTTTAGGTCGCTCAGGTCGTCGATGCGGTAGTACCGGCCCTTGCCGAACGCGTCTTGGATGATGTTTTCGTGGGGCGGGAAGACTATTTCCATAACCTCGCTGTAAACCGTCCCGTATGCCTTGAGGAAGAGGATGTCGTCGCCGAGCATGAAATGATCGGCGCGGTAATGGCCGTCTTCAGTTTCACAGATCCAGTGCTTGCGGCGGGTGACGGTGAGTCCGGAAACGGAACAGCGGTCCCCGTGTTTCCAAGGAGGGGTCCCGGGAGTTTCGGTGGAAGGAGGGGGGAGGAAGTCATGCCTGAAATCCTGCTTGATTGCGGAGACAGTGCAAACCGCGGAAGCGGAGAGCCCTAAAGGGCAACAGCATACCGAAATTGCAGGCGGATTCCTAGTGCTGTTACAGGGACATTGTTTTTAAAGACAAAAGTTGGTGCACTGGTAAAAAGTCGTAATCAGATCAAATCGCCGTAAATAATACATCAGAGCAGCGGGCTGCAGGCTGACACGTTTGGCGGGGAATTACATCCGCACCCTTTCGCTTTTGGGGTCATAGAACGCCCGCAGCGACGCTCGCGCGCGGTGACGGACTTCCGCGACTTCAATTTCAAACACGCTCGATTCAAGCAGTTCCCGGCTCACGCCTTCCTCGTGGCGCACATATCCCATGCCGAGGGCAGCGCCGATGGTGTGTCCGAACATCCCGGACGTGAGGTCGCCGACAATCCGCCCGTCACACCAGACCGGTTCGTTGTGATAAAGAAGCGGCTCCGGGTTTTCCAGGGCGAACTGCACCAGCCGTTTTGCCGCAAAAGCGCGTCCCTGCCGATGAAGCCACCGGGTTTATCGTACGCGACCGCGAAGCCCAGTCCGGCATCCAGCGGGGTGTCTTCGTCGGTGATGTCGTGGCCCCAGTGGCGGTATGCTTTTTCCATGCGCAGCGAATTGAGCGCGTGCATGCCTGCGGGTTTAAGCCCGTGCGCTGACCCGGCTTCCAGTAGCTTGTCGAAAATATCCTTCGCGAACTCCGTGGGGACATACAGCTCCCAGCCCAGTTCGCCGACATAAGTCACGCGCAGTGCGAGGGCGGAGGCGTATCCGATTTCTATTTCCTTTGCAGTCCCGAAAGGAAAGGACTCGTTGGACAAATCCTCCGGGGTGAGCCGCGAAAGAAGGTAGCGCGATTGCGGACCCATCACGCTTAGCACCGCGTACGCTGATGTGACGTCGGTTGCATACGCGCGCGCGTCTTCCGGGATGTTTTTCCGCAGCCACGCGAAATCCCGGGTTTGGCTGGAAGCGGCGGTGATGACCATGTACGCGTCTTCGGCAAGACGGGTCACCGTCAGGTCTGATTCAAACCCGGCGCGTTCGTTGAGCCATGCGGTGTAGATGATTTTACCGGTAGGGACGGCAACGTCGTTGGCGCAGATGCGGTTCAGCGCTGACTCCGAGTCGGGACCCTGCACCATGAATTTGGCGAATGACGACATATCGAACAGCGCCGTTTTCTCACGCGCCGCACGGTGTTCCGAGGCGGATGCTTCAAACCAGTTCTGCCGTCCGTAGCTGTATTCGTAACGAGGTTCAGTGCTTCCAGGGGCAAACCAGTTCGCGCGTTCCCATCCGCACATTTCACCGAAACACGCACCGGCTTTTACCAGACGGTCGTGCAGCACCGATTTACGCACCCCGCGGCTCGTTTCCGGCTGCCGGAACGGCCAGTGCATGGCATAGAGCAGTCCCAGGGTTTCCCTGGTACGGTCCCGGAGGTAGCGTTCGTTGTTCTGGAAGGGGTGGATCCGGCGGATATCGACATCCCACAGGTCCATCGGTGGATGCCCGTTGACGATCCATTCCGCGAGCACCTTGCCCGCGCCGCCCGAAGACTGGATGCCGATCGAATTGAAACCGGCGGCGACATAGAAATTCTTCAGCTCCGGGGCCTCTCCCAGCAGGTAGCGGTCGTCGGGAGTGAAGCTCTCCGGACCGTTGAAAAAAAGCTGGATTCCCGCTTCCTCCAGTTTCGGGATGCGCTTGATGGCATTCAGCATTGCCGGTTCGAAGTGCTCCCAGTCTTCGGGAAACTTTCCAAACGAGAAGTCCTCTGGAATCGTGTCCAGCGGACGCGGTTTCGATTTCGGTTCGAAGCAGCCGACCAGCATTTTTCCCGCGTCTTCCTTGGCATATATCCAGCCGCTCGGGTCGCGCAGCACCGGGAGATCGGGGGGCAGGCCGAGGTCTTCGGTGACAATGTAAAAATGCTCCGAGGCATACAACGGCACGTGCACCCCGGCCATCAGGCCCACCCGGCGTCCCCAGAGTCCGGCGCAGTTGACAACGATTTCCGCGGCAATATCACCTTGTGCCGTGGAAACCCCGGTGACGCGCCCGTTTTTTTGCAGGACCGCGGTGACACCGGCGTTTTCCACGATTTCCGCGCCGCGCATTTTCGCGCCCCTGGCGAGTGCCTGGGTAACGTCGATGGGGTTCGTCTGCCCGTCTTTGGGCAAAAAAACCGCGCCGGCCAGGTCGTCGATGTCGAGCAGCGGGTACAGTTCCCGTGCTTCCGCGGGAGTAATAACCTCGACTTCGAGGCCGAAGCACTTGGCCATCGACGCGCCGCGCTTGAGTTCCTCAAAACGCTCCGCGTCCGGTGCGACGCTCAGGGACCCATTTTGCTTGAAGCCGGTCGCCTGCCCGGTTTCCTCCTCGAGCGTCGCAAACAGTCCGCTAGTGTATTGCGCAAGCATGGTCATGTTCTTGGTGGCCCTGAGCTGCCCGACCAGCCCGGCGGCGTGCCAGGTGGTGCCGCAAGTGAGTTCTTTGCGCTCCAGCAGGACGATGTCCGTCCAGCCGAGTCTGGTCAAATGATAGGCCAGGCTACAGCCGACAATCCCGCCGCCGATGATGACCACCTGTGAATGTGAGGGGAGGGGTTTCATGGTTTCCTTTTTTGAATTTGAGTTGAATCAAGGGAATCTCCGTCATTCTTTCAAGCAATTGAAAATATATCAATTTTTTTGGCAATATCCGCTCATTTCGGTGAAAACAGGGCCTTTCCGGAAAGTGTTGGAGGAATACAAAAAACCATTGCATTCCTGCAATCGTTCCACTTGTTGTGTCTTTCCCGGCGTGCCATACTGACCATTTTTGTCCCCTTAAACAGGATCGGCTAATACGACGCATTCCACGCAGTCATGTCGAACGAAAACCTTGCCGACGAAATCGTGATTGTCGGAGCATCAGAGCACAACCTGAAAAACGTGGACCTGACTCTGCCGCGAAACACTCTGACGGTTTTCACCGGGGTCAGCGGTTCGGGTAAATCATCATTGGCCTTTGACACGATTTTCAAGGAAGGCCAGCGCAGGTTTGTCGAATCACTGTCCGCGTATGCAAGACAGTTCCTGGGGCAGACGGAAAAACCACGCGTGGAACACGTGGAAGGGTTGAGCCCGACCATTTCGGTGGATCAGAAAACGGTGAACCGCAACCCGCGCTCGACGGTGGGCACGGTGACCGAGATTTTCGACCATTACCGGTTGCTGTTTTCCCGCCTCGGCGAACCGCATTGCCCGCAGTGCGGCGTGCCCATCGCTTCCCAGACTCCGGAACAGATCGCGGATTATGCCTACGTGGAAGCCCTCGGTGAATCATGCGTGATCCTCGCGCCGATGATCCGCGAGAGAAAAGGCGAATACCGCAGGGAGATCGAGGAATGGGCCGCGCAGGGATATGTGCGGGCACGCATCGACGGGACTATCCGCCGCCTGGACGAAGACATTCAGCTGGCGCGTTACGAAAAGCATACACTGGAACTGGTGATCGACCGGCTTGAACTGAACACCGAGGAAAAAAGCCGTTTCACCGAGGGCGTGGAAAAAGCGCTGCGGCTCGCGGAAGGGCTGGTGACGCTCGAGTATCGCGGGGAAGACCATCTCTTCAGCCGGCTGATGGCCTGCCCAAACTGCCAGATTGCGCTTCCCGAGATGGAGCCGAGGCTGTTTTCGTTCAATGCTCCGCAAGGCGCCTGCCCCACATGCAACGGGCTCGGAAGCTTGAGCATCTTCACCGAGGAGAAGCTGTGCAACCCCATGCAGTCGCTGGCAGACGGCGCGCTGCGCTGTTTCACTGAACGCGGAAACATCCTGTTTACGCGCATCGACGAACGCCACTTCAACGAACTCTACCGCGCGTTTAAGATCAACCGGCGCACGCCCTGGAACAAGCTTCCGCGGGAAACCCGGGAGCTGGTGCTCCACGGCAACGCGAATGTCCCCCTCGGGATTTCGAATGTATTCCGTTTTGCCGGGCAGCTGCGGCGCAAGATAGAGGACGGAAAGTGGCCCGGGGTCGTGCCGATCCTGCAGTTCGTCTACAGGTTTGTCAAGGGACCGCTGGAAAAATTCCAGGAAACTTCTGTCTGTCCCGACTGCCGGGGCAGGCGTCTCAACCCGACTGCGCTGGCGGTGCTGTTTCACGGTTACAATATATATAGCCTTTCAGAAACCTCGCTGGAAGAAACGATACGGTTTTTTGAGGATGTTGAACTCAGCGAACGCGAAGAAAAAATCGGCCGCGACATTTTCCGTGAAATCCGGGACCGCCTGCATTTTCTGAATGATGTCGGAGTCGGTTATCTGAGCCTCAACCGCTCTTCCGCCACCCTTTCCGGAGGGGAGGCTCAGCGCATCCGGCTGGCCTCGCAGCTTGGCGCGGGGCTGCAGGGCGTTCTTTACGTGCTTGACGAACCGTCTATCGGCCTGCATCAGAGCGACAATCTCAAGCTGATCGGGACGCTCAAGAAACTCCGTGACCGCGGGAACACGGTGCTGGTTGTCGAGCATGACGAAGAAACCATCGAATCCGCGGATCACATTGTCGATATCGGCCCGGTAGCCGGACTGGAAGGCGGGTACATCACTGCCCAAGGCGTTATGGCCGATATTGTCGGTGAACCCGATTCGGTCACCGGTGACTTTCTTGCGGGTAGGGAACGCATAGCGCTTCCCCAGTCGAGGCGTGTGGTTTCCGGACGTAAACTGGCGGTTTACGGGGCGCGCTTCAACAACCTGCATGACCTGAACGTTGAAATCCCACTCGGTTTGTTTGTCGCCGTGGCCGGAGTTTCGGGGTCAGGCAAATCTTCCCTCATTGATGGAGTGCTGAAGAAGGCCGTTGCCGCGCACCTCAATCCGCAATCCGAGGAAACTCCCGGGGAGCATGAACGCGTTGACGGACTGGATCAAGTCGATCGCCTGATCGAAATCAACCAGACGCCGATCGGGCGCACTCCGCGCAGCAATCCCGCAACCTACACCAAGGTGCTGGACCCCATCAGGGATTTGTTTGCCAGGGTCCCGGAATCGAAAGCACGCGGTTACAAAAAAGGGCGCTTCTCGTTCAATGTCAAGGGCGGACGCTGTGCCGACTGCCAGGGAGCGGGCATCCAGACCATCGAGATGCAGTTCCTCAGCGACGTGCAGATTCCCTGCGATACATGCCGTGGACGGCGCTTCAACGCGGAAACCCTGCAGATTTTCTTCAAGGGCAGGACCATTTACGATGTGCTGGAAATGACGGTGGATGAAGCCGCCGGGTTTTTCTCCGCACACGCTAAAATACATGGCATTCTCGAGACCCTGCGGGAGGTCGGGCTGGGTTATGTCAAACTGGGGCAGCCCTCCACCACGCTTTCCGGAGGAGAGGCGCAACGCGTGAAACTTGCGGCGGAACTGCGTAAAAACGCGACCGGGAACACACTGTACCTGCTTGATGAACCAACCACCGGGCTGCACTTTCAGGACATCCGCCTGTTGCTCAACTGCCTGAACAGGCTGGTGGATCAGGGCAACACCGTGCTTGTGATCGAACACAACCTGGATGTGCTAAAAATGGCGGACCACGTAATCGAATTGGGACCGGGAGGAGGAAAAAACGGGGGGCGGCTGGTTTGCAGCGGTTCTCCGGATACACTCGTGGCTGAGCAAACCCTCACCGGGCGGTTCCTGGAGAAGGTGCTTGCACAGGAGACAAGATACAAGGGACAAGAAACCAGGGAAAAGGAACCAGAGACAAGGGACTACAGACAGGAAACCAGTGAAAAGGGGCCGGGGGCATCAGACAGGAAACATACACTTACACCCATGCCCGGCATTGTGAGTGAAGCGAATCAAGCCAGCCGCAAGCATGCACTTTATCTCACCCGAGGTGAAAGGAGGATACGGTTAGATGCCGGTTCCCTGAAAACAAAACCACGCGGAGTGAGCGCGCGGAACATCCGCATCCGCGGGGCATCCAAAAACAACCTGCGTCACATTGACATAGAAATCCCGGTCAACAGGATGACGGTGATCACCGGGGTTTCCGGTTCAGGCAAGACCAGCCTGGCATTCGACACCCTCTTCGCGGAAGGTCAGGCGCGATACGTCGAGTCGCTGTCCACTTACGCGCGCCGGTTTCTCGGCAGGATGGACAAGGCCCCGGTGGACTCCATCGACGGTCTTGCACCCGCGATCGCCATCAACCAGAAAGGCGCCTCCCGGAACCCGCGCTCGATCATGGCCACGACAACCGAAATCTATGATTACTTGCGCCTGCTGTTTGCCCGCATCGGCACCCCGCATTGTCCGTATTCCGGGCAGCCTTTGATTGGCTATAGCCCCAGCAGGGCGGCCCTTTTCTGCCTGGGCAATTATCCCGGCGAAAGGATTGAACTGCTGGCCCCGCTGTTTCTCCCCGGGTCCAGCAAAACGCTGCTGCTCGATGATCCGGAGCACTTCCCGAACGTCGTCGATTCGCTGACCCAGGAAGGGTTTCTGCGCGCGTACATTGAGGGGCAGCCGGTTCGCCTGGATGAATGGGAGGGATCCGCAAGCGGGATGAAACTCACAGCAAAAACTGTGATCGACCTGGTGGTGGACCGCGTCAGGGTTGCCGCGGAGGAGCAGAAGCGGATTTCAGAATCAATTGAAACGGCGTTTCAGCGGGGTCATGGGCTGCTGAAACTGCGGTTGAGCGACCGTGGCGGGGAACAAGTTTTTCTTTCCGAATCGCCCGCGTGCGTGGAAACAGATTTTTACCAGGAAGATGAACTCACCCCGCGGATGTTCTCCTTCAATTCTCACGTCGGGGCTTGTCCCACATGCGACGGGCTCGGTGAAACGGCCTACCGGGGCAACTCCGCCTGTCCGGATTGCGAAGGCGAGAGGCTCAAACCCGAATACCGCGCGGTGACGATCAGGGGGAAAAACATCAGCCGGTTCTGCCGCCTTAACATCCGCGAGGCACAACAGGAACTCGAAAGCTGGGAACTGACCCCGAACCAGCTCACCGTTGCCGAGCAGGCGCTCAATGAGATACGCACTCGGTTGGAATTCCTGGTTAACGTTGGACTTGACTACCTGAACCTGGATCAGAAGGCTTCGACCCTTTCCGGGGGAGAAGCGCAGCGCATCCGGCTAGCGTCGCAAATCGGGTCCGGGCTGGTCGGAGTCATGTACGTACTCGATGAACCGACCATCGGACTCCATCCGCGTGACACCGACCGGCTGATCCAAACCCTCAAGCGCCTGCGCGACCTGGGCAACACGGTGATCCTCGTGGAACATGATTTGGACACCATCCGCGCGGCGGACCATATCATAGACATAGGTCCCGGCGCCGGGCATTACGGGGGGACGGTCACCGCAACCGGAAGCCCGGAGCAGATCCGCCACCGCGGAAACACCCTCACCGGCAAATATCTGCAGGGCGAAAAATCCATTGCAGTTCCTATGACACGAAGGAAAAGGGTGTTGGGGAAAAAGCTGTCCGTGCTTGGCGCGAGAGCAAACAATTTGAAAGAGATCGATGTCCATTTTCCACTCGGGCTGCTGACCGTGGTAACCGGAGTTTCCGGCTCCGGGAAATCATCCCTGGTGGTGGACGTTCTGCAGCGCGCGCTGGAGAAGGAAGTGCTCGCAAAACAGGTGGATGCCGGGGAGCACAAAGGCATCCGCGGGGAAGAGCATATCGAACAGCTGATGGTCATCGACCAGGAACAGATCGGCAGGACACCACGTTCGAATCCTGCGACTTACACCAAGGTACTCGAGCCGATCCGCGACCTGTTTGCAATGCCGGAAGCAAAAAAACGCGGATTCAGCAAGCGCCGTTTTTCCTTCAATATCCGCGATGGACGCTGCGCCGCGTGCGAAGGGCAGGGTTTCCACCTGATTGAAATGCACTTTCTTTCCGATGTCTGGGTCACCTGTGATCAGTGCAAGGGGCAGCGTTACAACCGGGAAACACTGTCGGTGAAATACAAGGGACACACAATTGCCGACGTGCTCAGCCTCGAAATTTCCAAGGCGGTCGAGTTGTTCGAGGCGCAGCCGAGGATTGTCCGCATATTGAAAACCCTGCGCGACGTCGGGTTGGGGTACATGAAACTCGGGCAGGCGGGAAACACGCTTTCCGGAGGAGAAGCCCAGCGCCTGAAGCTTTCAGCGGAACTGGCACGGCGTTCACGCGGAAACACCCTCTACATTCTGGACGAACCAACCACCGGGCTGCACATTGACGATGTCAAACGGCTGCTGAAAATCCTCCACCGCCTGGTGGACGAAGGCAACACCGTAATCGTCATCGAGCACAACCTCGAGGTGATAAAAACCGCTGACTGGATTATCGACCTCGGTCCCGAGGGCGGGATTGGCGGCGGAAAGCTGGTCTTTGCAGGCACCCCGGAAGACTGTGTTTCCCAACCGAACAGCCACACCGGACGGTTTCTCTCGTCTATGCTGAACCAGCCGGGTTTTACCGGTGCTGCGCATCCCGGCACTGTCCCGGATTCTGGCGCTGCTTGATCCGCTTCAGACATTTCCAGATCAAGGACCCCCTGTGGCCGGTTTCCGGAAATGTCTTGTCAACTATCAGAAAACCGGTTATAAAAATTAGTTTTCCAAAATCCGGCATTACGCCGTTTTGGTTCCCCTAGCGCGGATGGGGCAGGGGAGTCATCGATTTAAGAACCCTAGTATTTCAAGGCGGTTTCCCTCATCCAGGACCCCCTCATTTTAAGCCATTCATCAACGGAGACACCATGGCTGTCATTTCAATGAAACATTTCCTGGAGGCAGGAGTCCATTTCGGTCATCAGACAAAGCGCTGGAACCCCAAGATGGCGCCCTACATATACGGCGTCAAGAGCGGGATTCACATCATCGATCTGCGCCAGTCTCTGCGCAAGCTGCAGGAGGCGTATCAGTATGTGAAGGAAGCAAGCACACAGGGAAAACCGATACTGTTTGTCGGCACAAAGCAACCCATTCAGAAGATCATATTCGAGGAAGCGTTGCGCTGCGAAAGTCCCTATATCAATTTCCGCTGGCTGGGAGGGTTTCTGACCAACTTCAGCACTGTCAAACAGTCGATCGGACGCCTGCAGTCGTATGAAGAGATGGCCGGGGAGGACCGGATATACGAGGGCATACTCAAGAAGGAGGCCCTGCAGATCGAACGCAAGCGCGAGAAGCTTGACCGCTCGCTGGGCGGAGTGCGGACGTTGAAGGATGTTCCGGGAATGATATTCATTGTCGATTGCAAGCGGGAACATCTTGCTGTCAGGGAAGCACAAAAACTGGGGATCCCGATTGTCGGAGTAGCCGACACCAACTGTGATCCCACCGGGATCGATTACGTGATCCCCGGAAACGACGATTCCCCCCGCGCGGTCAAATTGTTTGCCAACGTGATTGCAACCGCCGTGCTGGAGGGCAAGGCGGTGCGCGCCGCAACGGCAGCCGCGTCAAAGGCCGAAGAGCCCGCGCCCAGGGATGATGTCAAGGCAGCCGAGGGGGAAAAGGAAGAAAAGAAACCCGCAACTCGCAAGCGGGTGAAAAAGGCTCCCGCTGGGGACATGAAAAAGGAACCCGCGGCAGCCGCGCAAAAAGATGCCGGAGAGTCAGACTCAGATGCAAAACCAACTGAGGCAGTAAAAGCAAAAGCGGCAAAAAAACCGTCGGCAAAAGAGAAAACCGCTGAAAAAAATGTGAAAAAACCGTCGGCCAAAACCAAGACAGACGATGAGGCACCGAAAAAACCGTCGGCCAAAACCAGGGCGAAGGTGAATGCAACAGCCGAATCAAAGGGGACAAAGGCGAAGAAAACCGAAACATCCGCGCCGCAGGAGAAGTTTGCCAAGGAGGAAAAGCCCGCTGCGGAAACCGGGGTCTCCGGGAAGAAAACAGTGAAAGCAAAAACGGAGAAAACGAAGACAAAATCTGCCGCGGCCTCCGGAAAGAAAAGCAAGAAACAGGAGTCAGCGGCAGATGATTCGACCGCAACGGAAGAAAAGGCAGAGTCAAATTCCGATTGACCCAAATCCCTTTCCCGCACCCTTCCTGCCCGGTAGGGTGCGGAAAACCCTCACATTAACCAAGCAATCATTAGTTCTGAAATGACGACAATTACCGCCGCATCAGTCAAGGAACTCCGGGAAATGACCGGGGTGGCCATGATGGATTGCAAAAAAGCGCTCGTTGAATGCAATGGCGACCTGGAAGGCGCAAAGGAATACCTGCGCAAGAAGGGGCAGGCCAAGGCGATGAAAAAATCATCCCGTGAAACCAGTGAAGGGGCGATCAGCACGTTTTTCGGTGAAGACCGCAAGAGCGCGGCGATGGTTAAAGTCGCCTGTGAAACCGATTTTGTCGCGCGCAACGATTCTTTCCAGGAGCTGTTGCAGGTCCTTGCACAACAAGTTGAGCAGCAGGGGCCGGATAACCTGCTTGCACAAACAGTAAACAATGCGGAAGCAACAGTTCAGGAACTGCTGACAGAGAAAATCGCCGAGCTGGGAGAAAACATGCAGCTGCTGGAATCGGACAGGCTCAGGGTGGAAAACGGTATAGTTGGCGGATACGTGCACATGACCGGAAAAATCGGGGTGCTTGTTCCTTTGGAAACCGATGCCCCCTGCACCGATCAGCGTTTGCAGACGCTGGCGCGGGACATTGCCATGCATGTGGCGGCATTTCCCGCGGAAGCGGTCTCCGCGGATCAGGTGGACCAGGCCGTAATTGACCGGGAGAAGGATATCCTTAGCGTTCAGGCAAGAGAATCGGGCAAACCCGAAAACATCATCGACAAAATGATTGCAGGCAGACTGAAAAAATATCTCAGGGAAATCTGCGTCGAAACACAGGATTTTGTCAAGGACCCGCAAATAACAGTCGAACAGCTTGTGCAGGAAGTCTCAGCAGAACTAGGGATCGGCATCAGCTTTACCTCTTTCCTCAAGTACCAGTTCTAACCCTGTCGTGAAACCGAAATACCGGCGCATTCTGCTCAAGCTCAGCGGTGAAACGTTTGGCGGTGAAAAGGGTTTCGGTTTCGACTACGACACCATCCGCATGATTGCCGAACATGTGATTGCGGTGCTCAACCTGGATGTTTCGGTGGGAGTGGTGGTAGGAGGTGGGAACATTTTCCGGGGCGCGCAATCCTCTCAGGGCAACATCGGACGGGTTGCGGGAGACCACATGGGAATGCTGGCGACGGTGATCAACAGCCTCTGCCTGCAGGAAATGCTGGAGCAGAAACAGGTTCCCACCAGGGTCATGTCAGCCATTGAAATGCGGGAATTGTGTGAGCCCTACATCAACCGCAGGGCGGACCGGCATCTCGAGAAGCACCGGGTGGTGATCTTTGCCGCCGGGACAGGCAATCCCTATTTCACCACGGACACCGCCGCGGTTCTGCGGGCCTCTGAAGTCGGCGCGGAACTGGTCATCAAGGCCACCAAAACCGATGGGGTTTATGACAAGGACCCGATGCAGCACACGGATGCAATCCGTTACAAATCCCTGCAATACGATGAAGTGTTGAGTCGCAACCTGAAAGTGATGGATGCAACGGCGATAGCGTTTTGCAGAGACAACCAAATACCGATTCTCGTGCTTAATCTGCATGCGCAGGATTCGATTCTGAAGGCCGTATGCGGGGAGCCCGTGGGAACCATGATTCACTGAAATGCTTATGAATCCGCAAAACACTGAAGAAGTTCATGCACTTGTCAGCAGGAAGATGGACGGGACGATTGAAAGTCTGAAACGTGATCTGGGAGGCATTCACGCCGGCAGGGTCAGCCCGGGCATGCTTGATCCGGTTAAAGTAGATTATTACGGCAATCCCAGCCCCATCTCCCAGGTTGCCAATATTTCCACTCCCGAGCCGCAAATGCTGGTGATCAATCCGTGGGAGAAGAAGATGATCAAGGAAATTGAACACAGCCTGCAGGCGGCCAACCTCGGGTTGAGCATCTCCAGTGACGGCAGCCTCATCCGCGCGGTGATGCCTCCGTTTACCGAGGAACGGCGCAAGGAGCATGTGAAACAGGTGAAAAAAATCGGTGAGGAGGCAAAAATCGCCGTGCGTAACGTGAGACGTGAAGGAAACGACCTGCTGAAGAAAATGGAAAAGGACAAAGCCATATCACAGGACGAGGAAAAATCTTCACAAGCGCGGGTACAGAAGGCCACGGATGAGCACATTTCCCGGATCGATGAAATGCTCACCGCAAAAGAAACCGAATTGATGAGCCTCTAATCAGGGTCATGCTTTCCATCCTGCTGCACTCGATCTGGCAGTATCAGATCTTCAAATCAGTTCTTTTCCGTAGCGGGATGGCCTTTCTCACGGCATACCTGATCATCGTGGTGGTCATGCCGAAAGTGATCCACCACTTCCGTTCCAACGGCATCACTGCTGATTTCAATGGCGCCCGAACCGATTTTAAACCTTACACCGGCGCGCCGCCGATCATGGGCGGAGGGGTTTTGGTGTTCGGAATTCTGTCCGCGGCAGTTTTGTGGTGCAACCTCAATCAGTACGTGATCGCGCTGCTGAGCATTATGATCGCGTTTGCGGTGATAGGCGCAATTGACGACCTGGCCAAGGTGGGACACCGCCGCAGGGTGGAGTCCGGCGACGCGGAACGTAAACCGTATAGTGAGAAAGCTGAAGGGGTGAGCGGACGTTTCCGGCTCTCGGCTGAATTCGTGGTGGCGCTGGTAGTTGTACTCGGGCTTTACCTGTATGTCGACATCGACGGACACCTGGTTGTGCCGTTTGTGCCCCTGAAGGATGCGTTTCCCTACCTGCCCAAATACCTTTTTATCCCCTTCATGCTGTTTATCATCGTTGGAGGCGCCAACGCGGTGAACCTGACTGACGGCATGGACTCGTTGGCGACCGTGCCGCTGATGACATGCGCGATGTTTGTCGGCGCCGTTGCCTACATAGGCGGGGACGAGGATTTTGCCTCAAAGCTGAAGATCCCGCATCTCACACACGATATCAAGGAACTGGCGGTGCTGGCAACCACGGTGCTAAGCGCGGGGACAGCATTTCTCAAATACAATGCTCCGCCTGCCCTGATTTACATGGGGGACCTGGGAGCACTCGCGTTGGGCAGCATGGTTTCAGCGATGTTCATATTTGTCAAAGCGGAACTTTTTCTGCCGATTGTCGGAGGTGTATTCATATTTTCGGTGCTTTCCTCAATTGTTCAACGTGTGTTTTTCAAATGGATGCTGTGGCGTCATGGACGTCCGAAGGCGGAAAGACTGCGTTTTTTTCTCAGGTCGCCTTACCATCATCACCTGCAGCGCCTCTGGACATTCACCCAGAAAAAGCCGGAGGTGGAATCAGTATGGCTGCTCATGCTTAAACGCATCGGCATCAATCCGGTTCCCGAGGAAAACAAACTGCTGACTGCGCAGGAGGTCAACAGCCGAGTCATCTGGCACATGCACCTGAAGTCAATCTGGCTGTTTGTCATCACCATCATCATCTACTTCAAAATCCGTTGAATCCTCAGCAGGAGTTCATATGAGTCTTCAAGGACAGGTTGCATTGATCACCGGCGCGGGCAGAGGCATCGGGCGCACCATTGCACTGGAACTGGCACGCTCTGGAGCGGATATTGCCTTCACCGATCTGAACCCGGAGGTGGAGGAGTTTCGCCGGGAACTGGCTGAATTGGGCCGGAAGTGCCTTGATTTCCAGGTGGACGTAACGGATGGGAGCGCGGTGGAGCAGATGGTCCGCACGCTTGTCGCAACGGAAGGGAGGATCGACATCCTCGTCAACAATGCCGGGATCACCCAGGACAACCTGCTCTTACGCATGAAACCAGAGCAGTGGTCGAAGGTCATCGACGTGAATCTCAACGGAGTGTTTCACGTTACGCGGGCGGCACTCAAAACAATGATGAAGCAGCGAAGCGGCCGGATCATCAGCATCTCGTCAGTGGTCGGGTTTTCCGGAAACCCGGGACAGGTGAATTACAGTTCCACCAAGTCCGCCCTGCTGGGATTCACCAAATCGCTGGCGCGGGAAGTCGGTCCGCGCGGGATCACGGTGAACGCCGTGGCCCCCGGATTCATCGACACCGCCATGACACAGGCACTAAATCAGTCACAGCAGGAAACAATCCTGCAGCAGGTCCCACTCGGGCGTATGGGACGCCCCGAGGATATCGCCCATGCCGTTTCGTTCCTTGCCTCCAAACGCGCGGAATACATCACCGGAACAGTGCTGCATGTTAACGGAGGCATGTACTAAAATCCCGGGAGTGACAAAAACATTTTGACATTTCCCCGTATTCTGAGAAAAAAACAGGTTAACTTTTGCACTTCAACCAACCCTAAACACAAAAAAGAATCATGGAAGAAATTGAAAACAAAGTGATTAAAATCATCAGCGATCAACTCGGCAAAGACGAATCAGACATCAAACTGGAATCGAATTTTGTGGATGATCTAGAGGCGGATTCCCTGGATACAGTGGAACTGGTGATGGCGCTCGAGGAAGAATTCGGCATCGACATTCCCGATGATGCCGCGGAGCAGATTGCCACTGTTCAGTCAGCAGTCGATTTCATCAAAGAGGCTCAAGCCGCCTGAACCGGATTTTTTCAAACACCTGACGTTTTCACTTAGCTCAAGGTAGCATGACCCCCCGGAAGCGTGTTGTAGTTACAGGGCTGGGCTGTGTCTCACCCCTGGGCAATGACGTTTCAACCTGCTGGGATGCCTGTGTCAGCGGCAAGTCGGGTATTGATCTGATTGACCGTTTCGACCCTACGGACTTACGATGCCGAATTGCCGGACAGGTGCGCGGTTTTACCACTCCGGACATCATCCCCCCGAAGGACGCGAAGAAGATGGACCTTTTCATCCATTATTCCATCGGGGCCACCGCTGAGGCGCTGCGCGACGCAGAGCTTACAATCGGCGAGGAACTGGAGGAAGAAGTGGGGGTATCCATGGGGGTTGGCATCGGCGGGCTTGGTTGTATTGAAAAATACACCAAAATCCTCAATGAACAGGGTCCGAAAAGGGTAAGCCCATTTTTCATCCCGATGACGCTCAGCAACCTGGCCCCGGGGCAGATTTCGCTCCTGTTTCGTGCCCGCAACTACTCAGCCTGCTGCGTTTCCGCCTGTGCTTCTTCGAACCATGCAATCGGGACGGCGTTGCGCATCATAGAACGTGGGGATGCGAAGGTGATGATTGCCGGCGGCGCGGAGTCCAGTGTGACCCCGCTGGGGATCGCGGGATTTGCCGCAATGCACGCGCTCAGCACTCGCAATGACGAACCGCGGCGGGCCAGCCGTCCCTATGACACGGAACGGGACGGATTCGTGATGGGTGAGGGCTCAGGCATGCTGATACTGGAGGATTACGAATTTGCCAAGCGACGCGGGGCCCGTATCTATTGCGAAGTCAGCGGCTATGGATACAGTTCCGACGCATTCCACATCACCGCACCTTCAACCGAAGGACCGGCACGCGCAATGGCGATGGCAGTCGCGGACGCGGGAATTTCTCCTCTAGAGCTGGATTACATCAACACCCACGGGACCTCCACTCCGGCCGGAGACATCAACGAACTGAAAGCTATTAAGACCGCGCTGGGCGAGGAAATCCGGGAAACCGTCTCTATCAGTTCTACGAAATCGATGACCGGGCATCTGCTCGGCGCCGCCGCGGCAATTGAGGCGGTATTTTCGATAAAGGCGCTGCACCACCACTTTGTACCTCCCACAATCAACATCGAAAACCTGGACCCGGATTGTGATTTCGATGTCACACCCAATTCCGGGAAATCCCGTAAACTGCAGGCTGCCATGTCAAACTCATTCGGTTTTGGCGGCACCAATGCCTCTGTAGTATTCCAGTCTCTCGATTGATCCAGTTCTGTTTTTCACCGTGGTTTACGCCGCGCAGAGGGACGACGGTTCCTTGGAATTGGATTGCCGATTTCCGGATTCTCCTCATAATTTGAGAGAAAGAGATATTTCACAACCCTCTTGAACAAGGAGCAAAATGAGCAGCACTGAATATCACGCCGACCGGCGTGAACTGCAATTCGTGGTGATGGAAGTTCTGCGGGCAGGGCGGCTCTGCGAACTGGAGGCATTTTCCGAATTCGACCCGCAACTTTTTGCAATGACCATCAATGAAGCCTGCACTTTTGCGGAACAGGTGCTGGCGCCGCTGAATCAATCCGGAGACCGCGAAGGCTGCAGGGTGGTGGACGGCAAAGTAATCACCCCGGAGGGTTTCCCGGAAGCATGGAAAAAAATGGGAGAGGGTGGCTGGCTGGCAATGAAAATGTCTCCCCGCTATGGAGGTATGGGATTGCCGGAACTGGTCACGATCGCCGCAAAAGAAGCGCAGCTTGCGGCAAACCAGGCAATGTGTATCGGCAATACTTTAACGACGGGAGCAGCAAACCTGATTTTTGCCTTCGGCTCTCAGGAACAGAAGGACGCATACTGCGAAAAAATGCTGCAGGGCGAATGGTCGGGTACGATGTGCCTCACCGAACCTCACGCGGGCAGTGCGGTGGGAGACATCATCACCAGCGCGGAAAAACAACCCGAAGGCCATTACCTGATCAAGGGGACCAAGCAGTTCATTACATCAGGGGAGCATGACATGGCTGAGAACATCATCCACCTCCTGCTCGCACGTACCCCTGATGCTCCCGCGGGTACAAAAGGCATCAGCCTGTTTATTGTCCCGAAGGTCCGCCTCGACGGTACGCCCAATGATGTAGCACTGGTCAATATTGAAAAAAAGATGGGGCTTCACGCATCGCCCACCTGCGTCCTCTCGTTTGGGGAACAAGACGATTGTCATGGCTACCTTCTGCAGGGGGAAAACCTGGGTATGGCGCAGATGTTCCAGATGATGAATGAGGCGCGGCTGTTTGTCGGCCTGCAGGGTCTTGCCGGCGCAGGGGCGGCGCTGCAAAACACGCAGGCGTATGCCAATGAGAGGGTCCAGGGACCTTCCAGCATTCATCCCGGAGAGAAAGCGAAAATCGTTGAGCATGCGGATGTGCTCCGGATGCTGATGCACATGAAAGCGATTACGGAAGGCATCAGGGCGATGATGTACACGGTCTCATGGTATACCGACATGGCACAGCATGGCCAGCGGGAATCAAGGGTGAATTACCAGGACCTGGTGGATTTGCATATCCCGATCTGCAAGGCGTTCGGCACAGACCAGGGATTCGAGGTTGCAGTTACAGGTATTCAGGTCCTTGGGGGAGTCGGATACACCCGGGATTTTCCACTCGAACAAAATGCCCGTGACCAGAAAATCGGGTCCATCTACGAAGGCACAAACGGAATCCAGGCCCTCGACCTGGTCGGTAGAAAATTCGGCATGAAAAATGGACGCCTGCTCGAATCCCTGGCAGGGGAACTGGCTTGGTTCGAGAACAATCCGCCTGCAGGGACCATCGCCGCATCTGTTGAAGAATGGAGGAATTACAGGTCGATGATGTTTAACAGCATAGCCGATCTCAAGCAGTTTGGAGAGGAAGCCGGTCCGCGGGGGTATACCATGTATGCTATGAACATGCTGCAGTTGATGGGAGACACGCTATGCTGCTTCCACCTGCTCAAGCAGGCGCAGGTCGCACAACAGCGCTGGGATGAACTTGACGTGAAAGAACAAAACCGGGAGCTGCTGCTGGAGGAAAACGAGGAAGCCAGGTTTTATTGGAACAAGATTAAAACCGCGGAGCATTATGCCTGGAATATCCTCCCGAGAGTGTTGTCGCATGTCAGGGTCATCAAGAATGCCCGCACGGTTCCCCTGGACGCTGTTCTCTGACCAACCCCCCTCTTCCCGGGGAGAGGTCGGGGTGCGGGGGGCACATTGATTTTGATGCACAGCCCATGAAGCGCCGGGAACTGCATTTTGTCACGACAAATGCAAATAAACTGCGGGAGCTGTCAGCCATGCTTCGGCAGCCCCTGCGGCAAACGTCGCTGGATTTTTTGGAAATCCAGACCACAAATCTGGAGGAACTGGTTGAATACAAACTCCGGAAAGCCTACGGATCGATTGGAAAACCGGTGATTGTTGAGGATACTTCGCTTTATTTTGAAGCCTGGAACGGGTTGCCCGGACCGTTGGTGAAATGGTTTGTCGAGCATCTCGGTCCGCAAGGAATGGCGACCGCGTTGTCCGCTTTCGATAACCGCCGCGCACACGCCGTGTGCTGTCTCGGTTACACCGAAGACGGGGAAACTCAACATTATTTCAAGGGAGAAGTGCGGGGGTTGATTGTCGACCCGCGCGGATCGTTCCAGTTCGGCTGGGACCCTATATTTCAACCGGAAGGGGCATCGCAGACTTTTGGGGAGATGAGCAGTGCGGAAAAGCAGAAAATGTCAATGCGGGGCAGGGCCGCCGCTGAATTTACAAGGTTCTTAGCTGAGGCGGAAGCGCGAACAGCACATCCTCCTCGGTAATCGCCAGGCTGCGCACAATTGTTGTTGGATACCATTCCA
>CAYFLK010000015.1:47159-61822 GCA_964344035.1 uncultured Pseudomonadota bacterium
CCGGTTGACGATTCCCTGCACGATTGCTTCCGGGGCGGAAGCCCCCGCGGTGATCCCCACCCTGGAGATCCCATTCAGCCAATCCCGGTCCAGTTCCACTGCCGATTCAACACGTCTGGCGAACAATCCCTGCCCTTTTGCGACTTCAACCAGGCGGAGAGTGTTGGAGCTGTTTGACGCGCCGACAACAAGCACCAGATCAACCTGGCGGGTCAGCGCTTTGACGGCATTTTGCCGGTTCTGGGTAGCATAGCAGATATCGTCCTTGGCCGGTCCCTCGATGTTCGGAAAACGCCGGCGCAGGGTCCTGATTATGTCCGCGGCATCATCCAGCGAAAGCGTAGTCTGCGTCAGATACGCCATCCGGTTTGGATTGGGAACGGTCACGGTTTCCGCTTCTTCTTCCGTGCCGACAACAGTCATCCTTTCCGGGGCTTCACCTAGCGTGCCTTCCACTTCTACATGTTCCTTGTGCCCGATGAGGATTATGCTGTAGTTCTTTTTGGCAAATCCCCTGGCTTCCCCATGAACCTTGGTGACCAGTGGGCAGGTGGCGTCAAGCACCTTCAGCTGCCGTGTTTTCGCCTGTTCCCGAACCCGCGGGGAGACGCCATGCGCGGAATAAATTGTGCGCGCACCTTCGGGAACATCCTTCATGTCCTCGACAAACACCACTCCCTGCTCGCGGAGCCGATCAACCACGTGCGAGTTGTGCACGATTTCATGACGCACGTAAATCGGGGGACCGTATTTCTCCAACGCCCTCTCGACAATGGTGATCGCGCGGTCAACACCCGCGCAAAATCCGCGCGGACTTGCCAGCACCAGTTCGAGGGTGGACAGGGTTTTGTTCATGACGTAAAAAAACGGATTGCGGCCAGGTCAGACAGTGGTATATTAACGCATCCGGGGCAGCAAATGAATATTGGAATTCAGTCCGGTGACAGCATCCCTCAGGATTTTCGTGTATGAGCGAGGAACAGAAACGACGCAAGGTTGATCGTCAACGGTTAAAAGGGACGACCAACTTCTACCCCACATATGTAGACGGAAACAAGGACCGGGTTACGCCGGTGGCAGCAGCGCGCCGCACGGATTTTCAAACTGTGATCCCCCGTTACGGGCTGTCAATGTCCGAAACACGAAACGAGGGCACAGGTCCTAATTTTCTCGAGGTCGAATACGAAGTCCCCGCATACCGACGCGATTCAGCGGAACAAACCACGACCCAACATCCCGAACCCGCGGAACCGCTGTTTGAACTTCCCCGCCACAAACGCCGCAAAGTGCGCCTCGATTTCTGGGGCTGAAAACATGCTGCGATTCCAGCCACACTCCGGGTATACCCGTTAAATTAGAATTAAACAGGGCCTTTAGGCAAAGAAATGTGTTGTGACTGGTTGCCGGATGGTCAGGCCGTCAGGATAAACTGATCATCCTCCATCAGTTCCAGGCGGTTTCCAACACGGTCTTCAGGGGAGAAGGCCTGAAGCAGTTCCAGGGCCTGCTCCCTGGACGGGCGGTCCACCGGCGCATAAGGAAGCCGAAAAACTGGCTGCACTGCCCCGGTCATGGTCAGCGCGGTGTTGAGGGCATTGGGACTGGGAACATGGAACAGCCAGGCCATCAAGGACTGCAGCCGTTCATTCAACGCCGGATCATCTTCATCCATGAGACGTCGCATCAGCCCGGGCAGCAAATTGGCGATCACTGATATCACACCGTGTGAGTTGTGCCGGTGGCGTCCTTCAAAGCACTGATCGTCATTTCCGGACCAGCACGAAATTCCCTTTGATTCGTAATGACCCATCCGTTCGTTGCCTGAACATTCCTTCATCCCGATCAAGTTGGGATGTTCCGCAAGCGCCTCGATCAGTTCCGGCTGCAGGTCCTGTCCTGTCCGGGAAGGCACGTTGTAGATGATTGCCGGACCAAGGTCCAGCAGCCGCAGGAAATGTTCCTTCAACCCGCGCTGTGATGTTTTGCCATAATACGGATTGATTTGCAGGGCAACGTCCATTCCAAAAGAAAACCCGTAGCGTGTCCCTTTTATCGCTTCTCTGGTGTTGTTGCTGCCGGTGTTGCCGACGATCACCAGTTTGTCTCCATACCGGTTCACGCAACGGGCAATCAGCATCAGGTGCTCTTCCCAGTCCATCAAGTGACCCTCACCTGTGGTGCCGCATACGATCAGACCGTCTACCCCGTGCCGAATCTGTTCATTGACCAGTTCGTCAAAGGTCGGAAGATCAATCTCTCCATTGGGCGTATATGGTGTTTTAATAGCCGTCATCAGGCTTGCGGATGCGATGTCTTTTTTCATGGCTGCACTCTCACAAAGGAATTTTGACTGCTCTGACTGCTCCCGCACAAGAAGCATCTCCTTTTTTCGGGAGTCACGGGGCTTTTTTCAGATGGGCTTCGTAGTAACGCGTATAGAGGTTGCTGCGCTCGGGAAACCGGATCCCGTAGACGTTGCTGCGCAGATCGGGACGGAAGAAGCTGTTTTCCACCACTCCTATCCACTGATCGGTCAGGTGCTTGGCCAGCATTACCTGGATCCGGTCTCCTGCCTTGAAACGCGGGTTGACTGCCTTCGGCATCGCGCATACTTTTTTGTGTCGCGACGTGTCCCCAAAACAGATCCATGATGCACGGATAATAATGCCCGTGCGGTCCGGTCCCCCGTGAGTCTGGATATAGTCTGACGGTGAAAAGGATGTGATGACTTTTTCGGAAGTATTGGTGGTGCGGTCGAACACCTCAAGTTCATAAGCGCGGTATTCCGCAAAAACGGGAAAGGCTGTCAGCATCGCCGTCCCCAACCCGGCAGCAAAGACCCAGTTTCTCAACGTACTGCTCCCTCGAAAGTTGAACCCTCAAAGACTGTTTCCTGGTCGATGATGGCGCTCAAATTGGCGCCGTCAAGACAACTGCGCGACAAATCCGCCCAGGAAAGGTTCGCGTTTTTCAGGTTTGCCTCTTTCAGATTTGCATCCTGTATCCGCGCCTTTACGAGCAGCACCGAATTCAGGTTCGTCATTTCCAGATTGGAGAAGTTCAGGTTTGCGGAGAAGAACTGGGTTTCCCCAAGATCGCATTCCTTCAGTGATGCGACAGAGAGGTTACAGAAATTGAATTTCCCCTTCTGAAACCCGGAACCATTGAGATGGGTTCCCTCAAACACAGAGCCGCTGAAGTTTGTTTCATGCGCATAGAGCTGATTGGCGTTGGCCGCGGTGAAATCGCACGCGGTCATAGATGCGCGATGCAGATAACTGCCATCCAGGGTTGCTTGAGAGAAGTTGCAAAGCTGTGTTTGCGCCTCGATCAGCACAGCGTTTTTAAGGAAACAACCACGGAGGTTGGTTTTGTTGAGTATGCTGTTGCGCAAATTGATCTCTGTCAGAACGCTGTCCCTGAGATCTGAGTTACTTAAATCGCACTCTGTCAGCGATGATTCCTGCAGGTTGCAGTTGTTCATTTCGCAGTCGATTAGCAGGCAGTTGTCGAAACGCGAAAATGCCATGCGCGAATTGCTGAAGGTGCTGCCGGTGAATTTGCATTTACGGAAGACAACCCCTTCCATTGACAGGTCCGCGAGGTTGAGTCCACTGAGATCCATGTCTCTCAACGTTTCCCGGCGCTTTGTCCTGCGTTCGAGGTCTTCCCTGGTGATTTCGGCCATCTTGTTCAGATGTATTTTGAAACAACAGGCATCCTCCCTGCTTCAGGGCGGGAGGTTGACAAAGTGCTGTAAATAGTCATCGAGTTTTGTGTCACATGCCGCGGCCTGCACTCCGTTTTGCGCGAAATAGTATGCCATCCCGGAGGCGGGAGTGAGCACGTTGTAACGCATCCTGCGGACATTGATGGCGGTTCCGGGCTGGACCCCTCCCGAAATGAAGACGATCCCCCCGTTGACGATTTCGTTGAGTTCGTTGATTTCACTTTGCAGCCGGATTTTTTTTGTATCAAGCGCAATCGCGCGGATTTTCTGATTTGTTTCATCCGTGATTGAATCGAGGGTTTCCATTTCTTCCGGTCTCAATCCGCCTGCCATCAATTGCTCAAGCATGGGAGCTATTTCCTTCAGTTTTTCTTCAAAGGCGTAGTAGTTTGTCTGTACGTTTTCTCCCAGGGTATTGAACTGTTTGCGGTTGTTGAGCGAGATTCCCACCTCAAGCACCGTTTGCGTGGTCGGGGTTTCTTCAATTTCGTCTTCTTCCCGGGTAAATTCTTCGGGCGGGCCGATTTTGGGCAGTTTAATCAGGTTGCCGGCCTGGAGTGTTCCTCCATTGGCGTATCCGTGCAGGGTTGGAATGTGGATGATGTTTCCGGCATTCACCTTGGAATTAACGACGTAGTCTCCGACTATCACATGTTCCGCGGCGTTGATTTGCGCGTCGGTGATAGTTTGTGCAAGCAGTGATCCTCCCGCCTGGATCATGCTGCCCATGATCCCCTGTGCCACCCGGATGTCTCCTATCGAACGCATGCGTGCTTTGCCCACTGATCCGCCGACGTCGATGCGCACACCTTCGACGCTGTAACGATCAGAAATGTTGCCGCGGATTTTTATCACTCCATCGAAGCGCACGTGTCCGGTGCTGGCGTCCACCTTTTCTAGCACCTTTAATTCCTCAACCGAAAGGAGGTTTCCTTGCTGACAAACATATCCGTCTTTGGCGGCGATGATGTGGGTGCGTTCCGCGTTGTAGCGTGTATTGCGCCCGGGAAAAATCTGGAATTCCCTGCCCGCGGAAGCGCCGATCACTTTCCCGGTGATGGTGTACCCGTCTTCTCCTGCGGTTGCGGGAATCAGGCGGACCAGCTCCTGACCCGTCTTCACTTCCTGAAGCATGGGAATTTCCCTCAGGTTGAACTGTTTTCCCGGTAAAGGTCTTTTGGATTTAGGCAGGAAGAGGATTTCCGCATACCCGTCTTTACCATGGACCGGAGCTTTCCCTTCGGCTACCTTGGTCGGTTCGTAATAAATTTTCTCCGAAAGGATGCGATTTATGTTCTCGGTGAGGATTCCCTGATAGATTCCCTTTTCCTTCAATGCGGCGAGGATCCGTTCCATCGTCGGCGTCTCGTTTTCAAGAGAAGGCGGAATGATGTTCAGAAAAACTGCGCTTTCGTCCCTTGTCAGTTCAACCTGCAGGGTGAAATCCTTGGTCTGTTCATCACAGAGGAATTCGAATTCCTCGCTGGTGCGGTCATATATCTCCAGCAGGCGTTCCGGGATGTAATCCACATCCATCAGGTGGAGGTCCGCCTGGATGTCGTCCAGCGACGCTGTTTGCGCGCCCACCAGTTGAGGAGGAACGCGGAGCATCACCTTGCCGTCAACCACAGCGATTTTGTAGAGATCCGCCTTAGCCATCGCCTGTCATTCCAAAAATTGTCATGCTGGAATTCACAACGAACATTCGGCATAAAGTCGGGATCGCTCTTCCTGGCTGAGCATCCGTGTTTCTCCAGGAGACAACTCTCCGAGAGAAACCGGGCCGATCCGGAATCGTTTAATTTTGAGGACGCGGTATTTCAGGTGCAGAAACATTTTTTTTATTTGCTGGTTGGCGCCCTCCCTGAGGGAAACCTCCAACCATGTCTTGTCGTTCACAGTGTGCAGCAGCCTGACTTTGACGGGCTGGTGTTTTTTCCTTTCAAAGAATGGACCTCCGCGCAGGATGCGGAGGGTTTGTTCATCCACCAGCCCTTTGACTTTGACAAAGTAGCTCTTCCACACCTTGTGCCTGGGATGCATCAACCGGTTCGCCAGTGTTCCATCGTTTGTCAACAGCAGCAACCCCTCGGCATCATAATCGAGACGGCCCACCGGGAAAAGTCTGCCACTAGAATTGGGGAAGAAATCTTTCACTGTTCTTCTTCCCTGCGGGTCGCTGAGGGTGGTTATGCAATTCCTGGGCTTATTGAGGACGTACACCCGGGGTGAAGGATGTTTGGGAATACGGACCCTTTTCCCATCCACGCACAGGTGATCGGTGGCCGGGCGCATGCATTGTCCGGGTTTTGTAACAGGTTCGCCGTTGAGGGTTATGCTTCCGGAGAGGATCAGTTTTTCCGCACCGCGTCGGGAAGCGATTCCGGCTTCGGAAAGCACCTTGTTGATACGGACGGCAGGGACATCATCATTTTTCATTTTCAATTCTCAACCGCGCGGGGTTCGAGAGGAGATCTCAGGCTCCGCAGGGCGTTCTGTGCTGCTGCCTGTCCAGCCTGTTTTTTACTGTAACCGCGGCCCCGCCCTAGTTCCCGTTCATCTATCCTCACTGCCATTTCGAATTCTTTTTGATGGTCCGGGCCTGTCTGGTTGACAAGCTCATAATTGGCGGAGATGCCATGCGTTTTTTGGATGAATTCCTGCAGTTCCGATTTGTAATCGTGTGAAATGAAGGATTCGGCCTGTTCCGGGAGTTCTGATTCAAACAGGGTGCGGATAACCCTGGCGACATCGCTGATGCCGCCGTATTCCCTGCTGTCGAGATAGATTCCGGCAAAAAGAGCTTCCAAAGCGTCCGCGAGCAGAGATGTTTTGGCCCTTCCCCCCGAGAGTTCCTCGCCTTTGCCCATCAACAGGCAAGGTCCCAGTCCGATACCGGCCGCAATCCGGGACAGTCCATCCTCGTTTACCAAGCTGGCGCGGAATTTTGACAGCCCTCCCTCATCCAGTTCCGGAAAGCGTTCCATCAGCATTTCACTGATCACCATGTCCAGAATCGCGTCTCCCAGAAATTCCAGCCGTTCATTGTTTCGTTCCCCGGGCAGGGAACCGATATGAGTGTAGGATTTGTGTGTCAATACGAGTTGGAGCAGTTCCTCCTTGCGGAAGCGGTAATCAATCGACCTGCAGAGGTCGTTCCATTCGGGTTTGTAGGTATTTTCCATTTCAACGTATTGAGTGGCTGCACCAGACTTTGACTGTTTGCGGGCTGTACATGCCGAGGGTCATATAGTGTATCATTCCATCATAAAAGGTTTGCTCGATCCGCAGCTGGGACACCCCGCCCGGACAGTAGGACTTCAGTTGGACCGGAGGTTCCAGGGATTGAGTGGCCAAAAAAAAATCAGCCTGGCTCGCCGTCGCGTGATGCTGCGCACTCAGGCGTTTGAAATCGTGATGGAAAGTCAACTGGTAACAACTGGTAGACAACCAGGTTGAAAGTGTTAATATCAGCCCGTTCCGAATCGTTTTTATCCAGTGCTTGATTTTTTTCCACTTCTTCACAAGCATCATGGGTTGGAATGAAGCCTGTATAACCGGCATTTCAGGGTTAGTGGAAACAAAGTCAGAAAATGGGTAAAATCTTTTAATTTATACCGTAACTGCCCAATTCATGACAAGTTTTATCGATACACATTGTCACCTGGACATGCTTGACGCAGCGGCGAAGCAGGTCCTTGAGGAGGCTGCAAATGCCGGGGTGGACCGAATCATCACCATTTCAGCGGATGGCCCCTCATTGGCCCGGGTAATCCGGTTCACTGAGGATTGGCCCATGGTTTATGGGTCCGCGGGTCTGCACCCTCATTCTGCTCAGCAATTCAACAAAGACCTGGGGAGCGCTATTGCCGAAGCCGCCGGGTCGTCGGCAAAAATAGTTGCCATTGGAGAAACCGGACTGGATTATCATTACATGCATGCGCCCGCGGAAGTCCAGCAGGCGGTTTTCCGCGTGCAGTTGAAGATTGCCCGCCAGTTGAAACTTCCGGTAGTCATGCATTCTCGTGATGCTGAAGAGGATACACTGGCAATCCTCAAGGAATTCCCTCTCTCACGCAAGGGAGTCGCCCACAGTTTTACCGGTTCAGGAAAGATGGCTGAGGTGCTGCTGGCGATGGGCTGGTACATCGGCATCAACGGTATTGTCACCTTCCGCAATGCTCAGGAGTTGCGCGAGGTAGTGCGGAAGTTGCCGTTGGAACGAATTGTGCTTGAAACGGATGCTCCCTATCTTTCACCGGTTCCTTTCCGGGGACAGCGCAACTCGCCCTGTCGTGTTCCGGTGATTGCAGAATACTTGGCGGAACTGCTGGAAGTCCCGCTGCCACGGTTAACGGAGCAGACGACGGGGAATGCTGAGGAATTGTTTGCCTTGCCTCCCGGCTGATCTATTTAGCTGAACGGGATCACTTCCTGCATTTTCTTCCATGTTGTTCCAGGAAATCTTTACCTAATGTCCTGAAGGATACCGTTAATGCAGTGGAAAACCGATGCACGAGCTTAAATCAACCCAGTCACTTGCCGGATGTCACACTTATTGCTAATACGTTTGTGTTTTCACGGAATCAGAAACAAATTTGCATGAAGTGCAAACAAAACGGTTTTGCTGTAAATGCAGGAAACCGAACAGCGGGCCTGAAACGTGAACAGCAATTAACGAGAAGGGGTAATCCCGGAGAATTAGTTGACTGAATTTATCCTGTCTTGATAGACGCCCTAACCTGAAATACGGAGAAGAACTGTATGGAACAGGGGACGCTGGTCGGAACAGTCCTTGCCTGGGTGCTTTTGCTCTTGGCGATGGCTTTCGATTTCACCACCTTCCAGGTTAAACTGGGCAACGTTGCCTACTTCATCGATATTCCCTCCCTGTTGATCGTATTCGGAGGAACCGTTGCATCCGTGTTCATTTCATACCCGATGGGCGATGCAAAGGGCTTGTTCGGCTTCGTCGGCAAAACCTGGAAACCGAGTCCGGTGCAGCTTGTGGAAACGCTGACCCTGATTGTCGATGTGGCGAAGATTGCCCGCAAGAACATCCTGGCGATTGAAGACGCGCTGCCGAGCATCGAAAATTTGTTTCTGCGGGGAGGGTTGAGACTGGTCGTTGACCGTGTGGATCGGCAGGACATCGTCGATATGCTGGCCCATGAAGTGAAATACACCATGGCGGGCAAAGACACGGAAATCGGAGTGGTCGGCTCAGCCGCGTCCCTCTGCCCTGCCTGGGGAATGCTGGGGACGCTGGTCGGACTCGTGCTTTTGCTCCAAAACCTGGATGATCCTTCCGCGATCGGACCGGCAATGGCTGTGGCCCTGATCACCACCTTCTATGGGTCTCTTTTCGCGAACACCATTTTTGCCCCCGCAAAAAACAAGCTCGAGGTTTTTCAGGCTGACGACAAGCTGCTGATGGAAATGATCCGTGATGGGGTGCTTTATATCGAAGCCGGTCAGCGTCCGGATTTCATTGAAACCGACCTGATGAATTATCTGCCTCCCGACAAAAAGGCTATGTACGAAGCACTGAAGTTTGAAGGCAGCGGCGGAGAAGGTGGTGGAGAAGGCGGTGGTTGATCGGCGACATTAGACTGTCTCACAAAAACTTTTCAGCTGCAAAAATCACAAGAAACGCACTTACTTCAAAAGTTTGAAACACTGATTCGGAGTTCCCGTCATGGGCCAGATGATCGATGAGGAGGATTGTGAAGTATGCGTTCCCTTTGACCAGGAATGGATATTCACCTACGGAGATCTGGTCACGCTGCTTTTTTGCTTCTTCGTCCTGCTCGTTTCGATGTGCAAACAGGATGTGGAGAAGATAAAGGCCATCTCGGACAGTTTCAGGCAGACCCCTCCCGGCAGCCCGTTTGTTTTCAGCGGGAGGAGTTCCAACCTTGAAAAAGCATCCCAGGAACTGGAAAAACTTGATGTGCCTGATGATGTAACAATCAAGGCGTCCAACAAAGGGGTGCAGATTTCCTTCCGCCGCACCGTTTCTTTTGAGCAGGGGTCCACAGAATTGACGGAGAAGGCCGTAAAGGCACTGAAGAAGATGCTGCCGGTGATTGGACAAATGCAGAACGACATACAGATCTCCGGACACACCGATGCCACCGATGTCAGTGAGCAGTTTCCCTCAAACTGGGAAATGTCCATCGCACGGGCCGGCGCGGTGGCCAATTTTCTGCAGTCAAAAAATATTCCTGAATCCCGGATTCAGGTTTCAGGATATGGAGATTCGCGCCCCCGTTTTCATGCCGACACCGCATACAAACGTGCATTAAACAGGCGGGTGGATATTCTGCTGCTGCCCGAGGAGCAGACGCGGTAAGATGAAAAGGAGTTAGCGGCCATGGGCCAGATGATCGATGAAGAGGATTGTGAAGTATGCGTCCCCTTTGATCAGGAATGGATATTCACCTACGGAGATCTGGTCACGTTGCTGTTCTGTTTCTTCGTTCTGCTCTTCTCGATGTGCAAGATGGAGACGGAAAAGTTCAAAAGCGTCGCCTCAAGTTTCAAACCCCTGCCTGCCGGCACCCCGTTCATCAGCGAGGGCCGTGATTCCGTGGTGGAGCAGATTTCCCAGGAAATTGAAGAAAGCGAGCTTGCCGATGACGTTGATGTCAATGTCGAGGAAAAAGGAGTGGTGGTTTCTTTCAAGGCAAGCACCTTCTTCGATGCGGAATCAACCAAGTTGAGCGCGAAGGCGGTGAAGGAACTGACCCGATTCTCTAAGCTGATTTTTCTGCTTCCCAACCGGATTCAGATCGAGGGTCACACCGATAACACACAGCCGAAGGCATGGTCTTCAAACTGGGAACTCTCCGGTTCGAGGGCGGCGAAAGTAGCACGTTTTTTTGTTGATAATGGCATGGACCCGGCAAAAATCACGGTGAAGGGATTCGGTTCCGCGCGCCCCCAGTTTCGCAACGACTCTCCAACACAACGTAAGTTGAACAATCGTGTTGAGGTAATAGTCCTATCTGATTAACTTCACTACGACCGCAACCCCCACAATCTGCCTATCCGGTTCAGGAGATCGGGCGTTGTATTTCAGTCTGCTAGAGGAGAATCCTCGATGTTCAGTATGAAAATGATGCAACCACAATCAGCAGGTAAACAAGAGCCAGGATCGCGGATTTTGATTTAGTGAGGGTATATTGGTTGCTCTGAAACAGGTAGAGCGCCAATAGAGTGGCCCCGATCAAGCTCCAGACGATTTCGATCTGCGGAAGATCGATTGGAGTCGTTTCTCCGCTGATTGCCAGGGCCAGCAGAATGGGAACGCTCAGGCAGACGCAGATGTCGAAGATGTTGCTGCCGAAGACATTGGAAATGGATGCATCGTAATTGCCGCGCATGGCGCTGATCACAGAAAGTACTGTGTCGGGAACGGAAGTGCCCGCTGCTATCACCACGAACCCCATGATCACTGCGTCGATCCCCGCCATCTCTCCGAAGGCGATTGACGATTCCACCAGCATATGGGAAGCAAGACCCATTAACACCATCATCCCCAAAATCCAGCCCCAGGCTTCTTTTTCTGATTGGATCCCCAGGTCCTCTTCTTCCACAATTGGGTTCAGTTCAGCGGTTTGAGCAGTATCCGCTGAGTCATTGTCATTCTGTGCACGGTGTTTACGGGTGGCAAGCTGCAGCAGGGCTATGTAGCCCAGATATGCGGCAAGGAAGATCAACGCCACCCCCATTCCCCATTCATCCGGGAAAAACCAGAGCAGCGCAAGCAGGAGTACCACGACCCCGAGGTAATAGGAGTTATCCCGCCAAACCACTTCCCTGCTGATAATCATCGGCGTGGTTGCAACCAACCCAGCCGCCGCCGGTATGATGAGGACGTTGTAAAGTGCGGAACCGACGATGCTGGAAATGCCGACCTCGGCACGCCCGATCAGCAGTACTGCAATCACCGCAACACAGAATTCGGGAAAGGAACTGGCGACCGCGTCAATCACCGCGGCTTTTACGGACTCCGGGATCCGATGCCGGTCCTGGATGTAAACCGCGGCCGGGTGAAAAAAATCCCCGGCACGCCAGATGATGATGGAGGAGATGATGATCAGGGAAATCCACTGAACGTACCCCATCCAGAAAAACCCGTTGTGGTATAAACCCCATGAGACTGAAAACAGGAGGCACAGTACGACCACATGACGAAGCATGTACCGGCCGAAATATCTTTGCAGCAAATAAATGGGGTTCATGTTTGGTTCAGTCAGGTTTTGTTTCCTCGTTTTGAACGAAGCCGACCCTCTTGCCCGGTAAGCAGTCTCCGGATGTTGTCCTGATGCTTGAAAATCAGCAGCAGGGAAAGAGCGAAGATCACGAAAAACCTGGGCCAGTTCACTGCTTCTTCGAAAATCCAGGGAATCACTGCAACAAAACCAGGCAGCAGGATAAGCATGGTCAGTGCGGAGAGGCTGGAAATCCTCTTCCAAATGAAAATTCCAACCCAGGTCAAAGCTGCCATCAGCCCCGCAGGATAATATACCGCAACTAAAACGCCAAAGAGCGTTGATACCCCTTTTCCTCCCTGGAAACGAAGATAAACAGGAAAAATATGTCCGCAAACAGCGGACGCTCCTACGAGTGCGCTAAAAAATTCGTGCAGGTCTGGATCATCTCCACTGTGAAAAGCCCAGCTACGATAAATCAGCACGGGGATGCAGCCTTTGGCGAAATCGAGAAGGAAAGTAAGCAATCCGGGCCATCTTCCCCCCACCCGCATCACATTGGTCATGCCGATGTTGCCGCTTCCCTGCCGGCGAATATCGATTCCCAGCCAGAAGTGGCTGATCAACAGGCCGAAAGGGATGCTGCCCATCAGAAAACCGGCGATCAGCGAGACAGTGAGGATCATGATCCGGATTAATCAAGAGGAGGTGGATCAAGCGCGCGGACTGGTTACCAACGCACCGGTTTGATCTGGGATGCGGCTTCGATTCCTTTTTCCTGAATCATATGCAGCAGTTCACGGTCATCCCTGTGTTTGATCAGTGTTTGGGCGCCGCGCAGTCGTTCAATGGACTTGATATCGTTAATGTTTTCCCGCACTAGGTAGGCAATCCAGTCGAGGATTTCTCCGGTTGAGGGTTTACGGGTCAGGTTCAGTTCCCGCAATTGGTAAAAGAGCGTAATTGCAGCCGACACCATCTTTTCTCCCGCGTCCGGATGGTGCATGCGCACAATTTCCCGCATCTGTTCAGGGGGAGGAAATTCAATATACATGTAAATGCAACGGCGGATGAAGGGCGCCGGGAGGTCCTGTTCATGGTTGGAAGTGATCACGATGGTGGGCATTTTTCCCGGTTCACAGGCCAACACCTGGCTGGTTTCCGGGATCACAATCCTCCGTTCCGAAAGCAGGAACAGGAGGTTGTTGGGAAGTTCGCGGGGGGCCTTGTCAATTTCATCAAGCAACAGCACCGAGCCTTCAGTGGAAAATGCTTCAGCCAGGGGGCCGAGGTGTACGTATTCCTCGAGGTGGTCCACCCTCCGTCCGGCAGTGTCGATTTCCATTTCGATTCCTGCCTGCTTCATCTGCGCGTTGGCAATGGCTGCCTGGGCGTCCATCAGCCGCTGCACCTCGTCAAAGCGTGAAACGAGCTGGGAAACCTTGCTTTCGGAAGTTATCGGGACTTCAAAAATGGGAAGCCCCAGATGGGCCGCAAATTCCTGGGCCAGTTTTGTTTTGCCGGTCCCCGGTTCGCCTTCCAGCAGCAGCGGTTTTTCAAGCAGCCTGGCAATGTGAAAGGCTTCCGAGAGTTTTTGGTCAAGCAGGTATGTCGGGGTCCCGGTGAAGAATTGGTCAGGGGTCATCGATGTCCTTCAGTCTTTATTCACTCGGATGTTTCTTCTTTAATTTGACTGTAGATTTCATTCACCGCAACATCCGGGATGCTTTCCCATTCCATCAGTTTGAGTACGTGCTTGCGCAGTTTCCCCCGTGAGAGACCGCGTTTTTGCCAGCCTTCATAAACACGTTCCTCATCGTCACTTATCGGTCTGTCATCCAGGTCTTTGCGCATCAGGAACTTCACCGCGCTCTCGGGATGCTCCGTAAGGAAGTTCACATGCGCGTCATCCGTGATGCGGCCCGTTCCGTTTACAACATCCGAGTCTTCCTCATCCGGTCCGGTCAGTCCCAGGCTTTCATCCTCGCCGAAGTCTTCAATCTCAGGGGTCAATTCGGGTTCAAGGAATGCAGGTTCCTCCACTTCAGCTCCGGGCGCCTGCAGCTGTGAAGGCGGGGCGCCGACCGCGGGTGTGCCAAACGGAGTCGCGGACATTCTGCGTTGTATCTGTTCCGGACTGGGGATGATGATCACCGCAAGAAACATGAGCAGCGCGGCCCCGAAGGTGATGCCGTACACCAATCCGTTCATATACAGGTCATAGCGGTTTTTATCAACATAATAGGTGGTTGCTTCCATTCCACGGTAGACCTGAAACCCGAGTTCAGTCATTCCGGTGTAACAAAACGCGATGCCTCCTATGATGGCGGCGATGGTGCCCAGCAGACCAAGCAGGTAGATATTGAGATAATTCAGCGGCATGGATTCCTCGTTGTTGGGTGAGGTGTGTTTCCTGTGCCCGCCGATTCACGTATGAAACAGCGGACTTCACATGCATGATGAGAAAATCATGCACACTTGACCGACCAGAAAAAACAGTCATTGGTATTGAGGATCATTCTGCTTGTATTCAGCAGTGTAGCAGACAGTGCAATTCCGGCAAAGTAGTTGCACATATTCCTGTCGGCAACCGATCCTTGTAAAGTTTATCGGCAATTTGCGGAAAAACTTGAGGAGAGAAACACCCCCGGATTCCGTATAGACCGAAGTTCCTTAAGTCTGCCCCCCTAAAATAGGTTTAACGCACTGATTTA
>CAYFLK010000016.1:0-25852 GCA_964344035.1 uncultured Pseudomonadota bacterium
GTTTTGCGTCGGTCTCCCACCACCACTCGGAGGTCGCCGTCGCGTAGTCCTCCAGCCGCGCCCGGCTTTCACGCAGTTTCCGCTCCGCCTGCCCGCGCCGGGCGATTTCCCGCTCCAGGCTTTCTTTTTCGGCGAAGCGCTCCGCCAGTTCTTCTCCAAGCATGTTGACGCCCGCGGCTATTGCGTCCAGGATCCCGTCATCCGCGCCGACCTCTGCGCGCGCGGACAGGTCGGCCGCGGCATATTGCATCAGCACATCCAAGATTTCCTGGAGCCGGGGACCCTGCTCTCCCCGCCGGGTGTTCTTCTTCAGCGCAGTTTTTTCAGCCATTGCAAGGCCTTGTCCTCTGAATTGAAAAGCCTGATCGGGTGCTTAGGTTTGTCCAGCCCGATGAAGAAGTTGCCGATCGCTTTGCTCACCAGCGACCCGGTCAGGATCGCCACGCCCAAGCCTTAAGTCAAGCCCGCTTCGCCGTTCAGGCAGTGCCGTTCGCTAACTCAAGGCTTTCCGTGTGTCAGTTTATACGCTTTTCAGTCTTTCCTCATCCGGATTTCTACAATACCATGGGAGGCATGCATCACAAGCGATTCCGGAACCACCGGACAGGGCAGGAGGAGTTCCTCCGAAAACGGGTTGACGGGAGAGGAACAGCGGAGTTTTAGACGTCCTTCATTGATCCTTGCCACGATATCTTCTTTCCGTGCCCCGCCGATTTCCAGGAGGACCAGCACCTCATCCTGTTCGTCGAAGATATCGATATAGGGGCTGGCGGAAAACGCAAGCGCGCGCCACCCATTTTCGCTCAAGTGCCCCGCGAGACCCGGGGGCCCCATGATCCACCAGCTGTTGGGGATATGTTTCTTCGTCAGCGGGTCCTTTCTCGAAGATTCAAACACAAGCATCGGAAAGCCCAACAGTTTTTCGCTCAGGGGATTTATCCGGTTTTTGATGCGGTTCAAAACTTCCCATTGGCCTGGGGCTTCCAAAATATCCGCCAGTTCACTCAGGTCGGCATGCCCCCTGTCCCAGATGTGATGCAGTATCCCGCGGCTCTCCGGTTCAAGCTCACCGCACACCCGTTCCAGTTCGGCTTCGGAGATTTGCACTTTGGTACGGTGGAAAATAGCCTGCTGCCATTTAAGCGGTTCCTTAACCAAAATCCATACACGCGAACTGGACTTGTCAACGGCATTCGTGTAGCCGATCAAGAGGGCGTCCACGCGCTTGAGGACGAATCCTTTCTTGACGGTGGCGACAGAGAGAATGGAATCCAGCGGGGCGGAAAAAATATCCCGCGTCTGCTGATGCATGACCAGGCGCTGGTCGGTCAACGTCAGATGACCCGGCTTCCAGCCGCTACGGCTGTTTTTCTTCAGAAAACCCTGGTCGGCAAGAACAATGGATTCGCCGGGTAAAAGGGGCAGGCTAAGCCGACCCTGGCGTTTATCTTGAATCCTGCCCATTGCTCTTAGGTTGGTGCCTGAATTCAACTCTTAAGTGCAACTTCACATCTAGGCGAGAAGGGCGAGCATTTGTAGAATCAGCACCCACCGCTCGCCTGAAAGAGAGAGGGGGCTGCCCGCATTCCCGAGGATCCTTAGGGCGGACACGCAGGTCAGCCCCTACAATTACGTGGACACAAGGGATCCGCCCATACAATTACATTGTTGACTTCGTTCCAATTCGTAGGGGCAAACCTGTGTGTTTGCCCGATCATGCCCCTCACCCCAACCCTCTCCCGCGGGAGAGGGGGTTATACCCCGCGTTAAATGGGTTTAAGAAACTGCATCTGTTTCACACCGCAGTCGTTTCCGCTTGAGTGTATCCGCGTAAAAACGAAGCAGTCTTTTCAACTCGCGAGTTTGCGTTTCAATGTCCACGAGTACACCGCCCGACATGGCCTCCCGCACTTTTGCGATCGCAGTTTCTACATCTTTGAGGTCTGTTTCAGCCAGCGAGTCTTCATGTTCGTCGAGCATCATTTCGGCCGCGGCAATCATGTTTTCCGCAAGAATTCCACATTGCACCCGTTTCCTGTGCAGGGCGTCATCTTCGGCAAAACGTTCCGCGTTTTCAATGCTCTCGCGAATCTGCTCCGCGGACATCCGCCACGTGGACTGGAGGGTGACGGTTTTTTCCATCCCGGTGTGCAGGTCGAGCGCGGACGCCGAGATAACCCCGTTGGCATCGATATGGAAAGTCACTTCAATCTGCGGCGTCCCCTTTGGCGCGGGTGGGATTTCATCCAACACAAATTCCCCCAGGCAGGCATTGTCCACCGTCAGCACGCGTTCCCCCTGGAAAATGCGCACATCAACCTGTGTCTGCCGGTCCGCCGCGGTGGTAAATATCTGCCCGGCGGAGGCCGGGATCGCCGTGTTGCGCTCGATCAGCTTGGCAAACAGCCCCCCCTGGGTTTCAATCCCGAGCGAAAGAGGGGTCACATCCACCAGTGCCACGCCGTCAATTTCCCCGAGCAGCACGCCCGCCTGCACCCCCGCTCCTATGGCGACAACTTCATCCGGGTTGAGGTTTGTATAGGGTTCCTTGCCGAACAGTTCGCGGGCCAGCTTCCGCACCGCGGGCATGCGGGTCGAACCGCCGACCAGCACCACCTTGTCAATTTCATCCACTCCCAGCTTCGAGTCAGCCAGCGCTTGCGTGGTTGGCCGCACCAGCTTTCGCAGCAGTTCCTTGCTCATTTCTTCAAAGTGCTCGCGGCTGAGAGTTGTTTTGAACTCCTCGCCGTCCACGACGAAAGGGACCCTTATTTTAGCCTGTTGACTGAGCGACAGGGATATCTTGGCTTTTTCCGCAGCCTCCATAAGGCGCTGCATCACCTCGGGACTGCCGGAGACGTCAACCCCGCACCGCGCATGAATGGCCCGGGCCAGGTGGCGGATGATGATTTGATCCCAGTCGTCCCCGCCAAGCCGTGTGTCGCCGTTGACCGCTTTCACCTCGAACACGCCGTCCCCCAGCTCAAGTATCGACACGTCGAAGGTGCCGCCTCCCAAGTCCCACACCAGCACATGGTGGACGTCATCGCAATGGAGGCCATAAGCGAACGCCGCCGCGGTCGGTTCACTGATGATCCGCAGCACGTCAAATCCGGCCAATGTTCCCGCTTCCAGCGTCGCCTGCCGCTGTCGTTCGTCAAAATAGGCCGGTGCCGTGATGACCGCTTTGGAAACAGGTTCTCCAAGCGATTCTTCAATGTCACGCTTTATTTTTCCAAGGATGAAGCTCGAGATTTCCTGCGGCCGGTAGCAGCGCTTTCCAATGGTGACGGTTTTCCCACTGCCCATCAGTCTCTTTACCGATGATACAGTCCTGCCGGGGTTGGCCGCCGCCTGGGCGCGCGCCGCTTTACCAACCACCAAGGATTCGTTGCGTGTGAAAGCCACCACGGAGGGAGTGAGACGGTCCTTTTCGATGTTCCGGACCACCTTCACCCTGCTGCCCAGCACCAGTGCCGCCACGGAGAAGGTAGTGCCCAGGTCTATGCCGATTGCTTTAGTCATCAGACGGGAACTCCCAGCGCTTTTCTTTGCATCCTGGCGCTCAGCCAGTCACAATGAGGGCAGCCCGCATCGAGCAGTTGTTGGATATTCGACAATTTTCCGCAGCCGGGGCAGGATTCATTTTCCCTCACGGGGGGATGCCTGTTATTTCGAATTGCACCTTCAATCGCGGCCTGCCATTCCTTCACTGCTTCACCGGAGAAGGAAACCACCTGTTTTGCCGAATCCGCTTCATAAATCAGATCCAGAATGGGGGTCTTCCGCTTAAACATGCTGTTGTTTTGTTCATCCCGGTTGCATCCGCGGACAGAATCCATGGGAATTTCCAGTTTGAGCCGGGACTCCGTCTGATGTTCCCAACACAAGCGGCGGTCGCTCACATACAGTTTCCCGGGACGCCAGGTGGAGCCGAGAACGCCGCCCGGTGCGTTGTCCGGACAAAGATGCCACATGCTGCCGCTGTGTGAGACATCTTCTCCCGCTGACAGGCAGTTCCCCGGGAGATCCAGCTCAACGGGGACTTTAACACCATGCCTGCTGAAAATGCCGTTGGCCCCCGCCCGCGCGGATATTTCTTCCTTCAGGACCTTTACTTCCCGGCAGCGCAGGCGGTGCGCAGTGCCGTCTTCAAGCAGCATGTAGAGGATATCCCGGGATTCACCGGTGGAAGCCGATTCGGTCCTCACGCTCAACCCCTTGATCCGGTCCAGGGAGACGTTCAGCAACACTTCGTCATATTCCTGGTGATAGAGCAGCAGGGAGTCTGCGGTCAAATAAAAACGCCCGTATCGCCAGGAACGGTAGATGCCCGCTTCATGGTAAAGCGCGCCAAGTGATTCCAGCAGGATGGTACGGCCCTGAAGCAGGTCCCGCATTTGCGCCGCTGTTCGCCGGGGTTCCCGGGCACGGATGCTTTTGTCCCAGTTCTCCATCAAACCGTATTGCCGCATCGTTTCCATCCCCGCCAGCGCGGCGCGTAGGGTGACCCCGATCAGGGGGATGCCGGCCACGGAAACAATAACGTCCGCATGGAGCACCACCCCTTTGTCCAGCACCCGGTCCAGCAGGTCCACCAGCGTCGCGTTGCGTTCGCGGATCGGCTCCATGCTAGCCCTCGGCAAAACTGTAGGGGGGCCAGGGTCCGGTAAACCGGACCGTCATCCCGGTCTCCTTTTCAATGCGGTCCAGTTGAGTGGATAATGGAGCCGAGTCGGTTGTCAAACAGGAGAGATTCATGATCATCTGTTTCGGTTCCGGCAACCGCTTCGTCCTTTCAATCTTGACCTGGTCGACGCAGGCATTGATTGCGGAATAATACTGCTTGAAAACGATGTCGGCTTCCTCTTCCAATCTTTTTTTCAAAATGTTCTCCAGTTGCTTGCGCTTCATGTAGGCCAGCCCTTCGGACATGTCTTCAATCTCATGCGCCAGCGCTTGAATCCGGGGTTCCTCCTCGATGATCCTCCGGGAAACCGCTTCCATGTCCCAACTGACCTGGATCCCGTATTCTTTCCTGCCCCACAGTTTTTCCAGTTTTTCCATTAAGGCGTCATAGTCGTCATGCAGCCAGCGTTTCACCTGCCCGTCCACTTCCCGTTCCCCGTCCGCCTGTATGATGGTGTTGAAGCGCAGTGGCAGCACCGCCCCGTAATCATCCATGGCCTTGGCAACCACCTTTTCATGGCTCAAAACCCACCCGGCGACTTCCTTTTCATTGGCAGAATCATATGGTTTTGCCTCGCAGTCATGCACCATCGCCGAAAGGCTTCCCTGCGCCAGGTTGTATACCCGCGCTCCGCCGATGCCGATGGCGCCGTAGTCACGGTCCTGTTTGCCAGGGATAATGCAGTACAAGTATCTTCCTGAATTCATACGCTTTTGCGTCCTGGGGTTTCCAATTGTGCGGGGTTGATCATCTTGTCCAGCACATCGTCAACCACATCGTCCAGCCCTTCACGCACCGAACGCACCGCTTCCGTGACCCCCTGGTCGACTTTTATTTCCTCAATCACCGCGTCCAGCTCCTTCAATGCAAGTCCCAGCCTCTCGGTTTCCTCCGCGCTGAGACTGCCTCCTTCCATCCGGCGCAGGGCCTGCAGCCTGAGGGCATCGCGGATGATCTCCACCAGCGCGAGCACCAGCCCTAGGACCCCGTGCTTGAGATCGTTTTCATTGATGTCGATCGGCATCGGCTGATTCAGCTTTCGGACTCATGCAGCAGGTCTGATTAGCGCAGTGTAATCCGATATTCTCCGTCTACTCATGTTTTTAATTCACGTTTCGATTTCGATTTCGATAGCGATTGTATTGATTGCAGATGAAGCCGGCATAAAGATTATTTTCCTTTCAGCATCCGCGCCAGTTCCATCAGCTTCAGCTTCTGCTCTTCCGGAAATTTCGGTTTTTCCATCCAATCCAGGACGTAGCCGTCGTCACCGAGAACAAACGACCGGATGGCAATTTCCCAAAGGCAGGGATGCTCGTCAAAGCAATGACCCAGCCGCTCGAGTTTCACCTTCTGCCGCGCGGCCTGCCTGACTGCGTTGGATTTCTTCAACTCCTCGACCGCCCCGGCAACGGTTGATTTCAGACCGTCTTTCAGCACCGCCTTGACATATTCCAAATCAAACGGTTTGGTGAGATAGTCGTAGGCGCCAAGCCTCATGGCAATGCGGGCGGTTTCCATCGTGCCGTAGGCGGTGAGCATCACGACAACAATATTCTTGTCGATTTTCTTGATCTCTCGTAAGACCTCGATGCCGTCCATGCCCGGCATCTTCAGGTCTAAAAGGACTATGTCCGGACTTTGTGCACGAATGCGGGCGAGGCCGCTTTCACCGCTTGACGCGGTCTGGACTTGGTACCATTCGCTTAAGACCAGCCTGAAAAAATCCCGGTTGCCCTTTTCATCGTCGACCACCAGGATAACCGGTTGATGCTTCGCTTTCATGGCATGTCTCCCCTGGAGTTATTGTTTTCCTGCTTCTTGGGCAGCACCAATTCCAGAATATTGTTTTTAAAGCTTTCGACTATGTTGTCGGTGTCAACGCCACGGAGGAGGTCGATCACTTCTTTAAACTCCTGGCCGTCATGGCTGGCGCGGATAGTGTATTTCCCCTCCTCGATGCCGAAGCTGACTTCATCTTTGCCGAACCCGCCAAGGTCCATGATCACCCGTATCTCTTCCGCTTCCTTGAACACATCAACCAGCGGTTCTTTGATCTTGGCGAAATACGGCTTGGTGACGTATCTCCAGCCCCTGGGTTTTTTGTACCTGCGTGGTTTGAACGGTTTTTCCTGTTCTTCACTTTCATCCGCGAAGAAAGACAATCCGGAAGCGCCAAACCCGGTTGCATGCCTGCCGCCAACCCGGGGGCGTCGGCCCCTGTTTCCACTCGTAGATGTCTTCGGTGGAATGCTCCTGATTGCCATCTCACAGTCCCGCCCTTAAATCGCCGTAAGTGTCCGCATTCTCTGCGCCCTCTTCATCCCGATTTGCCGGCGGGGCAGGCACTTCAATCGGAGAAACCAGGTAGACTCCCAACTCCTCATGGAGTTTGGGGCGCTTATGCGAAAAAGGAAGCAGTTTCTGGTACAGCTTCACTTTTTCCGTTTCTTTCAGTTCCGTGACTTCTATTTCCGCGGAAAGCATGTTTTTTGTGTTGTGGAAGGCGCCGATGAAGAGTATCCCGGTTTCTCCGCTGTTCAGGGTCTCATTGATCCTGCCGGCGATAAAACGATCTCTCCTTTTTAACAGCCCGCCCTTGGTCAGCTTGTATTTCAGATAACCCAGCAGCTTCCCGGTCAGCGAACCGGCATTGGTGATCGCAAGCAGCCGGTCCCGCTCCTCTTTCGCCAGGCTGAAATCTTCGGTCTTCATGAGGACGGCGCCTCTTTTCAGGAGCGCGGCAAGCAGTTCATAGTTTTGACTGCCTGTCCTGGCGGTCTCTTCGATTATCTTCACTCCTACCGCGCCGTCCGCGACCATTCCGTCCTGGTAGATCTTCATCCCGGATACGTTCAGGGAGTCGAAGTAATGCGTAAGCGCTTCCCAGAACCCGGCGACGGTCTGCCTGTGCCTGGCCCAGATATCCTCTCCCAGGTCGGTCGCCCCCCTCCTCGCCACGTCTGCTCCAATTGAACCCAGGTCCGCGGAGCTGTGGATAACCGGAACGTAAATCAGTTTCTTCATCAACTTAAAAAAAATGCCTTTTTGACGACACAAATCCCTGGCTTACGAAAACCGGGGAACATAATGTATGAATGCGGCATAAAGTGGGTTATTTATTAGAACAGCCCCCGAATGAATTCGGGGGCTGTTCTCAAGACCACTTGTATTGACATAGACCCGGCATTATTAACTCTGTCTATAGTCGATTAAATAATTCCCGCCTTTACCTCCACTCCCTCTCCCGGGGGAGAGTGCCGGGGTGACTCTGTCTGCCGGTAGGCAGAGGGGAAATCGGCGCCACTATCTAATTCCGACCTGCGTGCCTGCCTGAAGCAGGCAGGCGGCAGGTATGTTTCGATCTGGATTTCGATGCCGATTTCGATATATTAAATACAACCTTCAGCCCTCTGCCTTCATGATCTTGATCCTCAGAATCCCGTTCCTGTAATTCCGTGTCATTTTCCCTTCCGGAACGCAGGGCAGTTCCAGTTCTTTCTGAAACGCTGAACCCTTGCGGTGAAGCGCCTCGGCGCTGATCGAAAGTGCATCGCCATTCAGTTCCACCCGGATTTTCTTATCGTCCGATCCGGGGATTTCACAGACCACCAGCAGGTGGTCTTCTTCATCGAAGACGTCCACCTTGCGCGCCGGCTCCGGCGGCGTTTCTTCCCTGCTTTTTGCCGGCTTCCTTCCGCTGCGCCTACCGCGGGCGCCGGGGGGGATCCCGCTCATTCCCCGACGCTGCTGCGTACCCGGGGAATCGCCATCCTTAAGCCGCCTGCGTAATTCTTCGTCAATTTCTCCCAGCCGGTCCTTAAACTCGGGAAGGTCGGCGACGCTCTTGATCAAGCCGCTCAAACCAAAACTCTCGCCCAGCGTTTCCAGCAGTTTCCCGGCGGAGCTTTCAGTCTCTCCACCCTCGGGGGGGCGATCATCCGCGGAACTTTCGCGTTCACGCAAATCCTCGACCTGCTGTTCCAGTTCGCGGATTCTTTTTTCGTATTTTTCTTTTTCCGTTTTTTTCATTCTGAATCCGTGATTTTCATTGACAGGTAATTAAGGTAACCTGGACTGATACAAGTTAACGTTTATGGAACATACACCTGCACACCCGGATTGGTGCAGGGCGTTGTCCAACGACCTGATATGAATACATCCTTCGGCCAATCCTCCGTGGTGGTCCTTTGACAGGACAGACACAGGGGTCTGCCCCTACATTTGTTCCGTGCAAACCGGATGACCGTCCCGTAGGGGCACCCCCCTGTGGTTGCCCGGATGATAATCGACATCCACATTCTCGCTTGCCCTGTTTATCCCGCTAATTTCATGGGGGAAACGGGGAACTTCCAGGCGCCGCGAAACAGCGCATACACTGTTTCGGCTGGAAACCGAAATTGCTTCCGGTCTCATTGCTCCTGCTGCAACTCCTCTTTGAGAGCTTCCTCTTCCTCGAACTGACGCAGGTCGAACTCGATCCCGGTGACGTGCCGGATGGCCGAGTCCGCGCCGGTGGAGGTATTGATAGTGGGATAGGCCTTCTTTCTTTTATCCAGCTCCTCAAACTCCGTGGAGGTCAAATGCTTGAACCTGGTCTTTTTCCCAGTTGAATATTGAATACCCATATTCTTCTCCTTGTTTATTAGGCAGCAACCGGGGCCTTGAAAGCACCCGCTTTCAAGTGTGCTCCCGGCTGAGTGAAGTTTGTTTATTTGTTCCGTGACCGTTACTGCCTGACGGTCCTTACTCCCACCCCCTTGCAGGAGACGCAGGGCAGGTTGCTGCCGGTCGTTCTGCCGCGGCCCCGGCACGATTTGCATTTTTCAACCGGTTCAGTGACCGCGACCCAACCCGTTCCCCGGCAGGTTGTGCAATTAATGTTAGAGCGCGGGGGCGATTCTCCTCTCCCCCTGCAGGCGGCACACATGACCACCGGTGGCGACAGTTGAACCTGTTTTTTACCGTGACAGGAAGAACAAACGCTTCCCCTGGGTTTTTCACCCGCGCCCTTGCAGAATCCGCAGACATAGTTCTCCTCCCGGTACAATTGCGGTTCCTTCCTACGGGAATCCGGCATGACCGGCCCGGAGGCGTCTCCCGGAACAGTCTTGACCGATTCGAAAATCATCCCGTCCTCATGCGCGGAAATATCCGGAGGATGTGAGACATGGCGATGAATAGCAGTTCGTTTGTCCAATGGTTTGTATTCCAGTGCCATTTTGCTATGGTCCTTACAACCGCATAATTGCTTTTGATACAGCAGGTTTGATGGAATGAATCTCCATCATTCAGTTGGCCTGGTCCCGGACTTAAAAACGAAACCTTAAGTCAAACCAGCTACACGTTCTTAACTCAAGTCTCCCTTGGTTTAATTTTCACTTTTAACGGGCGACCGCTTTGGCTTTTGCACTGATCCACCCGCACCAGGGGCAGCCTTCACTGACCAGTTCCTCCACCGGCACGCGTTTTACGCACTGGGGACATTCCTCTTTGGTGATTGTGGCTTCTTCCCACGCCGCAGTCTCTAAATTCGTACCGCTGGGGAACTCCAGTCCGTAACGGGCTGCCGTCTCGAACGAGGCCAGCGCCGCACGGATCTTGATCCCCAGCAGTTCCACGCCGACGACTGACACTGTAATGTCCGCGTTGATAACCAGTCCTTTGTCCAGGACTCGGTCCACCAGGTCGACTATCGTGTCTTCGGATCGTTCCTGTACAACTTCCACATCCATCTTCATTCACTTCTTAGCCAACTTAACTTAATCAAAGCAAGTTGTCCGCGCCATTCAAGCAGCAGTCGAAAGGGGCCATGTATCTTGAATATTGCTCCTTTTCACTTACTCCTGTTTTTCTTTTACATTCTATTGCCATTCTTGGTACTTGTCGGTGTATTCATCAATACCGGACTTGACTTAAAAGCCGAAGGCGTTGAGTTAAGTCCGGGTCATACACCTGCCTTAAGTCAAGACCCCCGTCGGCAAATGGACCAGAACATTACTCGTGATACGGAGGCATTCCATGTCCAATTAAACGCGGGGTTTTTAACTCAAGTCTTTTCGGTGAGGAACCCACAATACTCCTCCTATTTTCAAAGGGACGCTGTGAACAATCATGCGCATAAGGCCTGTCCCAGTTCAGTCAGCTTTCCCATTCCCACCACTTGACTCGCGAAGAGTGGAACCTGGGTTATGCCGTGCTCAGGTGCGAATTCCTCGGCAAGTTCACCGATCAACCGCTGCTCTTCGCGGTGTTTGGCCCGACAAAAAGGGCAATCATGATCGGGCCGGACCCGGTTGACGACAATCGAGGAACCGGGAATGTTTAGCCCCTCGATTCCTTTCCGCAGCCTTTTCAGTTCTTTGATCCCCATCATTTCCGGGATGGTAATCGCAATGAAGTCACAGCATTCCGGATCTGTGAGCAGGCCCCGCACCCGCCGCACCTTCTTTGATAAATCCAGCAAGTCGTCGGCGATGCGGTTCAACCCCAGCGCATTTTGGTATTTAATCTGCAGCCGGAAGATCATCTTCAGCCAGTCAAGAACGATATCCGGCATGGCCAGGAAGTTCAGCAAGTGCCCGGTGGCGGCGGAATCAAAAACATAGAGGTCATATTGCTCCTCATCCACCAATTCCATCACCTCTGCAAGGGCCATCAGTTCGTCCAGCCCCGGGGGGCTCGCGCTCATCAGTTCTTCAATGATCTCACGGTCAAAGCGAAGCTCTGTGTTCCCAAACCCGCTGAACAGGGCATCGATGTTTTCCCGGTATTTCAGTTTGAATTCCGCCAGCAGCTTAGCAGCGTCGATCTCGATGCCGAACAGGTTCAAATCCGACGCGATGCGGATGACTTTATCGCCGATTGGGACTGAGAATGTTTCGCTCGGGGAATGTGCGGGGTCGGTGGAAAAGATGAGAGTTTTGCGTTCCGGATATTCCGCCGCGAGGTGCAGCGCCGCTGCCGCGGCCAGGGTTGTTTTGCCGACTCCTCCTTTGCCTCCAAATATAAGGAATGAGGGGAGTGACCCTGAAACATTCACATGCAGAGGTGTGGTATGCCGTACTTTCGTGTTTTCAACAGCAAGGGGCCTCTCCCGCGCCGCGTAAGGCGGCCCCCCTTCACCAAACAGATGATCGCCATATTCCTTCAGGCGTTCGGATCCATGAATTTCATGGGGAAAGTCCGGGACTTCACACATTTCAAAGTCGTGAAAATCTTCGTGGATTTTCTCCATCCACTGTTCCTGAGCGTCAGCTTCGGCGCTGCAGCATGGGCATGATCCCGCGCTGCTTTTAACACGGTTCACGACCAGGTATTGGGTCGGAATCCCATGCCGTTTCAGCACGGATAGAAATTGACCGGTTTCCATGACAGAAAGTTCTTCCGGGGTGACCACCGGGATAAACAGCGTTTCCCGGGTATTTTTCAGCCATTGCCGCACGCGTTTCATGTCTTCCCGCATGTGAGCGAGGAACAGGTCGGCATCATCTTGCCTGTACATTCCGGTGAATTGCTTCATCAAAAAACGATGTTTAGACTGCATCAACTCCAAAACCGAGATCCATTTTTCCATTTCGGCGGGCATGGCCAGCAGTTTCATTGTGTGTCCGCTCGGCGCGGTATCCACGATGATGACGTCAAAGTCCCCCTCTTTCAGCAGTCCGGCGATTTTGACCACCCCCATCACTTCATCCAGCCCGGGAAGTGTGAGAGAAAAAAACCCGTCAATGTCCTGTCTGTCCAGCCAGGTGCCGCGTTCGGTGATTTTTTTCATTACTGCATCGTGTTGATTGCGAAACCGCTCGGCTTCTTCATCAGCTGCTATTTCAAGCGCCCATAAATTGTGCTTGCCACCAACGGGAGTCATCACGCTCCCGACCGGCATATCCAAACTGTCCGCGAGCGAATGTGCCGGGTCGGTTGAAACAATCATCACCTTCCGCTCAGGTTTTTCCCGGGCCAAGCGCAACGCGCAGGCGCATGCGCTGGTCGTCTTTCCGCTGCCTCCCTTCCCGCCGAACAGGAGGAAAGAAAAGCCTTCAAGGCGCAAGTGTGCTCCCGGCCGGGGATCAGGCTTCTTCTTCGACGGCTTCAGTATCGATCCTTTTTCTCATCCGCTTGCGCTTGAACTGCAGCAGCGTCCCCTCGTCATCCATGAGCGCGTCATAAACCGCGAGTATATCCATCTGGTCCGGGATGGAATGTTTCTCCACCATTTCAACCGAGATTAGCCATCCTGCTTCGGTTTTCGTTGAGCCGATCACGTTGCCCAGTTCCAGCCCGGTGATTTTACTCAGCTCCTCCCGTGCCTTGGCGATCAGTTCCGAAAGTGATGCTGCCATATCATTCTCCATATAAATTGATTATGCCGCGGTTCTTTTCGACTTCACACGCTTGCCGCATTCCGGGCAGCAGGCATAGCCGAAGTAGTAGCGCCATGTCGCGCCGCATGCTTCACATTCCTGGTCCAGCGCCTCACCGCATTCCAGGCAGTGTTTCAGCCTGCCCCAGGTCGTCGCCCCGCAGCGGGGACATTGAAAGGGACCTGTTCCCTTTTTCCCTGTTGATGCATTCATCCTCATTCCTCCATCCTCTGTTCATATTGTCTGATTTCTTCCAGACGATCGAGCAGGTCCTTTTCCTGCCGGTCATATTCCTCCTCGCCGAGTTCTTCCAGTTCATAGCGCATCTGCAGTTCCAGCAGCTGCCGGTGGATTTTTGATTTATCAGTCAGTTCCTTGACCGCGCTTTCATGCAGTTTGCCGGCAATCCAGTTGATGCTTCTCACCGGGATCGTCAGTTGAGGCAATAGGATGTCCAGCAGGGAAAATCCAGGGCTTTTCTGTTCTTTGACCGCTCTTCCCCTCATCCTTTCAACCTGCTTTGGTCCCCATTTAGTTTCGATTTGGATGCTTCCCGACAACAGGGATTGTGATCGCTATCGGGATCGAAATCCTCCCATTACAACCGAGATCAAGCTTCAACTCATGTGAATCACCAATTCCACAAAATTACATGGCGGGGCCGGACCCACATATTTGTATTTTATGCGCCCGTTGTTAGCATCACTGAGACGATTCACAACGGCGTCAAAATCGCCAACCCTGTTTTTATTAACCAGGAAGGACGCGTTCATGACCATCGAATCGCCGAACAGGTTCCCGGACTTCCAATCCAAGCAAACTGGCTTAAGCGCGGAAAGGGTAATTGATTCCTCGTTTTTCCGTTTCAGTTCGAGGGCGTTTTTCACCTTCTCCCCGAGGGTGATGCGCTGCTCCCGGGTCTTCGCCGGATGCCCCTGGGATATTCTCCATTTCATCTGCCTGATCTCGGCATGACGGTCAACGATTTCGTTGAAAACCGAATCCATGTCGATCCACAGGCATTTGAGCCCCAGTTCCATCTTGTCAGCCATTTTTATCAGCATGTCCTGAAACTCATCACCTCTTTCCCCCAGCACCTCGTCGCGGATGCGTGCGGTAGCGTCCAGACGTTCTTGATCCTTCGCCACAGTGCCGAACCTTACGGGGAGAACGGTATAGGATTTCATCATCTCTTCCATCACCCGCTGATGGGCCAGCATATTCGCCCTCGAGACGGGATAGTCACTGACAAGCGTGTCGCTGACAACCGCGGCAGCGCCACCGCGTGCGATGGTATGCACCGGTGCGGCCGCATCACCAATCCCGAGCAGGTCGAACTGCCGTTCTTCTTCGCTGTTGATCAGGCAGTAAATGTATTTTCCCGCGCCCATTATTCTTCCTGTCCCCAGGGGATTACCAATTCCACAAAATGAAACGGCGGAGCAGGGCCGACATATTTGATTTTGAGACGGTCCGCATGCTGTTCCGTCAGCATCTCGACCTGGTCATCAAATTCCGGCTCCCGCATACGGTCCACCAGGAATGCGGAATTAAGGACCATACGGTCTTCCGCCACGCCGTTTGTTTTGACATCGGTGCAGAGTGGTCTCAGCTGCTCCAGGATTCCTTCGGCAACTTCATTCCTTTTTTGCTCCAGTCGGCGTTTGATTTCTTCACCGATCTCAGTACTCTCCGCAAGCGTGGGTGATTCCCCTTTACGCCGTTTTTTTTCCTTCAGCTGCCGTATCTGCTTGTTTGAGGCGGTAATTTCCACGAAAACCTCGTCCAGCTTTTTCCAGTACACTTTCAGCCCCAGTTCCACCTTGTTGTCGGTGGAGCGCAGCAGGTTTTTAAATTCCTGGCGCCTCCTGTTGAGCAGGTTGCGGATCTCTTCCACACTGCTGGCAATGGTGCAGAATCGGACTGGGAGCACGGTGTAATCCTTCATCACTTCTTCAATCACCCGCTCATGGCGGGTCAGGTTTTCCCGGTTGATCACGTACTGGGTCATCGGAGTATTGCTGACCACCCCCGCCAAGTCATGGCTTCCGATGGTGTATACTTCATCCTCGCGATCTCCGATCCCGATGCGCCCGAAATTCCGGTCGCCCGGTTCTTCGATTATGCAGTAGAGATATTTGCCTTGATCCATCAGCGGTTGTAGGTTCGTGTTCCCGCCACATCGAAAGGGCGAACAATGATGCTCTGCTTGAGGTCCTCTTGTCTGAAAGAAATTTCCCTGTCGTCGGCCATGTTCATCAGGTATTCATGCGCGGATTTAACCGCTTTGAAACGTTGTTGGGCCTCAGGGGTTTTTGCCTGGTCCGGATGTTCGTTTTTGATCAGGTCACGGTATGCGGCTTTGATCTCCCCCGGGTCGGCCCGCTCCTTCAGGTCCAGTAAACGCCTCGCGTTCTCAGTTTCACGGAAATCCGGTTTAATCACTTCACAGGTGGCAAAACTGTATGGGGGCAGCGGCCCCACGCAGCGGAAATCAACCTGCTTTTCAAATTCCTCATCCAGTTTGTGCAGCACGACGTCAAATCCGTCCTCGGCATCCTCATCCAGCAGAAATGCACAGTTGAGAATCATTTTATCTTCCATCAGGTCATGGATTTGAAACCGCAATGACAACCCTTTCAAGGGTTCAATGATTCTCTCCTGCAATGCCTCCCGCCGTGCATCCAGCGCGGTCTTCACCATCGCGCCCACCTGCAGACTGGCTTGAAACATATCCTCCGGAGGGTTTTCGGAAACTTCCCGTTTGAAATCGACAATCTCCTGATCCTGCTCGCCAATATTCCTGATGATGCTGTTGAGATCGTGCCAGGCCGCGACCACATCCAGCTCGATCCTGCCCTCTATGCCGTGCATCAAATCGGAAAAAAGTTTCTCACCCCTGCTCAGCATGACCATGACTTCCTCGTCGTCATCAAGGAATGCGCCGAACTTGATGGGGATGACGGCATGCTCCTCCATGATTTTTTCAATGGTGTGCTGGTGTTCGACGAGGTGACCGGCCACCGCTTCTTTGTTCTTTGTCAGCAGGTCTTCCCGCACCGCGTCCTTAACCACGCAGCCGACGTTGTGACGAGTGATGCAATACACTTTTTCCCCCTCCTTGTTCAGCAGCGGGGTAAACGTTTCCGCAGCGTTTAATTCGACAACCCCGTAGAGGTATCTGCCGTTCATTTCAGTCACTGTCTCTCTCCCACTTTTTCCAGCGCCGAGTTAAAATGCTCAACTTTGATCACGAACCGGTTCACCTTCTCCCCTGCTTTTTCACCTTCCCGGGAAAGGAATTCACGGATGGCCAGGGAGGCGGTCTGCCGGACCAGGGCCTCCAGGTCCGCCCCGGAAAACCCCTCGGTTTTCCGCGCCAGCTTGCTGATGGGGATGTTTTTAGCCAGCGGTTTTCCGCGGGTGTGGATTTTCAGGATTTTCTCCCGCGCCTCCAGGTCCGGCAGGGGCAGTTCCACGATAACGTCGAAGCGGCCCGCCCGCAGGATGGCCGGGTCAATCATGTCCAGGCGGTTGGTTGCCGCCAGCACCACCACCCCCGTAAGCTCCTCCACCCCGTCCATTTCTGTGAGGAACTGGCTGATCACGCGCTCGGTGGTGTGGGTTGAATCACCGCCGCCCATCCCGCGGATAGGCACAATCGCATCGATTTCATCAAAAAACAGGATTGTCGGAGAGGCCTGCTTGGCTTTTTTAAATATATCGCGGATTGACTTTTCACTCTCCCCGAGGAACTTGCTCATCAGTTCCGGACCCTTGACCGAAATGAAATTCACCCGGCTTTCGTTGGCCGCGGCTTTTGCCATCAGGGTTTTACCTGTTCCCGGGGGTCCGTGCAGGATTATCCCTTTGGCGGGCCGGGTGTTGGCTTTTTCGAACAATTGCGGATATTTCAGTGGCCATTCCACAGCCTCCTTCAGTTCCTGCTTGACCCCCTCCAGTCCGCCGACATCATCCCACCAGACATCCGGCACTTCCACGAATACCTCCCTGATGGCGGAGGGGTCGACCTCCTTCAGGGCTTCCATGAAATGCTGCATGTTGATTTCCAGTTCCAGCAGCGTTTCATACGGAATTTCAGCCAGTTCGAAGTCCACTTCCGGCATGATTTCGCGCAGCACCGTCATCGCCGCTTCACGCGCAAAGGCTTCAAGGTCCGCGCCGACAAATCCGTGGGTGATTTCCGCCAGTTTTTCCAGGCGCACATCCTCCCCAAGCGGCATGCCACGGGTGTGAATCTGCAGGATTTCCAAACGCCCGTTGCGGTCCGGAATGGGGATCACCAGCTCTCGGTCAAAGCGTCCCGGCCTGCGCAGGGCCGGGTCCAGCGCATCGGGGATGTTGGTGGCGCCGATGACGATGATCTGGCCCCGAGATTCCAGTCCATCCAGGATCGCCAGCAGCTGAGCGACCACCCGTTTTTCCACCTGTTTTTCGCCGCCCAGTTCCTCCCGCTTCGGCGCCAGTGCGTCCAGTTCGTCGAGGAAGACGATTGCCGGCGCGTTTTTCTGGGCCTGTTCGAACACGCTGCGCAGGCGGGCTTCAGATTCCCCGTAATACTTGCCCATGATCTCGGGCCCGCTGATGCTGATAAAAAACGCGTCCGTTTCATTTGCCACCGCGCGGGCCATCAGGGTTTTCCCGCATCCCGGCGGACCATGAAGCAGTACCCCCTTGGGCGCGTCAATCCCGAGACGCTCAAACACCTGCGGGTATTTCAGGGGCAGTTCTATCATTTCCCTGACCCGCCTGGTCACCGGCCCCAGGCCGCCCACGTCTTCGTAAGAGACGGCCAGTGAACGCTCGACTTCTTTACCCGCGCCCTTGATCTCGATCCGTGTCGTCGGCTGCACGATGACAACCGTGTCTTTGGGCACGCAGTTGATTACTTTGAAATCCATCGGGCGGGAACCGAAGGGCGTGGCCCGCACCCGGTCTCCCGTTACAACCGGCAATCCTTCGATCAGCCGGCCGATATAGCGCATGTCCCGGTCCCCCCGGAAACTGCTGACCGTTGCTGGTTCGAGGATCAGCCTCGCCGCCGGTTTGTATTCGCATTTCACCACCCCCACTTTCTCGTCCAACCCGGCCTGCGCGTTCTCGCGGATGATGCCGTCGACCTGGAGGATCTTTTGCCCGCGGTCCTCCGCGTAAGCCGGCATCAGCTTCACCGCCGTTTTCTTTTTTCCCTTGATCTCAAGTATTTCTCCGACTTCCCAGGGTTCGCCGTTTTTTCCAAAATCAGCTGGGTCAATCCGCGCGATCCCCCGGCCAACATCCCGCTGCCGTGCTTCACTGACTTTCAGCAGCAGCTTTCCTTTCGCAGTCATTTTCCTGTGTCCCCGTGATTGGTGTCTGCAATGTGTTTGAATATCCTCTCAATCAGTTTCCATCCTTGAGTCAAGTCTCCCATGGACTTGACTTAACAACGCCGTCAGGCGGAGTTGAGTTAAGGACATGTAGCGTATCAAGCCTTAAGTCAAGTCCGCTTCGCGTTCTAAACTCAAGTCTTGCACGGTCCACTCTAGCGGGATCGGTATTGGTATCGAATGCCTATTTCGATACCGATTTCGATTTCGAATTAAATACAATACCGTGCACCCCTACGCGGCGGTTTTTCACTTCGACTTGGAGTATTTAACCTCCAAGACCCCGTTCCTGAATGTTAGCTCTTCGGAGGATGCGTCAACCGCACAGGGCAGGACGACCTCCTTTTCGTATTTCCGTTGACGGTTCTCCGCGGACAAAGTTAGCAGGTCCTGTTCCAGCATGAGCTTCAGCCGGTTTTCTTCAATACCCGGCAGTTCGGCCACCACCAGCAGATGATCTTCTTCATTAAAAACGTCCACAATCGGCTCGCGCACTTCTTCCACCACCGGTCCTTCCTCGGTTTTTTTTATGTTGCCGAAGGTTTCCACCTTCGTTTCCCCTCCGGCCATTGTCCGCACTGTAAACCCGTAAACCCCCCGGGCTTTATCTCCAAGACCGCCGATTTCCCCGGTTTGAGAGAATTCGCCTCCCTCCCGGGCCGCTTTGCCGGCCGACTCGACCAGTTTACTCACTCCTTCGAATAGTCCGCCGATGAAACCGCCTACCCCGATATCTAAATCCGGGGCATCTTTTGCTTTCTTTTCCTTCTCATTATCAGGCATATTCCTTCTCCTTGTAGATTTCCAATCCTTATCGTCGGGTTAACCCACCTGAAAATGGACATTGAAAACCCTGTCTGAGTACGATGATCCGGTACATTTACCGGCGGGGCGTAACCCGACATCCGTTTTCATCTTTCATCGCATCCAAAATGTCGGGTTACGTCCTGGCGTCCTAACCCGACCTACTTGTTTAGGCAGAAACCCGTCATCTGTTCTTAACCCCATCCCTTCAAGATTTGTGTTTCAATCCCCTTCACGGCATCGCCTTTTCAAACTACACATGTTGTGAATGGTGTTTTTCCAACTCCGTCTTCCGCTGCTTGAGCCGTTCGATCTCCTTTACCAGCAGGTGCTCCTCATCCAGATACTTGCTGATCCTGCGCTCGAGAGCGCTCAGAGTATGCACGTATTCGCACACAACCGCGTCGATCCCCAGCGGGGTGATGCGGTACGTGTCCCGGCTGAGTTGGTGCAGATGCCCTTCCTCGGTGAGATAATCAAGCAGGTGACGGGCATAGCCCAGGGAGTGGTCGAGCGCGCGGGCAACCTGCCGGACCCTGGCTTGACCGGTCTTTTCAAGGATATTCAGCACCTTCGTTTCCAGGGGCGTCATTTCAGTTTGTTTCTTGCCGTAAAAGCACGAACCGCTCAGGAATTTTTTAATCTTCCCGGACTTGACTTAAAAGCCGAAGGCGTTGAGTTAAGGACGCAGCTTCGGACTCCGGATACTTAAGTCAAGTCCGCTTCGCGTTCTTAACTCAAGTCTCCAGGGACTCGAATCAGCACACTTTTTCGACGACATCCCTTATCATCCCTTGCATTTTTCCATTCTGATGCTGGTCAACAGTGGAAATTTCCGAATCGAGGATATCCACGGCAAATTTCATGAATGCCCCGTTGTTCGCTGGGGCAATCCCTGAAAGCTTGACGACCTTTCCCAGCATCACCGCTGCCCTGACCGTCGGTGTCGAGTTATCCTCTTTTACATCCCTCAGGGAACGGATGACGTCCACGATGCTTTCCGCTTCCGCTTTCGGCACGCCTCCTTTTGCCATGGTGATCTGCACTTCCGTTTCCCGGTCATAATGATCGAGCTTGATGGTGATCAGCCGGTCGGCCAGCGCGTCCTGCGCCCGGTAGACACCGGAATACTCGATCGGGTTGCTGGTGAAGATCGCCGCGAAGTTGGGATGCACCCGCAGGTAGCCCTCCGTGCTGCGCGCCGCCGGAAGATCGAGAATACGTTCCTCCAGCACGGAAAGGAGCACGTTGTTCGCCTGCGGCCGGGAGCGCGTGAATTCGTCATAAAGCAGGGTGAACCCGTGTTTGCAGGCTACCGTCAGGCGGTTGTCGATCCAGTGCGCGGAGACATCCTCTTCACTCTTCTTCACCGTTTGGATGAAATTATCGACCATTTTTTTCCTCCGGTAGCCGTACTCGCCCCCCACCAGATCGCCTGAGCCGAATTCGTCCTCGCCGTGGATCAGGACCACGGGCTGTTCGATCTGCGCGGCGGTGTACATGGCCATCGTGGTTTTCCCCGTGCCGGCGGGACCGGAGAAATGAACCGGGTAGCCGGCTTTCAGATATACCGCCGCCCGCTCAGCCTTCTCCGCCACTTCGGGGGTGCGCACAAAACTCGGCTGCTTTTTGGCGAGCATGATCGGCTGGATTTCTGATAATATATCAACTGCCATATTCAACTCCTTTGTTTGCGGTTAGCGTTCAGCTTTTCATTGCAGTGAACCGGTTGAGGTGATCTTTCCAGCACGCGCGGGCAGGTGAAAAAAGTGCTCATGGTTTGTTCTGATCGGCGTTAATCCGGAAAGTTAGCTTGCCTGCGTTTTCAGCGATGGCAATCTCCTTCAACGCCGCGGACGCCTGTTTGATTCGTTTCCTTTTACGCATACGCATTTCCTCCCAGGGTTCGATGGAGGCCACCCATCCACTGGATGTTTTGCTGAAGGCAGCGATGCGCCCGAGCCCGGATACAGCTTCCTCGAGAATGTCTTCCAGGGTGTCATCACCGTTTTGCTCTTCCCCCTGCAGCATCTCGAATGAACGGGCCAGTTCCTCCTCCCGCAGCTCGGGGAGGAAATTCTCATCCTCATTTTTACTGAACGTGGTGATATTCATCCCGGCGTCGATCACGCAGGTGTAAATAACCGGCACCGGGGCCGCTGACTTTCTGCGCCCCCTGATTTCCCTCCAGGGCTCGTACCAGAGCCGGCATCCGCTTTCCGCCCATTCAATTTTGTACAGTTCGCCTAATGTTTCCATTTGCTCTCTGAAAGCCGATTCTGCATCATTGGGTCGCTCCCCCCAGCGGCCCTCGATCAGGTCCAGGGAAAATTCATTAAGCGCCTGGTTGAAGTCGGAGGCGTAGCGCACAAGTTTCAGTTGTTCCTCCTCCTTCAGTTTACGTTCCAGTTCCTTTTTCTCTCGCCAGTTCCCGGCTTCACGTTCCAGTTGTTCCCCACGGGTGTCCCGCCGGGGTTTACCCAGCGCCCTGCGCCACTCCCTGGCGATCAGTTTTTTTGCAATCGAGCGGATAGTCGCCGGGTTCAGGGAAATGGTTTTGTGCTCCGGAATCCCGTCTTCTACACCAGGTTTGTACTGACTCCAGCTTAATCCTTCCGAGGCGGCTGATCGGGCCGCTTTTTCAAAATCAGCCTGGGCCGGGGATGGAATCGCTCCTCCGGCCGACTCTTGTGTCGACTCAACTTTTTTTTTGATGTGCCGAGACCTGCGCGTTTTTTCCGCGGCACGCTCCAGTTCCGTTGGACTATTTCCGCGTTTTCGGGAACCGGCTTTCTTTTCGCTGGCCATCTCCCTTTTTGCCGCAACCAGTGGATTACTCATCCGTGTGCTCCTTTTCCGTCCAGCCCATCGCTTTCCTGCCTTTCGCGGTAGGCGCGTAGGTCCTGCCCCCGGCCTTTTTGACCAACCCCTTCTTGGCCAGCGAATTGCAGACCATCTCGGCATATGTCGCCGAGACGCCGACATGCCTGCTTACCGTGCAGTTTCCAGCGCGGCCACGTTTAAGAATGATTTTCAAGGCGTCCTTTTCACTCCCCGAAGGGGGCGGAACCCAGCCCGGATACTCCTCCTCATCTTTCCCGGATGTGCCTGTTTCAATCAACCCCTGTCCTTCAGCGGCCGGTCCCTTAAGGGCCTCCACCGCTTCATCGGCAACGGTGATCACCCCTCTTCCGCGGCAAGATCCGCAGGGCAGCTTGCTGTTCGGTTCTTTGCCCCTGCCCCCGCAGTGTCCGCAAAGCTCCAGGGGTTCTTTAACGGGAAGCAAACCGCTGCCCTTGCATGCGGAGCAGGTTATCTGGGTGCGCGCAGTTTCTTCGCCGCGTCCCCGGCAGTAGGCGCACATCACCGCCGGCGGCTGAACGTTGACCGTCCCCCTGCGCCGGCAGACCGGGCAGGTGGAACCCCTCGGCCTTTCCCCGCTACCCCTGCAGAATGCGCAGTCATAAACTTTTTCTTTTAAGACTTTTCCCACCGTGCCCCGACCGTATGAAGTATACGCGGAACCCATTTTTACCGGCTCCCAGACCCAGTCTTCCGGAAGTTTTTCAATCCGGGAACTGTCTAAGCCGATTTCCTTGCTTGATTTTGACTCCCAGTTTTCAATAGGCATTTTTTCCCCTTCAATCAACTTCACGATTTAATGAATCCTGCATCCGGACTACGGCATTCAGGTAGCGTAACGTTCAGTAGCTCCAGTCCAGTGTTTTCATGTTCGCGGGTTTTTCGCCCGCGCCCTTCCGCCCGGGACCGGTCGAGGATATTCTCCCCTTCGCCGATTCTCCGTTCGGCTCGACTCCAGCGATTTCTTCAATCTTCTTCATTTCCTTTGTCACTTCTTTCCATTCCTCAAGCAGTCTTTTCTGGCGCTTGTGCAGGGTGTTGCCGTATTTCTCGGTGCGTTCTTTCTGTTTCTTCAAAATATACATCTCCAGGTACTCCTGGCCCTCCGCCCTGGGCTTGGAGCGCACCCTGGCGGACAAACCAGTCCGGGGAGGAATGCCGTCGCCCCGTTCGGGTTTCTTTTTCTCCTCTTCCCGTTCCCACGGTCTGAGGTCTTCTTCATTTTCTTTTTCAGACATATCTATTCCTCTCTATGGGTTCATTGTGCAGACACAGGGGTCTGCCCCTACAGGGTTCCTATTGACTATCGCCTGGAGGCAACCCATTGTGGTTGCCCGACATTTCCAACCCATTTTCATCTATTTCCCGATTCCTGCCACAGGTCAGGGCTGGTCAACCATGACCACGTTGACGGCGCTGGGTTTGCCCCCTTCCTCGACGATGGAAAGGAGGCGGTACTTGTGGTTTTCAATTTCAAGGACACTCCCGGTTTTCATCAGCGTGTCCGGGATTTCCAGTTTCAGGTATTTATGTCCAAAGGCCCCGTAGACCTTGACCATGTGACTGACAGATGATTCCTTTTCAGAATAGTCCATCTTTTCTCGCTGCAAATATGTTAAATCCGCGAACACGGCGATCAGCAATACTTGTCGATCAGCGTGTTCAGCGTTTCCCGAACTTTGGCCTGGTGGCTGCGCGACCCCACCCGGCTGGTCTCAGAGGTCAATATTTCCAGCGCGGTTTCCCGGAAAACCGGGTCCTCCTTCGACACCCTGCCCCCTCTCACCTTGAGGGTCTTGCCGATCATCATCGGCCCGCGGATGGTGGGGGCATATTCGCACTTGCCGGATTCCCGCAATCCGCGCACCACGTCGATGATGCGCCCCGATTCCTCAGCGTCAAGCCCGGTTTTTGACTGGGTGATGTCGATTTCCGTATCACGGTCGAAATGTTCCAGGTCCATGGTGATCATGCGGTCCCGCAGGGCGTCCTGGCTGCGATAGACCCCGGCGTATTCTTCCGGGTTGGAGGTGAAAATGGCGGTGAACTCCGGGTGCACCCGCAGGTAGCTCTCGTCTCCCTCGCGTGCAGCGGGGAGATCAAGCATCTTTTCCTGGAGCACGGAAAGCAGCGTGTTGTTCGCTTCCGGGCGGGAACGGGTGAACTCGTCGTATATCAGCGTAAACCCGTATTTACAGGCCACCGTGAGGCGGTTGTCCACCCACTGCTTCTGCATGTCCTCCTCGGTCTTAAGCACCGAGTGGATGAAATTGTCCACCACCTTGCGCACGCGGTATCCGTATTCGCCGCCGACCAGGTCCGAGGAGGAGAATTCCTCGTCCCCGTGAATCATCACCACCGGACGCCCGATCCTGGAGGCCACGTGCATGGCCAGGGTGGTTTTGCCGGTACCGGATACGCCCCGGAAGTGGATCGGGAAACCCGCCTGGACATAGGCCAGTGCGCGTTCTGTGAGATGCTGGACCTGGGGGGTGTCTACAAAATTATGCAGGGACCGCGGTTCCAGGACCGTGGTCATTTCATCAGTTGGCATGTTAATCCATCTCCATGTTTCACGGCAGAAACACGGAGAGTTTGAGCAAGTCCGTGCTCCGCCTGTTTACGTGTGTCTGAAGCAGGGGAAACCCGCATACCGGATTTCCACCTGCTCAACTCCTCTCCCAAAAACGCGAACAGGCGTCAGATCACCCCGATTCCCCTGCAACGCAGGTCGGGCAAACCGTCCGGGGCCATCCCCCTGCCCCGGCAGTCGGGACAGGTTTTCGCCTCCTTCGGTTTTGGGACCAGGCCTTTGCCGCCGCACACCGTGCAGGTGAGGCGCTTGTCGAGAAAAACCCCGGAACCGCCACAGAACGCGCAGGAGATGGCCGGGTCCTCCATGGATATTTTGCCGCTTCCCTTGCACACCTGGCAGGAAGACATTCTGGAAGGAATGCCGAAGGGGTCCGTTCCCCTGCCCCCGCAGAAAGCGCAGGTGATCTGCTTCATCGGTTTGAGCGGCATTTTCGGGACCGTTTTCTTCCGGCGTGTTGCCATTCTTTTTGCCATGAGACCTCCAATTGTTTATTCCCTGGTTTCAGATTCAGCTTCATTTTTTCAGCAGGTAAAGATTGTTCCTTTGCAAAACTTTACCATCCGATTCCAGCTTCTTGATGGAGGTCGCCAGCGTCACGTAGTGCACCCCCAGGGCTTTCCCGATTTCACTCAGCGGCATACCCTCGGGGTGGTTTTTCAGCACCGACATGATTTGGGTTTCTTTTAAACTCGCTTCCGGAGATTTCGCCTCTTTTGCGCTCGGCTGCGCGGGTTTCGCCACGACCGGCGCCACTTTACCCGCCGGGGCCGTGGGTTTCGCAGCCGGAGCAGGTTTCGGAGCAGGCGTAGTGGGCTTGACTTCCGCTTTCGCCGCCGGAGCGGGCTTCGGGGCCTGCGCGGCTTGTTTTGCCGCTGGGGCCGCCGCTTTCACCTTTGGTTCGGGAGCAGGTTTAGGCGCAGGTTTAGGCGCAGCTTTTGGCGCAGGTTTTGGAGCCGCCTTTGCGGGGGGCGATTTCAACTCGGTAATGTTCCTCAGCAGTTCCTGCCAGGCCCTGCTGGCCTCGGCCCGTTCGTCACGGAAACCGGCCATCATTTTTGCCGTTTCGGCCTCCATATCTCTGTTTTGTTTCGAGCGGGCTTTGTCATCTTCACTGAATCCAGCCAACATCTTCCGCACATCGGCA
>CAYFLK010000016.1:25952-59769 GCA_964344035.1 uncultured Pseudomonadota bacterium
GCCAGCGCCCGGTTTTCCTCCGCACGCGCCTTGTCATCTTCGCCGAAGCCGGCCAACATCTTCCGCACATCGGCAGCCAGCGCCCGGTTTTCCTCCGCACGCGCCTTGTCATCTTCGCCGAAGCCGGCCAGCATCTTCCGCACATCGGCAGCCAGCTCCCTGTTTTCCTTGGCCCGCGCCTTGTCATCCTCGCCGAAGCCGGCCAGCATCTTCATCACGTCAGCCGCCAGCGCCCGGTTTTCCTCCGCACGCGCCTTGTCATCCTCGCCGAAGTCGACCATCAATTTTGCCGTATCCGCCGCCCTTTCCCTGACTTCGGCGGCCCGTTGTTTGGCCTCACGTTTCGAATCCTGCAGAAACGCCTTGTGCCATTTCAACCTGTCTTTGTGAGTGGCCAGGATCTCCTGAGCCATGCTTCGTACTTCCGCTGCATATCCCATATCACCTCTTTTTTGGGGTGCGTTAATTAAGAGAAGACATGCTCAAGACGGGAGCGCCGACTCTTTAGAGGGGTTTTTATACGCCTCTAAAATCTTGAGGACATCTCTGTCCATTTAAACTAATAAAGCGGGTCTTGCCCGCCGTCCATTAAAAAAATTCCTGCTACTCGTGAGCGTTCCTGTTAAATCCCCCGGACTTGACTTAACAACGCCACAAGGCGGAGTTGAGTTAAGAACGAGTGGTACTCCAGCCTTAAGTCAAGCCCGCTTCGCCGTTTAGGCAGTGCCGTTCACTAACTCAAGTCTCCCCGGAATGCTCCAGCCTTAAATTCCGCTCAGGCGGCTTCGGTCGAATCCGGATGACCTATTGCTTCTTCAGTATAACGGGCCGCGTAGCCGCGCAGCCCCACCGTGTTGTCCACAGCCTCCCACTGTTGTGAAATGGCTTCCTTCACCCGGGAAAATTCTCTCAGGATGTCCTCCAGGATCACGCCGTCGCCCGCATGGTCCCTCTGAAAGGCGCGCATGGCCTTGCGCACGTCTTTCAGGTGGACCCGCTCCCCCTTGTTCAGCAGGCGTCGCAGCAACACATCCAGTTCGGCCTGGTCCTGGTGGAAGCTCTTCAGCAGTTCTCCCAGGTGGGCTTCCGCATCCCGCGGCCGGTCCAGTATTTTTTCTTTCAGGCGGGCAAAATCATTGAGCGAGGAACCCGTCCCCGGTTCCAGCACCGCTTTCAACTGAGCGGCGTTTTCTTCTTCCTCGCGGCAGAATGCATTCATCAACTCCCGGATCTGCTCCCGGCGGGTTTCCTGCAGTTCCACCACCGGCGCCATCAGCCGGTCAAAATCGCGTTTTCTCAGGTTTTGATTCGCCGCCAGGGTGTCGCGTATCTTTTCGATCGCGTTGCGCTGATCTTCGTAGGCAGCAACAATCTTACCCTCCACCTGCCGCATCAGGTTTGAGACAGTCTTTACTTTCGCTTCGTATGAATCGACTATGTTGCGGGTAATAGTGCGGAAGTCGTCCAGGTTGCTCATGCGGGATTCCCGGTCAGCAAAGGCATGCTCAGTGAGTGAGTGAAGCGCATGCGGGTTAAATGTTAAGGGTTGCTGATATGCTTGAGTTCAAGTGCGATGACTTGCCGCAGGACCTTTTTATGATGCTGGGGCAGCCTCAAGGATATCGCTTCAAATCCAGCCTTCTGGATGCTACGCGGCTTCGGGTGTGAGCCCGACCGCTTCCGCATACTTCAGGAAGGTCTCAACTGATGCGACCACCGCCCTGGCTTCAATCGCCAGCAGCTCGATTCCGACCAGGGATACGCGAACCCATGCGTCGATAACGATGCCTTTGTCAAGGATGCGGTCCACCACTTCGACCAAGCTGGAGGATGCTACTGCTTTTTCTACAGCCATTTTGTTCTCCTTAGTTTGAGGTTTATAACCACTGTGCACCCACTGCACAGTCGTTAGATTCTAAAATTGCAGATAATCTGCCAAATTCCTTGAGCGCGGGATTTTTTCCGTAACTCTTCTTATATCAGTGGGTTGAAACTGTCAGGGAAGGAGCAATCGGCGGGCGCAAGAGGAATATTAGGGAGGGGATTCCCCAGCCTTGGATGAAGAAACCATGGAATTAATTCCATAGTCGTTGATTTTAGTGAGCAGTGTTTTGTAGTCTATTTTGAGATACCTGGCTGTGCGGCTTTTGTTGCCTCTGAACTTGTTCAGCACCTCGGCAATCACCCGCTTTTCCACCACCGCGGCAAATTCCTGTTTCATCTGTTTCAGGTCCAGTTCCCGCTCGGTATCGATTGTCGGCAATTCAGTTTCGGACACCGCGGCGCGGTCCAGGTTCAGGGCCAGGTGTTCGGGTTGGATGCTGCCCTCGCTTATCAACGTGGCCCGGCGGATCACGTTCTGCAGTTCCCGCACATTCCCCGGCCATTCATGGTTCCGCAGGGCCCCGAGTGCCGCCGGCGAAAGCTCGCGTTTTCCCTGCTTCAGTTGCAGTTCGGTATTTTTCAGGAACCGTTCGGCCAGCATGGGGATGTCGTCCCGGCGTTCCCGCAGCGGGGGGATACGGATGGTGAATTCATCCAGGCGGAAATAGAGATCTTTGCGGAACTCGCCCTTTTTCACCAACTCGTCGATTGGCAGGTTGGAAGCAGAGATGAAGCGCACGTCCACCGGTTCCAGGCGCCTGGAACCGATTTTCTGCACCTTGCGTTCCTGCACCACCCGCAGCAGTTTTTTTTGCAGTTCATATGTCAGGTTGCTGATTTCATCGAGAAATATCGAACCTCCCGCGGCCTGCTGAAAGCGTCCCTCGCGCGTTGTGTGCGCGCCGGTGAAAGCTCCTTTCAGATATCCGAACAGTTCGCTCTCCATCAGGTTTTCCGGGATAGCGCCGCAATCGACGGCCACAAACTGTTTCTCTCTGCGCAGACTGTAGTCATGCACCGCGCGGGCGACGATTTCCTTGCCCGTGCCGGTTTCCCCGTAGATCACCACGGAATAATCGGTCATCATCACTTTTTCAATCTCCTGGTGCACCTTTCGGATCTGCGCGCTGTGGCCCATCATCGATTCCAGGTAATCACGTGCGTCAAGCCGCTGTTTCAAACCTTCAACTTCGGAGACCAGTTCTTTTTTCTCGATCGCGTGTTTTATGCGGTGAAGCAGAGTTTCCCTTTCATAAGGTTTGGGGACATAATCGTATGCGCCTCTTTTCATCGCCTCCACCGCGGATTCGACATCGGCGTGTCCGGTTAGCATGATCACCTGTGAAGGCACCTTCCGCCGGCCCAGTTCTTCGAGCACCGCCAGGCCATCCATGTGTTCCCCCATTTTGCGGTCCAGCAGGATGACGTCCGGAATTCCATTCCGCAATTGCTGGAGCATTTCTTCCCCGCAGAGAAAAGCGGACGCCCGGTAGCCCGCGTCCTCTACCAGCAGCGCCAGCGTTTTGCAAGCGTCCGGTTCGTCATCGACAATGTAGATCTGTCTCATGGTTTCATATCAACCAACGTTTATCTTGGCAAATGCGAGCCACAACGATGGGCGGACACACAGGTCCGCCCCTACGGCCTGATCGCCGGGTGCAGCGGAAAACCCTGTTCCGTTTATCAGATGCTCATCCCGTTAAATGACAAGCCTTTTTTCACTTTCCACTGTTTGGGGCGCCGTCAACGTGTAACCGGGACAAGTTTGAACAGATCAGCACATTAAGCACACAGAGCCAAACTTATTATGTGGCAAGGTCAGGGGGTTCCACCATCCGCGATATGGACGCTTCGGCACTCAGTAACATTACGATGAGTAACTTTACGAATTGTCAACATCCGTGCATTGCATCAAATTTGAATTTCAAAGTTCGGGAAAGGAGGCAAAAACGGGGGCACACCGAGTTCAGGAACACGTTGAGAGATACGGAGGATACGATGAGAAACCGGGGAAGATGGACCGCACCGTTCATGATGCTTTTGGGGATACTGGCGCTGACGACGGGCTGCGAGCAGGGGAACCAGAAAGTGGACATCAGTCAGCCGGCGCAATATGTCGGGGCGGCGGAATGCAAAACGTGTCACGAGGAAATTTACAAGGGCTGGAAGAGCACCTTCCACCCATACAAGTTCAAGGATGCCGACCCGGATATCATCGTGGCGGATTTCAGCAAGAACAACACCTTGGAAGTCAAGGGCTACACCAACAGGATGACCCGCAAGGGGGACGATTATTTTGTCACCACGCTTGACTCCCAGAAGAAAGAAAACACCTACCAGGTGAAGTACGTCATCGGCGGGTTCTGGAAGCAGCGGTTTGTCACCGAGTTCCCGAACGGGGCGCTGCACATTTTGCCCGTGCAATGGAACGTGCAGACCCAGGAGTGGGTGGATTACCACGGCATGAAGAAACTGGAACCGGGCACTAAAAAATACTGGGATCACAAGGGACGCACCTACCAATACAATTGCACGGGGTGCCATAACACGGGTTCCAAGATAAACCATGACACCAATACCGACACATTCCGCACGACCTGGAGCGACAAGGGAGTGGCCTGCGAAGCGTGCCACGGCCCGGGCAGCAATCATGTAATCGCGGACATCGGCGACAAGGCGGCTACGATAGTCAATCCGGCGGCCCTGCCGGACCCGCGGCGCGGAGCAATGGTCTGCGGTTCCTGCCACAACCGCGGCAAATCCGTGGACGGCAAGTTCGGCTATCCCGCCGATTACAAGCCCGGCGGGCAGTTGAACTTCGCCTATGACGAAAAACCGGGCATTCACCCCGACGGCAGCCCGAAGAAGCATCACCAGCAGTACGTGGACTGGCAGAACAGCGGACACGAACAGTCCGGGGTGCAGTGCTGGGACTGTCACAGTCCCCACGCCCAGGGCAACTCCAACAAGTCCCAGCTTAAACTGCCCGGAAACGTGCTGTGCAACAGTTGCCACCAGGTTGAACCACAGGGGGTCCATGCGGTCCACAGCGTCAACAACTGCATCGGCTGTCACATGCCTAACACCGCGAAAACCGCCCTGCCCGGCGATATCCGCAGTCACCAGATGCGCGTGGTCCCGCCACAACTGAGCATCGACGCAGGGGGGCTGAAAAAACAGCCGAATTCCTGCAACCTCTGCCACTATCACGAAAAGGATTCGCCGGAAGACCTGCAGAAGGTGCTCAATTTGACCAAGCAGGAGGAGTTGAAGAAGTACGCAATCCTGCAATATTGAGTGGGAGGGCGCAATGTACCGCTACCTATCCGGATTCATAATCCGGATCATGCTCGTGCTGGGGGGGATATTTTTTTTGATCCCCCTGAACTTTTACGTACTGAGGGCGGCCACCCCGCATATTCCGATTGCGGGAGGGCTTAAGGGCAAGAGCTGTTACGAGTGTCATCTGCAGGACCGAGAAATGAGTACCCGCAAGTCTCGTTACAGCATCACCAAGGCCTACAACTCGTTCATGAGGTCCCCTCACGGCAGGCTGCGCAAGCTGGGCAGCAAACGGGCACCGTATTGCGAAGACTGTCACGCAACGCGTGAATGGTCCAAAATCCTGCCGGTCAGCCACCCTGATTCCCCCATGCATCCGGACCGCTTAGGCGTCATCTGCGCCGGATGCCATGGCCCGGAAATGCTCTCCGGAAAAGCGGCTGAGGGAACCATGCACTACCCGGAGGGAGGGATGTCCCTGTTCATCGATGATTCCCAGGGCGCCCGCCTGGCTTTTCTGCCGGGAAGGAGCCTGCGCGAATCACATTACGAATTCGCGGGAATGAACATGGTGCAGCTGGCGGAAACTTTTTTCAAAGCGCTCGCAATCGGGGTGCTGCTGATGTTCGGCATTTACATCATCATCGACCAGATCCGCAGCCTGATAAGGGAGAACAACAGTGAAGGATAAACGACGTTACCGCAGGTTCAGCCTGCTGGGTCGCCTGCAACACCTGATCCTGATGCTGTCGGTGCTGATGGCTGTGGTCACCGGCATGCCGATGAAGTTCCCGGATGCCTGGTGGGCCGGCTGGATCATCGAGACGCTGGGAGGGGTAGAAAACCGGACCCTGCTTCACAAGTACGCGGGACTGACGATTGTTTTCCTCGGACTTTTCCATGCAATTTATTACCTGCTGCTCAACTGGCGGGTGCCTTTTTACAAGCAGCCGATCCTGCCACGCCTGAAGGACGCGGACGATTTCTGGCAGCACATGCGTTATAATATAGGGTTGCGACCTGAACTACCCAGGTTGGGTTTTTACACCGGGTTCCAGAAATTCGACTATCTCGGCGCCATCTGGGGTGTGCTGGTGATGGGGCTGACCGGGCTGGCAATGCTGTACATGGAAAGCGCGATGCGTTACATGCCCCTGGCCTGGCTGCAGTCCCTCTGGACAATGCATGGAGACGAAGCGATGCTGGCCGCTTTTTTCCCCTTCAGTGTCCACATGTACCATGTCCATTTCAACCGCGATGTTTTCCCCATGTCGCTGGCCTGGGTCAACGGGCTGGCAACACGTAAATACATGGAGAAGTACCACACCCTGGAACTCAATCCGGAAACCGCTTCCGGATTCACCACCGAGGTGGAGGATGACACCGCTCCGCCGGTACAATCCCTGTTCGACCGCATCAACGCGGTCTCGGCCACGGTGGTTTCTTCCGTCGGAGTGTTCGTCTGGGTTGTCATCCTTTACTTCGTCGTCTACGCAATCGCTTAGTCTTTCGGCTTTATTCACGCCAGATTGAGTAGCGGTTGTGCTGCCCAATTCCCTCCATTATGAGTGAATGGGTTTGACGCCGACAGTGCTCCAGGGGCTTCCTACTGTGCGTCGTCTTCCTATGTTTTGCGTCAGCACGCAGGTATCAAGACAATAACTTCCTTTCACATCCAAATCGGGATCGAAATCGGGATCGCTATCAAAGTCCGATTTCGATAGCGATTTCGAACAAGATTCTCCCCTCACCCCAACCCTCTCCCCCGGGAGAGGGAGTAGCATCATCAATTGGTTGTGTGCATAGCAGACGTTAGGAATGTCGGTTGCATACTCTTCATTGCACCTGCCGTAATGCTAAACGCTTCAGGCTTTTTTTACCCGGACAATTATTTCCCGCATTTTCCTTATGGCCCAGCGGAACAAACAGCATTTGCTTAAACTGACCCTTGGATTGTTCTGCCTGCTGCTGTTTGATCCGGGTATCATTTGGGCACAGGCCGCCCGCAGATCACCCACGGATTTCCGATTCCGCTACTATTCCGGAGACCGGGTGGACGGCAAATATACTTCATCCTGGAACGCGCAGCATTTTTCCTGGAAAGGATGGGGATTCGGCACCTCCAGGGTCACTGTTTCCGATGAAGTCAATTCCTATCAAAACGATATAACCCTGGACTACCAGGACCTCTCCTACACCTTTGGACAGCGTTTCACCCTGATGCTCGGCGTGGGGCAGCCTACCGATTCTTCAAGCGCCAAGACAACCAGCACGAGCACAAACAATACCTGGACCGCTAAAACCCGCGCGGGGTCGACCTCCTATTTCGCGGTCATCGGACTGGAGGTTTTCGGGTTTCTGGAGGTGCTGGTGGGATCCCGGATGACGCAGTACAAGTTCAACGATTTTGAACGCGTTGCATCCGGGATTACAGACCGACTGCACAGTTCACTGGAAGGCGGGGTGTACCAGATTATGACAGGCGTGGGGATTGTGTTTTGATGCAGCTTCTCGATAAGTAACTGAAGATACACACAGGGGCCTACTTTCGGGCAAACACCGGGGTCTTTCCCCTACAGGATGATCGCGCATCCCCCCGATTGCATAGGGTCCGTGCATGATCCAAACCGGACCGGCCTGCGCCAAGCGGCATGCAGGAAAGCTATTTTTGCTGATCCGTTTCAGCGGCGTTCAAGTGCATTCAGCAGTTGTTTCAGTGTAGGCAGTGCGCAACCGCTGTATTCAATGCGGCCGTCAGGCATGGTCGTATTACAGAGGATCGCTTCATTCATGAACGTCCGTTCCAGGTTGGCGCCCCGCAGGTCAGCAGCACCCAGGTTTGACTGTTCCAGATTGGCCAGTGACAGGTCAGCATTCCTCAGGTTAGCCCCTCCCAGGTTCGCGCCTTTCAGGTCCACTCCCTGCAGGTTAGCGCCTTGCAGGTTGCAACGCCTGCAGATTCCCGTTTTCGTCAGCCGCGCATAATCCTCCGGGTCCGCTGCAAATCCGCTGACCGGAAAGAGGGTCAGTAAGACAAGAAGCAGCGCGAGCTGAAAGGACATCAAAAATGCTCCGTGTTTCCCGCGGAAGGGGTGAGCGCAACCAGGCCTGCCTGCCGCCTGCTTGTGCGTCGCACCTGTCTGAGTCGCACAGGCTGGCGCAGACAGGCGCAACGCTTGGCGCAGTCAGGCAACTATGCCATGGATGATGATCGCGATTGCGACATAAAACGCCGCCTCAATCGCCCCCACACCGACATTGCGGTCGGTCTCGATTTCCTTGTTCAAATCAAAGGGAGTGAGCCAATCCAGCGCCTTTCGTCCATAACTTAGGCAGACCAGGCCAATCACCAGGTAAACAGCAGTGGTGATCAGTTCCGCGGCAAGCACCGCGAATCGTCCGGGATCCTCCGGGTCAATGAAGGTGAAAATTCCGTAGTTCACCTGGCCTGAAACAGATGCGTGGACGATGATCGCCATGGCCAGGTAAAACCCCGCTTCGGTTAGTCCCGCCGCAAGGTTGTCGACTTCAGAAGTCTGATAATCCAGATCATAGGGAGTGATCCAGTCCAGCACTTTTCTGCCGATGAAGAGGGCCAGGAGGCTCACGGCAAAATAGATCAGGATTTGAATCAGGATATGGACGAACTCATTGATAATCATGACGGTCCCCGGAAGTTGAATGGGTTATTTATCAAGTAGATTCTACAAGCATCCTATGCATTTCCCGGATGCTTAAATGAATCAAGAAAGAATGCTGCCTGTGATCACACCGGCATACGGAAATAAACAACTTTCTGCTGAGCCTGATGTTTGCGGTTCGAATGCCCGCGGGTCCACTTGTTCTGCCTGCACTTATTTTGCTCAGTTGCGCGGCTTATCCGTGGAAGGATCAGGAGCAGATACGTTTTTTTGATTGGCCGGCGCAACAGCAAGGAACACCCGCATATTCTTGAAGTCACAGGAATGCCGACCGCGTGGTTTTTTTCGACTCACCCGTATATCGGTCACCAGTTCGGCCTGTTCACCGCGCGGCCCAAGTTTCGTCCGTTGTTCGTATTTCTCCCAAGGGTCATCCCACCTGAGGCTGATCAGCCTCACCGGTTCGATTTTCTTTGCCGACAAAACGACCTCCATGTCAATTCGGATTTAATGCAGTTGAGTCACTTCCATGTGACTGCTCAGCACCTTCCCAGAATCCCGCGCAAACGTCAAGCAAGGCTTGCAGCACAAATCAGGACGGCCGGAAATAAATCAAGCTTCAGCGCATGAGGAATGTTGAATCTCCGTTGAAAACCCGCCTTCCAGACTTTGTGGTTCAGAAAGCGCACAGGATCAGCTTATGTCAACCAGTTCCGCGCCGGCATTCAATGCGCTGATGTTTTTTTCCATCATGCCCTGGCCGCGGATATCCCGTATGTATGCTTCCGCCGCGGCAAGCGGGAAAATGCCGCTTTTCCGCAGCAGGGCCCCCAGGGCCACCAGCGTCAGCCCGTGACGGTCGATGGATTTCGCCTTGCTTTGAAAAGGGGCCCTGAGCACCACGGCGCGGGTTTCAGGAAGTTCGAGTGTTTCCTCGGCCAAAACCACCGCATCATCCGGCAGCCGGGCAATCCTATCACGGGTGCGTTTCAAACCTTCCGGGGATAGCAGAAGTGTATAATCAGGGGGATCGATGCCGGTAAAATCGATGGGATGCGGACTGATGATCAACTCGCTCACCGAATGCCCGGTCTTCACAGTAATCGGGTAGTCATCCTTCTGGGTCGCATGCAATCCGGCGCTGATGGCGGAACAGGCAAAGATGCCGGCGCTGGACCGTACTTTCTGACCCGCGCCGCCAGCGATCAGGACCCCTGTTTGTTTTTGCAGTTTTGATGAGAACCCGCGGTTTATTACGCTTTTGCCACGGGGTTTGATTCCTCCCGACTGCTCCAGCGCCTGGTGGAAACCGGCGCTGTATTCAGGCGCCGGATTGTCCGCGACCATGCCCAGTGTGAAACCGGAAGGTTCCAACATTTCATACAAAGCCGTTTTTTTGACCTTGTTCCGGGGCGCATAGTATGCAGTGCAGAGTTCCCAGATTTCGAGCAGCGAAAACCCTTCCTGGCGGATTGCCTCAACCATGCAGTCGGATAAATCCTTTTCAAAACTGGTGGTGCGCCGCACCCACGAAGCACCGGCTGCGGCGGCTGTCCCGGAAATATCCAGTGGACGTTCCACGTTTCCCAGAGGGGTTGAGACCGTGCTGCCCCCGACCGGGGTCGAGACGGAGTGTTGCCCGCCTGTCATGCCGTAATTGAAATTGTTTGCGACAATCAGGGTGATGCCGATGTTGCGGCGGCAGACATTGAGCAGATGTGTGCCGCCGATGCCGCAGCCGCCGTCGCCCATCAGCGTAATCACGTGCAAATCGGGACGCGCGAGTTTCATTCCACAGGCATAGGTGATTGAGCGTCCATGCAAACCATGAAAGGCGCTGGTGGTGAAGTGCCGGTCCGCAAGTCCGATGCAGCCGATGTCGGTAACCATCACCACCTTTTCCGGAGGAAGCTGGAGTTTTACCAGTGCATCGTTCAGGGCATCAAGGATCATCGTGTGCCCGCAGCCGGGACAGAAAGGGAAGTCTCCCGGTTTCGGGTTCAGGTATGTTTCATGGTTTTTCACAGCAGTCCTCCTTCCGTGAGGATGTCCCGCGGAGAAATCAGTTCCGTGTTCATCCGGTGAATCCCCGCTACTTGTGTGTCCCGGGAAACGAGGCGCTGGATTTCCAGCACATACTGCCCCATGTTCATTTCCGGGACAACGACTTTTTTAATTCCTGAAAGCGCGTCTATAATCTGCTGTTCCGGGACCGGCCACAGGGTTTGCAAAACCAATGACGAAACGGCCCTTCCTTGCTCGCGCGCCTCCTTGACCGCGACTTTCACCGAGCGTGATGTAACACCATAACTGATGACCAGGGTTTCCGCGTTTTCCTGATAATCCTTTTTCACCATGGAGATATGCTCAAGATTATCCATGATTTTCGCCTCGTAGTGATCGATCATTTCCTGGATCATTCCCGGGTCGGTCGTCAGGTAGGCATCCTTTCCATGGGTTGAGGTGGTGAACCGTACGACCGAGTCTCCGCCAAAATCAGCAATTGAGGGGACCTCAGCGGGGTGCTCAAAATAATGCGGAAGAGCCGGGTTTTCCGAACCGATTTTCTTACGCTGCACCAAGGGAGGTAGGCCGATTTTTTCAAGATCAACCGTTTCCCGGGTCATCGACAGTTCCTTGCTGGTCAGCAGGAACACCGGAAGGCGGTATTTTTCCGCGTAGTTGAAGGCGATGTAGCTCAGTAGATAGGCCTCTTCCACCGTGGCCGGTGAAAGCACGATGACCGGCATTCCTCCGGAGGTCCCCCAGCGGGTGAACTGCACATCCCCTTCAGCGCCCTTGGTGGCCGAACCGGTTGCAGGTCCCTGCCGCTGCACATTAACGATCACCATCGGCGTTTCCCCCATGATGGCGAGTCCGATGTTTTCACTGTAAAGGCTCATCCCAGGGCCGCTCGTGGCAGTTAACACTTTTCGTCCGCTCATGGCCGCGCCGATGCAGAAACCTATCGAAGCAATCTCATCCTCGCACTGGATTGCCACCCCCCCGGATTCAGTGAACAGGTCCTGCACGTGGGTGAGTATCGAGGATGCGGGAGTGATGGGGTAACCCGCATAAAAATCGCAGCCCGCCCGCAGGGCGCCCCTGGCTATCGCCTCATTGCCTTCCATAAACCGGCGCATCATGTCCATATCCGCTAATCAGTGGTTTGAAAAACGCATTAAGCTACCTTGAAAAGGTTTTAGACCCTTTTCAAGGGTACGGGCACTGCGCACGTAGGGGCACTGCGCGCCGTGCCCCAACATGACGATTTTTTACGAATACATCAACCCTATCTTCAGATTTTATGTTTCCCGTGGTTTGAAGGCGTGTTAGATTTAGACGCGGCTATCAAAGGAAGTCATGCATAAGAGAACATACCCGGAAAAACCGGAAGCGGTTTATTATTACGGCACCTGCCTCGCGGACGTGCTCTATCCCGAGGCGGGCATGGCGGGGATCCGTCTTTTGCAGCGTGAAGGGATGCGCGTGATTTATCCGCGCAGGCAAACCTGCTGCGGACAGCCCGCCTACAACTCGGGCTATCAGCAGGAAGCCAAAGCCGTGGCGGGAAAGCAGGTTCCACTGTTCCCGAAAAATATACCCATCGTCACCCCGTCCGGTTCTTGCGCAGCAATGATGACCCGTCATTACGAAGACCTTTTCGTCAATGACCCATTGTCGTCATCAGTCAAGAGTTTTTCCGGGCGTGTTTTTGAACTCACCGAATTTCTTGTGCATGTATTGAAAGTCGACTGGCGCGACATCGGTCCTCCGGTTACCGTGGCCTGGCACAGTTCCTGTCACGCGAAGAGGGAAATGGGCGTGGACAGCGAACCCAGGCAGTTGCTCAAACAACTGGAAAACGTGAAACAGGTGGAACTGAACCATAAAGATGAATGCTGCGGATTCGGCGGCACTTTTTCCATCAAACACTCTGCAATTTCAGCCGAGATGGTAAAGGACAAATGCACGCATGCCGCGCAATCGGGAGCCGAACTGCTGCTCAGCGCCGATTGCGGATGCCTGATGAACATCGGCGGTGCTCTGGAGAAAACCGGCTCTCCGTTGCGCACGGAACACATCGCCACTTTTCTGTTGAGACGCACCAGCGGGAATGCCCCGGAATGACGCCATGCATGAACTTTCCGAAACCACATTCCTCAACACGGCAACCGCGGCATTGAAGGACCCGCGGCTGCGTCGCAACTTCAACCGTGCCATGACCGGGTTGATGGAAAAGCGGCAGGCGATGTTCCCAGATTCCGAGGAATTTGAAACCCTGCGCGACGCAGCCGGGGATATCCGCAGAAAAGCGTTGGCAAGGCTTCCGGAGCTGCTGGAAACACTGGAGACAAAGTGTGTCCAAAACGGAATCCAGGTTCACTGGGCGGAGACGGTGAACCAGGCAAACAGGATCGTTTTGGGCATTGCGCGGGAGGCAAAAACGAAGCTCGCGGTAAAGGGCAAATCGATGGTCTCCGAAGAAATGGGACTGAACGAATTTCTTGAACAAAACGGGATTGAAACCCTGGAATCGGACCTTGGGGAATATATCATCCAGGTGGACCGGGAGACCCCTTCGCACATTATCATGCCCGCGATCCACAAGAACAAAGACCAGATCGCGCGCCTGTTTCATGAGAAGGTGGATCCACGGAACTACACCGAAAGCGCTGAAGAAATGACCGCCACCGCGCGTGAAGTGCTGCGGCACAAATTTCATGACGCGGATCTCGGCATTTCCGGGGTTAACTTTGCCGTCGCCGAGACGGGCACCCTGTGTTTGGTAGAAAACGAAGGAAACGGGCGTTTCTCCACCACTCTGCCTCCCGTGCACGTGGCAGTGATGGGGATCGAAAAGGTGGTCGAAACCCTGGAAGACATCCCCCCCCTGCTGACAGTGCTGACGCGTTCCGCGACGGGCCAGGCAGTCACAACGTATTTCAACATGATCAGCGGGCCACGCAAAGCGGCAGAAATGGACGGACCCCGCGAAGTGCACCTCGTGCTGCTGGACAACGGACGTTCACGCATCTACAAAGACCGGCAGCTCAGAGAAACCCTGCTCTGCATCCGTTGCGGCGCCTGCATCAACCACTGTCCGGTTTACACCCGCATCGGCGGACACGCCTACCAGTCGGTCTACCCTGGGCCGATCGGCAAAATTCTCACACCGCAGATGAAAGGCATTGATGTCGCCGGGCACCTCACTGATGCTTCCAGCCTTTGTGGAGCGTGCGTTGAAGTATGCCCGGTGAAGATCCCCATCACGGATATATTGTTGCGCCTGAGAAAAAAACGTGTTTCAACGAAACGCTCCGTTCCGTGGACGGACCTTGAAGGGGGAAAAGCGCGACTTGAAGCGTTCATTTGGAAAGGGTGGCAAACGGTTTTATCCTTTCCGGAACTCTACCGTCTGAAGACCAGGTTTCTCTCCCGCACAGGTCATCTGCTTCCAGGGAAATTCCCAATCCTCAGGCGCTGGACGGAATCCCGGAGCAAACCCCGGTTTGCGGAAAAAACACTGCACCAGATGGTTGAGGAAGCAGGAGTGGATGATGAGTGAAACTGCCTCCTCGCGGATGAAAATCCTGGGACGTTTGAAAAAGACCAGGGGAACACTCGGAGTGGGTTTCATTGCGGAATCACTCCCCCAAGTTCCCAAACAGGAATGGGACACCGATGAAAAATCCGCACGCTTGAAAAGTTGTATGGAATCGGTCCAGACCGAGGTTCATCCGTGCACGGACAGAGGGTTCGGACGGACCCTGAGAAATGTTTCCGAAGAGAAAAAACTGAAACGTTTGCTCTACGGACCCAACACCGGTCTGGACAAAAAACTGAAATCCATGAAACGGCGCACCCCGAAATCTATCCCGGATCTGGTCCCTTATGACAAACCGATTGAAAAATGCAAACAAACCCTGTTTTCCATTGATGCCGGGATTACTACAACCCTGGGAGGTATTGCCGAAACAGGCAGCCTGATACTGTGGCCCACTCAAAATGAACCGCGATTGTTGTCGTTGATTCCACCCATCCACCTTGCCGTGCTTTACGCGAGCGAAATTCACTCCACTTTTTCGGAAGCGATGCGCAAAGGCAGCTGGAGTTCCGGGATGCCCACCAACGCCCTGCTTGTTTCCGGGCCTTCGAAAACTGCTGACATCGAACAAACGCTGGTGTACGGGGTGCATGGACCCAAGGAACTGGTGGTGTTCCTGATCAGTGACGCATGAATCAAATCTTCCATGAAATCAACCACCTGATGATTCCTGACAAAAAAAGGCATAACTTCACAGGTCCACCCTGACGATGGTTTCGCAGTCCGTCTCATGACCGGAACACATACATTCGGGATCGCTATCGGGATCGAAATCCGATTTCGATTCCGATTCCGAATTTACCCCTCACCTTGCAAAATAGGTAAGGGGTTAAGAGTAGTTTTCGACAAAATGCCCAAAAATTAAATTTAAAGAGGCTGAAAACAATCCCGCGAATTTTCCAGTTATCCCGCCGTCCCCCTCGCATTATCCAGACAGGCCGGGAAATAGAAATGACAATCCACTTTTCCATTCCATGCAAACAAACGATGTAATCATTGTGGGTGGAGGTATCATTGGGCTTGCAACCGCGCATGAGCTTTCACGGAGGCATCCACAGCTCAAGCTGACCCTGCTTGAAAAAGAACCCGAGCTTGCGCTGCATCAGACCGGTCACAACTCCGGAGTTCTGCATTCAGGTATCTACTATCGCCCTGATTCACTGAAGGCGGAAAACTGCCGTGAAGGTAAACGCCGCCTTGAGCAGTTCTGCGAACAGGAGGAGATCCCATATGAAATATGCGGGAAAGTAATTGTCGCAGTTTGCGAGACAGAACTTCCGGTGCTGGAAGACATCTACCAGCGTGGTTCGATCAACGGTATCCACTGCGAGATGATTGAACCCGCACAATTGAAGCAGCTTGAACCACATGTTGCAGGCATCCGCGCGATCCATGTACCCGACGCGGGAATTGTCGATTTCAAACAGGTGTGCGCCCGGCTTGCGGCAGTGGCGCTTGAAAAAACCGGAAACAAGCTGGTCTGTTCAGCACGCGTACTCGGCATGCGTTCTTCATCGGACCATGTCCTGGTTGAGACCACACGCGGGGAATTTGAATCACGGTTCCTGGTCAATTGCGGGGGGCTTTATTCAGACCGGATCACCGCCATGATGGAACCTCCACAGGCGAAAATAATTCCGTTTCGTGGAGAATACTATACCGTCCGCGGGGACAGACAACACCTATGCCGGAACCTGGTATATCCTGTACCCGATCCGAAATTCCCTTTCCTGGGGGTACATTTTACACGCATGATCGGCGGCGGGCTGGAATGCGGACCCAACGCGGTGCTGGCATTTGCGCGTGAAGGTTACACCCGTTCAACCGTCAACTGGGGTGAACTGGCGGAAACACTGACCTATCCGGGGTTCCTCAAGCTTGCTTCGAGGCACTGGCGCACCGGAGTGGGAGAGATGTGGCGTTCCTTCAGCAAGCGTGCCTTCGTCCGCGCGCTGCGTCGGTTGATCCCGGAAATTCAGGAAGAAGACCTGGAAGCCGCGCCGGCGGGGATTCGCGCACAGGCTGTCAGCCCGAACGGGAAACCGCTGGACGATTTTTGGATACAGGAATCCAGACGGGTCATCCATGTCGGTAATGCCCCCTCCCCCGGCGCCACTTCTTCCCTGAACATCGGACGATTGATCGTGGAGAAACTGGAGGCTCATTTCTGAAACAAAGGCTTTTAAGGGATGATGTTCTACCCGCATATAAGACCTTTTTTGTTCAGGGGAGACCCGGAACAGACACATGAACGGGTGTTGGCATGGGTTGAATCCGGCAGCAGAATTGCGGGCTTTGAATCAATGATCAAAACCATGTTCGGGTGGGAATCGCCGTTACTGCAAACAAGCCTGTGGGGGCAGCAGATAACCAATCCGGTTGGGCTGGCCGCGGGATTTGACAAGGACGCCCGTATTTTCAACCAGCTGTTCGCGCTGGGATTCGGATTGATCGAGGTAGGAACAGTGACACCACGCGCACAGGAGGGAAATCCCAAACCCCGGATCTTCCGGCTCATGGAAGACCGGGCATTAATCAACCGCCTCGGCTTCAACAATGCCGGAGTCGACGCCATGGCCGGGCGTCTTCAAGAAAATGCCGCAAAAGGCATGCTCGGCATAAACATCGGCAAGAACAAGGACACTCCTCTCGAAAAAGCGCATGTGGATTATGTGCAGGCGCTGAACCGTCTACATGAACCAGCCGGGTATTTCACGCTGAACATCAGTTCTCCAAACACGGAAAACCTCCGAAGACTACAGGAGGAAGAAGCACTGGAACGGCTTCTGGACGCAGTTTGCGGGGAAAGGGAGAGACTGGAAGGACCGAGAGACAGACGCACTCCCCTGCTGGTCAAACTGGCCCCTGACTGGGAAGCGGGGATGCTGCTGAAATGCACTGAAATACTGCGGAAATTTCCGCTTCAGGGAGTGATTGCAACCAACACCACACTGGATCGTCATGCTCTGAAAAGCACCTGTCAACATGAAACCGGGGGCCTTAGTGGGGCGCCGCTGCGGAAAGCAAGCCTTGCGACCGTCAGGCTCCTTTTCAAAGAACTCGGAGGTGCAATGCCGGTGATCGGCGTGGGAGGTATTTTTAATGGGCGGGACGCGTACGAAACTATCCGCGCCGGCGCATCCGCCGTCCAGGTTTATACCGCGCTGATATATGAGGGCCCGGGGCTGGTCCGGGCTATAAAACAGGAACTCGTGAAACTGCTGCTTGCGGATGAGTACAGCACGGTCAGTGAGGCAGTTGGTGCGGATGTCGCCTGAGCCCGCTCACCGGCCCTGTCTTCCGCGGTGTATCACCGCCAGCATTTCCGGGATGGAACAAACTTTTTTGCGGGGACGCTCAAGAGCCGAACCTTCCTTCACCTCGTGCGAATCGAGGTGTTTCCAATCCTGGAATGAAACGTAATCGACTCCTTTCGAATCGAGGAGTTCTTTGACGTCATCGATTCCCCCGGTTTCATGCGGGTCCCTTGCGGGTGCGTCGAAGGTATCCAGCATTTGTTTCACGCTTTCTATCGCGTCAGGCTTGTTGGTGCCGACCACTCCACTCGGTCCGCGTTTGATCCATCCCGCGGCAAATTCATTTGAACTGAGTTTCCCATCGTTATCCCTGACACGCCCCATGGTGTTGGGGATGGTTGCGGTCCGGGAGTCAAAGGGCACATCCGGCAACTGTTCCCCGCGGTAACCCACCGAGCGGAACACGAGCCCGGTTTCCAGTTCAAGCGAATGATCAGTAGGTTCCGCGCGTATCCTGCCTGAAACATCGGCAACCAGGCTGTTACGGGTCAAGCGCACGCGTTTCACGTGTCCATCTTCACCGATGATTTCCGTGGGGGATGCCTGGAACATAATGTGCAGCCGCTTTTTTTTCTCGCGCATGGGATTCTCCTGCATGGCATTCAGCAGTTCCATGTTTTTCCTGACATCCTTTCCCGCCTCGTTCTCGAGGAATTCATTGCTGACCTCGTCAAGCTCCAGCGCATTGGCCTCAAGGATCGTTTGAGTATCCGGCAGGTGCATCAGTTCGCGGGCCTCGGTTGGCGTGAATGCCGCCTGCACCGGCCCTCTTCTGCCCACCACCCAGATTTCTTTCACCCTGCTTTTTGCCAGCGCTTCGACTGCATAATCCGCCATGTCCGTGCAGCGCAGTTCCTCAACCCGGTGAGAAAGGATGCGGGCGACATCGATGGCAACGTTGCCCATGCCGATGACAACCGACTTCTCGGAATCGAGGTTGAACCGCAGGTCCCGGTAATCCGGGTGTCCGTTGTACCACCCGACAAACTCCGTCGCCGAATGACTTCCCTGCAATTCCTCCCCGGGGATGCCCAGCCTGCGGTCAGCGCGGCTGCCAACCGAGTAAAGCAGCGCATCATAATGCGCAAGCATCTCCGCACGGGTGAGGTCCCTGCCGAATTCAACATTTCCGAAAAAACGAAAAAATTCGTTTCCTGCAATGCGATCAAAAATCTTGGTAACAGATTTGATTTTCTGGTGATCCGGCGCCACTCCCCCCCGCACCAATCCATAAGGCGTGGGTAAACGGTCAAACATATCGACTTTCACCGGGTATTCCTGCCGGCGGAAAAGTTCCCCGGCAGCATAAAAACCGGCGGGGCCGGAACCGATGATGGCAACCCGCCAATGGGGAGGATTGGAAGGGGAAAGTGTTGGCTGGTTCATGAATTTTCCATATGAATTTAGAGGCTGTTCAGCAATTCCCTGCCTCCGTTTTTCAGCACTTGTTCCGCCACCAGGCCGCCCAATTCGCGGGCGCTGTTTCTCGTCGCCTGACCGGACTCCCGGATCATCAGAGATCCGTCAGGGGATGCCAGCAGGGCACGCAGGTGAAGGTAATTGCCTGCCAGTGTACAATAACCCGCGATCGGCAACCTGCAGTTCCCTTCCAGGTCAATCAAAACCTGGCGTTCCGCGCAAACGCAATCCCTGGTTTCAGGATCATCCAGATGGGCGAGCAGGTCGCTGGTTGCTCGATCGCCTACACGGGTTTCAATGCCGATCACTCCCTGGCCGATTGCGGGGAGCATCCTTTCGACAGACAGTATTTCGCTGATCCGGTCTTCGAGTTTCAGACGTTTCAAACCTGCAACCGCCAGCACTGCCGCATCGACTTCCCCTTCATCCAGTTTGCGCAGCCGGGTAGGTACGTTTCCGCGCAAAGAACGGATATTCAAGTCCGGACGAAGCTGCTTGATCTGCGCTCCCCTCCGCAATGAACTGGTACCGACGAGGGAATTATCCGGAAGGGAATCGAGGGAATGTCCATCCCTGCTGACCAGCGCGTCCGCCGGGTTTTCGCGTTTGGCGATAACCGAAATCTCCAAGCCTGCAGGAAGCTGGCCGGGGACGTCTTTCATGCTGTGCACCGCCAGGTCCGCACGGTTTTCCAGAATGGCGGTTTCCAGTTCCTTGACAAACAGCCCTTTTCCGCCGACTTCTGAAAGAGGGCGATCCAGTACACGGTCACCGGTGGTTTTCAACACCACCAGTTCCACAGTAACCCCAGGATGCTTTTCCAAAATGTGCTGTTTCACCCATTCCGCCTGCCACAACGCTAGTTGACTCCCGCGTGTGGCAATGCGCAACACTGATATTCCGGAGTCCCGAGCAGAATGAACCGGCTCAGGCATCAGCTTTTTTCAGCAGTTTCAAGGCAGGACGACCCGTGCCGGTATCTTCGGAAACGGCTCGCGGCGGATCGAGATCAAACAATTCGGCGATGGGTTCAAGATAAAGGTGCATATCCTCCCTGCGGCTGAGGACCTTCAGATTTGTGGAAGGTTTGTGGAGAAGTTTGTTGACCATTCCCCGGACCATCGACTGCACCTCTTCACGCTGTGAGGGGGTCAGGGAGTGCAGTCGGGCCATGGTTTTGTCTAATTCTTTTTGCGCTGTGCGGTGGAACTCAGCCCGCAGATTGCGGATCAAAGGCACGGTGGAAAGCGATTTGAACCACATCTCAACACGCTCCAGTTCTTCACTGATCAATTTTTCCGCGGTGTCTGACTGCCGTATGCGCTCTTCCTTGTTACGCTCAACAACCGATTGCAGATCATCGATATCATAACAATACACTCCCGGTAGTTCGTTAATGCCTGGATCGATATCCCTGGGTACGGCGATGTCGATGAAAAACATCGACTTCCCTTTGCGTTTTTTCAGGCACGTTTGCACCTGCTCCTGGTGGAGAACATATTCCTGCGCGCCAGTGGAACTGATGACTATATCCGCTGTGTGCAGTTCCCTTTCCAGCTGCTCGAATGGAATCACTGACCCCTGGTATTTTTCTGCCAGTTTGGCGGCATTGGCGAAAGTTCGGTTGGTTACTTTCAGTTGGGAAGTCCCACCACGCAACAGGTGCTGGATCGCCAGTTCAGCCATCTCGCCAGCTCCTACCACCAGCACGGTCAGTTGGGAAAGGTCTTCGAAAATCCTGCGTGCCAGTTCGACCGCTGCGTAGCTGATGGAAACCGCGTTGTCGCCAATTGATGTCTCGGTACGGATCTTCTTTGCCACGGAAAACGCACGGGTGAACAGCGCGTAGAGTATCCGTCCCGTCTGCTGATCGGCGGAAAAGCGTTCAAAAGCGTCTTTCAGTTGACCAAGGATTTGTGGTTCTCCGACAACCATTGAATCCAGGCTTGCGCCCACGCGGAAGAGATGACGCGCCGCCTGCAAATCCTGGAAAAGATAATGGGTCCTACCCAGTTCGGGGATGTTCCAATAATCCTCCAGCGAGGCCAGCAGTTCTTCCGCAGGGGGTTTCAGATTGACAAGATAAAGCTCCGTCCGGTTGCATGTGCCGAGCAACACCACTTCACTGACGCCATACCTGGCACGCAGGTGCTGTCCCAGTTCAAGCTGCTGCTCCGGACGGCCTGCCAGGCGGTCGCGCACTTCAAGGGGGGTGTTGCGAAAATTCCAACCGAGAACGGTGAGATCCATGATGCAGACAGAAAAACTGAATCCAGGATGAGTGAAATCCTTGGACAAGCAGGAAGAAATCTTCTATTTTCAATGAAGTTATCATTAAATTATACCCCTCTTCATTGCAATCTCAAGCAGGGAATCTCTAAGTGGTGGCGTTCTTTTCCAGATGGTTGACGGCAAACCATTTAACCATACTGCGGGTATTGCTTGTTCCCGTCATCTATGTGGGCATGGTTGTCTGGGAAGAAGATCACCTGGTCCTGGTTGCCATCTGGGTTATATTTGTTTTTGCGTGCATGACAGATTATTGGGACGGAGTCCTGGCACGGCATCAGAAAAATAATTCAAAACTGGGAATACTGCTGGACCCGATTGCAGACAAAATCCTGATCCTGACTTTGCTCATTTTGCTGGTCGGGATGGGACGCGCCCCGGCGTACCTGGTGGCGGTGCTGATAACCCGAGAATTTGCCGTCACCGGATTGCGGGCCATGGCGGCCGCGGAAGGACTGGTGATCGAGGCAAGCAGCGGGGGTAAATTCAAGGCAATCAGCCAGATGTTTGCCGTCGGGTTTTTGATGATACACTACCCCACCCTTTACATTCCCACTCATGAAGTGGGAATTGTGCTGCTCTGGGCATCTACCTTCATCTCCGTATGGACCGGAGTCAGTTATTTTATCGCTTTCTACCGTTCCCTCCCGGATTATTGAACGTTCCCGGCTCACCCCTCTTCCATAACTTCATCGCGATCTCCCGCTGGACAATGCAGACGGTCATGATAAACTTTAAGACACTAAACCGCACAGATTTTCAAACCTGCGCCGTTGAAAGCTGCCGGTATTTCAACATGAAACTCCGCGTGTGTACAGGATGGGTGATTTTCTAATTCGGTGATGCCCAAAAAGCTTTTTTACGTGCCGGACGCTTTCCAGGCATCACAGAGTTTTGACCCGTATTTAAAAAATCTCATGTGTATAGAAACCCCTCAAACACTTTGAATCAACAACCGCCCCTCTTCTCAAAATGATGTAAAACTGCCCACCTGGACAGTTTCCTTGGATCATCAATAACAAATGCATGCCTCTTCATATTCATCAATTAACCCTATTTTTAAACCATGACAACCATCCTTAGTGTTCGCAAGAACAACCAGGTGGTGATGGCCGGCGACGGCCAGGTTTCAATGTCGAACACCATCATGAAACCATCCGCCAGGAAAATCCGCCGGACTTACAATGACAAAGTGATTGCGGGGTTCGCCGGTTCAACAGCGGATGCCTTCACCCTGTTTGAGAAGTTTGACGAAAAACTGGAACAATACAACGGCAAACTGGTCCGCTCGGCGGTGGAATTGGCAAAGGAATGGCGCACGGACAAGATGCTTCGCAACCTGGAAGCGCTGCTTGCGGTTTCAAACGAGGAAGCATCACTGGTTGTTTCGGGCAACGGGGATGTTATTGAACCGGATGACGGCTTGATCGGCATCGGTACGGGAGGCATGTATGCCCTTGCCGCCGCGCGGGCACTGATGGATTCTTCCCTGACTGCCAGGGAAGTCGCGGGGAAGGCCATGCAAATCGCGTCCGATATCTGCATTTACACAAATGATCGAATCACTTTCGAGGAATTGACCTTCAAGGGGAATTAAACGAAACATGGAAGACATACAAAACGAAGCGAATCAGACCCCAAAAGAAATCGTCTCCTCCCTCGATAAATACATCATTGGGCAGACGGATGCCAAGAAAGCAGTGGCCATTGCCCTGCGCAACCGCTGGCGCCGGCTGCAGCTGGGTGATGACCTTAAGGATGAGATACTGCCGAAAAACATCATCATGATCGGCCCCACCGGGGTGGGCAAAACCGAAATTGCGCGCCGCATTGCAAGACTGGTCAATGCCCCGTTCATCAAGGTTGAGGCATCCAAATTCACCGAAGTCGGCTACGTCGGCCGGGACGTGGAGTCAATCAGCCGCGACCTTGCAGATTATTCCGCCAACATGGTGCGCCAGGAGCAGATGGCACGCAAACAGGAAGCAGCGGAAGCGATGGTTGAGGAACGTCTGCTGGATATCCTGCTCCCCCCGGCTTCCGGAGAAAACGCGGACGAGGAACCGAAAGAGAACCCCACCCGCGAGAAATTCAGGGATAAACTGCGTAACGGAGTGCTTGAGGAAAAGATGGTGGAACTGGACGTGGCAGAGCGCGCGGGAGGCCCGGTGATGGAACTGATGCCTATTTCTCTCAACGACAACATGGACATGAATATCCGGGACATGCTCTCGAACATCATGCCCAAACAGCAGAAGCGGCGCAGGGTTTCCATCAAGGACGCCCGTGGGATACTGCAGCAGGAAGAAGTCGGCAAGCTGATTGATATGGATGAAGTTACCCGTGAAGCGGTCACCCGGGTTGAACAGACCGGGATCGTGTTTCTCGACGAAGTGGATAAAATCGCCTCCCGACGCAGTCATGCCCACGGACCTGATGTCTCCCGGGAAGGGGTGCAGCGCGATCTTCTGCCGATTGTCGAAGGTTCAACCATCAACACCAAGTATGGGCCGATCCGCACCGACCACATCCTCTTCATTGCCGCCGGGGCGTTTCACCTGTCCAAGCCTTCAGACATGATCCCCGAGCTGCAGGGCCGTTTCCCGATCAGGGTTGAACTGCAATCTCTGAGTCGTGCGGATTTCATCAAAATCCTGACTGAACCGAAAAATGCACTGATCGTGCAGTATACCGAGCTGCTCAAAACAGAACAGGTGACTCTCGAGTTCACCGAGGAAGCGATTGAGGAAATCGCGGAAATCTCCTGCCGCATCAACGAGGAATCAGAAAATATCGGCGCACGGAGGCTGCACACAGTAATGGAACAACTGCTTGAAGAAGTAAGCTTCGAGGCCACCGAACTGAACGGGCAGACCATCAACATCACTCCGGACTACATCCACGGCCGTTTGTCTGATTTGCTGAAAAACCAGGACCTCAGCCGCTATATCCTGTAAACAGGAAGGTGATGGATTATCCCACACTTCTGCTTTGCCTGGAAAACCACTTGCAGTCACTTCTCCGGAAAGGGGGGCAGCATTTGAATATCGAGGCAATGCCGAAAATCGAACTGCAGGAACTGATTGAGGGTCTGAGAAAAATCGTCCCCGGAAAAACTGCGATATCCGGGCAGTTGAGGGAAGTAGAAATTCATGAAAAACAAATCCGCGGGGAATTGATGAAAACCGAGTGCCAGCAGGTTTCCATCTCACCCCCCATGCTTAAGCAAAACGGGGCCCCTTCCACCCTGTTTCCTCCATCCGCGGATTCACTCCTGTTTACCGGCAAAGCGGAAAAACCCATTCCGGGACCCCAAGCAGCAGCCCCGGATTGGCCCGCTCATCACTCATCAACCCCGGCGCAGTGCGACAATCTGCGGCAGCTCGGTGAAAATACCAGTGGATGCATGCGCTGCCCCTTGGGAGAAACCCGCAACAGGCTGGTATTCGGCAGCGGGCTTTCACGGACTTCCCTGCTTTTCATAGGAGAAGGCCCCGGAGCTGATGAAGATGCACAGGGAGAGCCTTTTGTGGGACGGGCGGGGAAACTGCTGACCAAAATGATCAATACAATTGGAATCGACCGTGAGGACGTCTACATTACCAACGTGGTCAAATGCCGCCCGCCGGGAAACCGCAATCCTGAGCCGGTTGAGATTGCATCGTGCATGAGCATCCTCGAACGCCAGCTGGAACTGATTGACCCGCGGTTAATCGTCACCCTTGGCAATGTCCCAACCAGGGCGCTTATTCCCAATATCCCGGGGATCACCAAGGCGCGCGGCAAGCCCCTGCAATTTCGTAAATGGACTCTGCTCCCCACCTTCCACCCATCTTATCTGCTTCGCAACCGTTCGGCCATGTCTCTCGCATGGAAGGATTTCCGGGAAATATCCGCTTTGGCTTTCTCCAAAAATGAAGCATTTTTTCGGAGGAATCCAACCTTGCTTAAAACTTAATGGTTTGCAAAAAATGATGATATTATTTTTGGTTCATTTATAGGGATAAGATCTGATAGACATAATTATTATTCATATAATATCAATATTATAGAAAAAACTCTGTGCTAGTGAATCCTTGAAAAGTGAAATGATAGAAAAAACCATTAAACGTCATAATTTGAAGGACTTATCTGTCATCGAAGATGAATTGTCTTTTTGGTTAGACAAATCGTCAGAGGAAAGAATTGCCACAGTAGAATATTTAAGGAGACAAATGCATGGAAGTGCAACCCGACTTCAGAGATTTGTTCAAGTTGTTCAACGCTCATAAAGTAAAATACATGATCGTAGGAGGGTATGCCTTAGCTTTTCATGGGGCTCCTCGCTACACTGGGGACATTGATTTTTATGTGAAGCCCGATTCAGAGAATGCTCAAAGAATTCTATCCGCATTAAACGATTTCGGATTTGGAGGATTAGGATTAACTTTAGAGGATTTTCTAAAACCTGACAAAGTGGTACAGCTTGGTGTACATCCCGTTCGTATTGATATTATTACTTCATTGACAGGAGTGTCCTGGCAAGATGCATTAGATGGTCGAACCGATGGAAAATATGGAGATATTCCAGTCTGTTATATTGGTTTAAAGGAATTTATTTCAAATAAGCGAGCTACAGGAAGAAAAAAAGATCTGGCTGATCTGGAAGCAATTGGAGAAGAGTAATGGGACAAAGCGTTTATAACTCCTAATAAAATTGCATTTATTGTATTCATTAGTCGAAATTTCAAATGCACGGCAAAATTAAACCGGACTACAACACCAGCAACAATGGATTTACAACCCGTCAAGGGAACCCGCGATTTTTTCCCGGACCAGATGCGCGAGCGCAACTGGCTGTTTGAAATCTGGAGGGAGGCATCAGTAAAAAGCGGATTTGAGGAATATGACACCTGTGTGCTGGAGCACGAGGAACTCTACATCCGCAAAGCCGGAGACGAAATAAGCCGCCAATTGTACAGTTTTGAAGACAAGGGGGGAAGACGCCTGAGCCTCCGTCCGGAAATGACCCCTTCGCTGGCACGGATGGTGCTGCAGAACCAGCGCTCCCTGTCGATGCCATTCCGCTGGTTTTCAATCCCCCAGTGTTTTCGCTACGAACGGATGACAAAGGGCAGACGCCGGGAGCACTTCCAATGGAACGCTGACATCATCGGACAACCAGGGGTTGTGGCCGAGGCTGAAATCCTGATGCTCCTGATTTCCGCGTGCGAGGCGATGGGACTGGATGCGGAATCCATCCGCATCTTCATCAATGACAGGCGCGTTTTGAATTCCATCCTGGCTAAAATAGAAGTCCCGGAAGAGATGCATGAACCGGTGATGGTAATCATGGATAAACGGGACAAGGTCAATGAAGCAACTTTCACGGAAATGCTCTTGGACGCCGGATTGAAAAAACGCCAGGTGGATGATCTAAACCGATTCCTTGCCCTTCCGGACATGAACTCCCTGTCCTCTGAACTTTCCGGTTGCGAAGGACTGGGCGCGCTCAATGAACTGATGGAACTCGTCGGTGAAGCGGGATGCAAGGAATATCTGCAGTTCGATGTGACAATCGTGCGCGGGCTTTCCTACTATACCGGACCGGTGTTTGAAATGAACCACCCTGACAAGCGTCACCGGGCAATATGCGGAGGTGGGCGATACGATTCCCTGCTGTCAACCTACGGTGGAGAATCCATCCCCGCGGTCGGGTTCGGATTCGGAGACGTTGTAATCCTCGATGTGCTCCACGAACTGGAGAAAGCTCCGGACATCGCCCGCAGGCTTGATTACACCATCATCCCTTTCAACCGGGAACAGACAGGACTGGCGCTGAAACTTGCGGCTGATCTGCGCGGCAAGGGGTGGACGGTCGAATGTAACTTTTCCATGAAAAAAATGAAAAAAACTCTGCAGCATGCGTCCGAATCCGGGACGGTCAATGCGGTTTTGCTTTTTCCAGATGAATTGAAGGAAAACCGGGTGGTGGTGAGGGACATGCCGAAGAGGGAGCAGGAAACCGTTGAGCTTGAAAAGCTTACAAAACGAATAAAACCAAGCGAAGAGAAATTATGATTTCCCCCCTGCCTGCAGGCAGGCAGGTCACCCCCACCGCCCGTAAACCGGGGTGGAGGTTTGCCCGGTCTGAACGGTTGTCTTCCCGGTTTACCGGCGGGGTCTACAGGAAGATGGAACAGGCGACATGAATCAGTCTTTCACGCGGCTGTATTGGGTGTTTCCGGGTATGCTTGTCCTGCTTGGTCTCGACACGGGTTCCAAGATCTGGGTCCGAAATAAAATCCCGTTATATGAAACATCACCCCTGGTTCCCAACTTCCTTGATTTGACCCATGTGCAGAACCGCGGGGTCAGTTTCAGCCTATTCTCAGAACTTCCCGATGGCATTCGGATACCTTTGCTGGTGGGAGTATCGCTGGCGGTGATCGCGGTGATGCTTTATTACCAGGTGCGGTACTGGGAAACGCTTGAGGGATTCACGAAAATCGGCCTCAGCCTGATCATCCCGGGAGCAGTGGGTAATCTGTTGGACCGCGCACTGTATGGGTACGTTACCGATTTTCTGCATTTCCACTGGTTCGAGTTCAGTTTTTTTGTCAACAACCTGGCCGACTGCCTGATCAGCCTTGGGGTCGTAGGCTTCCTGTGCGCCATCCTCACTGAACGTTCCCGCAAGCAAGCCCAAGGCATGACGAATTCTAAATAAAACTTGCACTCGCCGCGTACTTCCGGTAGTTTTTGAAGGCCAGTCGGGCGATTAGCTCAGCTGGGAGAGCGGCGGCCTTACAAGCCGTAGGTCACAAGTTCGAACCTTGTATCGCCCACCAATTCCCGCCTGCGGGGTCGTAGTTGAGTTTGGTTACAACACCGGCCTGTCACGCCGGAGGCCGCGGGTTCAAGTCCCGTCGACCCCGCCAGTCCCGCATTCCTGAATAAACCCAAAAAAGTATCTTGTTCACATCACTGCCATTGACCGCAGACGTCCGCCGAGGATTTGGATGAAGCGCGACATGGCCAGCAGCAGCCCATCCTGAAGCGCTTCGAAGCGCGGGAAGATACGCCAGCCTTCGTTTTTCACAAACCAGGTGATCCGGGACGGTCTCTGCTGATCCAGCCTTTCCCAGGTCAGTTCCTTCCCAAGGGCGCGTTCAATACTTTGTTTGTTTCCGGAAATCCGGTCATAGAGTTTTTTGTTCGCATTTTGATTCCCGGTATCGATCCAAAGTTCAACCGCGCTGGTTTTCTCTGAAACCGCATAGGCAAAACGCACCCCGGGCACACAGGAATTCATCCATATCCGGCTTTCCCCTGAGGCCTTGAACCGCGCAAGTTCTTCCTGCCCCTTCAGCCTCGCTTTCTTCAGCAGTAGATTCCAGAACTGTTTCAGCCCCTCCGGGTCAGGACGCGAAGCTTTCATCAGCCTTCCCTGAACCTGCAGTTGCAAACAATGACACATAACAAATCCTCGAAGAGGTTTTGAATACTCAATCCATTTGTTGATCAAAGTCGTAATATCAGGGAAAACCTTACTTGACGCCAAGTGTGGCTGCGCACATTTCTCATATAAGGACTTTTACATTCCCCTCCCAACCGGGTTTCTCTTTACATAAACTACCCATTGATTCCATGCGGATTATTTGGGAAACTGACATTTTCAGGAAGTGTTTTCGCTTTCATTTCAATTCAGGCTTATGGATACAGTCGCCTTGGAAAATCTGCGGATGAACACTGTCCGGTTGAACTGCCCGGTCAGTCTGGAAGACCTCGAATCCTTGCATCTTGGGGACATTGTATTTCTGGATGGAGTCATCTTTACCGCGCGGGAAGGGGTTTATAGCCGTTATCTGGATGAAGGGATCAACCCTCCGGTCCCTTTTAGGGATATCTCAAACGTCAATTTCCACTGTTCCCCCGCCGCGGTTCCCCTGTCCGGAGGAAAGTACTCGGTGAAAGCTGTCACAGCCACTGCTTCCTTCCGTTTCGGCAAGTGGATGCCGCGCTGGTTCGAGCAGACGGGCTGCAAGCTTATCCTCGGCAAGGGCGGAATGTCCTCCTCAAACTACCGGAAACTCTTCGTCCCTAAGCAGGCGTTGTACCTGACAACCGTCGGTTATGGGCTCGGCGCAACCTACGGTCGGGGAGTACGCGGGGTGAAAAACGTGTACTGGCTGGAAGAACTGGGCATCGCCCAGGCAGTTTGGGTGCTTGAGGTCGAGAATATGGGGCCGTTCATCGTTGAGAGCGATTTGCGGGGGCGCTCTCTCTTTGAATTGTCCAACCAAGCCATAAACCAGAACCTGGCAAAGCTTTACGAAGGATTGCCGGAACCGGTCCTGCGGCGTTTCGGGGAAACAACAAACCGCGGAGAGGGAGTATTATGATGGATAGGAAGATCCGTGAAAAACGCAGCCGAAATGAATGATCAACACCAGCAGGCAGGGTTAAGATAATGAAAAAATTCATCAAACAGCAATACCTAAACCTGATGCGGAAGCAGGGGGAGAAAGCAGGCATTGTTCCCGTAAAAAATCCTGATAACGAAGGCCAGCGCATCCAGGAACTGGAACGCCTGGGCGTCCTCGAAAAAGACCTGGACCAGGACCGGCGTTTCAATTCCCTGGCACAGGTTGCCACTTACCTGACAGGGTGTTCCCAGTGCATGATAAATATACTCGGGTCCACTGTTCAGCAGTGCAAAGCCAATTTTGGCATGAATATGATGGAAAGCCTTCTCACCAGTGAAATGCCCAGGGAAATGTCAGTCTGTCAATACAGCCTGGCCAAGCCCAGCGAACCGTTGATCATTGAAAACATATTGGAAGACGAACGCACCCGGAACATGCAAAAGCTGGCGGTCCCTCCACCCTTTCGCTTTTATGCCGGGTCGCCGCTGATCAGTTCCCGCGGCTATGCCCTGGGAACCCTCTGCGTACTCGATCCGGAACCGAAAAACCTTGAACACAAACAGATTGAAGGATTGCGGATTTTGTCCGACCAGGTAGTCACACTGCTTGAAACTGACGCAGATACCCGGGAATCTCCCGGAACAGCAAAGGAAACCGGGGAGGCGGAAACCGGAATGTCCGGACAATATTACTCTTCCACCTCCATCCTCTTCGCGGATATTGTCGGGTTCACCCTGAAAGTGGAAAAAACCGTACCAGGAGAACTGCTGGAGATGCTGAATACTATTTTCAGTGGATTTGACCGTATTACAGCAAAACACAAGGTCCGCAAAGTCAAAACGATTGGCGACTGCTACATGTGCGTGGGCGGCATCCCCTCTCAAAAACCCACTCATGCCAGAAAAGTTTGCTCCGTAGCGGTTGACATGCTCCAATTCATGGAAGGGATTAACATCCAGCAGGAAGCCCTCGGCAAAGAACGCTGGGACCTCCGCATCGGCATACATACAGGCCCTGTGATCGCGGGGAAGTCCGGAAACTCCTTTGACATTTGGGGTGATACCGTGAACATCGCCGCCCGCATGGAAAACAGCGGGGAAGCGGGAAAAATCCATATTTCCGAAAAAACCATTGATTACTTGGATGGTGCAGGAAGCGTGACTCCGCGCGGCGAGATCTTGCTCAAGGGCAAGGGAAACTGGAACACCTACTTTCTGGAAGCACTTTGAACATGCTTAACTGGCTGCTGCAGCGCGTGAGTGGGCTGTTCCTGGTCTACGCGCTGGCTGTGCATCTGTGGGCGGTACATGTAGTTGACAGCGGGCGTTTGAGCTGGGAAGTGATCACGACCCGCCTGCAGCACACCCCGATGTGGACGGTTTATTACCTGCTTTTCATTCCCGCGGTTGTGTATCACGCATTCAACGGCGTGTGGGGCGTGGTGCTGGACTACAATCCCCCGTTGACGCGGCGCAAGCCAATGTTGGCACTGTTTTGGATGTCCGGATTAGGCCTGACGGTATACGGCTATTTCGGCATCCAACCCTTGCTGGGAGGAGGATGAGCCTGAAACTCCTGATCCGGAAGCACCTGCTGCCGCAGTTCAATTCCGTATCCATCCTCTGGGCGCTGCACAGGCTTACCGGGATCGCGCTGGCGTTGTATGTCTTTCCGCATTTTATCTCCATTCACGAATCACGCGCGGGCGCATTGGTCTTTAACGAAACTCTCGCCGGATTTCAGGGACCACTGTTTGCGGCAGCGGAATTCATCATTGTGCTCTCCGTAACGTTTCATGCGTTCAATGGATTACGCATCATCGCCGTTGATTTCTTCGACCTCAGTCATCGTGAAAAATGGCTTTCCGGCGTGGTGATTGCGGCCTGCGCGGCGGTGTTCCTTGCAGCCACCCTTTGGTTCGTGCCGAGAATTCTTGCTGCCGCCTGAATCCCTCCTGTCAATGCAAAACGAATCCTGGGAAACTCTGAAAACCGATGTGCTTATTCTCGGCAGCGGCGGCGCCGGACTCTGCGCGGCGCTGCACCTCGCTGATGCCAGTCCGGCGCCATCGATTGTGATTGCCATAAAAGGGCTGTTCGGAAAATCCGGCTGTACACGCATGGTGCAGGGGGGATACAACGTGGTCCTGAGAGAACCGGATTCCCTTGAAGCACATTTCCAAGACACCCTCAAGGGAGGACAGTGGATCAACAACCAGGAACTGGCTTGGATGCTGGTGCAAGAATCGCCGAAACGAGTGCTTGAACTGGAAAACCGCGTGGGATGCTTCTTCGACCGCAACCCAGACGGGTCAGTACACCAAAAGCCGTTTGCCGGGCAATCCCACGATCGCACCGTGCATAAAGGAGACCTCACCGGAATCGAAATCATAAACCGGTTATCGGAGCAAGTCTCCGTTGCTGGACCTGTAATCCTGGAAGAAACACGCGCCCTGGAACTGCTGCTTGATGCGTCCGGACAGCAGTTGACCGGAGCGCTGCTGCTCGACATGCGCCGGGGCGAGTTCCTGGTTGTGCAGGCGAATGCGACAATGCTGGCCACGGGAGGCGGACCGACGATGTTCAAAATCACGGCGTCTTCTCACGACAAATCCTGCGATGGGATTGCCATGGGTTTGCGCGCCGGGGCGGAGCTGGTGGACATGGAGATGGTGCAGTTTCATCCCACCGGACTGCTTGTCGGCCGGAACCAGATTTCCGGGACAGTCCTTGAAGAAGGATTGCGCGGATCCGGCGCGCACCTGCTCAATGGAAAGGGTGAACGCTACATGCAGCGCTACGACCCACGTGGTGAACGCGCCACCCGGGACGTGGTTTCGCGCTCAAGCTACCTGGAAATCATGGAAGGACGGGGAACTGAGGAGGAAGGTGTGCTGCTGGATATTTCACACAAAGGTCCGGAGTTTGTGAAAACGCAATTCCCGGGGATGACCCGGCGCTGCCGCGACGTGGGCTACGACTTGGGACGGGAACCTGTTTCTGTTTCTCCAACCGCGCATTTTCTGATGGGAGGGATAGCCATCGATGCGGAATGCAAAACCAGCCTGGAGGGGTTGTTTGTCGCCGGGGAAGATGCCGGCGGGGTGCATGGCGCGAACCGCCTCGGCGGAAACGGGGTCGCGGAATCAACCGTCTTCGGCGGCATCGCAGGGGACATCATCGCCGGCCGGCTGGGGACCTCGGCAACTAAAACGCCAGTTACTTCACAAATTCAAGAAGCCATCAAACGCTGCAAAGCACCGCTATTACGAAATGGCGGCCGATCAGTTTTTTTACTCCAGGAACGCATGCGGGAGACTATGTGGCGCAAGGCCGGGGTGGTGCGGACACAGAAACAACTCGAACAGGCGCTTGCGGAACTGTCCGAACTGAAGGGGGAACTCGCTCATGCAGGCTGTCCCGGAGGCCCCGTTTACAACCTGTCTTGGATGGCGGCGCTCAACATGGAAAATGCGCTCACGGTTTCGGATACAATAGTCCGTTGCGCTCTCGCCCGTCAGGAAAGCCGTGGGGCGCACTTTCGCAGCGACTTCCCGGAAAAGGACGATGAACGGTACCTGGCCAACCTGATCACTTCCCGTGATCATTCCAGTCCGCAAACCAGACCGGTCGTTTTTTCACGTGCGACTCCGGACATAACAGGGTGACAATTCCCATCGGAATGCGGAATAAAGACTTGAGTTTAGAACGCCTGTCTGCGCCTGCCTGCGCCAAGCGAAGCGCGGCAGGCAGGTGCCCTGCACAGGCAGGCGAAGCGGACTTGATTTAAGGCTGAATCACCCCCGTTTTTAACTCAACGCCTTCGGCTGTTAAGTCAAGTCCGGGGGAATCGAGACGCGATAACGATCCCGATTTCGACAAAGATAGTTTTCGACATATTGTATATGAATGAAATTTTAGGCTCTGTTCGAGTTAAGTGTTGATTATCCAGCAACACAGCTAAGATATG
>CAYFLK010000017.1:0-58646 GCA_964344035.1 uncultured Pseudomonadota bacterium
CACTTTAATCCAAAGGTTGGGAGCTTTTTTTGTTATGAATCGCTCAAGTTAGGGTTTTGTTAGAGAGATTTAGGTTCTAACTGATTGCGTCAGTCATCACCGAGTTGGTAGTAATTGTCAATGTCCCCTGTAAGGACCAGTAGTTCGAGAAAGTTCTTTTCGAATCGAACACGGATCATAATTTCCTGCTGTCGGCTTTTTGCCACCTCCTGCTGAAACTGCGAGACACGGGAACTGGTGCTTTTACCAACTTGCATCCGCTTGATTTCGTTTTCCAGCTGTTCTTCTGAGAGCCTGCTCACCATCTGCGCAGTCTCCAGTTCCTGCACCAGGACATCGGATGTACGCAGCAGTGACTGGATCGTTACATCCAGTTCTGATTCACGTTCCTGAATCTGCAGCTCAAGCTGTTGACGCTGGAAATTCTTCTGGCGGATGCTTTCCTCGGTTTTCCTATCACCCAGGGGTACGGTCCAGGTAAACGTGGCGCTTATTCCATGTAGATCGCTGCTGCCGAAATCACCAGCCCCTCCGAATGCTCCTTTGCTGTAACCGTTGAGGGTGTAGGCCAGGTCCAGGTCCAGATCTGTTTCCCGCTTGTTTTCCAGCTGCGCAAGTTCGAACCGCCTTTGTTTCAGTATTACCCGGTTGACACCAATCTGGCTGTCTTTTTCAATCGCTTTTTTAAGAAGTGTCTCCTTTTGTGGCAAATCATCCGCGTGCATTTCCGGCTTATCCGCCGGATATAGACCAACCGGCAGAGAGGCCAGATTCAGGGCCGCGCGCACCTGGTCCTCCACGCGCAGGGCATCCTGCCGCAAGGAGAACAAGGACTGCCGGTCACGTAAAAGCTGGGTTTTGGTTACATTGACTTCGGTTTTGTTGAGCAATCCGGCTTTGAACCGTGCCTGGTTGTCACGCAGCAGTTTTTCTGAAAGTGCTACGGATTTCTTCTGCACCTCCACGGATTCCAGGATACCCACCAAGTCCCAGTAAATTAAGGCAATCTGTCTGAGCAGTGCCAGGCGTGTGCTGCCTGTTGACCATACGGAACGCTCAACCCCGATTTCAGCGAGCTGCACCGGGATGCTGTTGATTTCAGTTCCCGCGTTCTGGTAGAAGGGGATTGAGAGAAAACCCCGTAGACTGGACTTCGCGCTTGGATCATATACAGTGCTGCTGCTGATCGACCCGCCTTCTGTGAGCCTGTTAAGTATGGTGCTTTGTGAAACGGTGTCGGTGTATGCCAGGCCATAACTCATGCCGTTGTCCAGGCGTTGAGTGTAGCTTGCGCTGAAAGCGTTAGCTGTGGTGGAAGTCCCACAGGCAAATCCTGTGCAGGTTGAACTGGAACTTAACGACGGTGTTTTTGAGTAACCGTAACTTGTCTGTAGCACGGGGTGATTGCGTTCAATCGTCCCGGTCACGGAACTGAGGGCTGTCTCTTCACCGAGCAGTGATGCTTTGAGGGTCAGGCTGCGCTCAATGGCGATGGACAAGATTTCACGGAGTGGAACGAGGGCCACTTCACGGTTATCTATGACTTTTATTTCAACCTGTTTGAGCAGCGCTGCAATTTCCTCGTCGGAAAGTGTTTGCGGGGCCGCATGCAGGCCTGTTTCAAGGAATAACCAGGCAGCCGGCAAAAACAGGATGAAGGCTAGTTTTTTCATGATGGCTCTTCAACGGGTGTAAATACATTGCGCATAGGATAACGATCGCGGGTGCGGCAGTCCTTTCGGAAATGTAAGGTTGTGTTTCAATTTGTACTGCTCATTGACCGATTGTCCCCCAAGGATAATCGAAAAACAGGATTACCTCCCGGCCTTCCTGACCGCTGGCAATATCCAGGCGGTAGACAAATCCGGAACTCGTAACCAGCCTTGCCCCTGCACCAAGTGAGGTTCGTTTCTCATTCCATAGTTTTTCCGCAACATCAGCGACAGTTCCTTCCTCGTAAAAAAAAGCGAGTTGTAGGCCTGTCCGGATATCCTTGATGAAATAGAGGTCGAAGGGGGTTTTTTCATCAGTTATGTTCCAGCGGAACTCCGCTCCCCGGAATTCCACCTGGGCGCCGCTGTAACGCCCTCCGGCATATGATCTCAATCTGGAGGCCCCGCCGAGAGATGCCGCTGAACCATAACGGTTGTGTGCTTGTTGATTTTTGGCCAGGGATGCAATGGTCGCCGAATCGCAGTTTGCCAGGCAGGTTACGGTTTCCTTGGCAATCAGATAATCCAAATCGGTGTTGCCCTGCCGGCGAACCGTGGCGCCGGAACGGAACCAGTTTAGCGCCACGGTGCTTTTGCTGAACATCGGGATATAACCTGTGAGGTTGTAATCCTCTACATAATAATCGGGAGAATCCGTGCTGAGCGCGGGGGAGTCCGAATAGGTGTAGACTAGGCGCAAACCATGGCGTGGGTCGATACGGTCATCCGTCCAGTCTATCTGTGAACCGGTGGACCTCAGTTTGCCCTTGAAGCTTTGCTTTTTTTCGTACAATAGGTTTTCTTCGTTGTCCCGGATTGCGGAGATATTCGCATTGATGTCGTACTGGATGCTGAAGATTTCAAACATGCGGTCAAACAGGGTGAGGATCAGACGACCCCCGGCAAAACTAGAGTCCGAAAATTCTGTGATCAGGAAATCCTGGGGATCAGAATCCATGCTTCGATCCCGGTAGGATTTTTGTGCACCTTTGCTGATGCTGGCTCGACTCAGGTCTAAGAGCAGGGTTTCCGGCCAAAGCGGGATATCAGAAACAACACTGATCAAGCCTGTCACCCCGCCGCTGATTCCTACCAAATACGCGTCAATGGTAGTGGGTGTGGCTAATGGGATGTTGTTGAAACCACCCATGAATCCAAATCCTGGTTCAGAACCAGGTATTTTGAACGGAATCGGCATTACCAGGTATCCGAAATCGGTGGGAAACTGCTCCCTCCGTCTTTCAAGCGCATTCAGACTGGAGCCGATAAGCAGGCAGAAAATCAGCAGCAGGGGTATCTTTTTTCGCAAGTTTTGTTTTATGAAATCAATAAGAATGCCGAATTGTGTTTGCATTAACGCAGAAATAGGTTGCAGTTTGCAACATGGATTTACAAGGTTATCTTTATTTCTGCCTGGGTCACATGGGTTCCCGCTAACCTGGAAGCTCGATTCAGGGCTGGAACGTTCAAAGAAAGACATGGGAAACAAAGTTTGGAGAACCGAGGCTGAATGGCGAGAACGGCTCTCTCCCAAGCAGTTTGAAGTCTGCAGGAAGAAAGGGACTGAACACCCTTTCAGCGGTGAATACTGGGGCCTGAAAACCAATGGGGTTTATCACTGTTGCGCCTGCGGTCAGGAACTTTTTGATTCCGGAGCAAAGTATGACTCCGGAACTGGATGGCCTAGTTTTAATGCGCCTATTGCCGAAAGGAACATTTCCACCGAAGAGGATAGCAGCCTGTTCATGAGGCGTACGGAAGTTCTTTGCGGCTGCTGTGATTCTCATCTGGGACATGTGTTTGAAGATGGTCCAGAACCCACCGGACTTCGTTACTGCATCAATTCTGTCGCTTTGAAATTCAAACCTGAAATTGAAGCCTGATTTCTTTATTAAAGGAGGTGTTTCATGAATGAGCAAACAATTGTCAATGGTGAACCCCTGATTGTCACCGACAGCAAAGGATTGACCGCACAGCATGTAGAAATCCCGTTTGGGGTAGAAAATATCCCCGCATATTGCGCATTCCCAACCGGTGGAGAACGTCTCCCGGTGATCCTGGTTGTGCAGGAAATCTTCGGGATTCACGAACACATCCAGGATGTCTGCCGGCGCCTCGCGAAACTCGGGTGCCTTGCCATCGCTCCAGACCTCTATGTGCGCCAGGGGGAAGTGCTGGGAATGACTGAGTTGGAGGAAATCTATCCGATTGTTGCCGCTGTTCCGGATTCCCAGGTAATGCAGGACCTGGACGCAGCAGTGAACTGGGCGGTGGAAAACGAAATTGGCAACCAGGGTCAACTCGGCATCACCGGGTTTTGTTGGGGAGGACGGATAGTCTGGCTCTATGCGGCGCATAACCCGGATCTGGGGGCCGGCGTTGCATGGTATGGCAGGTTAAAAAACGCGGTGACCGAAAACCAGCCGCGGCATCCGCTGGACTTGACCCAGGAATTGAAATCCCCTGTGCTGGGTCTGTATGGGGGACTGGATCATCTGATTCCCAAAGAAGAGGTTGAGTTGATACGCACGCGGCTGGAATCCGCCCATGATCCTTCCATTGTACTGCTCTTCCGTAATTCAGGGCACGGGTTCTTTGCGGATTACCGCTCCAGTTATGTCCCTGAAGACGCGGATGCAGGATGGAAAGAACTTAAGGCATGGTTCAGGAAACATGGTGTGCTGAGTTAAAAAACCGGAGCAGACCACATCGGCTTAGAATAAGGACTGATAAAGATCCAGTACGGATGTCCAGGATTCATGCGGGATATAATTTTTACGGCGGGTTTTGAAATATAGCTTTCGGTTTGCGTCCAACTCTCGCAATGCATCCGGAATTTTCCCTATCATCTCATCCTGATCAGAAAGCTTGAGGGCTGAGAGAGCTTTCAGCGAGGATTCAAATTTCTGTTCCTCTTCTTCATGAAGTTGAAGGATTGCAAGCAGGTATGCCGCGCGAATTTGTGTTTCGCCGGTGAAATTGTGCAGCGCCTCGGAAAGCCTCACAATTACCCGCTGGAGGATCCCGTTGCCGGTGCGGTGCTGATCCTGCTGGCTCAGCAGTTCGGCAATTTCGAGTTGGCATACAAGGACTTCCCAAATCTGCTCGGTGGTGCTTTCATGCCCATGCTCCATCAACTGTTCATGCGTCAGCAGCGCAAGCTCCCAGCCCAGCCTCCCCTGTTCCGGAGTTCTGCCCTCCTTACCCAGCCACTCGAAATCGAAGCTCACCTGCCGTTTACGGTTTGGTATGCTGGAGACCCACTTGGTTTGAAACTGGCGGGTGCCCATCAGTTCCAACGGGTGTACCGCGCTTCCTGGCGAGTAGAAATAGTGATGGAACGGGGTGGCAAACAGGCATGAGGGACAAATGCTGACTTTCAGTAGCGCGAAATTGATGTCATGGTCTTGTGCGTCTCCCGCCATGTAAACCGGGACCCCAAACAGGTTGCTTGACTGTGGCGGGGCTTCTTTGGTTCTTTCCCATGCAACAACTTCCCGGTTTCCGCATATCCTGCATTCAAGATGATGGGAGCGAAGAAAGGGGCTGGTGCATTTCAGGGATTTCCTTGCTCCGTTCTCATAGTGGTCCGGGTAGAGATGGTGCAGCACACCGTGATTGAGCGTCAGTTTTTCACTGAAGTCTAGCTTTAAGGCATGGGTTCCAGGGCTTTTTGTTCGTTCCTTGGCTGAAACAACTTTTGCGCTCAGCGGTGCGAAATTGACTGAGGAGCCTTGCCCCTCTTGAGGATGACGGTCCAAAATCCGCAGGATAACGGAAGTATCCAGGGGCAGGCTGACATTGCCTGTGATCAGACATCCGGATTTGGTCAAGTTGAGAAATCGGACTTTCGTGCTGTGCTGCTTCCACTCCATCCGTGCTTCTATCAGTTCACTTCCGGTTTTACGCGCCATTTCAATCAGACGTTCGGCAATTTCCTCCGGAAACCCCAGTTTTTCTGAAGCCAATTCCAGGAATTCCGATTCGCTTTCGTCCAGCACCCCGTCTGCTGTTGCCACTCCGGCCAGGTTTTTCAGGATTGAGAAGGCAAGCTGCTTGTCGAGACGTATTTTTTCCAGTTCCGGCATGATCAGGTTTTTGACACGCTCCACCAGATACCGTGATTCTTCCTCGTCTTCGAGCAAATTGAGGGCTTCTTTCAATCGGGTTGTTTCTCCCGGATTGATTTCACCGTCAGCCAGCACCATCCCGGCAATTGCACGCGCCAGCCAGTGTTTTGCTTCAAGGTCCAGTTTTTTGGGATCGAGTGTCATGGGGACCTGATTTACTGATTTTCATCGATTATGGCATGTGGGTGATATAAGGGATAGTAGAATTCATCAGTCCGTTTATTTCTTTTACTGCTCTTTTTCAGGAATTGAATGGTTTTCCAACTTCCTCCATCTTCACAGTGATCTTGACTTCTCCCGGGCATCCACAATAATTTTGATTTGGAAATGAACACATTGATTTATTTGCTGAGTCGGTATTAAATCGAATCCTCAACTGGCAATGAAAACAGGCGTGAAGCTTGTAATGCTTTTTTCGGTGTTTCTTTTGACCTGTGTCTGCGGAATGCTGGTTTACACTTGGGTTTATTATGAAGAACTGCGTGAGACACAGATACTTAGACAGATGCACTTTTTGAACCAGCGTACGAATCCCTCAAATGAATGACTAACCTCTAGATTATGGTCTATGCATGAAAATGTCGCTGACCCCAGCTTCCCCGGAACAACGCAAAACCCCGCCTCGGAGCATGAACGGGGTGGTGTTCGGTTCCCTGTATTCCAACCACATGTTTACCATGCAGTGGGAAAACGGCCGAGGTTGGCATGATGCCGAAATTAAACCTTACCAGCCCCTGGTTATGGACCCCTCAACGATTGTGCTGCATTACGGGCAATGTTCATTTGAGGGTTTGAAAGCCTACCGCGGCATGTCCGGCGGGATTTCGCTGTTTCGCCCCAGGCAGAATTTTGAACGCATGAATCGAACCGCGCGGCGCATGTGTCTTCCGGAACTGGAAATAGATCCAGTTTTAGACGCGCTGAAACAACTTTTGCTGCAGGATGCTGACTGGGTCCCGCACGATGAAGGGACTTCGCTATACATCCGTCCTACTTTGATTGCTACAGAAGAGGCCCTTGGTTTGAAGGTGTCTTCCCGTTACCTGTTCTATATCATCCTCAGTCCGGTGGGTCCGTATTATCCGGAAGGTTTCAATCCTGTTAAAATAACCGTCTCGGAGGAATACGTGCGTGCCGCGCCCGGAGGTGTGGGAGAAGCAAAAACAGCGGGGAATTATGCCGCCAGCAATCTTGCCGAAAAAAAGGCAAAGGAACAGGGGTTCACGCAAGTGCTTTGGCTGGACGCTGTTGAGCGCCGCTACGTCGAGGAAGTGGGGTCAATGAACATCTTTTTTGTCATCAATGACGAAATAGTCACTCCCCAGCTGACCGGGACTATCCTCCCCGGGATTACCCGCATGTCTGTCCTGGAGTTAGGCAAACACTGGGGGCTGAATATGCGTGAACGCCGCATTACCATTGATGAAGTGGTTGACGGACTGAACGATGGTTCAGTGAGTGAAATTTTCGGCGCGGGAACCGCGGCGGTGGTTTCACCGGTCGGGGTTTTGTATTTCCGCGGGGAAGCACATTCTGTGGGAAACGGAGAAACAGGGCCGGTGGCAAAGCGTTTTTTTGAACACCTCACCGCTATCCAGTATGACCGGGAACCGGATCCCTTCGGCTGGATCGAACCCGTACTTTGAAACTGGTGCATCCAGGTTTTTTCGAGCGTGATCCCCGGGAAGTTGCTCCGGACCTGCTCGGCAAGGTTTTGCGCCATCTGGTGCAAGGGATTTGGCTCAGCGCGCGCATCATTGAAACAGAAGCATATCTCCTGGAAGAAAAGGGGAGCCATGCTTCACTGGGATGGACCCCGAAACGAAACGCGCTTTTCATGTCCTCGGGCACTATATACATGTATTACGCGCGCGGAGGTGACTCCTTCAACCTTTCATGCTCTGGCAGGGGTAATGCGGTGTTGATCAAATCCGGGGTCCCTCATCCTCCCGACGGACCTCCGCCTGAAATGCTTTCTGAAATGCATCGCCGCAATCCCATTAACGGCAGGGCTCGAAAAACCGAGCGGCTTTGTTCAGGACAAACTCTCTTCTGCCGTTCGCTGGGGTTGCGTGTTCCGGATTGGGACCAACGGACTTTTGAGGAGGGGACCCTTGAATTGTGCGATCCCGGAGACCCACCTGAAACTATTTTACAAACCACCAGGCTGGGGATCCCGGCCGGTCGAGATGAGCATTTGCTATATCGCTTTATTGAAAAAAAATACGCTAGTTCTGCAACGCGAAACCCATTGTCTGCAAGAAATTCCCTCCCGATTGTGCATTTATATAAAGGGGTCTAAGAATTATTGTCCCATTCGGGGATTGGGAGAAAAACCCTCGCCTTCAGGCGAAGACTTCAGTTTAATCCTATACTCCGCAGAGGCAGAAGGCAGAAGAAAAATGGAATGTGTGCTCCAAATACCTTCTGGCTTCTGCCCTTGTGCCTTGATTCTTTAGTGGGCTTACAGCCCATCCCTGAAGCTACCACCTTCTAGGTGGTAGTAGTTCACTTTTCTGACAGGTTTCTTTACATCGACAATTGATGGTGCTTGAATGCGATTGTACCAGAACTTTTTTATTTTTGAGTTTTCTGCTGTAAGTTGGAAGAATGTAAGTATGAAGCATTAATCCCGCACTCTTGAATAGGAGTCAGCCGATGAATGTATTAAACTTTGCGTGGAATCGTTACATGACGGTCCTTGTTGATCTTCGTGAAAACCAGCGGTTCCTGTTTGTACTGCACATTTTTTTTGTCAGTGCGGCGGTTTTGACCCTGGCCTTGGTTCTGTTGTCCTGGGGATGGGGAATTGTGAGGTGAATCGGTCAGCCAACGGCGTCGGTTTGATCTATCTGCAGTCTACTTGCGCGCTGCTTCCCTGACCCACGCACGAGGTTCGTTTTTAAGGAAGCTTCGGTACAGAGGAAAGTCCATTTTTCTCAAAATCCGGGCAGCTTCGATACGGAGGTATGTGTTCTGGTTTTCTAGTGCTCGGGAAGCCGCTCGCCGCACACGTTCCGGCTGAACATCAGCAAAACCCCTAGTCAAGGCGCGCAGTCCGCGTCGCGCAAATGATGGTTTACCCGCTGTTGCAGTGCGTTCCAGAAAATCACCTGTTTCATCTGTGGGAAACAGAGAAAGCGCTTCAATTGCCCTGAACCTTAAGTAGTTAATCAGCGATTCGTCCTCCGCGATTTCTCTCAGCCTCCGGCTAGTTTTTTTTCCCAATCCCCGGAAGACCTCTGCGTTAAGTTTCCAGTGCCTCCCTTCAAGCAGCGACAGCACATGTTCTCTTTCCGCATTCACCGGACCAGGCAGGGAAACCAGCGCAAGCATACCCAGGCAAAGCGCCGTGTTTTTCCATCGATGCATCTTTCCTCTTCTTTTGGATTTATTCATCATTTTGCAATGGGTGCGTATTTGATGACATAAACCTGATCCTCGGAAATATTATCCTGTTTTTTCCCAGAATTACGTGAAGAAGTGCTGTAGGAGGTCCAGAACATCAGGTTGTTACCGCCTTTGTTTTCACATTCTTCCGCTGTCATTTTCCCATCGCTGTTGCTGTCGTAACTATTGGCGCATTCCGGTGTGTCTCCGAGGGGGTCGAACAGCGTCCCGCCCCTTTCTGTCGGGTGGAACAGCCCAAGGAAATGGCCCATTTCATGCCCGGCGGTTTCTCCCAGTAGTTTGGTGTCAACTGGTCCGCCGATTAGGTGTGCGTGCAGGCTGATCAAAACCCCGTTCCTGCTGCCCGCAATCCCCTGAGACCCGGGAATACCCGCTGCATTTCCCAGATAATTGACGTCGCTGTAATCTTCGATGAAAAACAAGTTGACCTTGCTTTCATCACTTCTTGAAACCAGTGCGGACGTCACAGAATTGTTGAAATTGCTGCTCACATTGGTGTACTGGCTGTCTGAGACTGTTTCCGTCGATTCAACAATCAAGTTCACACCGTTTTGCAAATAAATGGCCTTCATGTTATCAAGTGCGACTGAAATGCCTGCAGCGTTGAAAGCCGTGCCGGTGATGTAGGGTTTGACTGTAATCGTGGGCGTGCTTGAAACGCTTCCGGTCCGGACAGTGACCTGGTGGGAAGTTGCGCTGTAAGATTCATAGATCCACGTCCCCGAACTAGCGCTGTAGCTTGAAGACATGGGTATCAGCAGGTTGCCGTATCCAAAATCGCGCCAAGCGAATTCTCCGAGAGTGTCCAGAACCTGTGTTCCCTCCGGAGATTTCAATGAGGAAAACCCGGGCTTGCTCCCTGAACTTGAATTCGCGGAAATGATAAGTGAAATGGCGTTTCCCGGCAGGACGATGTTCCCCTGATAACAGGCGCCCATCTCATAGGATTTTGTTTGGTTTACATCGGCTGGAATGGACAATTCGCAAGAACTGATGGGTTTCGTCTCCATGTCTTCGTCCTTTAGATTTATCGAGCCGCATGAATTCAAGGTGATAAATAACAACACGCAAGAAAAGTACAGAATCCCGTTTGAATATTTTGAACTTTGAATTAATGCCGGTGTTAAAATTGACAGTTCCATTCCTCTATTGAGCGAAACCTGCTTTATTTGAATATTATGCATAAATTCAGATTTTGCCGGTTTCCGTAATTTTCAATTTTATTTCAGTGTAGGACCATCCTGCCGAATCCTTCCCACAGTGCTTACAATCAGCCTGGTTTGAAAACGTTCTGAATCAAGAGTCAACGTCCCGGACAGGGCGAATCCATACGGGCCGAATGACGGCCAGCGGTTTGCGCTGATTCGGAATGCATCCGGAAAATACCTGCTCGTGACCACGTCATAAGCTCCACCTCTTTTCCGTTCCATCACCACGTTTCCGGATTCAAAGTTGACACGGTGAGACGCGCGTTCGCTGAGCGCCATCCATTGTGCCTGCTGCATAAGGCGGCGCACCCCTGAAACGGCGTCTTCAAACCGCCTTCGTTCCAGCATCGGGAGCAGGCCCGGCAGCGCCAAAGATGCGAGCACACCGACGATCACGACGGTGATCATCACCTCGATCAGCGTAAAACCGAGCCCTGTGTTTGCCACTGACCGGAGGCGAAGGCCACGCTTAATTTCAATAGGCATTCTGATTGAAAAACCCTTTGAACACTGTGAGAAACAGTATTTTCATGTCAAACCAGACAGACCAGCGTTCAATATAATAAAGGTCGTATTCAATGCGTTTTTCAAGCGAGGTGTTTCCGCGCCAGCCGTTGATCTGTGCCCATCCGGTGATGCCCGCTTTGACCTTGTGACGCAGCATGTAGTGAGGGATTTTCGATTTGAACTGCTGGATCAACACCGGACGTTCGGGACGCGGGCCGACAAGGCTCATCTCTCCATTGAGCACATTGAATAATTGCGGGAGTTCATCGAGGCTGAATTTACGCAGCCATTTCCCTAGCTGAGTTCGGCGCTCATCGTTTTCCGAGGCCCAAACCGCCCCGGTTGATGATTCCGCGCCTGACTGCATCGAACGGAATTTTAACGTATGAAAAGTCCTGCCGTCCAGCCCCATACGCTCCTGGCGGTAAAAAACTGCGCCTGGAGAAGTCAGTTTCACCAGCAGCGCGATTGAAGCCATCAACGGAGATAATAGCATTAGCGCCAGCGCTGCTCCGACCAGGTCGAGCATGCGCTTGAGTACCTGGTTCCATCCTGTCATCGGGCTTTGCACCAGTGTCACCAGAGGCATTCCGGCAAAGGATTCGACTTCAGTGTGCAGGGTCCTGAAAGTGCCGAGGTCGGGAACAATACGCACGTCCACCCATTCCTCAGAGAGCAGTTCTTTCAACTCCTCAAGACGGTGCTGTTCACGCAGGGAAAGGCTGATAAAAACTTGATCAATACGGTGCTGTTGAATAATCTGAGACAGTTCATTCAGGTGTCCAAGGATGTGCGAACCTTCTTCCGGTTCGTCTTCCAGAGGGATCAATCCTATGAAGTGGATTCCCAATGAATGAAGCTTCCTGAGCCGGTTTATAACTGCTTTTGCCTGGGTGCCGTCGCCAATCACCAGCACACGTTCCACATACGCGCCACGTGCATGCAGCCATCGCATTCCACGGGCAAACAGCAGTCTTGAAAATCCCAGCATGATCACGAAGCAAACCAGGAAGTACAGGGCATGTATGCGTGAATACGAAAAACCGCGGTAGAAAAAAGCCGCCAGGAGTGTGAAAATGAACACTAACAGCGCCGCTCTCACCAGTTTTATGATTTCATGGCGCAGACGCTGTGAAAAGTTGATGTGGTAGATGTTTGCAAACGAAAAGACCAGTCCTGTCAGCAGCATCACCACTGCTCCCGCTTGCAGGTAATTTTGGTGCGGAGGCAGCCACACCGCCGGTGGCAGATTGACCAAGTGAAAACGAAGCAGAAATGCCAACTCCCAGGCTGACAATGCAAGTATCAAATCAAAAATCCGCAGCAGGGAGTTGCGAATCTGGTTGTGCCCTCTTAACATTCTGAGCAACCCTTTAATGCATTAAAACGCAGTGGCGACCGAGTTTCACCCCAACCATATTCAGCGGCTGGTTTTCGACCTCAACAGCCTTGCCGGCACCTTCGGCAGTGAAGGCTGGCAAAACTTCCAAAGCTTCATCAAAGTCCTCGATGAACGCGCGTATGAAACGGTTTTGATTGGTGAAGAATGTGAAATCCAAGACTGGCAGGCGTACAGCAATGTTTCGGTGTTGGTGGGAAGCACGCAGAACCTGCTTGAGAAAAACCGTGAGCTGGGTCATGGAACTGTTTTCTGGATCACGGAAGATTCCGGCACACAAGAACGGTTGTCCGGCAGGAAACAGGCGTTTGCCGGGGGCAACGAAAGCGCTGGACAGAATGGGGGCATCCAGTATCAATACCTCTTTGACCTCCTCGAAATTTTCCACCCCAGCCGTGCTACAGCCCGGGAACTGGCCAATACGATTCAGCATTTGAAGCAGGAATCCCCCCGGATGCCTTTGACCCTGGGTATCGGCGGTCCGGATGATTGCGGGCATGCATTCTTTGTGGGAGAACTGGTGGAGGTTCTTGAAGCGCAAAACATGCTGGTCGCCGGGCTGGACCTGTCGGAATTGATGGGATTGGAGTTTGAGAATCATGCCGCGCCGACAACTTACTGGCGCTCACAGTGGTTCAGGGACTGGGTTCTGGATCAGGTGCTGCACCCTTATTCACGCGGAGAGGAGGTCATCCTTGAATCCGCACCGGAACCGCTCATACCATTTGAAATCACTCCTTTCCCCTTCTACCTTTCTCCGGAAATGGTGTTGCTGATCTGGGGCACCACACTTTTTCTTCAGGAATGTGAACAGTCGATTGATGTGCGCATCCTGTTGGACTTGTCCCCAAAAGCAGCTGCAGCGCGGATGTTTAATCTGGATGAACGGGAAAATTTTGATCCATCCTTCATCCACAGTTATGAAAGCAGCGAAGGGGAATCATATCGGCAGTATCTCCAACGATTTCAGGTGGAGGACAAGGCCGATTTCCGTATCAATTTTGATAATTTCAACGCTTTCAGGCTCACCGCCGGTCCTGAACATCAAAACCCTCGGAAGCGCTGAAGGTCCGCGTCCACCTGGCGTTGTTCCTCTTCATTCAATTCCTCCGGCACCTCTTCATACAGGCATTCATGGGTATGGGCCCAGCGCCGTGTTTTTTGGAAAACGTACCAGAATCCAATCAAAATTCCAGCGCCGGGTAGAATCCACAGCAATAGGTTGAACCCGCGCATGGGGGGGATGCGTAGGATCCATTCTCCGTAGCGCTGGACGAAATAGTCCTTTATTTCGTCATCGGTGTATCCCTGTCTGACCATCTCCGCGGCCTTGTTGCGGATGTTGACCGAGAAGCCTGCTTCTGAATCCTTTACCGACAATCCTTGACATGTTGGGCAGCGCAAATCGTCTGAAAGCGCCTTGATCCTGTCAGCCTGTTCCCGGCTGCTTTGCCCCCAAACCTGGAAGGGAGTCAGGAACAGCGCAGTCCATAACACCCAGCCAAGCAGACTGAGGCGATTAAGCCTGTTCCATTTGAAAATACTGTGTGCCATAATTTTCAGAATTTCCAGTGGGAACATATGTATTTTGTGATTGTTTGAAATTCAAGCATTTTAGCGGAACCTCCTTCCCCTTGCAATGCAAATAGCTTTCTCCGTTTTTGAGCGGGGATTCAAATTGCAAATCTCACCGCATGCCGGTAAATTAAAACATTTTGCCAGTAATATTCCCTCTTCAACATGCGCAAGTGCCTTCCCGACATTTTTTTTTGCTGTATTTAGGACTGCATGCTGATTCATGCCACACAACTGCTTAAAGTCGCTGCCGCGATCCTTAAACAGGGGGGCAGTCATGACGAGGAAGCGCATTCAGTCGCAGATCACCTGGTCCGTTCAAACCTGGCCGGTCATGACAGCCACGGGGTCGGCATGCTCCCGATTTATGTCCGCATGCTGCGGGAAAACCTGCTGGCGCCGAACCGCGAGCCGGAACTGGTGAAGAAAGATAGTTCAATCCTCATGTTCGACGGTCGGCGAGGTTATGGTCAGGCAGTGGGAAAAACTGCAATGGAACAGGCGATTGAACAATGTCGTGAATCCGGGCTGGTTTTGATGACGCTGCGAAACACCCACCACCTTGGTCGCATCGGCACATACGGAGAACAAAGCATTTCCGCGGGCATGGTTTCTCTGCATTTTGTCAACGTCATCGATCATCCTCCGCTGGTGGCCCCTTTCCGCGGTTCCGACGCGCGTTATGCGACAAACCCCATCTGCCTGGCGATGCCCGGCACGGATCATCAGCCGCCGGTGCTTCTCGATATGGCCACCAGCAGGGTGGCTTTAGGGAAAGTACGGGTTTCTCTGAACAAAAACGAACCCCTGCCTTCCGGCTGGATCATTGACCACCAGGGGCAGTCCACTCAGGATCCAAAAGTCATGGAAGGCTACCTGTTTCCTGATCGCGCAGAAAGCCTCCCGCTCGGTGCGCTGACGCCACTGGGTGATTACAAAGGGTACGGGTTGGCTCTGTTCTGCGAACTGCTGGGCGGGATGCTCAGCGGCGGGGGCACCATTCAGCCTGAACACCCACGCAGGCATTCCATCATCAACAACATGCTCACCCTTGTTATCGATCCGGAACGCCTGGTTGATCTTCCCTGGATGGAGCATGAAATAGAAGCGGTGGTTGAATACTGCAAAGCTTCTCCTCCAGCCAACCCGGAAGAACCGGTACTTGTGGCCGGAGACCCGGAACGCAGTTCACAGCAAACCCGCACCAGCAATGGGATCCCGGTAGATGACGAAACTTGGCAGCAAATCCTCGTTGCTGGTGAATCACTGGGTCTTGAAAGTAAGGATCTGGTTGATCTTGCATCGAAATAAATGCCGTATGCATGGGTCTCTGAAGAGGCAGTTTGTGGCAGGGAGGATTAAATCCGGAATCTGCAAAGGCCCTAACGCAAACCATTTGCATGTTCTGACAGGTTGTAAAAAATACCGCTGAACCGGCCTTCATGAATTTCCCTATTTCAGGCAAAGCAATCTCACTGCAAAACCGTGTCAGGTTTGTGACCGCGACCAGCCTCTTTGACGGACACGACGCGGCTATCAATATCATGCGCCGCATCATGCAGTCACAGGGTGTGGAGGTGATCCACCTCGGCCATGACCGAGGAGTGGAGGAAATCGTTGGCGTTGCAATTGAAGAAGACGTACAGGGGATCGCAGTAAGTTCCTACCAGGGAGGGCACAACGAATTTTTCCGCTACATGATCGACCTGCTGCGTGAAAAGGGTGCGGATCACATCCATGTTTTCGGCGGCGGCGGCGGGGTGATCATCCCCAGTGAAATCATAGAGCTGACGCATTACGGTGTAAGCCGCATCTACTCTCCACAGGACGGCAGGGAAATGGGGCTGGCAGGAATGGTTGCGGACATGGTCGGACGCGCCGATTTTCCCTTGTTTGATCCAGGATTTTCTCCGGATATTACCGCACTCAAGGTGGGAAACCATGCCGGCCTTTCCCGGGCAATCAGCTGGATAGAACATCACGGTGCAAACACGAAGATGCTGCAGGAGTTTTTGAAGGAAATCCCCGAAAATGCGAAAATTCCGGTAATCGGCATTACCGGTACTGGAGGTGCAGGAAAATCGTGTATCACCGATGAAATCGTACGCCGTTTCGTGGGTGAATTCCCAGAAAAACCAGTGGCTGTGGTTTCGGTTGATCCATCAAAACGGAAAACCGGGGGTGCATTGCTGGGTGACCGGATGCGGATGAATGCAATCTTCCAACCCCGGGTTTTTATGCGTTCGGTTGCAACCCGGCGGTCTCACCGGGCAACCTCGGAATCTCTGCATATAATCCTCCGAGTGCTGCGTTCCGCGGGATTCGGACTCATACTCGTGGAAACCGCGGGCATCGGACAAAGTGATTCGGAAATTACCGATCTTGCCGATTTGAGCGTGTACGTGATGACTCCGGAATTCGGTGCGGCCACTCAACTGGAAAAGATCGACATGCTCGATTTTGCCGACTGCATTGTTGTCAACAAATTCGACAAACCCGGTGCGGAAGACGCGCTCAACTCAGTGTGGAAACACTACCGCCGTGCGCACCAACATTTTGAAAATCCCGTGGAGGAATTGCCGGTGTTTGGAGTGTGCGCAAACCATTTCAATGACCGCGGCGCCAATTGGTTTTATCATCGGCTCCTGGGATCCTTAATAAGCAAAAAAAAGCTGGGCTGGAAACGACGGTATAAAGCGGAATACGCGGTTGCGGAAAAAACCGAACTGATACCGGCAGAAAGCAAGGATTACCTGCGACAGATTGCCGCCACAGTTAGGAATTACAAACAGGAAGTACGGGATAATGCCCTTCTCGCTGCGGATTGCGGAGAACTGTTCGGAACTCTCAGGCAACTTGCTGAGAAGGATGACGGTGGAAGGTTTCTTGCCGAAAAACCGGGGCCGGTATGCGAAGCAGAGGTGCCGCGGTCAGCAAAACCTGTCGCCCGCCTGTTCAACAGCAAGTGGTGCAAGATGCCCGATTCGGTGAGGATGCAGCTGGCTGAATTCGAAGAACTGCGCGCGAGTTACCGCGATGAAGTTTCACGCTATCAAGTTCGGGGAAGGAAAATCGAGGTTAGTAATCATATTTCCAGTCTCTCCGGGTTGAAAATCCCCAAGATCGCGACTCCAAATTTCAGGTCTTGGGGAGAGATAGTTCGCTGGTTAGGATTGGAGAATTATCCGGGCAGGTTTCCGTATACAGCGGGTGTGTTTCCTTTTAAGCGTGAAAACGAGGACCCCACCCGGATGTTTGCCGGAGAAGGAATCGCTGAGCGCACAAACCGCAGGTTCCACCTGCTGGCCAAAGATCAGCCTGCAAACCGCTTAAGCACTGCATTTGATTCCGTTACCCTCTACGGAGAAGACCCGCACCGCCGTCCGGATATTTTCGGTAAAATCGGAAATGCCGGGGTTTCAGTCTGCACACTAGACGACGCGAAACGGCTTTATTCCGGTTTCGATCTGACCAAACCAAACACCTCTGTTTCCATGACCATCAACGGTCCTGCCCCGATGGTACTTGCTTTTTTTGTCAATGCGGCTATTGACCAGCAGGTAGAACATCATCTGCGTGAATCCGGGCTAGTGGAAACTGTGCGCAATGCCTTGCAGGCTCGGTTCCATGAAAAAGACCTCGCGCCTCCGGAATACCGGATGGAATTGCCGGAGGACCATAACCGGCTGGGACTGGGTTTGCTGGGGATGAGCGGCTGTCACTTCGTCAGCGAAGAAACTTACGTGAGGATTCGCCAAGATGTGCTGCAGTCCATGCGCGGAACGGTGCAGGCAGATATCCTCAAGGAAGACCAAGCACAGAACACCTGCATTTTTTCCACCAACTTTGCCCTCAGAATGATGGGTGATATCCAAGAATACTTCACCCAAAACCAGGTGCGGAATTTCTATTCCGTCAGCATTTCCGGATACCACATTGCTGAAGCAGGCGCCAACCCGATTACTCAGGTTGCATTCACACTGGCGAACGGGTTTACCATCATCGAGTACTATCTCGCACGCGGACTGCCGATAGATGGATTTGCAGGCAACCTGAGTTATTTTTTCAGCAACGGTATGGACCCTGAGTATGCGGTGATCGGACGGGTCGCGCGCCGCATTTTCGCGATCACGTTGCGTGATCTTTATGGGGCAGATGTGAATTCACAGAAGCTGAAATACCACATTCAGACTTCCGGTCGTTCGTTGCATGCGATGGAGATCGATTTCAATGATATTCGCACTACGTTGCAGGCGCTTTACGCGATATACGACAATTGCAACTCGCTGCACACAAATGCATACGATGAAGCAATCACCACTCCGACTGAGGATTCGGTCCGCCGCGCGTTGGCGATTCAGCTAATCATCAACCAAGAACTGGGTGAAGCCTACAACCAGAACCCTCTGCAGGGCAGTTTCATAATCGAGGAACTGACTGAACTGGTGGAGGAAGCGATTCTCAGCGAATTTGTGCGGCTTTCCGAACGCGGCGGGGTGCTTGGCGCCATGGAAACTATGTACCAGCGGAACAAAATACAGGAAGAATCCCTTCATTATGAAGCGCTTAAGCATTCCGGTGAACTGCCGATCATGGGCGTCAACACTTTCCTCAATCCCCAACCCCAAGCAGAATGCGGGGAACTCGAACTGGCAAGGTCCACCGAGGAGGAAAAGCGGATGCAAATCCGCGATCTCGAGGTTTTTCAGAGCTTTCATGCGCAAGAGGCGGATAGGGCGCTGAGCAAGCTGCGGGATGTCGTGCTGCACCACGGAAACACCTTTGCAGCATTCCTGGAATGTGCCGGGGTCTGCTCGCTTGGTCAGGTTACCACTGAGCTTTTCCGGCTCGGTGGACAGTACCGCAGAAACATGTGAGCTTGGCGGCAAAAAGGCATCACAAATTATTCAATCTATTTAAAGGAGAAAAATTCATGGAATTTGCCCTGAGTGAGGAACTACAGATGTTGCGGGAGGTGGCCAGAGATTTCGCCGCGGACAAAATCGCCCCGTACGTTGAAGAATGGGACAAAAATCACTACTTCCCCTATGAAGAAGTCTTAAAACCGATGGGAGAACTTGGTTTTTTTGGCACGGTAATCCCCGAGGAATATGGAGGCAATGAAATGGGGTGGCTGGCGGCAATGATCATGACCGAGGAAATAGCGCGAGTTTCCAGCTCCCTCAGGGTGCAAATCAACATGCAGGCGCTTGGCTGCGCCTTCACCATTTACCGATATGGTACGGATGAATTAAAAAAGAAATATATCAGCAAACTGGTGAGTGCGAATTTGCTGGGCGGTTTTGCCATCACGGAACCGAACGCAGGTTCTGATGTGATGGCCCTCAAATCGACTGCAATAGACAAAGGAGACCACTGGCTCCTCAATGGTTCCAAGACATGGATATCCAACTCTACACTGGCTGATGTGTTGATCTTTTATGCCTACACCGACAGGGATGCCCGGGGGAAAGGTCTTTCGGCCTTTGTTATTGAACCGAGGAATTATAACGGAATAACCACGTCCGAACTGGACAAAATGGGATCCTGGTGTTCCCCCACTGGAGAAATAGTTCTCGAAAACACGAAGGTTCCCAAAGAAAATATCCTGGGAAAACCAGGTGATGGAGCAAAAATAGTTTTCGGGTCACTTAACCAGACCCGCCTTTCCGCCGCGGCCGGAGGCGTGGGGGTGGCCCAGGCCTGCCTCGATGCCGCTACCGCCTACTGCAGACAAAGGGAGCAGTTTGGACAGCCCATTGGCCAGTTTCAAATGAACCAGGACATGATCGCGCAGATCGCAGCGGAAACCGAAGCAGTCCGCCTGGTTGTATATAAAGCCGCATGGCAAAAAGACCAGGGTCAACTAGGCAACAACCTGGAGGTTGCCCATGCAAAGTACCTGGCCGGAGAATTGGCCGTGAAAGCCTCCCAGGCGGCAATGAAGATCCTCGGGGCCTATGGCTATTCAACCGAGTATCCTTTAGCCCGTTTCTACCGTGATGCGCCTACCTACCAGATTGTTGAAGGTTCCTCCAATATCTGCAAATGGATCATCGCACTGGATCAACTTGATATCAGGAAGGCCAACAGATAAACGGCTGGCGCCACTGACAGTGTGGCGATCCAGAACATCAGTTGACGAAAAATCCCATTACAAGATTAAACGGACCAGTTCCGCTCACTCGAATTATGACATTGAAACGAGGAAGAAATGAAACCCTATTTTGAAAAAATGACCCCTTTGGGAAAACCCCTGTCAGACAAAAAAAAGGAAGACTCCAGGGAGAATATTGACCAAATCAAAGAAGTTGAAAAGGAGATTGCAGAGGCTTTGGAGGCCGTTAGAAATGCAGGTATTCCAGCGGAAGTGATCAATAAAAGAGGACAGTTGACCGTTTGGGAAAGGATCGAATACCTGGTTGACCCTGGAAGCTGGCGCCCCCTTCATACCCTGCTTGACCCTCAATTCAATGATGAAGGGACGACCGGGGTGATCGACGGCCTGGCCAAGATTAACGGCAAATGGGCGGTGGTGATAGGTTTTGACAACAAGGTCATGGCCGGCGCCTGGATTGCGGGACAGGCAGACAACCAGTTAAGGGTAACAGAACTGGCCAAGAGATTGAACATTCCTCTGGTATGGATCGTTAACTGCAGCGGCGTTAAGCTGACAGAACAACAGGAGGTCTACGCTGGACGAAAGGGCAACGGCACAACATTCTTCCGCAATGCTGAATTAGAAAAGCTGGGTGTGCCTGTGCTGGCGGGAATTTACGGTACAAACCCGGCAGGAGGGGGATACCAGGGAATCAGCCCGACTATTCTCCTGGCCCACAAAAATGCCAACATCGCCGTAGGCGGCGGAGGGATCGTGAGCGGGATGACCCCCAAGGGGTTTTTTGATGAAGAAGGAGCGGAAAAGCTGATCGAGGCGACTCGTCACTTCAAACAGGCGCCCCCCGGCAGTGTGCCGATCCATCAAAACGAGACGGGTTTCTTCAAAGAGGTTTACGAGACGGAAAAAGAGGTTCTGGATGCTATCAAGAAATACATGGACATGGTTCCCGCCTACAGTCCGGACTTTTTTCGCGTCTCCGAGCCAAAAGAGCCCAGATTCCCCGGAAACGACATCAATCATATTGTGGCATTCAACCAGAAAAGGACTTATGACTTCAAGGAAATGCTTGCCAGGATTTTCGACAACAGCGAGCACATGGAATTCAAGCCGGACTATGGACCTGAGGTTTATACGGGGCTGGCAAAAGTAGACGGTTTCCTGGTTGGTTTTATCGGCAATTACCAAGGTTTCCTGGCGCCGGACTATCCCGAGTATGCTTCCTACTATGCAATCGGCGGCAAGCTCTACCGGCAGGGCCTGATAAAGATGAATGAATTCGTCACTCTCTGCAACCGGGACAGGCTTCCAATTGTGTGGTTTCAGGACACCACCGGCATTGACGTAGGCGATGTCGCCGAAAAAGCCGAACTGCTCGGTCTCGGCCAATCTCTGATATATTCCATCGAGCAGACTGAGGTGCCCCAGATGTGCATCGTCCTGAGGAAAGGGACGGCCGCCGCGCACTATATAATGGGAGGTCCTACCGCCAACAACCATAATGCCTTCACCCTGGGGACGCCCACAACCGAGATTTATGTTATGCATGGAGAAACGGCGGCCGCGGCTTCATATGCAAGGAGGCTGGTCAAAGAAAAGGATGCAGGCCGTTCGCTGGTACCGATCATCGACAAGATGAACGATCTGGCAAAACAGTATCATGACAAATCCCGCCCCATCTATTGCGCAAAGAGGGGATTTGTGGATGAGATCGTCTCGTTTGACGAGTTCAGGAATTATGTTACAGCCTTCGCGGGATGCGCATATCAGAACCCGCATTCAATCTGTCCACATCATCACATGATGCTGCCTAGGATAATCAGGGGGTAGACATCGGTTTGATATGATGCCTCGTCTTCAAAAAACTCATCGTACTCCCAGGCCAAGATGCAAATTCCTCCAGGAAACGCTGTTTCTTTCAAGGTCCAAGGTCATCAAGTCTTCTCCGATCAGAATCGGACCATGAAAATCACGGGATACGGTAGATAATAGATTTTCCCGATCAAAGCATGGAGGGACGAAGTGGGTCAGCATCAGGCAGCGTACTTTTGCTTCCGCCGCGACTTTTCCCACCACTCTGTCCAGCGTGTGATAAGCAGCAACGTTTTCGACAGTCTTTGCAGTTCGAATACCTTCCTTAACAGGCAATCCCCCATGGATGAAGACTTCATGCAGTAAAACATCCGCGCCGTGTGAGGCTTCTATCAGTCCCGGGCAATACGTTGTATCTCCGCTGACTACCGCTTTCACTTCCGGAGTTTGAAACACATACCCGAAAGCATGTTTTACCGGCTGATGCATGACTTCAACAGCCATGACATTTACATTACTGAAACTAAGTTCTGTACCGTTTGTAATTTCAGCCACCTCGACCTCCAGAGCTTTAGTGGAGGGTCGTTGTTCATGCGCGATTCGCTGTTGAAGTTCCGGTTTCCAGAGTGCCTGCAATTTTTCGACATATGCACGTGTTCCGGGAGGGCCGAATATCATTTGCGCTCTGGACCGCCCATGATGCCAACTTGAAATGATAAGCTGAAACAAATCCATGATGTGATCTGAATGCATGTGTGTCAGCAGCAGAGCATCAATTTCACTTCCCGGGATCCCATGTTCCAACAAACGCTGAGTGACTCCGGAACCGCAGTCAACCAGAAGCCGTGCGCCTTCACCGCAATCGATCAGTACTGAAGGACCGAACCGCTCCACGTCCACCCCCGGACAACCGCTCCCTAAAATCGTCAGTTTCATCTCGTTTCTCTTTTATGTTGATTACTATCTCAGCGCGCTGATAGTGGGCATTTCACTGAATTGGAGGTTTTCGATCCCGACACCGATTTCGATCCCGATAGCGATCACAATCCCTGTTGTCGGGAAGCATCCAAATCGAAATCGGGATCATTATCGAAATCGAAACTGAATTGATGGAAACCACATGGTCCCCTGAAGTTCAGCCACAAGACAGCGGAAGTTGTGCAAACTGCATTTCCATGCACGTATCCTACTTCTCAAGGGTTAAGCTGCAAGCTGGGCAGTCAGGCCAATTACAGCACATCGGAGGGTTGACCGGCCTTAGGCAATCTCCTATACTGCCTTATCGGAGAACCATTCGTCACGGGAAACCCCTTTCCTACTTTGCGAATAAAGTGTTATGAATGAACTGCTGAAGAAACTTCTGCGACGTGAAGACCTGAGTTTCCAGGAAGCGCATGAAATGATCCTATGGATTATGAGTGAAGATGCGGTCCCTGTGCAAGCTGCGGCACTGCTGGCTCTGCTGCAGGCAAAGCAGGCCACGGCTGAAGAGATGGCAGGTGCAGCCAAGGCGATGCGGGAAATGGCCAAGGGAATCCGTGCACCATCAGGCGCAATCGATACCTGCAGCACGGGGGGTAACGGCATCAGTACTTTCAACATTTCCACCTGCGCGGCCATCATTGCCGCGGCTGCCGGTGCAGTGGTTGCGAAACACGGCAACCGCAGCAACACTCGCAAGAGCGGCAGCGCGGAAGCCCTCGAGGCGCTCGGAGTTAACATTGAGCTGGATGTGGAGAATGTGGAAAACTGCCTGGCAGAAATCGACTTGTGCTTCTGTTATGCGGTAAATCACCACCCGGCAATGCGGTTTGCCGGACCGATCCGGAGGGAGCTGGGAGTGCCGACCGTTTTTAATCTTTTGGGTCCGTTAACCAATCCAGCCGGCGCTAAAAGCCAGCTGATCGGAGTCCCCGCTCCGGAACTGACAATGAAAATGGCCCGAGTGCTTCAATGGCTTGAGAGCGAGAGGGTGATGGTTGTGCATGGAGAAGACGGACTTTGCGAACTGACGGTAACTGCTCGAACAGTGGTGGCTGAACTGCGGGATGGAGAAATCCGCCAGTACAGCTTAAATGCTGAGGACGTTGGACTGCGCCCGGGCAAATTAGATGACATCCGCACCGATTCTCCCCGGGAAAGCGCGGACATGATCCTGGGAATACTCTCCGGGAAAGACCTGGGAACCGCCAGGGACATGGCCCTTTTCAACACTGCCGGGGCCCTCGTTGTCGCAGGCAAGGCGGATGATTTGAAAACCGGTGTTGAACTGGCAGCCGCCGCTGTTGATCAGGGAAAAGCCGAAGCAAAATTGCGGGAACTTGTGGAAGTCACAAACCGCGAGCTTTGACTTTCACAGCCTCTCTACAACAATTGCTTTTCAGCCAGCAACTGCTGCATCTGTGCCGGTTCATTTGTGATGATGCCAGTGACCCCCCAGCGAATCAGTTCATCCATCCTTTTCACATCATTGACTGTGTAGGCAAACACACGAATACGGTTTTTCTTCAGCCTGCTTAAAAGCGGTTCCGTGAGCCGTCTTTCATCAGTATGATAGGAAAACGCCCGGTGTTTGCGGTGCAGATCTCTGATGAACGCTTCCGCGGGAGGATGGGTCTGCAAGAGCGCCACCGGAAGGGAATGGGGGTGTTTCGTGATTCTTGAAAAATACGAATACCGAAAACTGGAAATCATGGTTGAATATGATGCGCCAAAACGATTGGCAATATCGCAGACCTGGGCCTCGATCCCGTCTTTTTTCGGGTTTTTATCATAAGCATTCCTTTTCAATTCCAGGTTGAGCAGGATCCTCCCGGATAAACTTTCCAAAACCTCTTCCAGGCTCGAAATACGTTCTGAGGCGAATGCTGGAGACTTCCAGCTTCCCGCATCAAGTCTGCTCAACTCATTCATGGTGTGTTCAGCAACAAGACCGTGTCCGTTGGTGGTCCTTTCCAGGGTCGCGTCATGAATGACAACCGGCACGCGGTCTTTGCTTAGCTGGACATCCATTTCAACCATGTCCGCGCCGGCTGTGATTGCCGCCTCAAAGGCGCCCATTGTGTTCTCCGGATGGCGCCCGCTGTCACCCCGATGGGCTACCACCCAGGGGCGTCTGAGTTCCAATAAATCATTCAGGGAAGTCATGTCGTTGTAAAATATTAAGAATTAAACAGGAGCCCGATTTCCTTCAGCCTGTTTGACAGCATCAAACCTATACTGTAAGCTTTTACAAAAATCAACAACCCAGCATGGGCAGTGGAAGCGAGGGGGTAAAGGAGCCCCGAACCAAGCTTCACTTTCATCCCTCGTTCTTTTCTTTTGCTTGCATGTATAGAGGAACATACATCTCTGATCTTGGGTTTCCTGCGTTGGTTTCTCACATAGTGAACCTATTGTTTCTCAAAACTCTCAAATCCAAAGTAATTCCGGAGTTCAGCCATGTTCAAATTCACTGACATTTCCGACAAAGACGAGTTCAAGGTGGATGAATACCGCCTCAGTCCCAGGGAATTTCTCAACAAACGCCGAACTTCCCGCCGGGCCTATGTATTTGACCTGAGAGGCCCCAATGATTATGAAGCGGACCACCTTCCGGGAGCTCACAACCTTCCGGTTGAGCATTTTGAAAACTCCATCTACCAGATGCCTTTTTCTGGAGACATTCTTCTGTACGGCGGTGAGGAAGGGGAGGTGTTGACCGCGGCGGAAATCCTCTACGACAACGGCTTTGACACATTCAATTTTGTCGATTCGTACGAGTCCATTTTACATAATGTTGACGCTTCGTATGTCAAAGTTACTGATGATGCAGTCAAACATATTGTCTCACGTCTGCAGGAAGACCCCGGAGCCGACTGGGGAGTGGAACTTCTGATTGAACAGAAATCGCCGATGAAAGCCTTCTACCGCCTGGAGTTCATCGGCAAACCGGAAACTGCACCGGAAGACGTGATCCTGGAATTTGATCGGTTCCGGATGCTGGTTCACCGGGATGCCATTCCTTTCCTGGAGGGCACTGAAGTGCTGTTCAACGAAGATAAAGAACTGGAAGTTTACAACCCGAACCTTTCCATTTCAAAACTGCGCGGCTCGATTGAAGAACAGGTGCAGCTGCTGCTGGAAGAGCAGATCAACCCGATGGTCGCGTCCCATGGTGGAATCGTCAGCCTGCATGAGGTAAGAGATGCGGATGTATACCTGCAATTTGGAGGGGGATGCCAGGGATGCGGGATGATAGACGTAACGCTGAAACAGGGGATTGAAGTGACTCTGAAGGAAAATATCCCCATGATTGCCAACGTTTATGATGCCACCGATCATTCAAGCGGCCACAATCCTTTCTATTGATCGGCTTGCACCTGCCTGGGGAGGATTGAAACAGGGAGCATAGCTTGAGTTAAATCTTCCACTCCTCATGGACGAAACACAAACTCCTGGTTGCATCCCGGATGAAGACGGGGAATTTCTCGCGGTTGTAAAAGAAGGTCGCAAAGTTTTGCAGTCGCAGGAATTCCAGTTGGATGACTGGTCGTGGGCAAGGGAACTTGATGATGACGGGACCTTCATCTTCAGTTATCTTCTGCATGATTTCCGTGATCAGACCCTGACACTGGCTCGTTTCGAAGAAGCGGTCTACACTCTCGGCATGCTGCTGCACAGGCTTCTGCCCGCGGCGGACCAATCCGGACTTTCACGGATTGGGGAGTTTCAGGTTATCTTCACACTCTACGAGAAATTAAAACAGACGGAAATGACATGGGACGCCTGTGAGGAATTTGTCTCCGATCAGATACAACGCATGCACAGGCACAACTGAATTTATCATACGTTTTCGGTTTCCTCTTTTTGCTGCAGCAGGTTCAGGTTGTCCGACACTTCTTTGGCAATCATTCCGTTCAGTTTCAACTCGGAGCATTCCTGTGCGTGTTTAATCGCGTTGCGGATAGTGTGAGGGGTGGAATTTCCATGACATATGATCACCACTCCGTTGACTCCCAGTAGCGGGGCACCGCCGACTTCGGTGTAGTCCGCACGGTTTTTAAGTGAACGAAACGGACCACGCATGGCAAGGTATCCAGCACGCGCCACCCATGAACGGTGTACTTCCTGAGTCAACACGTTCCGCACCAAGTCGAATGTTCCCTCTGCCACCTTTAGCGCGATGTTGCCGACAAAACCATCGCAGACAACAACATCAACCTCATCCTTGAACATCTCCTTACCTTCAATGTTGCCTAAGAAATTGAGTGTGCTCTGCTCCAGAAGATTGAACGTCTGTTTGACGATCATGTTTCCCTTGCCCTCCTCTTCACCGTTGTTGAGCAGGGCAATCCTGGGATTTTCAAGCTTCAGCAGGGTTCTTGCGTAGGCATCACCCATCAGCGCGAACTGGAGCAGGTAGGACGGTTTGCAGTCAATGTTGGCGCCGATATCGAGCAGCACAAACGGATGGTGAGAATTGATCGAAGGCATCCTCGTCGCAATCGCCGGGCGTTCGATCTCTCTGATCGATTTGAGCATGAATTTTGCCGTGGCCATGGTGGCGCCGGTATTGCCCGCGCTGACTACTGCTTCCACCCGCTCTTCCTTGAGCAGGTCCATGGAAACACGGATGGAGGAGTTTTTCTTCTGTTTGAGGGCGAGGGTCGGACTTTCGTGCATCTCTACATATTCTGCACAATGCACGATATCGATTTTGTTCCGGGGAAAACGGTGTTTTGCGAGTTCGCGTTTAATCCTGGTCTTTTCACCTACCAGCACAATCGACAAACCGAAATCGCCGGCCGCCCTGACGGCTCCGCTGACCTGCGAGTTCAGAGGATGGTCTCCTCCCATCACATCAAGTGCGATCGCCATGTGTAGTCCCCGGAGAGTTGAGGAGAGGTGACGATTTCAGTACTCGTCGGTCTCGACCACCTGCACTCCCTTGTAATACCCGCATTCCGGGCAGATCCGGTGGGGACGTATCAGTGCCGAGCAGTTGGAACAGCTTGAAAGCGCGGGTTCCTTTATGTGGATGTGACCGCGACGGTGATCGCGCTTGCTTCTGGATGTTTTATACTTTGGAACTGCCATATTGATTCACGTTTGGGTATGGTTGGTTTGCTCTACCAGCTTTTTGAGGGAAGCAAAAGGGTGGTTTTCCACTGCCTGGTTAGAACATCTGCATGCGTACTGGTTCAAGTTGACGCCGCATCCGGGGCAGATTCCCCTGCAGGCTTCAGTGCAAAGGACTTTTGAAGGCAAAGAGATTATGAACTGCTCTTCGAGCAGTTCCCCCAAGTGAACCCATTCGCCTCCGTAGTAATCGCTTTCCAAATCCTCAAAGGTCAGAATGGTTTCTTCAGCAAGTCTGTTTTGCCATTCCTTTGGATGCAGTATCAACTGGAACTTTTCACTGGCCTGAAACCTGGCCAAGGCTAGGCATCGATCACAACTCAGCTGTAGATCTCCTTCCACATGACGCTCTAGCAACAAGGTTTCGCCGTCCCTGCGGAGGCGAGCTTCAAATTCGCAATGCACCGGGGTTTCCAGTGCAATCTCCTGAAGGCGCCGAGTTTCAGCAGGCTTCAATGTGCCGGAAAATTCCAGTTTCCGGTCGTACGGGATGTCTTCAATCCGGACCCGTAGAGCGATATTCCCGTAATCAGTCTCCTTCTTCCGCACGGATTTCCTCCAGTGTGCGGGCGGTGGGCAGCGGATCAGTTTTCTCGATGATGACCGGATATTCGTTGCACATCTCCTCGTTAAGTGCGGTGTATTTTTCCCATTTGTCCGGCACATCCACATCTGCGTATATTGCTTCCACCGGACATTCTTCAACACATGCATTGCAATCGATGCATGTTTCCGGATTGATGTACAACATGGTGGGGCCCTCATGGAAGGCCTCGACAGGGCAAACTTCTACACAATCCGTGTATTTGCATCCATCGCAGTGCTCTGTAACAACGTAGGTCATTTCCCTCTCCTGGTTTTCAAAAAATTCGATTCTTGCTCCCGAGTTAGCGTAATAAAACGCTAACTAATAATTATGCTTGAATGAAACAGGAAATACAAGTCTTCAGCAGATGATCATTGCATCATTCATAGCGCAAGGGATCAACGGGGTTTAAGCGTGCGGCCTTGCTGGACGGATAAAGAGTAACAAGCACACAGATCAGGAACGAACACAGGGTGGTCAACCCGACATCGAGCCAGTCGACCAGCACCGGAATGCGGTTTCCGCCCGGGTAGACTCCGGGGGGGATGTCGATGATATTGAAATTTGCCAGCAGCCAGCATACACCGAGCCCCAATACAACCCCGCTGAGGGTTCCGACCAGGCCGATGATAACTCCCTGAAATACAAATATCTTGCGCACACTGCGGTCTGTGGCGCCCAGAGATTTGAGGATGGCAATTTCCCGGGATTTTTCGATGACAAGCATGATCAGCGAACTGATGATATTGAAAGCCGCTACGATAACAATCAGGGTCAGGATAAGGAATAACCCGATTTTTTCCAGTTTCATCACCTGGAACAGGCTTTTGTTTTCATCAGCCCAGTTGCTGGACAGGAAGCGAGAATCGAGTTCCTGCAGTTCCCTGGCAATCCGCGAAGCTGCTTCCGGATCACGAATACGCACTCCGAGTCCAGAAATGGATTCACCCATGCGGTAGATTTTCTGCACGAGCCTATAATCGGCAAAAGCCAGCACTTCGTCATAGCCGGAAATCCCGGATTCAAAAATACCGATCACTTCCAGTTTTTTGATTCTCGGGACATCCCCGATCGGTGTCATCCGTTGTTCTGAAGATATCAGTTTCACTGTGTCACCGACAGTAACCTCCATCTGCTGGGCCAGGCTGGCGCCAAGTATAATACCATCCCGCAGACCCAGTTTTCGTGATTCCAGGTGAGACATGCGCAGGAGCAGAGTCTGCGAGGTGCGGTTTTGTTCAGCTTGTGAAGGGGCCGCAAGACCATAAACCGTTTCTCGCAGGAACGAGGAGATTCTTGTCACCAGCGGTTCCTGCTGCGGGTCGATTCCTCGTAGCAGTGCCCCCTTGGGCTTTTTATTGCCAGTCAGCAGCGCCTGTTTGAAAATGTATGGGGCCACCCCCTCTACTTCCGGGTGCTCCAGCGCCTTACTTTGCAAATTCTGGTATGATTCGAGGGATTCACCCCAGGAAAACAGGGTGATGTGTGGCAAAGACCCTGTGACCGCGTCACGCAGGTTGGTGCGGAAACCGTTCATTACAGATGTTGAGACAATCAGGGCGATCACTCCCAGCGCCACCCCGCAGATGGAAATCCAGGTGATCATCGATATTGAGCGGTCTCGGCGCGGTGAAAAAAGGTAGCGCTTCCCGACGAAAAATTCGTAGCGCATCGCGCGAATGTGTGTGGGGTTAAATGCCCAGCCGGCGGCGCACCAATTCGGGAACTTCCCGCAGCGCGGAGGGTATTTTTTCCGGTGTTTTTATCCCTGCTTGCGCCATATGAGGTTTGCCGCCTCCTCGGCCATCGGCCAGTATGGCGACTTCATTTACCAGTTCCCCGGCCTTAAACCCACGTTCGACAAGATCGTTTGTAACCACACAGAGCAGGGATGCCTTGCCGTTTATGTTTGCAGCCAGCCATGCCACTCCCTGGTCGAACTGGTTTCTGAGTGAATCACCCAGGCTGCGGAATTCATCGATGGAATCCACATCGACCTCAACCGCCAGCACTCGGATGTCGCCAACGGTTTCCGCCTGTAGGATCAGTGAAGAAGCGCCGGCGCTGGCGCTTTGTTTGCGCAGTTCCTGGAGTTCACGTTCAAGCTGCCGCTTTTCATCAAGCAGTTTTTCGACAGTCAAAGGCACCTTTCCAACCGGGACATTTAACATCTGTCGCAAACCCTGGGTTACCCGGCTTTCCTGCTGGCTCATTGCCTCCGCCCGCGGTCCGGTGACAGCCACGAATCGCCGCACGCCGGATGCGATTCCTTCTTCGGAGACAAAACGAAAATAACCGATCTGCCCGGTCGCCTTGACATGGCATCCTCCGCAGAGTTCCTGGGAATAATCCCCCAGACTGACTACACGCACGATGTCGCCGTATTTTTCCCCGAAAAGAGCGATAATCCCGGAATCAATTGCTTTCTGATAATCTGTGTGAAAAATCCGGGTTGGTATATTTTCACGGATTTTTTCATTGACCATGTTTTCAATGGTCTCCATCTGCTCAGCGGTAGGTTTTTCCTGATGAGTGAAATCGAATCGCAGGTATTCGGAATGGACTATCGACCCTGCCTGGTTGACATGCTCCCCGATAACGCGGCGCATGGCGGAAAGCATAAGGTGGGTTGCGGAGTGGTTGTTGGTGGTGAGCAATCTCTTTTCCGCATCGACAGACGCAATCACAGGTTCGTCCATCGGGCCTTCAATGCCACTGCAATAATGAACGATTGAATCTCCCAGTTTCTGCACATCAGTCACCTGCCAGGTTCGTCCTTGCTGGGCAAGAGTTCCTACATCGGCGACCTGCCCCCCGGATTCCGCGTAAAAGGGAGTGTGGTCCAGCACGATCTGCCATTCTCCCTTGCCGCTTCCGGAATAACGCAGCACCTGTGATTCGGTTTGCAAAACCTCGTAACCGACAAATTCTGAATCGCCATCACGCAGCTCGGTCCAGTCGTCCATTTCAACGCGGAACTTGCCTGCTTCCCGGGCACGGGTGCGCTGTTCCTCCATCAAATGTTCAAAACCGGCTTCATCGACTTTCAGTTCACGCTCATCACACATCAGCCGCGTCAAATCTACCGGGAAGCCATAAGTGTCATAAAGCTTGAAAGCGTCTTCTCCGGACAAACTCCCGCGGTCACGTGTATCAGCGTGTGAGACCATTTGCTCGAATATTTCCAGCCCACGGTCAAGGGTCCGTCCAAATGCTGTTTCTTCGGCGAGGATAACGCCTTCGACATGCCTGCGTTGCGCACGTACTTCCGGGAAGGCGTCGCCCATTACTTCCACAAGAACACCGACGAGTTCATGGATGAAGGGACGTTCCATCCCCAGCACACGGCCGAAGCGGGTGGCCCGCCGCAGCATCCTGCGTAGAACATAACCACGGCCTTCGTTGGATGGTATCGCGCCATCCGCAATGGCAAAACTGAGGGACCTTAGGTGATCGGCAATGACCCGGTATGCGACCGAAATTTCCCCCCCGGCATCTTCCTGTCCCGTCACCTCCCCAATGCGACCCAGGATCGGGGAAAACAGGTCTGTGCTATAATTCGAATCCACTTCCTGGAGCACGCGACAAATCCTTTCCAGCCCCATGCCCGTGTCAACGTGCTGTGCCGGCAGTGGTTCGAAAGTTCAACAAAACGCCAACAGCCTTCAACGTTGACAGCGCACTGGTGAACCCCGGAAAGCGGGCAGGACCCTTCTCCCAAGTCGATATGCAGTTCCGAGCATGGGCCGCAGGGTCCGATCTCTCCCATCTCCCAGAAATTGTCGCTTTTGTCAAACCTTGTAACCTGTCGCGGGTTGATATCAGTCTCAGAACGCCAGTAATTTTCTGCTTCCTCATCCGCGTCAACTCCTTCCCCTCCTTCGAAAACCGTTGCCCACAACTGCTGCTTGGGCAGTCCCCAGACCTCCGTACAGAGTTCCCATGCCCAGATGATCGCCTGTCGTTTGAAATAATCCCCAAACGACCAGTTGCCGAGCATTTCGAAAAATGTGTGGTGGTAGTTGTCCCGACCTACGTCCTCCAGGTCATTGTGTTTACCGCTTGCGCGGATGCACTTCTGTGAGTTTGCCGCGCGGTTGTAGTCCCGGACGCCTGTGCCGAGAAAGACATCCTTGAATTGCGCCATCCCGGAATTGGTGAAAAGCAGGGTTGGATCGTCATTGGGAACTACCGGGGCGCTGCGCACGAAACGGTGTCCGCGAGCGGTGAAGAAGGAAATAAAATCTTCGCGGATTTGCTGCGATGTTTTCACGGCACACCTCTTTGTGAACGCTGTTTTGGAGAGGAAGGGCCCTCCGGGTGAAACCGGAGGTCAATGCTCGGACGGTTTAGCGCGCCATGAACTCGACCACCAGGTGGTCTTCAACCAGGATCGGGATTTCCTCTCGTTCCGGCACCTGCACCAGTTTTGCTGTCAGTTTCCCGGTATCTCGCTGTATGTAGTTCAGCTGCTGCTCAAAGAAATTGAACCAATCCTTGTAGCGTTCGATTTTGCGGCTTTTTTCTTTCAAGCGCACTTCGTCCCCGGGTTTCACCTGGTACCCGGGTTTGTTCACTATTTTCCCGTTGACCTGCAGATGCCGATGCACCACCATTTGCCGCGCCGCCCGCAGGGTCCCGGCAAACCCCATCCTGTAGGCCATGTTGTCCAGACGGGTTTCAAGATCCTGAACAAGCGCCACGTTGGTTTGCCTGCGTGACATCGCGGCTTTCTTGTAATAGCGTCTCAGCTGTTTGGCGCTGATGCCGTAAAAGTATTTCAGTTTTTGCGTCTCCTGAAGCTGAAGACCAAAAGGGGAGATTTTCTGTCTGCGGTTTGCCCCATGTTGACCGGGGCGGTTGGGCCGCTTGCTGAGTGTGAGTGCGGCTCTGGGGCTGCCTATCAGGTTGACTCCAAGCGCACGGCAGGTTTTGTGTTTGATGGTAGATTTTCCAGCCATATCGTTTTCCGATCAGATGACATCGAGGGGTTGTAGAAACGTAAAGGGTCGTGCGGATCGCACCGCGACCCCGGCTTGCTCCCTGCTTGCTGATGCCGGCAGGATGTCATCCCATGCAATGGACCCGACTGACCGGCACGTTGTTTAGGGAGAAGCTCAACATTAAATATTACCTGATCAGTTCTCCATAGTCAAAAAACTTTTGTCTTCAATGGTACAGCGAAGCCGCACTTTCATCTTTATTCTTGGGCTGCCCTTGACCCGGGATGTTATTGTCACAATTTGAATCTGCATCCTCTATGGTGGTAGTAATTCCGGACTGGTGTTCTTGCTCCTGAACCGTGTCTTGGTCTTTGCTGAAGAATGCATCCAGGCTGGCGGCGATCTCAGCGCCGACAAGCGTAACCACCCAGGAAACGTAAACCCAGACAAACAGGATGGGAATTGCCGCGAGCGCACCGTAAATTGCCTGGTATGATGGGAAATGAGTGAGGTAAAAAGCAAACGCTGACTTGGACAATTCAAACAGGACAGCAGCGATGACAGCTCCGGTCAGGGCATTCCAGACATGCACCACCTTGTTCGGCACCAGCAGGTACAGCAGCAGGAAGGCCAGCACCGAGGCCAGAAACGGCAATGAACCCAAAACCTGTGCACGAAGTTCAATGAAAGTACTTTCAGTGAATTCCGTTAATGAAATGAGGTAGGATGTAACCACCAGGCTGGCGCCGATCAACAACGGTCCCAGGGTCAATACCACCCAGTAGATGGAGAAGGATACTATTACTCTCCGTGGTTTAGATGTCCGCCAGATCTGGTTGAGTGCGCGGTCCACTGACGAAACCAAAAGCAACGCGACAATAATCAGAACCGTTACTCCAATCGGGGTCATCTGCGAAGCGTTTTCGACAAACCCACCTAGGTGTTCTTCTATTATTTCTCCGGAAGCAGGAATGAAATTCCGCAGCACAAATTTCTCGATTTCCTCACGCCATGTCTGGAAGACGGGGAAAAGAGAAAGCGCGGAAAAAACCACCGTTACCAGGGGGACCAGAGAAAGCAAAGTGACAAATGACAGGTATCCTGAATGCAGCAGTATCCGGTCTTCCCGAAAACGCTGAGCGAGAAAACGGGAAAAAGCGTATGTGGCTGTCAGGTAATTTTGCCTGTCTTTGGGCATGTAACAGTCGAGGGAGGCTGATATGAAGTTAATGCCAGGAAACCGTAACACGGGATAATTTTGCAATCAACCCAAACGCGCTGATTTTCCATACTGCTGCAAAGTGGTTAGGGGTTTCCTGCTGGTACCAACAATGCATGTAAATAATATGATATGACACTCAGTCATTTCAGAAAGCGGCGAAAACCCATTGCAAGGAGGGACCATGCCGGAGAAGAAGCAGACGGAACGCATCCGCGAATACGGGACAACCCAGGAAAAGAGGTCACTTTTCGAGCGGATGCTGCGGGAACGTGAACAGTGGGAAAATCAACCACACACCGATTGATAGACGGTTGAGGTAAGCATCAGATTTTTACTCATCTAAGTCTGCCTCGGCGAGGAGAGAAGACGGGTTTAAAACCTGCAACGATGTGTTTTGCCTGGAACCTGAAAACCAGCAGTCTTCACCCGCCGGGCATAATGACGTTTTGCGCCTTTCCGTAACTAACTTGATTTTCTGAGGAATACCTCTGGGCCACATTTTTTTATGTCATTGAATTGTTTGATTCGGCTTAGGTAGTCGGGTGGATCATGCATTCATCGATATCTGACGAATAGGCAAAGCAATCTGCGTAAATCCCCCGGGTCAGTCATGGAGATACTGATTCCTGATGGTTTTTTCAAAGGGCGCCCGCAGGATACCTTTTTCAGTAATCAAACCTGACACAAGTTCATGGGGTGTCACATCGAACGCAGGGTTGCACACTTTCACTCCCAGGGGTGAAGTTCGGCGGTCTCCCCAATGGGTAACCTCTTCGGAGGTACGTTCTTCAATTGTGATTCCCGCGCCGTTTGGGGTGTGATAATCGATGGTGGAATACGGGCAAGCGACAAAAAAAGGAATGCCGAAATGTTTTGCCATTATTGCTACCCCGAGGGTTCCGATTTTATTTGCCACGTCACCATTCGCGGCCACACGGTCTGTCCCGGTGATCACCAGATTTATCTTTCCCTGTGCCATCAATGAGGCAGCCATGTTGTCGCAGATAAGCGTCACATCGATACCTGCGTGCATCAGTTCCCATGCAGTCAGCCTTGCTCCTTGAAGTAAAGGACGTGTCTCATCCGCAAAAACCCGGAATTTTACGCCATCCCGGTTGGCAAGGTACATGGGGGCGGTCGCGGTGCCCAGTTCAGAAGTCGCAAGAGATCCCGCGTTACAGTGAGTGAGCACTCCATCGTCTGCCGAGATGAGGGTTTTTCCGGCTTCTCCGATCCCTTTGCACAGCATTCGATCCTCATCGTGTATGCGGACCGCCTCGGCAATCAGTTCCTGGTAGATCACGGATGTATCTGATTGCACATGTTTCTCTGCATGACGCAGCATGCGCTGCAGGGCCCAGTGAAGATTGACTGCTGTCGGGCGGGCGCTGTCTAGGTAAACAGCCTTGCTGCGCAACTCCTCCAGGAAAGCGCTACGGCCCAAATGCTGTTTGTCCTTCATTGCCACCACAAGGCCGTATGCCCCCGCGATTCCGATGGCCGGAGCGCCACGCACTTTCAGCTGTTTGATCGAATTCCAGACCTGTTCCACCGTTTCCTGCCGTTCTTCAACAACATCCAAAGGCAAGCGGGTTTGGTCAAGCAGATAAAGCTGGTTCCTCCGCCAGCGTAATGTTTGTGGTATCTTTTTCATTTTGTTTTTAACGTTGCGATGCGTGTACATTGACAGGATTAATCGTACAGGGTGAGTATGTTGCTCGATTGATTTGCGGGGCGGATGAACCTGAAACGATGAATCGCTTTGGGAAACAAGAAGGAGTATGCAGTTTACGTTAAAAAGTAATTACAGGAAATTCCGCAGTTTCTCAAGTTGCTGGAGATGACGCACGACTTACCTGAACAATAGGTGGAAGCCGCTTGGGTAATCGAAAGCATGCAGGTTTGCCAGGAATTTCAAACACTGGGAAAACCAAGTTGGCAAAATCTGCGTGAAACTGGTGTGGCAGTATATTAACCTGATGCTGAAAATATGCCGAGATTAAGAGTAATTCACTGTTGCTGTTGATTGAACAGTATAGACATTGCCCTTTCTTGAAAACAAATCATCTTCATGTCTATTAATTGGAACAGCAGGGAGGTTCGCGAACTGGAAAACAACCCGTTGCTGCTGAGGGTGTTTTCCTCCAGGCTGCTCGGACGGAACCCGGAACTTGTGCTCCACGGCGGGGGCAACACATCTGTTAAACTTACTGAAATAAATTTATTTGGAGAGGAAGAAGAGGTTCTACATGTTAAGGGAAGTGGCCTCGACCTAGCGGTGATTGACGCCCAAGGGTTTACTCCACTCCGTATGAAACAACTGCTTAAACTTGTGGCAATTGCAGAAATTGGTGATACGGAAATGGCGCGTCAGCTTCGCCTTGCAATGACCGAACCGGACGCGCCCAGTCCCTCGGTGGAGGCACTGCTGCATGCAGTCATTCCATATGCCTGGGTTGATCATACGCATGCCGATGCAGTGGTCACGCTCACGAACAGCAAGCAAGGCGAAAACCTGATACGGGAGCTGTACGGCAATCGGCTGTTCATTGTTCCTTACATAATGCCGGGATTCAAGCTGGCACGCGAGGTATATGAAATGACTGGAGAGATTGACTGGGATCGATACGAGGGGATGGTCCTGCTGAATCACGGGCTGGTCACTTTCGGGAAAGACGCGCACACCAGCTACAAGCGCATGCTCGACCTTGTTTCGGTCGCAGAAGAATATCTGGAACTCACCACGGGGCCCGTTGTCAGAAGAACCCCCGGGCGGGAAGACTTGCTTTCACAGGCCCGCTTGCGCCGGCTGGTTTCCTTTGCGCGTGGCTCGGCGATGCTGGCCCGAGCAGACCGCAGTGCAGAAGCAAACGGTTTTTCTGGTCTGCCTAATGCCAAGCAAACAGTCGCCCGCGGACCGATTACTTCGGACCACCTGATCCGCACTAAACCCTTCCCTGTGTTTCTCGAAAATGACTTTGCTCGAAGCATTGACAATTATGTTGCAGCATATAAACGTTATTTTGAACGTCATGCGCATGAAAAACTGACTCCTCTGGACCCCGCACCACGATGGGCGGTTTGGCCGGGACAGGGGACTCTGGCTTTCGGGCGGAGTTGGGAAGACCTCGAAATCGTAACAGACATTGTCGGACACACCCTGCTAGCGATTCAGAGGGGGGAGGCATTGGGCGGATGGCAGCCTGTTTCGGAAGAGCACCAGTTTGAAGCCGAGTATTGGGAATTGCAGCAGGCGAAACTCTCGGTAGAGCGGAAGCTTCCAGAATTCCAGGGCAAAATCGCCCTTGTTTCCGGGGCCGCAAGCGGGATTGGCCTGGCATGCACCCAAGAACTACATCGGCAGGGCGCAGCGGTAACGGGGCTTGATTTGAACCCGCAAGTTCCGGATATACTAAATGAACCCGGGGTGCTGGGAATCACCTGTGATGTGACTGACCGGATGGCAGTTACGAATGCGGTGGAGTCGGTTGTCAGGAATTTCGGTGGACTCGATGTGCTGGTCCTTAATGCGGGCACTTTCCCGGCTGGCCTGACGATTGCGGACATGAAAGATAAAACCTGGGGTGAAAGCCTGGAAATCAACTTGACGGCGCCCATGCATTTGTTGCAGACATGCGTGCCGTTTCTCAAGGAAGGCATCGACCCGGCAGTGGTGTTCATGGTTTCCCGGAACGTCCCGGCTCCCGGTCCCGGGGCGGCCGCATACTCCGTGCCCAAAGCCGGGCAGACGCAGCTTGCCAGGATCGCGGCGCTGGAACTGGGAAAATTCGGCATCCGCGTCAACATACTTCATCCGGACTGTGTTTATGACACGGGGCTATGGACCCCGGAGGCCCTTGAGCGTTCCGCAAAAAGGTATGGGTTGACAGTGGAGGAGTACAAATCCAGAAACGTGCTTAAACAGGATGTCAAAACCAACGAGGTTGCCCGGATGGTCTGCGCGATGGCTGGTTCCGTTTTTGCGAAAACAACGGGCGCGCAAGTTCCCATCGATGGTGGTAATGAACGGGTGATTTGAAGAAATCTCTTTCTCATTAATTCAAAAGGAAACAGAAATGGCTGACTTGGATGCAGTAAATGAAACAAAGGAATATCATCTGAACATCCCGCAGACCGCGAAAGCGTTTTTTCTGAAAGGCTCAAATGCACTGGACTGGGGGATGCAAAACCGGTTGGCGAGAATATTCAATCCGAAAACCGGGCGCACGGTGATGCTCGCCTTCGATCACGGCTATTTCCAGGGGCCTACCACCGGGCTCGAACGGATCGACGTCAACATCCTGCCGCTTGTCCCTCATGCAGACACGCTGATGCTCACACGTGGAATTTTGCGGAGTATCATTCCATCCTCGACGACGAAATCCATAGTCATGAGGGCGTCAGGGGGAACGAGTATGCTCAAGGAATTGTCAAACGAAGAAATCGCCGTCGACATCGAAGACTCGATCCGGATGAACATAGCAGCGATGGCGGTGCAGGTGTTCATCGGCGGAGAGCATGAAAAACAGTCGATCGTCAATATGACCAGGCTCATTGACCAGGGGACGCGTTACGGTATACCGACCCTGGCGGTTACCGCGGTGGGCAAGGACATGGTGCGTGACGCACGCTATTTCCGTTTGGCCACCCGCATCTGCGCGGAACTGGGTGCGCATTACATCAAAACCTATTTTGTTGAAGAAGGTTTTGAAACCGTCACCGCCAGCTGTCCTGTACCGATTGTCATCGCCGGGGGGAAAAAACTACCGGAGCTCGATGCCTTGAAAATGGCTTACAAAGCGGTTCAGCAAGGCGCGGCAGGGGTCGATATGGGACGCAATATTTTCCAATCCGACGCACCGGTGGCAATGATACAGGCGGTACGGGCGGTTGTACATGATAACGAAACACCTGAAAAGGCGTTTGAACTGTACCGCGGTCTTAAATGGTTTTAGCCAAATGGAATGGCAAAGACCCGAGTTTATGGTGGGACGTCGGGATTCATAAACAATTCCCGCAGTTCGCTTTCGACAAGCCAGCAGTCGATGATCGATTGGGCCGCATCCCGGTTCTGTGTTTCCATTTTCCTGACAATAGTGTCCGGGGTTTTGGATAATTCAGCAACGCGCGCAAGCAGGGTCAGACCCGTCGCTTGATGTTTCCGCTGGTAACCTCTCAGCACATAGTGAGGATGATCGGCGATTGCAGTAAAACTCCTTTGTGCTTCTTTTTCCGGAATTGACGAAGAAAGGCTCTTCTCATTCACCGCGGGTTTCGCCACCCGCCAATCGTCGAGGATTTCGATTTCCAGGACGGCCAAACTTAAATCGTTTTCCCAATCCATTTTGTCACCCATGCCCGTTGACCCAAACTCGGTGATTGATATATTTCTTCAAAATCCATACCAGTGAAACCTTTTTGAAATCCACCCCTGCATTCTGGTTCCAAGTGGAACCGAGCTTCAGCACGCTACCTTATTTTGAACCCCGGGAGTTCCAGGCACACTATCTCTTGACGAATCAGTCGCTGAACTGTAAATCTGCAACACTTGCACCCACGACAACTTCGGAAAAGATTTTCCGGCACGGACATGATGCGGAATGAACGCACCGTGTTCCAAGCCGTGTTACGGATGGATAATACACTGAATTCCTGCCTTTTCCAACAGGTTCCGCACCTCTAAAGCTGATTCGGTAGCGTCTGGTGTGGGATATCCCGGCCGGTATGTGTTTTCCGGGAAACCATAGTAATCCTAAATCAGTTTCGGGAACTCAGCCCCGGAAACAAGAAATTCCTCTTCCTTCCAGTGTGCTGATACAAGCAGCACCGCTTCAATGTTGGATCCTAAATCATTGGACAGCCCTTGCAGCCAGTCGCCCATTTTGTCATAAGTGTTAGTGGGCCCCAATGTCTGATCCCTTAAAATAACATGGACCTCTACCGTATGGCAGGTACGTGCTGGGAAACAGTTTATGGTTTTCCACCTCCATGTATCAAATCCTTGGAATTGTCTGCCTGACTCCTGACAGCAGTATGAGTTGTAATTGAATGATATCCAGAATGTGACAGGGAATGGAGCGAGAAACGGGATTCGAACCCGCGACCTCAACCTTGGCAAGGTTGCGCTCTACCAACTGAGCTATTCTCGCCCTATGGAAGGAGAGCATTATTGTGCTGTTTTTGCATCCTTGAGTCAATCTTTTTCTGGGCGTATAGCAGAAGATTGCCGGCTTGCGAAGGGATGCATGATCCTTGCAATCCGATGTTGATCGTTGGGCTTCCGGATTAGTCTTGAAGCCAGGAGCGTTTGCCCCAATAATGAACTATATTTTGAAATTTGCGTGATACTCCGCATATTTGAACCATGATGTTTCTCCTGCCTAAAAGTCTTGCAGCATTACTATTAACAGGCCTGGGGTTAATACTTTCAGCGCCTTTTCTTTCCGCGACTTCTCCCCGCCCCGCTCCCCCAAAACCCCTACCGCTGGTGATGGAATCGTCGGACGGAGGTTTCCGTAAGACCATGCTTTGGCAGGGCGGCAAGCAAAGAATCGTTCGCAAGGAAGCTCTCGATACATTTTCCGCCTACCGCAAGCAGATCTGGTGGTTGGATGGGATGGCATACGATATCCCGGTGCTCAACCATCCCAAAGTGAGGCGCTCCGTCAGGAGGCTGATAGTCAACAAGAGAAAACAGCTGATCAGAGGAATCAAGCGTTCGGGTAAATATTTACCAATGGTGCGGCGAATGCTGCAGGAAGAGGGGATGCCACTGGACCTGGTTTACATGGTTGCGCAGGAAAGCAATTTCAATGAAAGCGCACGTTCATGGATGAACGCGGTGGGTCTGTGGCAGTTCATGGCCCACACCGGAAGGCGTTACGGGTTGAGCATCAACCGCTGGATTGATGAGCGCCGCGATCCGATACTTTCGACACGAGCGGCTATACGCTACCTGAAACACCTTTATGACTTGTTCAAGGACTGGAAACTGGCCATGGCTGCGTACAATGCCGGAGAAAACCGGGTCCTTGGAGCACAAAAAAAGGCCCTCCGCAAAGGGAAACCGGCGGATTTCTGGTCCCTGAAACTGCCCAGGGAAACGCAGGAATTTGTGCCTTCGATCATGGCCCAGGCGATCATCTATAACCAACGCAAACGTTACTGGCTGGATTACCTGAAAACCGCTGAACCAATGGATGAAACCCGGGTCAAACTTCCGGTCTCTTTCTCATTGGAGGAAGTCGCGCAACGCGCTAAAACCTCATTTCGTAAAATGCGTGAGCTGAATCCGGCGCTTCATCTCGGGTTTCCACCGATGAACCAGGATTACTACACCCTTTACCTTCCACGGCAAAACCACGGGATGCTGCTGGCGTCCCTGAAACGTGATCCGAAACCCACGCATCACTGGAACCGGACGTATTCCCAGCTTGATATAGATTCATCAAGAATGACCCGTGTACTCGAAAAGCATGGTTTGCCGGTGTATTTTCGCGTCAATCGAGGAGATAATATTTGGGACTTGGCCAAGAAACATAAAACGACCAGATCTCGGCTCCGGCGCTGGAACGGCTTGCGCCGGAACGCAAAACTAAGGGTGAATCAACGGCTCAAGATCTATGTGCCGACTTGGAAGGTGTTCCGGGAAATCGCAAAAGTCCCCGGGAAGAATAAAGCACCGCTTTATCCGCTACGCATCCGCGTGCCCCGAGGGGCGGCTCTTTCGGTTATCGCTGAACGGTACCGCACCAGCGTCAGGAAACTGCTGCGCTGGAACAAGCTGGCCAGCCCAAAATCTCTGCAGGCCGGGCAACAACTGATCGTCGGCTACACCAAGCGTAAACCAGGTGCGATTAAAAGTTTGAAAAAATCCCGCGTCATCAGGGTTCCGGCAAACACTACTCTTTCTCACTTGGCGCTGCGTTACAAAACAAGCGTTCGTCAGTTGATGCGCTGGAACGGAATGCGGAGTTCAAAATCCCTGCGCGCAGGGCAGAAGCTGATAGTTGGATACGTCCCGGTGAAAAGCGCCTCAAGCAAAAAGACGAGGCGGATCAAAGTCCCACGGAATGCCACTTTATCCCACCTCGCTTTGAAGTATGGCACAAGTGTGCGACAGCTGATGCGCTGGAACGGTTTGAAAAACCCTAAACAACTGCGTGCGGGGATGTCTCTGGTTGTTGCAAAAGCAGTAGGCGCAGCAGACCCGCCTCATCATGTGATCCGGGTGCGTTCCGGGGACACCTTGTGGGAAATCGCCAGGCGATTCCGTACATCCGTTGCCACGCTTGTGGCCCTGAACGATCTCAAATCAAAGAACCGGTTGCAACTGAATCAGCGGCTGGTCGTCCCGGCGCGGCCCACCAATGAATCCTGAAAAAATCTCATCTCCCGCACTTAAAGACCTGCTCATCGAGGCCCTGTCCTATATCCAGCGATTTCGCGGGCAAATCGTCGTCATCAAATATGGAGGTGCGGCGATGATCGAGGAGGCACTGAAGCAGAGTTTTGCCGAGGATATCGTGCTTCTGCAGTCGCTGGGCATGCAGCCAGTGATTGTACACGGTGGCGGTCCTGAAGTATCGCGCGCGATGGAACAGCTCGGGCAGAAAGTTTCCTTCATCGACGGTTTGCGTGTGACCAGCGCGGAAAACCTGAAGGTCACGGAAATGGTGCTGTCCGGCACAATCAACAAGGAAATCATCACACATATCAATACCTGCGGCGGTAAGGCCGTCGGTGTCAGCGGCAAGGACGGGAACCTGATCGAGGCGCGCAAAAAAAAGCACTCCCAGGGTGTTGATCTCGGCTATGTCGGGGAAATCGAGGTTGTCAACCCGCAACGGCTGCAGGTGCTGCTCCGCGAGGGTTACCTGCCGGTTATTTCACCGATCGGACTGGGCCGTGAAGGTGTCACCTACAACATAAACGCCGACACTGCCGCATCACGCATTGCGGTGGCGCTGAAAGCGATGAAGCTCATTTTCATGACCGATGTCGAGGGCATCCTCGCTGACGAGCAGTTATGTTCGGAATTGAAAGTGCCGGAAGTGACGGAGATGATAGAGTCCCGTGTGATCGGTGGCGGGATGAAACCGAAAGTCGAGGCAGGGATTTATGCCGTTACACGGGGGGTGCAGTCCGCGCAGATCATCAAGGGTACCGATCCCCACTCGGTTATTGCTGAACTCTTCACCGACCGGGGAATCGGCACGAAGATTATCCCGTGAGGTGGGCGAATCTCACAGGACATGGTTTGCAGGCACGGGTGGTCACGGTCTGTGCCTGCAGTTGAGAGGTCACTGGGGTGCTCAGTTGACCATCTCGGGTTCAAAAATGTGATCGACCTGTAGTTCACTCATTGCGGCGCTGTCTGCGTCATAACTGTTGTCCAGCATCATGTCATTGTTCAGCAGGAAGCCGTTGTCTGTGTAGTCGATCTTCTGAATCTCTCCACCGTTTGCCAGGAAACGGTTCATTGCATCGTTGATCTCTTCTCGTGTAATCGTTTTCATGGTTTTTCTCTGTTTTGTTTCTGTGTAATCTTTCTGGGGCTTCGGTGTTTTGCCGGGTTTCACTTCTTCTCGATGTTGTTTCCGGGATGCCGCAATCGGTCCGTCACCCCGGAAATGTTTTCAGTTAATGCTGATCTGGCGGGGTTCTGCCTTCTCAACCTTCGGGATGGTGATTTTTAAAATACCGCTCTGCATTTCCGCGGAAATGCCTTCTTCCCGAATTTCTTGGGAGATGCGGAAACAGCGCTCGAACACGCCGTAACTCCGTTCAACACGGCGGTATTCCTCCTTTTCCTCCACTGCTTCCTGCTTCTTCTCTCCGCGGACGGTGAGAACGTTGTTCTCCAAGGTGATCTTAACCTCTTCCTTGCTCATCCCCGGAAGCTCCAGATGTGCGTAATAATTGCCCTCGTCCTCCTTCAGATCAAGAGGAGGTTGAAAGGCTGGCTTCGCTGTGTTCTCCGGAACCAGGTCGCCGAAGAATTCCTCCAACATCGAGTTGAAGGGTGAAATGGTGTTGAAACGGTAACGTGCAGGTACCATAGGTCCTCCTACATGAGAGTTGATAATAATTGTTAGCACTCACTATATATGAGTGCTAATAGTCTTGTCAACACTTTTTTTCATTTTTTTCTCATTCCCTCGATTTTATTTACACGGCTTTCGTGGAACACTGGTTTCATAAATCCAACACATTGATTATATGGAATAATTTATATCAAAACAGGGAGATGTCACAGAAGCATCGGGTTTTTGGGCGAGGGGTATTTAGTACAGAAGTGACTGGATTTGGATGCTGGTCAAGTTTTTCCGGAGGGTGATATTGGAGGGTTATGGTTGTTTCTGGGCACTTGCAGGAGCAGAAAATTCGTTTACCGGCAGTTAAACCTGCCACAGGCAACGCCGGAATACGTGGTTAAAGAAGAGCTGAGTTTTTGGTTCACCTTTTCGCTTCTTTCCTTTCACACGCCGTGATAATCTGGCACAAAGCATGAGCAACCGGAAAGCAACAGCATCATCAGCATGAAAACGAAAACTCGCGAATTACATGTACGGATACTCCGCACCAGCGGGGGAGAGTCCCGGGGGCGCTTTGAGAAATATCAAATAACGCATCAGCCTGGAATGAGCGTATTGGATGCCGTGACACGCATTCAGAACACGCTCGACGAAACACTGGCATACCGTTATACCTGTCGTGCAGGATTGTGCGGAACCTGTTCCATGCGGGTAAACGGTAAAAACCGCTGGACATGCCGGACAGCAGTGGCTCCTTTTCTGGAGCGGGGATTGACTTTGGAACCGCTGCCCCATTACCCGGTTATTCGTGATCTGGTGGTGGACATGGGGCCTTTCTTCAGGCATTACCGTCGGGTAATTCCGGATTTCACGCCCGGGAAAGGGCAAAGCGCGGATTTCGCCGGGATTGCCAATGATTCGCATGAAAGACGTGAAATCAATCCGCAAATTGAGTGCATTACCTGTGGAAACTGTTTTGCTTCCTGCAGCATGGTCGGTACGAACCCTGAATATCTTGGTCCGGCGGCGCTCAACCGGGCTTTCACCGCAATCCGGGATTCACGTGACCGGGCTACTGCGGAGCGCATGAAGGTACTAAACTCACGCGAGGGGGTGTGGAGCTGCCACACCCAGTTTAACTGCACGGAAGCCTGCCCTGTTGATATTTCACCCACCCGCTCCATTCAAAAACTGAAACGCCTGCAGGTTCGCAATGTCTTCAGCAGATCATTCTGAATCTGTCCCTGTTCTGGAACAGGCAGATTCCAATTCATCATTGAGTGCCATTTCCAGCGCCTTGATTGAACAGACCGCGGAGGAGTTGATGCGCCGTGCAGCCATCAGCATTCCGGATGATTTTCGGGAGGGAGTGGCAAAAATGGCGGAGAAGGAAACAAACCCCCTGTCAAAGTATGTTTTAGGGCAAATAGACGGCAACTATGACGCCGCCGTGGAGGACCAGCGCCCGATGTGCGGGGACACTGGTTTGCCTCGCTATTACGTGAAAATGGGGAGTGACATCCGGATAGATGGTGGTTTCGCCGGGCTCGAACGGGCTTTGCGGAGCGCGACAGCGAGTGCCACGCGGGAAATTCCGCTTCGCCCAAACCGAGTGCATCCACTGTCACGCAAGGATTTCAATAACAACGTCGGAGCACATGCGCCGGAAATTCAGTATGCCTTTGAACCAAGGGGGTGCTGGCTTGATCTGACCACCGTACACAAGGGGGGGCTGTTCGGCTCGGATTATCGCATGCTGTTTCCCGCTGACGGAACGGCAGGCATCAAGCGGTTCTTTCTTGATACAATGGTCGAGTTTGGACGAAGGGGTATGGCATGCCAGCCCGCGGTGGTCGGACTGGGAATCGGAGGCAGCAAAGACACCACCATGCGTATTGCCAAAGAAGCCGCGTGTCTGCGTCCAGTGGGGGATGTCAATCCTGACCCAGAAATTGCCGCGCTCGAAACCGAACTGACGGAACTCGGCAATTCAATTGGCATGGGGCCCATGGGTTTTGTGGGCAAAAGTTGCGTGGTGGATACCCACATCGAAATTGCTTATACGCATACAGGGGGGATGCCGGTAGCGATACACACCTTCTGTTTTGCTTCCCGCCGCGCAACCGCCCGTATCACTGCTTGCGGAAAAGTGGAGTTCCGGGCAGACCCTCAGTGGTTTACTCCGTATTATCGGCGTGAAGGCATTGGTTGACCGTCAATTCATTCCGCGGGATCAACTTCTTTTTTTCACCAGAGACTTCTCCCTGAACCTGAAAACAGACCAGGTGTCATCCATTGAAATCATGCGCACTGGACGCAGCCCCATACTGTCCAGCACCTCCCAGCCCTGGTCCCTGCTCAAGTCCGTTTTAATCCCTGATGACTTTTTGGGATATGCGAACCAGAGCAACCCGTCTTTGCGGATCTGGCTTATTATATTCACGTGGTTCTTCAAATCACCAGAATCCCCGCAAAAAATCAGAAGGTAGTCCAGGTTCTCGTTTTCGTGTGATAGCAGGTACGTTGGCCATTTTTCAAAATCGCTCCGCAGTTCTTGAGGAGTGTTGATGATTTTTCCGGAATACCCCTCCTTGATCTGCAGCTTTTTGATCAGTGTTTCCATGTTTTTTCTTTCCCAATCTGTAATTCCTTCATTAAGGAGAATAAGTTGATTCGTGACAGGCGCTCTTTTTCATATAAATAGCGTAATTCAGGCCGCCAGACGTTCAAACGCCAGGCCCTGCTGATTGAACAGGTGACAGGTGCTTGACGAAACACCGATGGAGATTTGTTCTCCTTCTGAAATCACTTTGTCTCCGGGAGCATGAACCGTCAGTTCCTTGTCGGAATCCGTGCGCACATAAAGGTAGGTTTCTCCGCCGAGCCTTTCCACGGCGAACACCTCTCCTTTTAGTTGTGCGTCTCCACGGCCATCGGGGTTCAGGTGTTCCGGGCGCACACCGAAGCGGACCGGGGCCCCGCTTGCGCTTGTTTCTTCAGGTTTGCACAGGATATTCACGGAAGCGCCGTTTTGCTGCCCATCGAGTTTGATTTCCACGGAATGGTCGGAAAGTCCGCTGATTCTGCCGTCTAAGAAGTTCATTGCGGGAGACCCGATGAATCCCGCGACGAACAGGTTCTCAGGACTGTTGTACAGTTCCAGCGGTTTACCGACCTGTTCCACGTAACCTTCACGCAGAACCACGATGCGGTCCGCCATCGTCATCGCTTCGACCTGGTCGTGGGTGACGTAAATCATTGTTGTGTTCAGCTTTTGGTGCAGTTTTGTCAATTCAATACGCATCTGAACACGCAGTTTTGCATCAAGATTTGACAGAGGTTCATCGAACAGAAAAACCTTCGGTTCGCGTACAATAGCCCTGCCGATAGCAACCCTTTGTCGCTGACCTCCGGAAAGCTCCTTGGGTTTGCGTTCAAGCAGATCGGTTATTTGCAGGATATCCGCGGCTTCACGGACGCGTTGATCGATAAATGCCTTGCTGGTTTTTGCCAGACGCAGTCCGAAAGACATGTTCTGGTAAACGTTCATGTGGGGGTAAAGGGCATAGGACTGAAACACCATGGCGATCCCCCGTTTTGCCGGAGGAAGGTGTTCAACCCTTTCCGCGCCAATGCTGATGTTTCCCTGGGTGACGTCTTCCAGCCCTGCAATCAGGCGCAGCAGGGTGGATTTGCCGCAGCCCGATGGTCCAACGAAAACTATGAATTCGTTGTCTTCGACTTTTAGGTCAACTCCATGGATCACTTCGGTTTCTCCGAATTTCTTGTAAACCGATTCCATTTCAACATTAGCCATTGGCAGTTCCTTTAATGAGTGTGATGCAAGCGATTTAAATGCTAAACATGCAACCTGTAGATTTCAATATAATACTGCCGGAGAACTATTCAGTGGGCGGGATTCCTTGATTTATTGAATCCGGGGAGGCCCGGTGGATTCACGGTGGATCATTTCCACCTCCCATATTTCCTGAAACCCTTCCACATCTTCGCCCTCCATAATCTGCAACAGAATTTCCACTACCCTTTCTCCGGCATTCCTTGCCGGCGGACGCATGGTGGTCAGTGGAGGCAGGCTTGTTTTGGCGATTTCCAAATCATCGTATCCGATCAGAGAAACATCCCTTCCGGGTTGTAGTTTCAGTTTCTGCATCGCTTGCAGAATCCCAGTTGCCGCTTCAGTCTGGAACACCAGAGCTGTTGGAGGGTGGTGAAGCTCCATCAAAAGCATTGTCTGCCGGTAACTGCTTAAACGGGCCGCCTGATGATGCCACTCGCGTATCAATTCTGGCACGATCGGCAACCCCTTGGTTTCCAGGCTGCATTCATAACCCTCCCGGCAGCAGACAGGGAACATGTATCCGGGCTCTCCATTGAGCAGCGCAATCCTCCTGTGTCCTAGATCATAAAGAAAATTGCATGCCCGCTGAAATGCTCCGGCGCCGTCCATATCGACAAATGCATGTGCACGCTTTTCCCGTGTGCGTCCGTACAACACAAACGGGAACCCGCGGTCAAGTAGGTATTCAACCCGGGCGTCTTCTTCCTTAGTCAGAGTTAGGATCATGCCGTCCACGCGCTTGCCTTCGACCATGCGGCGAAGGGAAAGCATTTCGTGCTCCTCATCGGATGCAACGGCAATGGTCAGATCAAATCCGGCCATGCTCAGCTTGGCGCTGATCCCTGCGAGCAGATCGAGAAAAAAGGTGTCCTTGAAATAGTTTTGTCCCGGGGGCAGTACGATGCCGATGGTTTCAGTCCTCCCTTTCTGCAGACGCCTGGCTACTGGGTTAGGCTGATATCCGTATTTTTTTGCAGCCTCTTCAACACGCAATCGGGTTTTGCTGCTGACGTCCGGATAACCCCCCAGCGCCCGGGAAACAGTCGTCGGTGAAAGTTTGAGGAGCTTCGCCAATGACTTCAGGTTCACTGTCATCTCTACTTTTTGATGCACCAGAGCGCTAACACGGATCCCCTTTCCAATGTGTCAGGTCCAATTCAAGGTAAACCACGTCAGGATGGGGATTGTGATAATAAGGGGGTATGTTTTTAAATCCAATTTTACGGTATATGCCAAGCGCATCTTTCATCCACTCAAACGTGTCAAGTCTCATACTTTTATAACCGCAGATCACGGCATTCCGAATCGTTTCCACGGACAGCATACGACCCAATCCCGTACCTCTCTTCCCAGGCCTAACATACAGCCTCTTCATTTCACAGATTTCAACTTCCAACCGCTTGAACCCGCAACACCCGTTGACCTTTGTATCCTCAACCGCCAGCAAAAGGTTTCCTTCGGGCGGGATGTAACCTCGGGGCAGTTGCGCTAGTTCTTTTGCAAAACCCTGAAATCCCAAATCCAAACCCAGTTCGCCGGCATACTCCTGAAACAAAATTCTGGCTTCCGCTACTTCTTCCGTGGTTTTTGCTTGAATAATCTGCATTAACAAGTAAACAAGAAAGTAATACCCAAAACGTTTTGGAATTAAGCATAACGTCATACATGCAGTCAAGTCAAGTGAGGGAACTGGTAAAATCCTGCGGTTGCCCGGTTGCGCGAAGAATGGTATAAGAGAATGTCGTCGTGGTAAGATATATGCGGTGGGTGACAAAATCCGGATCGGAAAAGGATGCGCGGTTATTTTGGAATAGGACTGGAACAATCTAGCAAGCCAATGAACGCGGGGAACCTTTTCCGTACTGCCAATGCGTTTGGAGCGAGTTTCATTTTTACAGTCAATGCGTCTTATTCCGTCCGGCAAGCAAAGTCCGACACCTCGGTAGCGCCGAGGAACATTCCCTGGTATGATTTCGAGTCCCCGGAGGCGCTTCTTCTGCCCCGGGGTTGTCATTTGATCGGGGTCGAGTTTCTGGAAGAAGCCGTTGACCTGCCGGTATTTCGGCATCCTTTCAACGCTGCATACATATTCGGTCCGGAGATGGGTTCGCTGAGCAGGACGCTGCTCGAGCAATGTCGTGAAGTAGTGCGGGTACCCACCAGGTTTTCGCTTAACGTGGCAACCACCGGTGCGGTGTTGATGTATGACCGTCTGCGCAGTCTTGGCAATTATGGACAGCGTCCGGTCAGCATGCTCGCGGAAGCTTTGCCCCCACTGGCTCACGTGCAAGGAGGACCTATCAGGCGCAAGGGCAAAAAATGAAACCATGACGCTTGGCGTCGGGAAAACCTATAACCGCATTCTGTTGAACCTGAAATCAAAGAGGGTAAGTGTCAGAAATCAAACGATTCAAAACCGGTGACCGCATGAGTCAGGTTGTCATACATGGTAACACGGTCTACACCGCGGGCCAGGTCGCACTGTCGGCGCCTGGGGAATCGGTGGCGAAACAAACCGCTGAGATTCTCGCGCAGATCGATGATCTTCTGGCCGAGGCCGGGACCGACAAATCAAAGCTAATATCGGCCAACATCTGGCTGTCGGACATTTCCAGTTTTGATGAAATGAACGGCGTCTGGGACGCATGGGTGGCTGCAGGGAACACCCCGTGCCGCGCCTGTGTTGAATCCCGGCTCGCCGCGCCGCAATTCACGGTGGAGATTTCAGTGATCGCCGCCCAGTAACCCGGAAGAGACAACTTGACGCCTATGAAGATCCTAATCCTCGGCAGTGGCGTGGTGGGAGTGACCACCGCCTGGCATTTGTTGCAAGACGGGCATGAAGTAACCGTGCTTGATCGGGAACAGCCTGCGCAGGGCGGAGCGAGCTTCGGCAATGCTGGCCTTGTAGCTCCCGGGCATTCCTTTGCGTGGGCTTCTCCAAAAGCGTTAAGGGTGCTTTTCAAATCTCTTTACCGCAATGATCAGGCTTTCCGCCTGAAACTTCCTCCGCACTGGAAACTAATGCGCTGGGGGCTGCAATTCCTCCGCCAATGCACGATGGAGGCAGCCGTACGCAACACAATAGCCAAGCACCGGATGTGTCTTTATTCACAACAGGTCCTTCAGGAAATGGTGTGCAAAACCGGCGTTGCCTTTGACCGGGTTACCGGGGGGCTGCTCTACCTGCACCGGACAGCGGAGACGTTGGATGCAGGGGTGGCGAACATGAGCATTCTCAGGGATGAGGGGCTCGATATCGAGGTTGTTGACTCTCAGCGCGCCGCCGAAATTGATCCCGCGCTGGGGCCTGTCCGGGATAGTTTTGCCGGGGGAATCCATGTTCCAGGAGACGAATCCGGCGACCCGCGCAAGTTCACCGCGGCACTGGCGCAGGTGTGCCGGTCCCTCGGCGGAAGTTTTCAAATCGGTCCCAGTATCATGTCAATCGACACCTCTTCGGACCGGGTGACACGAGTGATCACGGACAGCGGTGTTTACTCAGCTGACTGCTACGTACTCTGCCTGGGATGCTGGAGTCCTTTGTTTTCAAAAAAGCTGGGAGTCCCTTTGTCTATCTACCCGGTGAAAGGATATTCAGTCACCTTGCCTTTAAAGAAGAATGGTGTGGCGCCACGCATAGGGGGTGTAGATGAAGATCATCTGCTGGCCTATTCACGGATGGGTGACCGGATGCGCCTGACTTCGGTAGCGGAATTTGCCGGATATGACACAGGGCATAAGCCTGAGGATTTCAACCACATGATTGCAAGCGCGAAGACACTTTTCCCGGTCGCATGCGACTACGAAAAACCGGAGTACTGGGCTGGACTGCGTCCGATGACCCCGGAAGGCACACCGATTTTCGGCAAGGGGAAACACCGGAACCTCTATTACAACACCGGGCACGGACACATGGGCTGGACCATGGCGTTTGGTTCGGCGCGCATTACCGCCGATTTAATGGCAGGGAAAACACCGCAAGCAGATATTTCCGGTATGGGCGTGCGATGAATGCGGCTCAAAAATCCTTCATGAACCAGCACTTTGACTTTTAAAACAGCAAGTGCCTGCAACGACTTCACACAACCTGTTTGCATAAATGATTGAATTCAGGTTGAAAACCGATAGGAGAACAGATGAATACACTATACAATCAACTCACATGGGGAATGCTGATTACAATTATTTCTCTTTCATCCTCAGTAGTCCCCGCAAGCGCGCAGCAAACACCAACCCCGTTGCCTTTGTCGGCTCCCCATGAGCATGAGAAAGAGGTTTATGTCAGTGAAAAAGGAGCCATTTACTGGCCGATGGCCATGCCGGTCTGGATCCGGTTGGCAACTTCTCCTCGCGAAGATGCCCCCAGCTATTTGCTGAAAAACATGCATGAGGGAAAGGAAGACGCGCAGGAAAAATACAGCAAAAAAGGGATAAAACTTGAAATACCCGGCAGGCAGTTCGTTCGTTGGGTGAACTACCTCACCGAGGATGAAAACCTCTACAAATTCATTGCTGACGGGTCACCGCCGGAAACCAGTCTGAATCTGCACTCCGCTCCTGAATACAAAGGCAAGGATCAGGTTTTTTATGGAGTCGGCCTGCGCGGCACTCTCACCTCCGCCGATGATCTTTCGGGAGTGAAGGAAACCTATTTTTCCATAGACGGAAAAAAATTCGAGCGCTACTCCTCAACACTGAAGCTGGATCAGGAAAAGCCTTACCATATCCGTTTCTACGCGGTGGACCGTGTGGGATACGCCGCGGTCCCCAAAACCGGGAAGTTCATGGTTGATCTCACACCACCGGAAAGCGACCACCGAACTGTTAACAATTTCCTGAAGGATACGCTTTCAAGACAGACCGTTCTTAGGCTTTCAAGCAGGGACAAGCTTTCCGGAGTGGACACTATCCACTACCGGTTCGACAATGAGACAACAATAGAAATCTATGATCCCGAAAAAGGGATTGTGCTGGCGGGAATCAATGACGGTCATCACAACTTGCATTATTCCGCAACGGACAAGGTGCGCAACAAGGAACCGGAAAAGCGCTATTCCTTTTATCTTGACCGCACTCCTCCGCTTGTTTCATACACCGTCATCGGAGATTTGTACCCGAGGGATGGACGGCAGTATGTCTCACCCAGAACCCGAATTCAGTTTAAGGCAACCGATGACCAGGTGCCGCTGAAAGTGATTCAGTACAAGATAAACAAGGGGTCATTTAACAAATATGTCAATCCTTTCATACCCCCCATTAAACCAGGGGCTTTCCTCGTCCAGTATCGGGCAATTGACGAATTGAAAAACCAGTCCATCCTGCAGGATCTGGAAATGCTGATGGATGTTCATGGACCGGTGTCAAAGATGCGTCTGAAGGGGGCCAATTTCAGCCAGGGAGGCGGGGTGATATGGATTACGGACCAGACCTTGATTGAGCTGAGTTCCACAGACGATTCATCCGGACTGCAGAAAATTGAATACCAGGTTGCAGACCAGCCCGTGACTGTCTACAGCAAACCGATTCGCATAAACAACGAAGGACAGAACTTGTTCCGTTACTGGGGGACGGATAACGTAAACAACCGCGAGATGTTCTCTCCAGCGCTGCTGATGGTGGATAAAACCCCTCCGCGGGTGCTTGAAGTGTTCAGCATCGATCCGGTGAAATCAGTGAAGAACAAGGATGGAGAGACTGTTAACGCCTATCCTGTTCACACCAGCCTGTTTCTCAGCGCGATGGACAATTCCGCAAGCGTTAAAGGGTTGTGGTTTTCCCTCAATGACGAACCGATGAAAAAATATGAACAGATCCTGTTCTTCACCAAACCGGGCAAGTTTAAAATCCGGGTGAAGGCAGAAGACCGTGTTGGCAATGTCACCATTCAAAGCAGCGAATTTGTCATTACCGGGGTTCCATAAACCGGAAATAGGAGAGATCTTTGATTATCTGTTCAAACATTGACCGGAGCTTATACCCTCTCGGGCAAATCGGTAAATTGTACTAATCCATCAGTGAACCATTGCTCCCGGTTTGTATCAACTCCTGAAATTCACGTAAGAAGACATATCAAACCTGAAAGCAGGTTCACCCGAAGACTAGGTGTTTCAGTGCAAACTTTTCGCCGATTAGTTTGCGGGTAGGTATTCCTCGCTTGTTTCCTGCAGGCTTTTTTCGTAACTGCCCACGCAAACACACCAGCTCCGGGACCAGAAATCCCTCCCCCGGACAAGGCAAAACTTCATGTTGGTCCAAACGGACGTCTTTATGCGCCCAGGCTGAGTCCGCTTTACCTGCTCCTTTCTACCAGTCCGGAAGGGAGCAGTGCTTTGCCGATTCTTCCAGTTGAAACACCTGTGAAGGCTGCCGCGCTGATACTAAAGGAAGGCAAAAACCTGATCCGCAACCCTACTCCGGGAGGAGCGGATTTCGTGATATACGCCGATGGCACCCCGCCGATGACGAAGCCTCATTTTCCAGAAACCCCCCGTTTTTCAGGAAGCAAGCACCTGTACATAGGCAGGGGGGCTAAGCTGATGTTTGACGCGAAGGACACCCTTTCCGGAGTACGGGAAACCCGGGTTTCACTGAATGACGGTCCTTTCCACAATTCCCGGGTTTTTGCTCAGGACCTGTCACATGACGCCCTTTTCCATCTGTCTTACTTTTCCATCGACCATGTAGGCAACAGGGAGAAACAGAGATCGCTCACTTTTGAGGTAGATACTACTCCCCCGGACACTGAACTTGGATACGAAGGTCCCCATCATCACTCCACTGTTTCTTCAAGTACGCTGCTGAAGCTGGTTAGCCAGGATAACGGATCAGGAGTGTCCAAGGCGCTGTACAGTATTGATAAGGGACCGGAAAAGAGATACAGAAAACCCATTTCAGTTGCCGGGTTCAAACCTGGGAAACACACACTGCGCTATTATTCCCTGGACCGGGTGCGGAACAGGGAAGTTGCGCGCACGCAGGAATTTTACCACGACAAAACGCCGCCACGCCTGAAAATCTCCGTTGATGGTGGCGAATACCAGCACAGGGACGTAGTCTACGTTTCCAATCGTTCCATCCTGAAACTGGATGTGCATGACGATATAGCCGGCGTGGGGAAGCTGATGTTTCAACTCGACGGGGAGAAAACTCAGACCTACAGCAAACCTTTCTCCGCGCCCCAAGGTTCAGGCATTCACTGGATCCGCACCAGTGTGGCGGACCGCGTGGGAAATTCCCGTGAACAGAGGCACAAGGTCTATGTAGACGGGTCACCCCCGGTAACGGATTTTCGCATTGAAGGGGCATTCTACTGGAACGGTGACACGGTAATTATCAACCGTGACACCAGGATTATTTTCATCGCAACCGATCTGGAATCCAGGGTGAAAACCCTGTGGACTTGTCTTGACGAAAATGTCTGCCTTCCCTACCACCAACCATTACAGTTTGCAAATGAAGGCAAATATCTGTTGGCATATTACGCGGTCGATCACGTGGACAATGCGGAACAAAAAAAAACCTTGTCCTTCATTGTCGACAACTCTCCCTGGGCGGTGGAAACGGTGGCGGGTCAGGAAAAACACCGCAAACGCTGGCATTTCAGCGAGGAAACCGGTTTGATCGGCGCGGCGGGGCTGGATTTCTACCTTCGGGTTTCCACCTCTCCCGAAGCAGGAGCCAAATCATACCTGCTTGATTTTTCACCGGATGACAAGAAAAGGCCACGCTTGTTTTTTCGTAAAAGCGGAAGGAACCTGCTTAAATTGAACTTCCCGGGGAACAGGAAAACATTCCGGGTGAAAACTGACGGAATTCCGCCCAAGACCATTGCTCGGTTTTCCCGCGCCTCCCGGTTTCACGGCAGGCAAACCAGGTTTTACAGCGCCGGGCTGCAATTGTCCTTGAAAGGCAGTGAACCGGATACCGGTGTGCAGTCCGGTTTGGAATCGACTTATTATTCCATCGACGGATCGGGATTCATACCTTACCGGGAGCCGATACGCCTGTTCTTCAACGAAAAACGCTACCAGGTTCGGTATTACTCGGTGGACCAGGTCGGCAATATTGAACCTGTCCATTCCCTTGAATTTGAGGTGGACCTCACTCCGCCGAAATCGACGCATGAAGTTAAACCGCCATTTTTCGGCAACATTCTCTCGGCGCGCTCAGAAATTGAAATCAAATCCGCGGACGGGCTTTCCGGTGTCAAAACTCTGTTTTATCGCTTCGACAAGACTCCTCCGAAAATCTACCGCGGTGTTTTAACCGGCACATTGCTGCAGAATTTGCCGGAGGGAATACACATCCTGCACTACCATGCAGTTGATCAGGTCGATAATGAGGAACCCCCGGGGTCCCTCAGGTTTTTCCTTGATCACACTCCTCCGGAGGCGAAAATATCGATCCTCGGGGAACAATACACAGATAAACAAGGGACAACTTTTGTGTCCGGGTCCTCGCGGTTCAGAATCAGTGCGAGTGAAAAGTTGAACGAAGTTAGTGAAATCCGTTTCAACATTGATCAGGGAGATATGCATGCCTACAAAAATCCGGTCATACTGCCTCCAGTAGAAGGACTGCACAGAATCGGTTTCGATGCTTCGGACAGGGTGGAGAACCGGTCTGAGAGGAAGTTCAGGAAAGTGTTCCTTGACACCACTCCACCGCAAACTGACCATCGGCTGATTGGGACTCAATACACCTATCAAGGAACTTGCTTCATTAACGGTCAAACCCGGATACGTTTGTCATCTTCTGATACCGGCGCCGGGGTCAAAGGGGTGTTTTATCGCCTCAATGACACTGAGGAAGCGGAGTACAGGGCGCCTTTCACCCTCTTGCAAAGCGGTCCCTATAAGCTGCTTTACTATGCAGTTGACCACGTGATCAATCGTGAAAAACCGGGTTATACCAGTTTTTACGTCGACAGCGAACCTCCTATGCTTGGGATTCGTGCGAGGCCACCCGCCGGACGGGGCGATGACCGTTTCAGGATCTCCCGGGACAGCCTTATCTTCCTGGAAACAGAGGACCTGCACAGCGGGGTCAAGGAGGTGTTTTATTCGGTCAATGGCAGACCAAGGGTCTTGTACAGACGAGCAATAAGCAAACTGCCTGTCGGCAAGGAAATAGAATTGAAGGTGCAGGCAGAGGACTGGGTGAAAAACAGGGTTGAACAAACATTCCGTTTTTCAGTTGAATGAGCGGTATGAATTTCAAAGCATTGATTGAGGTAAGTGAATATCTTTCCCGGGTGCGCTGGCTGCTGAAGCATCTCAAGGGTTTGATCTTACTGCTTCTGATTCCCGGGCAACTGGTGGCGTCAACATGGGTTAGTGGGGAAACACGCAGGTACAGCCCGGTTTCAGTCGACTTGGGACGCATCACCTGGGATATTACCCAGGACCATCGCGGGTTGATGTATTTTGCAAATTCAAAAGGCTTGTATGAGTTTGACAGCACTAGCTGGCGTCTGATCCCGTTCCCGGAACCCGGAGGTCCGACTGCATTGTTGACTACCGGTGAGGGGAGGGTTTACGTCGGCGGAAACGCCATGATCGGGTTCCTTGCCCCGGACTTTCACGGGAGGATGATTTTTCGCTCCATGATAGACAGTATCCCAACCTTTTCGCAACCGCCGGGCACGGTGCTGAAAATTCTCAACCTCGATAAAGGCGGTCTGGCATTTCTCTTTGAAAAGCATTTGCTTATTTATGTCAAGGGGCATTTCAACACGCGCACCACCAGCGGATCTTTCTACGATGCGGTTTTTGATGGGAAAACGCTTTATGTGCTGGACAGCGATAACGGGTTGAGCCGTCTGGAAGATTCGGGCTTAAGTCCTGTCCCGGAAGGAAATTTCTTTCGTGCACACGCGATGATTGCACTGGGCGAAGGACGATTGATGCTGTTGACGCGTGACAAAGGGGTCTTGGAATACAACCAATTACTAGACCGAAGTTCCTTAAGTCTGCCCCCCTAAAATAGGTTTAACGCACTGATTT
>CAYFLK010000018.1:0-55279 GCA_964344035.1 uncultured Pseudomonadota bacterium
TTACAGTTTAGTACCGTTAGGAGGGGAAATCAACACTTAAGGAGAACAGAGCCTTAAAAAAACGAGACGTGTCAGTGGGAAGAGGCTTTTTCGGCGGGTGGAGCGGGAGGGTTGATGAGAAAACCGGCTGAAAGGACCATGTTCGGTTCGGTGTCTTTCAGCACTATAACCGCGGGTATAGTCAAGAAAAAGGGGGGAGGTCCGGATTGCGGGATTGTACGGTACGGACGATCGGTGGTAGGATTGATTGACGCCGCGGGCGTCCCGGCCGGGGCCCCGTGTTCAAGGCAACCTTTGACTGGAGCAGCGGATGAATGAAACGGCGAAACACCGGAGTGGGGAGAGACCTACACCGCTGAGGGAATCCGCGGACGCTTTGTTGGCGGCAACTGGAGACATGGCGCTGGTTTTTGACGGTGAAGGAAACTGCCTCGAATTACATGCCCCGGACGAGAGGCAATTTGCGCCAGTGCTCCGAAATGGGGCCCGGACTCCTGTTTATGAATGGCTGCCGGAGGAGGAAGCCGCGCGTGTGATGGAGGCCATCCGGTCTATTCTGGCCGGCAGGCGTGTCGAGCCGTTCCGGGTGAAACCGTGGTCACCTTCAGACGAACACTGGCATGAGTTCCGCTTCGTTCCCCATACTTCCGGCACGGCGCTCTGCGTTGTCCGCGATGTGACCGGTGAAATGGAACTGAAAGACCAGGTCCGCCAGGCTCATACGCGATACCGGGCCATGTTCGACTTCATGCCGGACATGACCGCCATCACTGATTATGAGAGCCGCTTCCTGGAACAGCGACACTCCGGCGACTGGAAACTGCCCGGGGGGAAGGACATTCTCGAACAGCGTTTACGGGAACAGCAGCAGCGTTTTCTGGCTATTTTCGAACACTCTCCGCTACCCATTTACCTGCGTGCCGCTGATGGCCGTATTCTGCTTTCCAATCCAGCGATGCGGAATTTGCTCGGATATGGCCAGGAACTTGACGGAAAGGACCTGAGGGACCTGGTTCCCGCACGGATGCTGAACAAACTGGAGGAACAGTTCAAACGGATGCAATCGAGAACGAAACCGCATTATTTTCAGGAAGCGGAATTTCTCCACCGTGACGGAGGCATCATCCCTGTAGAGGCGAGCGCGAACACCATCGGCAACGATTCCTCCGCGGACACGACAGTGGTGGTGATCCTCCAGGACTTGCGCCCGCGCAGACTTGCCGAAATGAACCTGCGCAAGAGCGAAGCGCGCTTCCGTGTCTTTGCCCAGGCCATCACCGTGCCGCTGATGATCACTCGCTTAAATGATGGAAAAATCCTCTACATCAATAAACTGATCCACCCCGCGCTGAAGATTGATCCCCAAACCCGTCCGCTGGTGGGAGAACTTGCGCCGAATTTTTATGCGCAAACCTCAGACCGCAAGTCGCTGCTCAGGGAGCTGCGCCAAAGCGGCAGGGTTTCTATGCGCGAACTTGAACTGGTGCGTCCGAACGGTGAACATTTCTGGGTGCTCTTTTCCTCAGCGCTGATGGAATATGAAGGCGAGCAGGCGATCCTGTCAACCTATTTCGATGTCACCGAAAACAAACTGCTGCAGGAAGAACTGGCGCAGTCCCAGAAGATGACCACCCTCGGGCAGATGTCAGCCGGTGTTGCCCACGAAATCAATACTCCCTTGGCGACCATTATGCTCACCGCGAACCAGCTGCGCGAGTCGAAACAGGGCTTGCTTACGGGGGAGACAAAAAAAGAACTGCTCCTCATTGAAAACGAGGTTGATCGTATCTCCGGGATTGTCAAGCAACTGCTCGAATTCAGCCGCGCCGGTCCGGCGGATGATGTAAGCGTGATTGACCTCGCTTTGGTGGCGCAAAAGGCATTGAGTATGAGCTCGGCGCAGCTCAAGCAGCAAAGGATCAAGGTGAGATCCTGCTTTCCGGAACGTCCGCTGCCGGTGAAAGGGAATGCCGGGCGGCTGGAACAGGTTGTCATCAACTTGATCACCAACTCGCGTCACGTTCTTGAAAAGACGCCGCGCAAAAAAAAATTTAAATTCGGGTCAGCGCAAAGCGGGACCGCGTAATGCTGGAAGTGGAAGACTGCGGCCGCGGGGTAAAGGCGGAAGACGTGTCACGCGTTTTTGACCCCTTCTTCACTACCAAACCTCCATGTTCCGGAACCGGGCTTGGACTGTCAGTTAGCCACGGCATCATCGAATCCTTCCACGGACGTATCGAGTGCCACAGCGACGGACCCGGAAAAGGCGCGCTCTTCCGCGTCAGCCTCCCCCTCGCGAATTAAATGCGTGATTTAACGTGCAGCCGATGAAGACAGGATGGCTTGGGATGCTGACAATTGCCGGGATACTCCTGGTTTCTATGCTGCACGGGGTCGTGTTCCCCGCTGAACCACCGCCTCCACTGCGGGTTGAATTCAGCGATGAAGACCCGCGTGGCGGTTGGCTTTCCGGGGACCTGAGCATCGCGGATCCGGACAATTCCAGCCGCGCCGTAGAATATGAGCTGCAATGGGGAAACAACCCCCGCTCTCCGCTGGGGCAATACCGGCCGCTGGCGAAACTGCGGCGCAGCGCGTGGGAGGATTTTCGCATGGTGGTCAAATTCAGGAAGGTGCGCCTCCCGCCGGGCGCGACTCATTTTCTCTTCAATTCACTCGACGCGGATGGCGCAAGAATGGAGAGATTGAGCCTGCCGATCGTCGATCTAGGGGTCCCCGCGGGAAAAGCGAGGGGCCTGTTTTTCAGGCAGGAAAGACGGGAAGGAAACCGCGTGCGCGGAGAAGCCGTCATAACCCGCGCGTGGGAAGAACGCGACATTACACACTATGCGCTTTACTGGGGAACGGGTCCGGATACGGTCCTGCGCGCAAGCCCGATGGTTGCGCTGGCGCGGAAAAATTCGTGGTTCGGGGCCCTCGGGCAGGCCCTGTTAGCGCCATGGAAAACACCCCGCTACCGCGTACTGATTGATGCGATGCTGCCCGCGGAAGCGACCCACCTGCATGTTTTCACCCGCAACGCAGAAGGGCAGATGAGCGAGGGGCTTTCCTTTCCCCTTGAACAAAAAGAGCGTGCCCCCAATCACGAGGCCGACATCGTCTTTCACGCTCAATCCGCCGGACCCGGTATGCTTGCCGGGGAAGCACGGATCACACGCGCCGGAGACGAGTCCGGATTTTCTCATTACCTGCTTTTCTGGGGGCGGGACGCGAAAACCCGGTTGGAACGCTTGCCAACGATCGCCCAGTTCGAGGTCCGCCCTTTTCAGGACGGAATCGAGGATAAGGAACTGAAGGTCGAAACAAGCGGACCGATGGAGCAACTGTTGAACATCGTTCCACGAGCCGAACAAAAAAACCAACTCGTGTACCGCTTTCCGGACAAAACAGCGGTCCCGGAGGGTGCGTCGCACCTGCTTGTGTCCACCCAGCAGAAATACTGGTTTGAGGACAACACGGAACGCCGCATCGGCAGGGTTGTAGCATCGGCGCCATTGAAAAAAGATGCCCTCCTGGAAAGTGCTGTTTCCGGGACGGATGGCTTCGAATCACCTGCTTCGCCGGACGAGAAACCCAAGGGGGGCAAGACTCAACCGGAACAACCGTCTGCCGCGGGATGGCGGAGTTCCGAGTATCGCGGGTTGGGGCTTGGAATCACCTTTTCCGGATTGAACAGCCTCGCGCTGTATTACGATTACAACCCCGGGCGCGATACTCAATGGCGGATGCAGCTTGAACATACCGGACCGACGGTGGGGAACCTGTTCAAAACGCTCAGGCTGACTGAGGAAAGCAGCGATATGGGCAGCATCGCCAAAAGCGCGTCGGGGAACACACTCGAAATCGGCCGTACCCTGGGTTCACTGATCTGGCGGCGGTTTGTCGACCCTGAATGGATTTGGGGTCTCACCGGGGGGTTGTATATCGGGGCGGGGCTTGGTTTCGGTTACTCGACCCTGAACTATTCCGGCAGGGACTCCAGCGCGGATTCGGAAATTGGCGAGGGCGAGTCTTTCGTTTCCAGCGTCACCAATTACCGTCATGATGCGGAAGGTCGGGGCGTGTTTTTCGGGTTCGAAGCGGGATGGCAGGGGCATGAAAATTATATGTTTCACCTCTCGCTGCAACCTGCGTATTATGTCATGTACGAAGACGGTTACGATCAGAGCAAAGTGCCGCAAAACCCTAACCAGCGCAGCCTCACGAACGAACGCTGGGAACGCGCACGGAACTTGAACCGGATACTGGTGGGACTGGGTGTTTTCTTTTGACCGCGCATTGGAAGTGATGCACATGCATTTCGATTTACCGACTATAAAGAACAGTAGGTGGTCTTTCCAGATCGGAATAGCGTGTTGTTTTGTCCTTTCTTTTCAGTCCACAGCCGCAGTGGCACAGGCCCCTTTTGACCCCGAGCGGGTCGCGCTGCGGATGGTATATGACCGGGGAGTGGAACACAAGCATCATCAGTGGATCGGGGAGAAAGTGCAGGACCGCTGGTATGACGGTGCGGCGCCGAAGATCTGCCACATCTGTGACAACGTTTACCGCTACCCCGTTGACAACGGCTCGATTGTCACCAGAGGCCTGCGCAACCTGATCAACCGCAAGCAAATCGCGCAGGTCCTCGAGGTCGACAATTTCCTCACCGTAATCGTGCGCAAGAACGGGGAACGCTTCCGGATTGAAAGCTATAAATATGACCTTGAACAGGAAGCGCCTCGGGCCACGCAGGTGCTGGAGTGGTCCGAACCATGGTTTTAGCATGAACCGACGTTTTTTTAGGTTGCCCCTTTTGGGCCTGGTACTTCTTTGGCACCTCGCGGCAGTTCCGGTTTTTGCGCAGCAAAACTCAGAGACGGTTACGACGGTGGTGCTGGACAGCGCGCCGAAGAAGCTTTATTCCGAACTGTATTCCGATTTAAGCGGGAACCGGTTTCTGGTCGAAATATACGAGGAACCTCAGGAGGGGGAAAACCTGGTGCACTTCCGTGCGTTCAAAAACGGAAGCTTGCTGGCGCGTAAATCGCAGGCGCTCGCCGATTCACACAACTTCACTTTCTACATCGACGAAAGTCAGGAGCGCCTGATGCGCCCGGATGTGCGCGAACTGCTGGTTAAGGCGCTGCGCCGCTTGCTCGAGGAATCAGATGAAAAACAAAAAAAAATGTTGGTCGAACTGTTCAACGATGAAGGCTTGGCGCGCAACATTTCCAGGAACTTGACCCAGCCTCACGCGGATGTGGATGAAGAGCAGCTGGCCGAACTGCTTTCCGGACGGATCAGGCCGTCTCCGGCGGTGGTTGACGACGAACGGCTGGCCGAACGGCTTTCACGTAGGATCACCCAGCCTCCGGTGGAACTGGACGAGGAGAAGCTGGAAGACGTGATGGTCTCTGTGCTCACCCAAGAGGATGTGGCGGAAAAGATATCGCACCGCAACAAACCCGCACCGGCAATCGTGGATGTAGATCAACTGGCCGAGCAGCTCAGCGGGCGGATTGAAGCGGTGGTTGATGACGAGGCGCTGGCCGAGCAGCTTTCCGAAAAAGTAAAACCGGTGATTGACGACGAACGGCTGGCGGAAAGCTTGAGCGGAAAAATTAAACCGGTTGTTGACGATGAAGCGCTTGCGGAGAGATTGTCCAGCAAGGTCAAGCCCGTGGTTGACGATGAAGCGCTGGCGGCCAGACTCACGGAACAGGTCAAACCGGTTGTTGACGATGAAAAACTGGCCGAGCGGCTTTCCCTGCAAGTCAAACCGGTGGTGGATGAAGCCGCGCTGGCCCGCAGCATTTCCGGTAAAATCCAGCCATCCCCGGTGCGACTGAACGAAGACGCCCTCGCCGCAAAGCTGGCGCTGCGCCTGACGCAGCGGGAAAAACTGGCTGCGGCAAAAATCCCCAAGTACGCGGAACTGATCAAACAGGTCGAAGAGGCAAACAAGGAGAAGGATTACGCGAAAACCATCGTCCTGCTCGATGAAGACATTGCCCGACGGACCCCGGATGAGCAACAGCAAGTGCTTAAGATTTCCGGTTTGATGTCCGTCCTCGTGGCTTCCAAAAAACTGAAAACCGCGCTTTCCACCATCAGGGACTACGATCTTCCGGAAGACAAAACCCTGGAACTGATTTCAAAATCACTGGAAAAATGGATCCAGGAAAACCTGGTCGTGGAGTAGCGCGGTCCAGACTCCCCTTTTCATTATCGACCCAGCCAGCAAATTGATTAACCCGCACCCCACTTACGGGTAAAGACAGCGGGGTGAGCTTCAAAAAAGACTTGCTCAATTACAGGGGAGAAAGCATGGTTATCTGTTGTCAAAATTGAACCGATAAATACTATGTTTAAAAAAGTTACTGGCTTTTTCGCCCAGGACATGGCCATTGATCTGGGTACGGCCAACACCCTGGTTTTCATGAAGTCTCATGGGATTGTCATCCGCGAACCTTCAGTGGTCGCGGTGCAGAAGGATTACCGCGGAAATTTCGAAGTGCTGGCGGTTGGAGAGGAAGCCAAGCGGATGCTCGGACGCACCCCGGGTTCGATCACCGCTATCCGCCCGATGAAGGACGGAGTGATCTCCGATTTTGATGTTACCCAGGAAATGCTGCGCTATTTCATCCGCCAGACTCAGCGCAGGTTTTCTTTCTTTCGTTTCAAACCAAGAATAATCATTGCGGTCCCATCCGGGATCACCCAGGTGGAACGCCGGGCAGTGAAGGAAGCCGCGCAGTCAGCCGGCGCCCGCGAAGTGTTTCTGATCGAGGAACCGATGGCCGCCGCGGTCGGAGCGGGGCTGCCGGTCACTGAAGCGAGCGGAAGCATGATCGTTGATATCGGCGGCGGGACGACCGAAGTCGCGGTGATTTCACTGGCCGGGATCGTGTACAGCGATTCCGCGCGTATTGGCGGGGACCGGATGGATGACACGATAATTCAGTTCATCAAGCAAAAATACAACATGCTCATCGGCGAGCGTACCGCGGAGGAAATCAAGATCAATATCGGGTCTGCCTTCATCCAGGGGGAAACCCGATCCCACGAAGTGCGCGGAAGGGACCTGGTGACAGGCATTCCCAAAACACTGATCCTCAGTGAGGAAGAGGTGATGGAGGCGCTCAGCGATGTAACCGCGCAGATAATAAAAACCGTCCGCAACGCGCTGGAATCGACCCCGCCGGAACTGGCCGCTGACATCGTCGATCACGGAATCGTGCTTGCGGGGGGAGGGTCCCTGCTTTCAGGGCTGGATGAGCTGCTGCGGAACCAGGTCGGGCTGCCGGTGTTTCACGCGGATGACCCTCTCACCTGTGTTGCCGAAGGGACCGGCAAGGTGTTGGATGAAATAAACCTGCTTTCCACCATTGAACTGGATTCGTGACAGTCTCGGCACATCCGCCAATTTCTGCACGAATTACAAATAATGTTGCCCCGGATTTCCCGGGGATCATTCCCGTGCTTAATCCGTAAGCGCGAGCGAGTTGAGGCACGCGTATCCCGCGCAGACCCCGCCTTCATCCACCTCAGCCGACTTGGTGCGGACCAGGTATCCGCAATCATCGTTTCGGAGCAGCGTTCCGTGTTCGGCGAGGGCAATCCCGAAGCGGCCGATTTCGCTGACGCATTCGAGGGTTTCAGACTGACCGTCGACGACCAGCGTCGCGGTGTGTGTTTTCGGCAGAATCCGTTCCATCAGCACGTAATTTCCCCACTCCGCTTCCGGCATGGTGGAGAGGATGTCCGGGATTTCTCCGCCGAAATGATTGTTACCCCCACCCTCCCGCTGAGGTTTGAGGACAAATCCTTCCGGATGCCTGGACGCCCAATCCTTCGCGGACATCGGGCCTTCCGGGGTATTCAACTGCTGGTGTAGGGAGTGCATCCCGGCAAATGTGGAGGACATCCCCCCCGCGTGTGCGGAGGGCGCGTAGCGGTTGAGATTTCGAGGGACGGTTAACGCCAGCTGCACTTTCTTCATCCCCGCCAGCTGCATCCAGAGGTCCGGGCATTGAATCGTTGAGGATGCTTCAATCAGGCCCCGGCCCCTGATCGCCTCCGCGGAAAGGAAATCATCCGGAGTATAGCCCGCGCGGTAGTAGGTCAGCGAAACAGTCCGGGACCCGAAGCGCAGGTGTCCTTCGCGCATTTTTCCCTGCTCACCGATTTCCGGCAGCGTTTTGCGCAGGGTTTCAATGCCGTGCCGTTCCCACAGCGGCTGCGCAAGGCCGAGCTGGTCGAAACGGTTCGATTCTTCCGGCTGCACAACCATCAGCATGCACCCCGGAGGAGTTCCATAACAACGGATCGCTTCCGCCATTGCATCCACAACCGGGATCAGCGGTTCGTTTGGGACCAGGCGTTTGAGCGTGTCTTCGTCGTTGCGGAAAACCATGCGGTGCGTGCGGAGCAGCCGGTCCATCAAAAATGGGAAGCTCGAGGAAATCGTGTTCAGCTCAACCTGCCTCAACCGCGAGGGTTCCGGCTTGGTCGGTGCAACAAAGAAATCGTTGCGCTGAATCAGCAGCTGCAGCGGCTGTGTCTCTTCGGCGACCTGAAAATCGAAGAGCATGCGCAGGAACGGATCGGTTTGTGTGAGCGGTTCCAGCACCGCGCGCAGTATATCGCGGTCACGTGAAACACGGATCATCATTTCGCTGAACGGCGCTGTCAGCTCCTCCATTACACTCAGCGCGTCCGCGGCAACCGGGCAGGGGGTAAGCGAAAACGGGGCGTGGGTCAGACGTCCCGCGGGGTGCATCTTCAGTATTCCGTTCAATGCCGCCCAGTCCAGGGCTTCACTCAGGGGAGCGTATTGCGCTTGAGTTTGCATGCATGTTCCTATAAATATAGGGATGATGGCGACGTGGCCGAGCGGTTAGGCAGAGGTCTGCAAAACCTTGTACAGCGGTTCGAATCCGCTCGTCGCCTCTATTCATTCCTCCCTCCTTCCCGCCGGGGTGGCGAAACTGGTAGACGCAAGGGACTTAAAATCCCTCGAGGCAATCCCTCATGCCGGTTCGAGTCCGGCCCCAGGCACCAGTAAAACTACATTGATGGGGCCGCAGTAACCAGACTTTTTGCAAAACCTGAAACCCGCTGCGGATAAACCGGAACCGGACTTTCCGCTTAAATTGCACACTTGAAGTCGGCATCTGATCGGCGGATGTCACAGCCCTTGCATTTCCCGGGAGAAGTTCATAATCTGAGGTCATCATACCACCCATTGATTTTCCTTCCTTATGAATCGGTACCACGCATTCAAAATCGGCGCAGCCCTGCTTTTGGTTCTGTCGGGCATGAATCAGGGGCACGCACAGAGCGAGGGTGATGCAATTGCCACCCTGTCCGGGGTGGAAGGATATGTGGAAGTGACTGCGACCGCGACCCGCAAGACCCGCCGTGGCCGCGAGGGTTTGATACTCTATGCCGGGGAACAGGTGCGCACGGGAAAGGACAGCAAGGCGACCGTTGAGTTTCGGGACGGGTCACGGTTCAGGCTGTTTCGTGAAACTGATTTTGTCATCGAATCCGGAAGCGAGCAGCAGACCCGGGAACGGACTTTCAAATTTCAGCTGGCCCTCAATATCGGCTCGCTGCAGGGACGCCTGCGTCGTGGGCGCCAACGCACCCGGCTGCGCACGCCCACCGCGATTGTCGGGGTGAAAGGGACTTCAGTGCGCGTGACCGAACTGGCTGAAGGAAAGGCGACAGTGGCGCTTTCTGAAGGTTTGGTTGAAGTCAAAAACGCTGTTTCTTCCGCGGAACTCAATCCCGGGCAATGGTTGCATGAAATCACTCGCATCGATGAATTGAGTGAAAAAATCGCCGACATGCCGAATATCCTCTACTTGAAGACAGAACAGTACGATCTCGATTTCAGCGACGGGCAAACCATACAGCTGTTCATCAGCATCCAGATGGAGGACGCCCAGAGCGGGAAGATCACCAAGCGGAGCGGACCAGTGCGACTGGAAAGCGAGTATTACAGCATACGCATGCCCTCGCGGGTGTATTTAGATGCGGACGGTTTCTTCCGCGTCCCAGTTGAGATCGATCCTCCGAGAAAGGATGATCAGGAATTCAACGGACTGATTCTGGTCCACGCGAATATGGACGAAGTCGGCTTTGATGACGTGGGGGAAGGAATTATCGTCTTCCGCGTCATCGGTCCGACCCGCAAACGCACACTGCTGATTGAACCGCGGTCGGACCTAATAGAGGTGAAGTAAAAGCATTCAGTATCGCAGCAGCAGCAGGTGCTCCCATTTTCCGTCCCTGCCGAACGATTCAGCTTTTCCGACATGTGCAGGCAGTTTCCGCGAGGCGTGCCCTTCCAGGCTCCAACCCTCGCTGCCCGCGTACTTGCGCGTGAATTCAATGGCATCAACGCGCGAATTGCGTTCCAGCCAGTCTTCCAACAGCAGAAAACACCTTCCACCGGAGACGGTTGAGCGGCGAAGGAAGAGCATCACCTTTCTGAACTTGGGAATCCAGCGGCTGCGGAGCGAATCCTCTTCGCTGCCCAGTGCTTTTTTTTCCAGCCCGGCGGTGGGCAGTTCCAGCCATTTCAGCTGAGGCATCTGTACTTGGAAATAGTTTGCGCTGCCCGGAAGCGGAGGCCGGGTGATGACGCAATCCGCCTGCAGTTCCGGGGACGGTTCCAGCGTAAAAGTGTCCTCGATGGTAATGAGGGAGGGTTCATGCAGGCGGATCAGTGGCGCGAGCAAGGTTTGTTCACGCAAGAGTTCGCGGGTCCTTTCCGACATGGCTCTTCCAAACGCTCTGCGTGGAACATTCGACTTCCGATGCTGTGCGTCCGGGGAGGGAGTGAAACGCATCACGAGGCTTGAAAAAACGGTTCTCAAGGTTTCCCGAATCGCCGGGTCGGGGAGCTGATCGATTCCGTCGATCCAGTGCAGCATTTCCACCAGCAGGTGTGGCGGATAACGGGTTTTCAGCCAGTCCACGTGTTTTCGTTGAACCTGCTTGCGTCCAAGAGCGCGGGTTTCCATGCGTCCACGCAGTTCCTCCACTTCAGTCCAGACGCGCCGTGCGTTGCGCTCGCTTAGCCACCGGCAACGTTCCCGGGTGATCAATCCGGCAAGCGGGTTGAGATCGTTGCCCGCCGTACGCATTCCGGACAGTTGACCTTCCAGCAGCACGGTTCCGCTGCCCATGAAGGGGTCAAAGACAAGGCTGTCTTTGGACTGTTTTTGTATCAGTGCGTGAACCAGTCCTGGAGGAGTTCGTCCCGGATAAGCATGGAACCAGTGTGTGTGCGGGGTTTTCTTTCCCTTTCCCTGTGATTGCCCCAGCGCTTTCAGCAGAAATGCGCCGTCTTTGCCGGAGTAATGGACATCCGCGTGGTCCCCACCAGCATATGCATGTGCGCGCTGGAGACGCGAATCACGATGCGGAGACCCGGGCATCTCGCTGCCTGGCCCATGCCGAACAGGTTTCCGGACCCGGGCAGATCTCCATGGTAGGGGGAGCAGGGGTTTGCGGGTCCCGGTTTTTTTCTCAGGTTCAGGCTTTGTTCGGGGAGCTGATTTACGCGCCTGTTTTTTGCGTGTTTCAGTATCGGATGCGTCAGGTTTGCGGTCCTTCTTCCTGCGCACGCGGATTGGGGTTTTTTCTTCGTGGTTTGCCTTTTCATCAGCCTGGTTCGCCGGGTCCTGTTTGTTATTCACTGGATTCCTGTAAAAGTTTGGGTCAATCGGAAACCGGTTTTCTGCACATCCAGGCAGAGGTCCCGACAATCAGCATTCCACCGGCAATGGTTTGCGAGCCGGGAATTTCTTGGAGAAGTAAAAGGGCGAAGACGATGGCATAAACCGGTTCGAGTCCGGCAATCAGCAGGCTGGCCAGCTGTGCGCGTACAATGCGCAGCCCGTTGATCAGCAGCACGTGTCCGCCGGCGGTGCACACCACGCCAAGGATGATGAGCAATCCCCAGTCCGTCGGAGTGAGGTCCCAGTTTCTGGCCATTGAAAATGGGACCAGCGCCAGCGCGGCAAAGGCATTCTGCCAGCAGCCGACTGTCAACGGAGAAAGCCTGCGTACGTGAAGACGGTTGAGCAGGGTCAGCACCGCGAAGGTGAAGCCGGAAAACAGCCCCCACCCCACACCGTGCAGCACCGAACCAGGAGAAAGCCCGGACACTCCGCCTGTGCCGGAGGTGGCGATCAGCGCCAGTCCGGAAATCACGACAAACGCGGCCGCAACGTTTCTCGGCAGAAGCCGTTCGCGAAAAATCAGCGGTTCGAGGAAGGTGGTGAACAGCGGGTAGCTGGAAAAAGAAAGCAGTCCGACGGCAACGGTTGAAACCTGGATCGCTTCGAAAAAACTGACCCAGTGAACCGCCAGCGTCAGCCCGGTTATTACCAGCCAGAACCAGTGGCCGCGGTCACGCGGAAGCAGCGAAACCCGCAGTTTCCAGAGCACCGGCAAGAGCACCATGCAGGCGAACACAGTCCTTCCCTGCACGATCACCACCGGATGCAGCGCGAGGAACTTGCCGAAAAGTCCGGACAACCCAAACAGGAGTATGGCTGCGTGAACGCTCAGCAGTCCTTGGGGCATGTCAGGAGGAACGATATGTGATGATATGTTTCAAAAACCAGCGGGTTTGACCGCCTGTCTCAGGCGGCTTTCCGGGCGCGCAGGTAGACGCGCAGGATGGTGATCGCCGCCGGCGTCATTCCGCTAACGCGGCTTGCCTGCCCCAGGGTTGCCGGGCGCAGCCGTTCCAGGATTTCCACCACCTCGCGTGAAAGTCCGGGGATGGCGGAAAAATCCAGCCTGTCCGGGACCCTGACACGGTCCAGTTCCCGTGCGTGTCGCAACTCCTGGTCCTGCCTGGCGAGGTAACCTTCATACTTGCTTTCGATTTCCACCTGCTCCCTGGCGTCTTGATGGAATTCTTCCCAGGGCACGTTTCCGTGCAGGTTTTCCGAACAGCGGAGTTTGTCGATTCCCAACCCCGGCCGCTTCAGCAGTGACGCCAGCGTGGCGGAATTCTTCGGCGGCGCCTGTCCCATGGTTTCCAATTCACCCTGCACGTTTTTTCCTGAAACACGGGTAACCTTGAGGATTTCTCCCAGGCGGTGAATCTGCCGTTGTTTTTCCTGCATCCGCCTGTAGCATTCTTCAGGAAGCAGTCCCAGTTCGTAGCCTATGCCGCTCAGGCGCAGGTCGGCGTTGTCTTCACGGAGGAACAGCCTGTACTCCGCGCGGGAGGTGAACATGCGGTAGGGCTCGGTCACACCGCGCGTAATCAGGTCGTCGATCATCACCCCGATATACGCTTCACCGCGATTGAGCAGAAAAGGCGGCTGATTCCTTGTTTTGCGCACGGCGTTGATTCCGGCGATCAAGCCCTGCGCCGCGGCTTCTTCATAGCCGGTGGTGCCGTTGATCTGCCCGGCAAGGAAAAGGTTTTCCACGGCTTTCAATTCCAGGCTCGCCTTGAGTTGCGTAGGCTCAACGTAATCGTATTCAATCGCGTATCCGGGCTGCAGGATTTCCACCGATTCGAGCCCCTCGATGGTGCGCAGAAACTCGAACTGCACATCCGCGGGAAGGCTGGTGGAAAGCCCGTTTGGATAAATCATCAGGTTGTCGTCGGCCAGCCCGGTCGGTTCCATGAAAACCTGGTGCCGCTCCTTGTCGGCAAACTTGACGATCTTGTCCTCGATCGACGGGCAGTAGCGCGGGCCGATCCCGGAAATCATGCCCCCGTAAAGCGCGGAGCGGCGCAGGTTTTCCCGGATCACCCGATGCGTGCGTTCATTGGTGTAGGCAATGTGGCAGGGGACTTGCGGGAGCAGGATTTCAGAATCCCAGAACGAGAATTTTTTCGGCGGGTCGTCTCCGGGCTGCAGCGCCAGTTTGCTCCAGTCGATGGTGCGTTTATCCAGGCGCGCGGGGGTCCCTGTTTTCATCCGCCCCAGTTTCAATGACTGCAGCCGCAGCAAAGCCGAAAGCTTTTTTGCCGCCGGTTCTCCAACCCTGCCCGCGTCAACCCGTTCATCTCCGCAATGGGTAAGTCCGTTGAGGAATGTGCCGGTGGCGACAATCACGGTTTTTCCGCCGTATTCCCCGGATTCGGTGCGGACGCCCAGCGCGAGTTTTCCATGGAAAAGCAGTTCCTCGACCATCCCTTCCGCGATGTCGAGCCCTGGCTGCCGCTCAAGGACCGTTCGCATGGCGGTTTTGTACTGATGCAGTTCCGACTGGCAGCGTGAACCGCGGGTCGCAGGACCCCGCGAAGCGTTGAGTACGCGGAACTGGATGCCGGTGGCATCCGCCGCCTTGCCCATTTCTCCGCCGAGCGCGTCGATCTCCTTGACCAGATGCCCCTTGCCGATGCCGCCGATAGCGGGGTTGCACGACATCTGCGCGATGGTCTCCAGGGAGATTGTTGCCAGCAGCGTCTTCGCCCCCAAACGCGCCGCCGCCAGCGCCGCTTCACACCCGGCGTGTCCACCGCCGATTACTATTACTTCATACATCCCGGATACGTCTTTCAAGCTGGCAGAGGGATTGGATCATTGCCCTGAAGTATCCAAAGCCATGCGTGCGTGTCAACAATCAGTTTCACGGCAAATAAATTTATGACAGCGTTTTCGTGTTTATCCGACTTATTACGTGACTATCAAACAGTATCAAAGGATATGAAGAAATCAGCGCAAAAACAACGGGAAATCCGGCAGATGCGCCGGGATATGCGTTGTCGGACGTTGGCGGCCCGCGGTCAGTTTTTTCACCGTGTGCGTGACATACAAACCCAACTCCTTGAGCGTTACCGCGCCGTTGTTGTCCAAATCGGCGGGGAAATTGAGCGTTCCGGAAAGTCCGTCCAGCAAGGCTTTGGTGAAGGCGCCGTGTCCCCACTTTTCGCTTTCCACGCTCAACTCTCCGCCGGAGGAAGCGGACATCGCCACCACGCCCGCTTCGGTGCGGATCAGGTCATGCAGGGCTTGCGTGGCGTCGGCGTTGGAAATGCCTCGGAAACGGCGTGAACCAGTGACGTTGCCCGACTTGCAGGTATCGACCAGCAACAGCGTTTTGCCCGGCAGTTCTTCCAGCATCGCGTTGAAATCCGGCCAGTCGATGGAGGTGCGCCGCAATTTTTCCGGATTGCCGTCGTGCGGTAAAAACCAGTAGTTGTCGCGCTCATCGTTGATGCCGTGTCCAGCCACGAAAACCAAGGCCAAATCGCGCTGAGTAACTTCGCTTTCAATCCAGTCGAAGGCATCCAGAACATTGCCGCGCGTTGCTTGGGCATCGGTGAGGACTTTGGTTTTGACTTCACCGAACAAACGGGTTTGCCCCCGGAATGCCGCCGCGATTCCCCGCGCGTCTTCGTCCGCAAAACTTAAATTGAAGGCCGGGTCCTGATATCGGCTGACTCCCACCGCCAAAACATATAAATTAGGACGAAATTCTCCCGCCGGCATCGTGGACTCTCCGGCAGTGGATTTACGCACCACGCGCACCAAAGCCGGATTTCCTTCTCATCTCCCCCCGCGCTGACCGCCGTGCCGTCCGGGAGCCAACCCACAGCCCGCGCCAGGTTTTTGTGTCGGCTGAAGGAGGTCAGCAAATCCCCCGTGCGAACGTCCCAGACATTGACCTTGTACGGAAATGAAGCCGTCCCCGCCAACAACCGCCGTCCGTCCGTATGCGCGGCCAGTCCGTTGGGCATGGTTTCAGAGTGAATAACGCGCAAGGGTCGCAAATCAAAATCCCAGATACGGATGGTCTTGTCATCTCCGGCGCTGGCGATCCAGTCCGGCCCGACGGCGAGGGAATCGGCTTTGTCTTCGTGCCGCCCTAGGGCGAGTTGCCGCGCAAATCCCCCCCCGGCCCCCCTTTTCAAAGGGGGGGATTTCCCAGAGGCGCACGGTGTGGTCATAGCCGGCGCTGACGACGCGCAGGCGTTCGCCGTCACGCAGGAAGCGCACGGCATAGACCTCTTTTTCATGGCCGCGCGGAACGGAGACCGCCGTAGGGGCAAACCTGTGTGTTTGCCCTTCTCCCACACGCCAAAGCCGCACGGTCTGATCGCTCGAAGCCGAAGCCAGCCAACGTCCGTCGGCGCTGAAGGCCAAATCCTGCACCACGTTCTCATGACCGCGCAGGACTTGCGTGAGTCCCCGCTTTGGAAATCGTGGAGGCGGATTTGTTCAAATTGTCCCATTCCCGGAGCACCGAAAAATCCCCCCGTTGCCAACAGCCTTCCGTCCGGACTGAGGGTGAGGGCGTAGATTTCACCGTATCCAGTTCCGATTTGCCCGAGGATTTTACGGGTTTCGCGCAGGGAAATCCCCCCGTGTCCCCCTTTTTCAAAGGGGGGGACTTCCCAGAGGCGCACGGTTTTGTCGTCGGAGGCGGTGAGGATTTGGCCTTCGGGCGTGACGAGCAGTTTGTTTATACTTGCGGTGTGTCCTCCCGGATTGAGGCGCAGCAGCGCCTGGGGCCGCGCCCATCCGATTACGAATGAAGAATTAAGAATGACGAATGCGAGGGAAAGGAATTTGAGATGAAATCTGATTTTCAAACTCGCGATTACGCTTGGGGTTTCGATGTATTACATGGGGTCTCCTTGGGAAAGGGGGGGGACTAGCTCTTGCTGGTACAGCATATATCATGGCTGAGAACGTGGATAAATTGAAACAATTTCCTAAGAATTTGATGTGTAAAGGGATTCCAGGGTAATCACAATTCAGAAAGGTGGCATTGCACCTCGGCTTCAGCGGAGAGGCGCCCTATTGTGCTCAGCAGGGTTTGAACCAACACCGCGGATTTGCTTTTTCTGATTGTTTTCGCTTCCAGCAGGCAGGCATTAGCTATAGAGACAGGACGGTGGAACTCGATCCGAACGCTGCTGATGTAGGAATGAGCATCACGGACCTTCCCGGGAAATTCACTGTTCAGCAGCACTTCATGACTGATTGCGGCCGCAGCGTGGCATCCGAGGAGGGCGCCGATCACTCCATGACTGAGGCTGCCTGACCCATCGTCATGATGTGGCGCGGGCAGCCATTCGGCATGGATGCCGCCGTCTCGAGGGAAAGACTTCAATTGCAGTCCCTGTTCATTGAGCGCACCGCAACCGAAACAAAGCCCGCGCGGGTTGTAAAGTTCCTGTATCGAGAGTCCTTCCGGGACCTCCCGTTCCTCATGCAATTCCTCCATGGCGTCCGCGATTTCCTCCTTTGTCAGATGCGCCCCTTCCCGCAGCCTGTGGGAATGCGGTTTCACTTTTTCACGGAAACGGGTGAAGGAATGGGTGATACTCATGCTACCTCCTTATATATTAACAGGATCATGGAATACACAGGTTTTTTTGAGCAGCCGTCTTTTACGCATTTGTCTGCATTCAGGCTGGTCAATTATGATGAGTTCGTAAAACATGAAAGCGATTCTTCAGCCTTTTTGGGAGTTCATCCCTCATTTCCCATGAATGAATTAGTCTCATAAAATTTGATTCTTGCCTGCCTGTGCGTTGCACCTGTCTGCCTCGCGAAAGCGACAGGCAGGCGCAGACAGGGACAATATGTCTAAAACTTTTCGTTCTCGAAATCGAAATCGGAATTCGATCCCGATAGCGCTCCCGATAGCGATCCCGATTGTATTGGTTGGAGGCGAAGCCAGCGTTAGGAACTGGATTTTGCCGGCCCGGAACCTTCATATTTTCACCAGATGCTGGTGAAGAGCAAACCAAAATCGAAACGGAGGGATTCCAACTTCTCGACGGGTCCGGACAGCTTGTCGGTTTTCCCGTATCCGGTTTTTCCTTGTAGGTGAAACTCTTCTATCATATCAAATACAAGCATGCTTTTTTAGACCATGAAATTTCTGACAACCTCATTCTCAAGGAACACATGAAGATAAATGGAGCCCGGTTGTGGGACAGCCTGATGGAAATGGCGAAAATCGGCGCAACCAAAAAAGGCGGCTGCCGCAGGCTGGCGCTGACGGACTTGGACCGCCGCGGAAGGAACCTGTTTCAAAGCTGGTGCATGGAGGCGGGATGCCAAATAAGCGTCGATGAAATGGGAAACCTTTTCGCTCGCAGGGAGGGGAGCGACCCAGAACGCCCTCCCGTGCTGGCGGGAAGCCACCTGGACACTCAGCCGAGCGGGGGGAAATTCGACGGGGTGTATGGAGTGCTTGCGGCGCTTGAAGTGATGCGCACATTGCATGATGAGGATTTCCCCACCGCGGCGCCGGTTGAAGCGGTTTGCTGGACCAATGAAGAAGGCGCGCGCTTCCCCCCGGCCATGATCGGTTCCGGGGTTTTCGCCGGTATTTTCGACCTTGAATTCGGTCACTCCCGCAAAGACCCTGAAGGCAGGACCATACGCGAGGAATTGGATCGTATCGGCTACCTCGGCAGTGTCCCCTGCCGGCTACGTGATATCGGTGCATATTACGAGCTTCATATCGAGCAGGGTCCCGTCCTTGAGAGAGAGGGCAGGACTATCGGAGTAGTCACCGGGGGACAAGGATCGAACTGGTACCATGTGCGTCTGCGCGGATTGGATTCGCATGCGGGGACCACGCCGATGCAGTACCGCAGGGACGCCATGCAGGGAGCTGCGCGTATCATCAGCGCGGTCCGGGACATCGTGCTCGCTCACCAAGACGCAGTCGGCACCACCGGGTCCTTCGAAGTTCAGCCTAATTCAATCAACACTGTGCCTGGTGAAGTGTTCTTCACCATCGACCTGCGTCACCCGGATGGGGATGTTTTGCGGGAGATAGACCGTGAAATCCGCACAATGATTGCTGCCGTGTGTAAAGAGGAAAACCTTGAACCGGAAATGGATTTGATTTGGGAAGCACCGACGGTTGAATTCGATTCCGGTTGCGTAAGCAGGGTGCGGGAATCAGCGCGGGAATTGGACTATCCCTACCGGGACATTATCTCCGGCGCCGGGCACGACGCCTGCCAGATGAGTCATGTTGCCCCTACCGCAATGATCTTCATCCCCTGCAAGGACGGCGTCAGCCACAACGAATTGGAAAGCGCGCTTCCAGAGCATGTCGCCGCGGGCGCCAACGTCTTGCTGCAGGCCATGCTTAAAAGCGCGGGATAGTGCGATTTATGAATTTCGTTTTGCTAAGTTTGAGCAACATTCATCCTCTCGCAAACGATTGATTTCAGCAGCGTGGACTTAACACGGCTCTAAGATAATCTTCAGCTGGACCAAAGCGGAGGGCTTTATTCCTGCAGCTGCTCCCGCAGCCCGGCGATAAAATCGAGGCTTTCCGGGTTGGCCAGCGCCGCGGTGTTTTCCACTCGTTCCCCCAGGAGGACCTGGAGGGCGGCTTTTTCGACTTTCTTTCCGCTGATTGTGCGAGGGACGTCGGGAATGGCAAGGATGCGCTCCGGCACATGGCGCGGTGTGGCATGCCTGCGCACTGCGTCCCTGATATGCTGCTCCCGCCCCGCGTCCAAAACACTACCTTCACGCAGCACCACAAACAACACCACCCGTACGTCTCCGTGCCAAGGCTGTCCGATCACCAGGCAATCGACGATCTCGGGCAGTTCCTCCACCGGGCGGTAAATTTCCGCCGTGCCGATGCGCACTCCTCCCGGATTGAGGACAGTGTCGCTGCGGCCATGTATGATCACCCCTCCGCGCTCGGTTATTTCAATGAAATCACCGTGCGTCCAAACCCCGGGAAAGCGCTCGAAATACGCCTTGCGGTACCGGGCGTCATCCGGGTCGTTCCAGAAACGGACGGGCAGAGAAGGAAAAGGGTTTCTGCAAACAAGTTCGCCTTTTTCCCCGATTACGGGGAGTCCTTCGGGATTGTATGATTGCGTGTCCATCCCCAGCGCCTTGCACTGGATTTCCCCGGAATAGACCGGGAGGTTGGGATTACCCAGCATGAAACAGCCGATCAGGTCTGTCCCCCCGGAAATCGACATCAGCGGGATGTCCGGGGAAACGTTCGCATAACTCCACTCGAACAGATCTTCCGGAAGAGGGGAACCGGTGGATAGAACCGCACGCAATGAACTAAGCGAATGCCGTTCGCGCGGATGGTACCCGGATTTCTTCACCGCTCCCAGAAATTTCGGGCTGGTCCCAAAGTGTGTTATTCCCTCGTCGTCGATAAGCTTGAACAAGCGGCTCACATTCGGGTGCGTGGGAGATCCGTCATAAAGCACAATCGAGGCCTCCGCGGCCAGCCCGCTGACAAGCCAGTTCCACATCATCCATCCGCAGGTGGTGAAAAAAAACAACCGATCGCCGCGACGCAGGTCTCCGTGGTATATATGTTCACAGCAGTGCTTGAGCAGCGTCCCTCCACCTCCGTGTACGATTGATTTCGGCAGACCGGTTGTACCGGAAGAATAGAGAATGTAAACCGGGTGGTCGAAAGGAACCTGTTCATAAAATGGCTGATCCTCCGTGTTATCCAGCAGTTCCTCCCAGCTGTGTTCTTTGTGCTGCAAGGGGATCTGAGTCTGTGTGAAGGGGATCACAAAAGTGGCGCCGATTGATGATATCCTTGCCGCGACATCACGTATTTTCCGCAAAATCCGGTGTTCCTTGCCGTTGTAATGGTAGGCATTGACGGTGATCAGCACCTTCGGCTCAATCTGACCGAGACGGTCGTGTATGCCGTTGATGCCGAAATCGGGAGAGCAAGAAGACCACACTGCTCCCAGGCTGATGCAGGCCAATGCGGCGATCACCGCTTCCGGGCAATTTGCAATCACTGCTGCTACCCGGTCGCCCTTGCCGACCCCCTGGGCCCGCAATCCGGCGGCGCAGCGGGCCACTAATGTTTTTAAATCCCCTCGCGTGTATTTCCTGCGTTCCGTGGTTTCCCCGGTAAAGCTGAGCGCGAGGTCAACATCGTCTCCGCGCTCCAGCAGGTTTTCCGCGAAATTCAGCCTGGCGCCCGTAAACCACTCGGTACGCGGAAAATCGGGAGGGCCCATCACCCGTTCATATGGTGCGGAGGAGATTACCCCGGCATCTTTCCAGACTTCTTCCCAGAACTGCTCCGGATGTTCCACTGACCACTGGTGAAGCGTCATATATTCGCTGTCAAGTAATTGGTATTCACCCTGCATCCTCTCCGTGAAACGGGTCAGCCTGGAAGAGGAAATCCGCGATGAATCTGGAGACCAGAGAGGAGCGTTCATGAAGGGGTTAAGCTGAATTGGTTATTGCCTGAATTTCAAATTGGAGATTGCCGCTTCAAACTCCCCTGACCATGATTCAGGAACGATGTCGTCAAGGGCGAATCCGAACTCCTTGGATGACCCGGGTGGCAGGGGGGATGAATCTTCAAAGGAAAACTTGTTCACCGGGAAAAAATCATGCACCTTGGCCGTGTTTCCATCATCATCCAGGAAGTTCACTGTCAGGGTGGCGACATCCACAACCCGTTCTCCTCCATTGACCAGCACCCCAAACAAACCTGTTCCCATCCCGTTTATGCCGACCCCGACACCGATGCGAACATTCTGCAGTTCAATGGCCTTGATCTCTGCTTCAAGTTCCTGTCGTTTCTGTGACTGCACATACAGCACTCCCGCGACCAGCACAGCCAGGCCTGCCGCAAGCAGCAGCGGTGTTTTGTATTTTGTCGCAATCATCGATGTACCGGGAAAAGGTGTGATTTGCAGGTTCAGGATTTCTGTTCAACTATAGTTGCTGTGCTTGAAATTTCCAAACTTTTTGGACCGTTATCGAAGGCTCGTTTCCCGGCCATCATTCCCCTGCACGGAGAAGAATTATGCGCCCGCGCCGCCGCATCTCTCACGCCGGAAACTGTGTTCAACCATATTGAATTCCCGCCTTTCCGCGGGGTTTTTCTATATGAGAACAGAATTGATTGATATTTAACGCAAAAAAAGGTTGTAGAAGACTTGCATCGTGGTTATAGTGGATTCCTACTGCAGGCGCATCGATCCGGATTCATTCCTGTCCGGGTCAAAAAGCAACTATCCTGATGCCGCCATTCGTTTGCATTGGAAATTCTGCACCATACCCGACGGATTGCGAAAGTATCACTCATTCAGTCGTTAGTTGGAGACACCTATGGTTAAAGTTGACATTGTCCGAGCCATCCAACTTGAAACCGGGCTTCAATTTGGGGAGGCGGAGCAACTGGTAAACGACATGTTGGAAATGATCAAAGAAACATTGGAAAGCGGAGAAAATGTCTTGATTTCGGGGTTGGGGAAATTTGAGCTGCGTGAAAAAGTGGCCCGCCCGGGGAGGGACCCCAAAACCAAACTGGGGTATGAAATCTCAGCCCGCAGGGTGGTCACTTTCCGTCCCTCAAAAGTCTGGCGTGATGAAGTGAACAACAGGGGATAAAAATAGTTTTCCTCCACCCCTTCATACGATACAGCAAACCTGACGGAGATTCCCTCTTACTGTCATTCCCGGTTCACATATACCTGATGGATCTGATTCAGGATGAATGCAGATTTAACCTCTTACCATACGGAAAGGGTTTTTTCGGCGCCATGCAGGATTCCTGTTTATCCTCGATTAACCGCTGACCCAGCAACCTCAGATGCCTTCTCCTGAACCAAGCTTGAATTCATGGTTTGCTAATCGGCAATTCAGGGGTCCCGGTGGTGGGGCCATAATGCGGGAAGCACAGACGCGGTACACTGAACCCCTCTATGTCCTGAACTACTATTAAAAAACCCGTTCCTGGAAGCATGGCTGCATCATGGAGATGAAGCAACAGGAAGAGAAACTGTACAAGACGTATTCCACGTTTCTCTACAATCAAAACACGCAAAACAGCATCAGCATTGAGGATTTGAAGCTCTGTCTTGTTTCAGAAGACAACCTAACTCAGGGACTGCCTTCCCGGGAAACAATGATCAAGCTTCAAAACGGAACTGAACGCCAGGCTCCGGTTAATTTCCCCCTGCAGCAGATTCTGCAGGAGTGGCTGAACAATTTCATCCGCAAAAACCCCAAATATCGGCATAAGCAGGACCTGTCCATTTTTGAAGTGATTGATCCTGACACTATCGCGTACCGCGACAAACTGATGATCACTCACCGCATCACGCAAAACCTACAGGACCTCGCGGATAAACTTTCCGGGAAAATCATCATTGAAACCATCCGCGAGAGGAAGTACTTCATTTATGAAAGCAGCGATCAAAAGCTGTATTACATCAACCCGAATGTGCTCATTTCCGGAATGGAGGGAATCGGTTTTGAAGTCAACGACAAACTGAACACAATCATCTCCAAAAAAACCCACCTGCGTAAAAACATCGATTTTGTGATCCGTGACAACCAGTTGTTATACAAAGCGGCAAAAAAGAGCGAATCCCTGGAGCAGACCGGTGTGCTGGTAAGCTTCCTCCACAAACCGGTTTCTTTTCTCAGCCGCTTCAATGAAAACACCCTCGACACTGTTTTTGCCACTCACGTGCCGGAAGATGTAATCCGCAAAATCTACGATATCCAAAGGCACACTTCATACAGTCAGTTACAGGTCCGCCACAGCGGAAAGGAGATCCGGCTTCACCTCTATTCCAGCACACTCGATGACTCGCTGGAAATCCATAATTTTTCCTGTCAAGTTCCAGCGCAGGGCGCGGAAACGGTATATCAGCTCGGAGATTACCTGTGCAGCGTCAACGCCAAAACATTTACTCTACTGCGGAACGGAGTATTCCTTGTTGATTTACAGGATGAAGCGATGGTGATTGTAATCTGCAAGATGCTGAAGTAGCGTTTGCCCTAACGCCAGCTTCGTAGTCCGGGACATGCGCAGACACAATACAATCGGGATCTCTATCGGGATCGAATTCCGATTCCGATTTCGACTACGAAAAGTTTTCGACATATTGTCCCTGTCTGCGCCTGCCTGTCGCTTTCGCGAGGCAGACAGGTGTAACGCACAAGCAGGCAAGAATGAAATTTTAAGAGACTAATCACCAGCTTGCCCACTAACTGAATCATCCATTTCAGGTTTCATGCGATACAAGGCAATCTGTTTCGACCTGGACGGCACCCTGCTCGATACCCTGGAGGACCTTGCCGACTGCATGAACCGAGTGCTGCAACGGCATGGCTTCCCTGTGCATCCTTGTGACAACTACCGTTATTTCGTCGGTGAAGGCGCCCGGGTACTCGTCCGGAAGACAATCCCGCATGACAAGCAGGACGAGGAATTGATCACTCATTGTCACGCCGAATTCCAGGAAGAATACGGACAGCACTGGGCCATCCGCACCAGGCCTTATCCGGGGATCCCTGAATTGCTCGAGGCGCTTTCCGGAACAGGACTGATGCTGTCAGTACTTTCCAACAAACCCCACCCCTTCACAGTGAAAACGGTTGAGTACTTTCTTTCCAGATGGAACTTCCGCGTAATCCTCGGACAACGGGATGGGGTTCCGAGAAAACCGGACCCGGCGGGAGTGATGGAAATCTCCAGTACGCTCGGCGCGACCCCTGAAACAATGCTCTACCTGGGTGATACCGGGGTGGACATGCAGACCGCCAACTCCGCGGGGTGTTACGCGGTCGGGGCGCTCTGGGGTTTCCGCGGCAAAGAGGAACTGGCGGCAAACGGCGCCAACGCATTGATCAGCAAACCAATGGAACTCCTGCCCCTGCTGGAAGACACGCGGTAAACAAGATTTACCGTTTGACACTGCCTCCCATTCAGCTATACTTTATTTACTTCGTTAGGGGTGGGGAATCCATTGTGGATATCACCTGAGAAAAAACCCTTGGAACCTGATCCGGATCATACCGGCGAAGGAAAACGATCTTCCTTCCTGACGGCCCTGCTGCCGTTTCATCACTCCAAGTAGATTTCCCCTTACGAAGCCTGAATGTGGCCGGGTGCTGTTGATGCGTTCAGTAATCCCTAAGCATTTTTTGTTTAGTCTACCCCCCACCTAGCGGTAGGTGAGGGATTAAATTCGCAATCGCAATCGGTATTCGATCCCGATAGCGGTTCCCTTTATATTGGGTACGGGCATGTCCAGGACGTCGAAGTCGGCGTTGGCTTTCACATGTCTTTCCTACAACCTGACCACAAAGCCTGAACTCTAAAGAAATAAAACCCTGATAAACACTCTTGATCTGGAGATTGAAATGATTGCCAAAACCCTGAAGATCGCCTGCATTGGGCTGTTGGGCTCAACGTTCTGGCTGGCGCAGGTCCACTCTCAAGCTGACCTGGTCCTCTACACCTATGATTCCTTCAACACCGAATGGGGTCCCGGACCCGTTGTTTTCAAACGTTTTGAAGAAAAATGCCGGTGCAAGCTAAAGGTTGTCGCTCCCGGTGACTCAGGGAGCATGCTCAATCGCGCAATTCTTGAAAAGAATAATCCTCGAGCGGACATTGTGCTGGGCTTGAACAACAGCGAACTGGACAAGTCTTTCCGCTATGATTTGTGGGAACCATACCACTCCTCGCTGTTGGGTTCGGTGAGCAGCGACCTTCTCCCGGACGGAAGAAACATGGTCACCCCGTTCGACTACGGATACATCGCATTTGTCTATGACAGCGACAAGATCCAAAACCCGCCGGCGAGCCTGCTGGAACTGACCGATCCAAGGTTCAAAGGCAAAATCGTGATTGAGAATCCAAAAACTTCCTCACCCGGATTGTCGATGCTGCACTGGACCATTTCAGTTTTCGGCGAGGACGGGTATTTGGATTACTGGCAGCGTCTGCGCCCGAACCTGCTTTCGATCACCGACGGCTGGTCGGCGGCCTACGGGATGTTCACCAAGGGAGAAACTCCGCTCGTGTTGAGCTACGTGACCAGCCCTGCGTATCACCTCGAGTATGAAAAAACCGAACGCTACCGCGCAGCAATTTTCGGTGAAGGACATTACCGGCAGGTCGAATACGCCGGCATCCTGAAAGGTGCCGTACACCTGAAACAGGCGCAGGCCTTCATCGATTTCATGCTCTCTCCGGCGTTCCAAAACGCCATCCCACTGACAAACTGGATGTTTCCGGTCATCTCCTATCAGTCCCTGCCGGATTCCTTCCGGCTCGCACCGCGGCCGAAAACCGCGGTGGAACTGGACCGGGAACGGGTCGGCAGCCAAAACGCAGCGTGGTTGAAAGCGTGGTCGCGTAAAATGAGCGAATGACTTGCACCCAGTATGGCTCTGGCAAATTTGGGCGGACACACAGGTCCGCCCCTACGTTTGTGTAAATTGACAGTCAGTCCAGCATGGCTCGGGCAAGGTGGCGCCCTGCTTTTTTTGTGCGCGGGGTTCTACTTGCCCCTGCTTTTTTTTCTTGCAGGGGCAAACCCGTTGCTCCCGGAAGAAAGTTTCCTGCAATGGAAGTTCTTCCGGGAATTCCTCTCCGATCCCTGGAACCTGGAGGTGATCGGGTTCACCTTCTACCAGGCATTTTGGAGCGCAATCCTATCCATCCTCTTCGCTTTGCCCGGAGCATGGCTGCTGGTTCACTACCGGTTTCCGGGAAAGCGCTGGTTCCGGATGCTGACCTTCCTGCCGTTCGTGCTCCCTTCAATAGTGGTGGTTCTGACCATGGTGCTGTTCCTGGGCAACAACGGCTGGGTCAACCGTGCGCTGATGTTTTTACTGAATCGGGAAGAGCCGCCGCTGAGGTTTCTTTATTCACTCTCCGGAATCCTGATTGCGCACGTCTATTACAATTTTCCGCTGGCGATGAAAATTATTACAGACCAGTGGGAGCGTGTTTCTCATGAATTCGGATACGCGGCCAGCAGCCTGGGCGCAGGCTCAGCACGCCGTATGGTGGGGATCACCCTGCCGCTGCTGCTGCCCTCTATGGGTTCTGCGTTTGTGCTGATTTTCCTGTTGTGCATCAACAGTTTCCCCATCATCCTGGTGCTGGGGGGAGGAATCCGGCACACCACGATGGAGGTGTTGATCTACCAGCTGGCACGCATCGAACTTGATTTAAACGGCGCCGCCTGCCTCGCGTTCCTGCAAGCAGGTATGAGCCTTGCGGCGCTTGCGGTCCTTCTGCGCAAACCCGGCAGCTTGGGAAGGCCCAGAAGGACAACCCCCGTGAAGCTGTTTACAGGCTTGCGCCGGGGTTCTTTTGCCTCCTTGTTCGGCACATTCTGGCTGACGCTCATCCTGGTCTTCACCTTGGGTCCGCTGCTGGCGGTTGTTACGGATTCCCTGCGTTTTTTTCATGAAGGTGTTTGGGGGTGGTCACTGCACTGGTATGAACGCCTGTTTTCCCTGCGCGAAGGAAACAGGTTTGCCTTGGCCTTGTGGAATTCGCTGCGTATAGGCTTCGGGAGCGCCCTGGTTTCATGTCTGCTCGGGATGGGAATGGTCAGTTTCATCATCAGCCGCAAAGGGGCCTCAAGAAGGTTCGTGGAGGGCGCATTGCTGCTGCCGATGGCCCTTTCTTCGGTCGTCTTCGGGGTGTCCTGGTTCCACTTCCACCAGCAGTGGCTGATTGACAGCATACCCTTGGTGTTGATACTGGTGGGGATGCATGGAATCCTCACCTGCCCCTACTGGATCCGCGTGATCCTCCCCACCCTGGAAACTGTCCCCCTGCGCTGGAAAGATGAATCATTCATGCTGGGGCGAAAAACCTGGGAACACAACCTGCTCATCCTGCTTCCGTGGCTCAGGCAGACAATGCTGATCGCTTTCTTCTTCAGCTTCGCACTGTCACTTGGCGAATTGAACTCGATCATGATGATCGCTGATGAGTCGGTGCGCACGCTCCCGCTGGAGATTTACGGGGCAATATCCGCTTACCGCTTCTCATACGCCTCCGCAGTGGCCGTCGTCCTTGTGCTTTGCACCGCTCTTTCCCTGCTATTGATGGAAACGGTCCTCATTACCCGCCCGGATTCCCGTCTGCAAAAACAGGATTTGAAAAAAGTGTTTTGAGGCTTGTCTCTTAAAATTTGATTCTTGCCTGTCTGTGCGATGAACACAAACAGGCAAGAATGACATTCATGAGCCTGAAAAACACCGCCCTTTTCAAATTGCTGGAAACCGATGAAAAAAATAATCCTGCCTACCCAGGTCATTTTTATGTTAGGATATATACTGTTTAATAATCACTTAGTTCTTCCTTGGTCAGCATCTTAGAAAAGATGAAACCCGAATCCCTGAAGCAGGATTGCAAAAACACGTTGATTGATCAATGCCTTGAAACTGCGATTGTGGACCACGCGATTAAGACTTTCCCCTACTTTGAAGCATTTGAAAAACTGCCTGGGTTCCAAAAGGAACAGGTCCCTGTTCTGCTGTCTGACATGGTTTCCACGGGGATGCTGAAGATCGGTTTTTATTTCGAAGAACTTCAGGATTATCTGACAATATTCTATTTCCTTCGCGCAAAGGATGACTGCCACATAGTCCTGGGGATGGACCCTAAGGAACTGAGTGTCAGCATCAGTCCTGAAATCAAGGGAGTGTTCCGCCTGAGCGAAGAACAGTACGTCAATCTGTTTGAAGTCCCGCATTGCTGATCCCTTACATGAGCACAACCTGCGCCCTTTCCTGTTACCCCATTGTCCCGGATCCGGGGACTCAGAACTGACGTATTGAACCACTGATGCTGCGGTTAAGCCTGATCGGCATGTCCGGCGCGGGTAAATCCCACTGGTCCCGCTTGATGGAGAAATCCGGGTTCCGGCGTTACAGTTGTGATGAACTGATTGGAGAACGCTTGGGAGATCAACTCGGGTACGCATGCGGGCAATGTCACGACCTTGCTGCCTGGATGGGGCATCCTTACGAGGACCGTTACGCGCAAGCGGAGGCAACCTATCTCACGCTGGAACATGAGGTTGTCGAATGGATCTGCGAGCAGTTGCAAACAACCCTTCGAGCAGGAGGAAACGTGGTGGTGGACACCAGCGGAAGCATGGTCTACCTGGGGGAAAAGCTGATCCGGAGGTTAAAATCCTTGACCACGATGGTCCATCTGAGCACCCCGGAGACCCATCTGCGAAAACTCTATCAAACCTTCCTCGAACATCCAAAACCGCTTGTGTGGAAGGGGCATTACAAACAGGAATTCAGTGAGAATCGGGATGATGCCCTTGCCAGATGCTATCAGGAACTGCTTAAATCCCGGCGCAAGGAATATGAAAAGTTTGCCGAATGCACACTCGATTACGCCACCCTGCATGAACCCGGCTTCAATCTGCAACGGATGCTCGAACAGATAAGCGGGTTCTCTTCCAACGCTTGAACCAGAGCTTTCTCACACCTTTTTTCCTTTCCAATACGTTTTTTGCCGGCTATCATTTGCCATATTTTCATGATGTGTTCCTGATGACCTCCGGGTGCTGATGCAATTGGAGCACATAAACCCAACCTATTGACAGGAGACTCCATGGCTTTCACGCTTCCCACTCTGCCATATGAAAGAAACGCACTGGAACCCCACATTTCCGCGGAAACAATCGACTACCATTATGGGAAACACCACCAAACATACGTCAACAACCTGAACGGTCTTGTTGAGGGAACAGACCATGCATCCAGTTCTCTTGAGGAGATCATCATGAATTCAGAAGGAGGATTGTTCAACAATGCAGCCCAGGTCTGGAACCACACATTTTACTGGAACTGCATGAGTCCTGATGGTGGAGAAGAGCCTGAAGGAGAGATGGCTGCGATGATTGCCGGAAAATTCGGCTCCTTCAATACATTCAAAGATACCTTTTCGAAATCCGCTGCAACGAATTTCGGCTCGGGATGGACATGGCTGGTCCAAAATCCAGGTGGTGATATCGAAATCCAGAACACAAGCAATGCCGGATTGCCGATTACATCCGGGAACACGGCCCTGTTGACCGTGGATGTATGGGAGCATGCTTATTACATAGACAAGCGTAATGCGCGCCCAGCATACATCGAATCGTGGTGGAACCTGGTGAACTGGAATTTTGTGTCACAGCAGCTTTCGGGTTGATCCCCATTGATTCCGGGCTGGAGATCATCTCCGGCCCTGCCTTCTCCCTTCCCGTTTTTCCGATTCTGTCTTGACCTGCCTCCTGATTGACTCATGAACTGAAAAGACAGATGATTTTTCTAAAATTGTCTGCTACGGTGAATAAGTCAGGTTTCCCACACAGCCAACCTGCAGCAGATTTTTATGCGGAAGTAAGATGCCGATTTTTCAACTGATGCGCGAACTGCCCTTGTTTCCGTCCCCGGAAAACGCGGAACCGGACGGGCTGTTGGCAGTGGGAGGAGACCTCTCGGAGGTCCGTCTGCTGGAAGCCTACCGCCAGGGCATATTCCCCTGGTATGAGCAGGGGCAGCCCATACTTTGGTGGAGCCCGGACCCCAGGTTGGTGCTGTATCCAAACCGGTTTTCAGTTTCCCGCAGTTTGCGCAAAGTGATCAGGAAACAGCTGTTTGAAGTCCGCTTCAATTCCGCGTTTAAACAGATCATCCATGCCTGTGCCGATGTACGGCTCAGCAAGGGAGAAGGAACCTGGATCACCCAGGAGATGAAACAGGCGTATATCCGCCTACACCGGATGGGATATGCTCATTCAACGGAAAGCTGGCTGGAGGGAGAACTGGTGGGCGGCCTGTACGGCATCCGCATCGGAAGTGTTTTTTTCGGCGAATCGATGTTCAGCACCCGCAGCAATGCCTCCAAGGTCGCATTGGCGGCGCTGGTGGAAGATTCAAAAAACAGCGGACTGGAAATGATCGACTGCCAGATGAGCACGGAACACCTGATGCGGATGGGAGCAACGGAAATACCCCGCAGTGCATATCTGGCGCAGTTACAAAAACTCCTCAATCCGGTCAAGAAATCCATGAAACTGCCAACCGTATCCGTGGCGGCAATGGCCCATTGAACGGTTTGAGATGTCCGCAGAAAGGGTGAAAAAAAGCTTCCGCATCAAGTTGTCCATTCCCATCGCGCTTTTGTTGCTGGGATTGGGAGGAATCAGCCTTGTCGCAGCATTCTATCTCGGACTGGTGGCAGGGAAAAGCCTGCGGCTGCCGGAACCCGGACCGGTAGTTACGATCCCGGAAGTTGCAGAGGAACCTGAACGGGAGCTGGATCAGCTGCGTTTTTTTAACCTCGGCAAAGGGGAGCAGAAAGAGGAACTTGACCTGGATTCCCTGAAACGGTTGACGCAAAAAACACAGCAGCTGAAAGACAAAACTCCTGAACCTGTTGAAGCGCCGAGGCAGCAGGCCATTCTGACTACTACGTCAACTCCCGCACCAAAACCGGCGCCGAAACCCCTGATCACACCAAAAACGCCGAGTCCTCCCGCCCCGGTGGTGGTAGAACTCCCTTTACCATCCCCGCCGGAGAAACCCGCGGCCAGTAAGAAACCCGCGGCCAGGAAAAAACCTGTGAAGCGCGCCAGTGAACCGCAGTACACCGTGCAGGTGTTTGCCGCAAGGAACAAAAAAAACTCTGAGCGAATGGTCCAGCGCTTGAAAAAAAACGGTTTTCAGAAAGCATACATCTTCAAATATGTCACCTCCGATAAAAAGGCCCTCTACCGGGTGCGTGTGGGACGGATGCGTAAAGTCCAGGCTGACAGCCTTGCCAAAGAACTGAAAAGCCTGGAATTCATCGATTCCGTACAGGTCATCCGCTATTGAGGCACAGCCCCTTGATTAAGCTCATTCAGCCCGCTCAGAAGGATTGACTTCTTCACCATGAGCGACTACTTCCGCAATTCCAGTTCAGCCTACTACTCCCTCATCGCGTCCCTGCCTCTGCTGATAGGTTACGAGGTGCTGGTTACGCTGACCCAGTCCAGTTACTGGAAAGTCAGAAACGCCGCCGATGTCTGGATCCGCACTTTCCTGATGGCCTTTGACATAAAGCCTCAATACATCACTTTTGTGATGATCGCGCTGGTTTTCCTGTTGATCCCGCTGGTAAAAGTCCGTTCACGGGGAACCACGCTGCACGGTCGATATTTTGTGCTGATGTTTTTTGAATCATTGGCATACAGTCTCGTACTGGGACTGGTACTCCACACCCTGCTGCGAGTGGTCCTGCTTTCCACCGGAGTTTTGAGCAACAGCCAGCTTCAGAATCTTGCCTTGTCGATGGGGGCGGGGCTGTTTGAGGAATTCTTCTTTCGCGTACTGCTGCTGAACGGGTTGTACTGGCTTCTGCGCAACATGCTGCGCTCCACAATTGCGGCAGGGATCACATCGATTTTCCTAGCATCCTTACTTTTCTCCCTCAGCCATTATATCGGAAACATGGCAGACGAGTTTCAGTGGTACAGTTTTATGTTCCGCTGGATGGCGGGACTGCTGTTCACCGTGTTATACTTTTTCAGAGGTTTTGCCGTGACCGCCTACACCCACGCCCTCTATGACATCCAGGTCCTCATCTGAAATATACATTGACATGACAGTCCTTTCATGTACGTGCCTGGTCACCGCAGACACATTTTCATGCGTGCGGTTTCAGGACACGAATTGCAAACGTAGGGGCTGACCTGTGTGTCTGCCCAAGTTTATAGCATTTCGTGTTTTTCCGCGTTTTTCCGTAGTAAAAAAAAGAAACCTGCATCAGCAGAATAAAAATCCGAATCCGTGCTGCCGGCACAATTACCGAGATGCCCCATGAAAGTCCCTTTGCTTGATTTGAAACCCCAACTGGAATCCCAACGCAGTGAAATCCTGGAAGCGGTCACCCGGGTGATCGATTCCACCCGTTACATCATGGGTCCGGAGGTGGAAGGCCTGGAAGAGGAGATTGCCGAATACTGCGGAGCCCAGGATGCCGTCGGTGTTTCATCCGGAACCGACGCTTTGTTGCTCTCCCTGATGGCCCTGGACGTAGGCCCGAACGACATTGTGCTAACCACAGATTTTTCCTTCTTCGCCACTGCCGGAGTAATCTCCCGCCTGCACGCTATCCCGGTTTTTCTGGACATCGATCCTTTGTCGTTCAACCTTGATCCCGGGCAGCTGGACCGCATCCTTTCGAGAATGGATGCTGAGACGCTGAAACGTGTGAAGGCGCTGATTGCGGTACACCTATACGGACAGTGCGCGGATATGGGTGCAATTGTGGAAAAATGCCGCAGCCGCGCCATCCCCGTCATCGAAGACGCTGCACAGGCCATCGGCGCGCAATACCTGCACAACGGGAATCCGCACGCAGCCGGAAGCATGGGAGATTTCGGCTGCTTCTCCTTCTTTCCCTCTAAAAATCTGGGGGGCATCGGAGACGGAGGCATGATCACCGTACAAGATCCTGAACTGGCGAAAATACTGCGGCTCAAACGAGTGCATGGCGGTGAACGAAAGTATTACCATCGTGTCATCGGGGGGAACTTCCGACTGGACCCGGTGCAAGCGGCAGTGATCCGGGCCAAACTGCCGCATCTCAACCGGTGGCATGAAAAACGCCGTGAAAACGCCCACTACTACAACCTGCTCTTTGAAGAAGCGGAATTATATCCCCTGGTGCAACCCCCTGCTGAACTGCACCCTTCCACTCTGCGGTTTACCCACATCTACAACCAGTACGTCATCCGCGCGAAACAAAGAGACGAGTTGAGGGAACACCTGCTGAAACGGGATGTTGCATGCGAAATCTATTACCCCCTCGCTTTTCACCAGCAGCAGTGCTTTGCGGATTTGGATCTCCGTGATAGGAGCTTCCCGCAATCAGAAAAAGCCGCAAGAGAAGTGCTGGCGCTTCCGGTTTATCCGGAACTGACGCGCATCATGCAGGAATACGTGGTGTCAGAGATCAAGGCTTTCTACAGCCGCTGAAGGATGTGTTTTCAGTTTTTTGAATATATCCCACCTGTTGCAGACTAATTGCATGTATCAGCCCCAACATTGCATTTATTAACAGCTGCTGCATGGATCAGCGATGAGTGGTGAATGATGAATGATGAAACCGATTTGCATCATTTATCATTCCGCATTCATCTATTTTCATGAATGCGTAGCAGCTTCAACCAATTCCACTGGTCAACATGAGTGAACATAAATTCGAGAAAATCCTCAAAAAAATATACACGATCACCATCGGTCGCGAGATCAGCCAGCAGCTGTTCCTGCGACTCTCAGAGGAACAAACAGCCTGGGTGATTCAGGCAGCAGCAAACGTGATTATTGCCGACGGGAAAATTGAATCGGAGGAATTCGAGGTGATGCAGGACATCATCCAGTACCTGGAAAACGAGAAGCAGCTCCTCCAGCTTCTGGATTGCGTGCGGACGATGAAACCGTTTGAGCTTGAGGAGTTACAAGTCGAACCCCGACTGGGAGCGGATATCTACTTTTTCCTTGCCAATATTGCGTACGTGGGAGGCATCATGACCCAGGACGAAGCAGAATTGTTTCCCAAATACTCCAAGCTGCTTCAGCTTGATACGGATTTCTGCAAATCCATCATTCGCTGGGCCAAGAAACAGTCTGAACTGAACCTGCGCTGGATCCAGGAACAGGGTGAATTGTACGCTGAACGAACCGAACTGCTTGAATCAGCAGGTTAATCCTTCTGTTCCTTCAGCTTTTCATCCCTCTCCTTGATCACTTTTTCCTGCACAAAGACCGGGCATTGAGAATATTTCTCGAATTCCATGGAGTAGTTTGCCTTCCCGGAGGTCAGTGAGCGCAACTGGGTCGCATAACCGAACATCTCTCCGAGCGGCACACCGGCATTGATGACGGTTTCGTTTTCCTTGACCTGGGTGCCGTAAATCACACCCCGTCTTGAACTTATATCCCCGATCACCGGTCCCTGAAACTCGGTGGGGGTTTCCACTTCCAGCTTCATCACCGGTTCCATCAATACCGGGGCGGCATTTGCCACCGCGTTTCTCATTGCCGCGCGGGATGCAATCTGGTAAGTCAAGTCGCTGGAATCAACCTCATGGTATTTCCCGTCTTTGAGGGTAACCCGCACCCCCACCATCGGAAATGCGGCCAACGGCCCTTTCTGCATTACGTCTCTGAATCCTTTTTCACACGCCTGTATGTGTTCTGAAGGGATAGCCCCGCCATAAATTTCATTGACAAATTCAAATCCGGATTCATGGTCCGTGTCCAGGGGTTCTATGCTTCCGGAAACCCCGGCATACTGTCCTGATCCTCCGGTCTGTTTCTTGTGCAGGTGATCGAATTCAGCGCTTCCGGTGATTGCTTCCCGGTAATTGACCTGTGGTGCGCCGACTATGACGTCTACAGCGTATTCCCTGCGCATGCGTTCAATGTAGATGTCCAGATGCAGCTCGCCCATGCCTGAAATCACAGTCTCCCCGGATTCCTCATCCGAGGAAACCCGGAAAGTCGGATCTTCACGCATGAATCGTCCGAGCGCTTTGCTCATCTTGATCTGCTGATCGTTGTCTTCACCACGCACCGCAAGGGAAATAACCGAATCAGGGACATAGATCGATTCACACGAAACATGCGCGCCATCTCCGCAGAAGGTATCACCGGAAGCACATTCGACTCCGACCATGGCAATTATGTCCCCGGCTTCGGCCTGTTCAATGTTTTCCCGGTCATTGGCATGCATCCTCACCATCCGTCCTACCCGTAATTTTTTCCCCGTACGGGTGTTGACGATCTGGTCTCCTTTACGCAGTCGCCCCTGGTAAATCCGGGTGTAGGTCAGTTGTCCGAACTGCTCCTCGGTAAGCTTGAAGGCCATTGACACGGTCGGCAGATCCGGATCACATTCCAGCGAAACTGTCTCCGCCGAAACCGTGTCCGTGGCTTTGGTCGGCGCAGCTTCCAGGGGGGAAGGCAGATAGCGGACTACGGCGTCAAGCAGGGGTTGCACACCCTTGTTTTTGAACGCGCTCCCCATGAACACCGGGCACAGTTCCAGTGACCGCACTCCTTTCAAAACTGCATCATGAATGACGGACTCAGGAATTTCTTTTTCTTCAAGCAAGTCCTCCATCATCTGATCGTCAAACATCGAGATGGCTTCAAGCAATTCCCCGCGGCGTTCCTCCGCTTGCGCTTTCAGTTCGGCGGGGATTTCCCCGTAACGGACGTCCTCCCCTTTTTCTCCTTCAAAATATATCGCCCTCATGTTTATCAGGTCCACCACCCCGATATGGTCTTCCTCCAGTCCGATCGGGATCTGCATAGCCACCGCATTCAAACCGAGAACTTCCCTGATTCCCTCAATGCCCCGGTCCGCGTTTGCGCCCATGCGGTCCAGTTTATTGACGAACGCAACTCGGGGAACGCCGTAGCGTTTCATTTGCCTGTCCACCGTGATGGATTGAGACTGAATCCCCGCAACTCCGCAAAGCACCAGTACCGCGCCGTCCAGCACCCTCAGGGAACGCTCCACCTCAACCGTGAAATCAACGTGCCCGGGGGTGTCGATGATGTTTATCTTCTTCTCCTTCCAATCCACAGTGGTGGCCGCGGAAGTGATGGTGATGCCCTTCTCCTTCTCCAACTCCATGTGGTCCATCGTGGCGCCTTTGCCCTTGCCGCGGACCTCTTCGATTTTGTGGATCTTTCCTGCATAATAGAGAATTCTTTCGGTCAGGGTCGTCTTGCCGCTGTCAATGTGAGCGGAGATTCCTATGTTGCGGGTGTTGATAATGACTTTCTGCGATGCCGGGGTCATGAGCTTGCAACTTAAAAATGTCAGATTGATTATGAAATCATGTTAACCTAATAATTTAACTTACTACTTGGATTATTTCAATATCGGAATTTTGCTGTAATCGAGGATGAACCGCATGGATACAGGTTCATGACCTACTGTACCATGTAAATTCAAGCCGGTGCTGCAATCCGTCCTTCCTTACGGCAGGAGACATCGGCAAAATCAAATCCTTACCGCCACCCTTAATTACCCAAGGATATCCCCCTTCGGCATGATCGGCAATGTCTTGTAGGCGGTACCGGTTCAAACAGATACATATGCGGAGAGATTTTCCAGGAAGATGGTTTTAGTCCTGAAAGTCTTTGTGACAGGAAAGGATACGATGATGAAGGCAGAGGGGATGAGATCGATTTTAGTACAGGTGAAAGCTGAGGCCCCCGTAGATAATCCCTATGGCTAAAGAGGTCCAGCTAAAACTAACGGAGAGGAAACCGCGACATTTTGACTGTCGCGGTTTCCTTTTGAAGATCAATTTTCTTTTTCGAGATCAAACACTTCCTTGATCAGCTGCCTGAATGTATCCTTCGGAAGGGCACCCATGCTCATTTGCGGTTTGCCTTCCTTGGGAACAAAGAGAATCGAGGGGATACTCCGGATACCGAACATTCCTGCCAGTTCCTGCTCCACCTCGGTGTTGATTTTGTAGATATCAAGATTGCAGCAATATTCTTCGGCAAGTTCCTCCAAAATCGGGGCAACCATTTTGCAGGGTCCACACCAATCCGCGTAGAAATCGATGATGCAGGGATTTTCACCCTTGTAATCCCACTCTTTTGAGACCCCGTAATCGAATATTTTTTCCTTGAAAGTCTCGGTATTCAAATGTTCAACAGGCATGTTGTTCCTTGATAATTGTAAGTGATTGGGGTAGTCGGACGAAGATTGTTAATTCTTTCTCTCCACACGCAAAGAGAGAAGAATCCTCCGACTGGAGGTTATTAAGCTACTAATATAACATAATTAAAAATTAATTTCAATATTAATTGAAAATCAGTTTGATTTAGGCGGACCGATCCGGGATATCTCTTCCATCTTCATACCGCCGATTTTGAATGCCTGCCCGAATCCCTTGACATACAGGCCCCCTGTCGGTGTCAATTGAAAGAGGAGGAAATCCGGCAATTCCCGTAGTGTATCGATCACTGGTCCAAATTCCTGGCGAAACTCCTCCATCCGTTCAATCCATTCCTCCACTCCACGTTCCACCAGTGCTACTTCACAGTCGAAGGAAACCCGCTTGCGTGCAAATACCGGCGAATTTTCCTCCTCGTTTTCGACAATCATGACAGCCGCACGCCGATCCTGTTTCAAGTTTTGAGCATGCCGCGCCAATTGGCTGATATAAATGTAAAACCGTTTTTCTCCATCCATTATAAAGGGCGAGGTGCTGATACCCGGGTTGCCCTCTCCGTCAACAGTGGATAAGTTCAAACATCGACGCTCGCTGATGAAATCCAGGTACTCCCGGCGGATGTTTAAAAGCTCTTCCTGTTCTTCATTCATTGGTACTCCTTGATTCGTCCATGTGAAAAAATATTTGCAGTGTCAAAGTCCTACACATTACAAAAAGTGTTGCCCTGATTCATGCAAAAGACAACGGACACCACACTTGCGCGAACACCAGGACAGCTATGACCGGCTTTCAAACCGCTGCTTTTGCAGATGTTTATATTCCATCAAAATCAGCTAATACTGCATTTTTGTCAAACCTGGAAGCCGTGGAGCTGGTTTCAGCTGGTGAAACTTATCCTCCAGTCCAAGTACAAATATCTGAAACCAAAAGGCCTTTTTGTCCTTTTCCGGGCGCTCCGTGCAGAGCATCATCACCGGCATCAATATTTTATTTCACATCATATCATTGATTTACGGCTAATTAACTCATTATCTTCCAATTCTTTTTTGTTGATTTGATCCTCGGTTTGGGAGAGATTATCCGGGTCAACTCAACTGCAACTCCCTCCTCGAAGGTCCGGGGCGACACCATTTGTTCAACGGACGCATGGGAGATCAAGGGGCATTTTCAACCCGGCAATGAAACCTCATCAGCAACGGCTTCATCAATTCAATCACGCATTAAGGCAGCAGCTGAACTCCCGCACTGCTCCCCCCTGGCTGGAGGAACTTCAGCTGGTGGGCATTGACGAACACAAAATCGTCTTCAGCGGCATCGACCACGCGGCATACCAATACGACCTGCGCAGGAATCATCAATCCCGGCTTTTCAGTGTACTGGAAGAAATTTTCCCGGAATACGCCCCTTTTTATGAAAAGCATATAGCATTTGCACATTGCACGAAAGCTTCGGGACAAAAGGGCTCCAGGCAGATCGAATTCGAATTCCCCGAAAACCCATCCTCCCAACATTCACATTTGGGCGTGGTTCAGGACCAGGAGAAAGCCCGTTCAGCGTTATCATCTGAAACCTCAAATATTGACAAAAAAGATCATTCAATTACCTCGCGAAAGATAACACGAGATTCACGAAAGGGATTTCCTCACCGGGACAGTTCTGCCGGCAAACATCATGATTTCCAGTTCAGTCTAAATACTTTTGTTGCCGGAGAAAGAAATCAACTGGCTTCACGCGCATGCAGGGCTGTCACGGAAATGCCCGGAAAAGCGTTCAACCCGTTTGTGATCTACGGCGTCATCGGCGCGGGGAAAACGCATCTGCTTGAAGGAATCGGACATGAACTGGCAGGCAGTCATCCCTCCCTGAGGGTGGTGTATGTAACCGCGGAGGATTTTCTGAATGAATTCATTCAGTGCCTCAGGGAAAAAGAGATGGCACGTTTTCGCAAAAACTACCGCGGCGCAGACCTGTTTCTACTGGACGATCTGGACGTGTTGAGCGGTGCGCGGCAATGCCAAACCGAACTGTTGCACACTCTTAACTCGCTGCGGCAACGCCAGGCGCAAATTGTTATCACCTGCATGGAGGCGCCGGGAAGCATAACAGGGCTGCAGGAAGCATTGAGCAGTAGGCTCGAATCAGGCCTGGCGATCGACGTCGGCATTCCGGACACGAGCGCGCGCATTGAAATCCTGGTCAGGAAAGCCCAGGAGCACGGCATTCCGCTGTCACGTGAACTTGCGGAATTCATTGCCGTCAACATCAGCGGAAGCGTCGGACGTTTGGAGGGAGCGCTCATTCGCTTAGGAGTTCATGCATCCCTGATGAACGAACCGCTTTCAGTGGAGTTGGCGCGCAACAACCTGCGCGACATGCTCTGTAAACACTACGAATCCCTTGACCCGGTAAAGCATCCGGACAAGGATTTTGAACCAGGCTCAGTTCCGGAACAGGTCCTCAGCCGGGTCGGCGCCATGTTTCAGGTCCGTCCCGAACACCTTTGTTCACGGCGTCGCGATCAATGCACTCAAAAAGCACGGCAGGCGGCGATTTATCTACTCAAGGAGACCACCCCTCTTTCCCTTTCACAAATAGGACGATTCCTCGGCCGGACCCATTCAACCATCCACAGTTCGCTGGGGAAAGTGCATCTGCGCATGAAGGAAGACCCATTTTTCCGCAGGCAACTTCACCAACTCAGAGAAGAATTCTCACCCGAAAAATCTGCATCCACCTCGTTGATGCAAAAAAAACAGAACCATACCTGATGCGGCTTTGCCTCTCGCGCCGAATTGCATTACAGTCAGTTTGTTCCAGTTGCTGACTGTAACGGTGCAACAACAGCGGCATGGTGTTCCGGAGTGGTATGTCCAATTGCAATGGATATGTAAAAAGCGTGTGCATTACATGGTTTGCTGGTTTTTTCGTTTTCGGATGTGAAAGCCCGGGACCAGTCAAAGTTTATCGCCACCCGCCCCTGCACCTGATTGATCAAGTCGACTGGGTATGCGCTAATGCAAACCTCACCCAGTTCACTGTTAGAGACAGGAGGATTTATGCCCGGTCGAAGAGAGGGGGTGAACCCGTTGCAGCCGGTCACATAAACATTGTGCTTCCGGACGGGTCTTATTTCTGTACCGAACAGGATCGTCCCAATCCGGATTATGAATAGCAAATCCTTTACAAACTAAAACCCCGGCAAAATCCCGGTTCCGGCAACCGGCATTGTGATTGCTGCCCGCTTTGCGCCCCGCAGAGGGTATATTTGCAATGGTGGGTAAAGCTGGCAAGAATCCCCATGACCGGCTGAGCTGAGACGAGTAATGAAGATCGGATTTGACGCAAAAAGAATATTCCTCAATTTCACCGGTTTGGGAAATTACGGACGGGAAACGCTGCGCATACTGTCTTCGGTTTATACTGATGATGAATACCTGCTTTACACTCCTAAAACCGCATCCCACCCCAGTGTTGCCTTTATTGAAAATGCACACAATATCCATGTTAAAACACCGCGAGGACGGTTTTCAAAGACGTCCGGCAGTCTCTGGCGTTCATTTGGGCTGGCAAAACAGCTGGGCTCAGACTCCCTTGACCTGTATCATGGTTTGAGCCACGAACTGCCTTATTTTATCGCACAAACAGGAATCCGCTCAATCGTCACCATTCATGATCTGATATTTCTCAAGCACCCCGTTTTTTATCCGGCAATAGACAGGTTCGTCTACCTGCGTAAAATTCGTCACGCCTGTGATTCCGCGGATCGTATCATCTCCGTCAGCAGACAAACACGGGATGACCTGATATCTTTGCTGAACGTGCCTGAGGAGAAAATCCGGGTCGTGCACCAGGGCTGTCACCCTGCATTTCATATTCGGCAGCCTGCATCGACCCTGAAATCTGTAAGCAGTAAATACCGGCTGCCTGATCGATATCTACTGAATGTGGGGACGATTGAAGAAAGGAAAAACCTGCTCAACCTGCTGCGCGCGCTGGAACAGCTGCCTGAACCGCGGCTGGTCGTAATTGGCAAAGGCGCAGGATATTTAAGACAATGCAGGGATTACATCGCGGAAAAACGGATGGAGGAGCGGGTGTTGTTTCTGCAAGGGGTACCCCACGAAGACCTGCCCGCTATTTATCAAAATGCCTTGGCATTCATCTATCCATCAATCGTCGAAGGATTCGGGATACCCATCCTGGAAGCGCTTTCCTGCAATATCCCTGTAATCACCAGCCATGGAGGTTGTTTCATGGAAGCGGGTGGGCCTGCGTCGCTTTATGTTGACCCGTTGAATGTTGATGAAATCGCCGAGGCCATCCTCGGTGTCGAACAGGACTCCGAACTGAGAAATAGGATGATCAGTGAAGGTGCAAAACATGCTTCAGGATTTCACGATCAAACCATCGCCCGGAACCTGATGAACGTGTACCGTGAAACGCTGGATGATCCACAATGACTCAGTGAGTTAATCAAATCAGCCTGTTCCACGCGCTCCTTCCCACGTTGCCAACCCGCGGTACTATCCTTTAAAACATTGAAAATTGAGTCCGAAACCGTCATCATTTCAGGTCGTCAATAACGATGCAGGGTGCTACGTTCATTGCTGACCGGTGTTTGTTTGTCTGTTAGACTCCTCTACATGACAACTTCGGACAGATGACTCAACACCGGTAAAACCACGCGTTTTGCAATAATCGAACACAACATCAATGGATTGGAGCCAGGCCCTCGTGCTGGGGGTGGTCCAGGGACTGACAGAATTTCTTCCCATCAGCAGCACCGCGCATCTACGGATTGTACCGCACTGGTTAGGGTGGCATGATCCGGGTGCGGAGTTTTCCGCGGTGATACAACTTGGCACGCTGTTGGCGGTATTGGCCTATTTCTGGAAGGATGTCCAGGTCTTGGTCTACGCAACGGTGGAGGGTCTGCGTAGACGGGACCCCCTGTATTCAGCGGAATCACGATTGGCATGGGGAATCGCCTTCGGTACACTGCCGATCGCAGTGCTCGGATTGAGCTTCAAGGACTGGATCAAAACCGAAGCAAGGGCGCTGTGGGTGATCGGTGCGGCGTTGATCGTGCTTGCCCTGCTGCTTTATCTTGCCGAAAGAAAATCTGCCGGAAAGCGTAAAATCGGGGAGCTGCGGTTTCTCCAGGTGCAGTGGATCGGGCTTTGCCAGGCATTGGCGCTGATCCCCGGATGCTCACGTTCCGGGTCCACTATCATGGGCGGACTGCTGGTCGGACTCAATCGTGAAGCCGCGGCAAGGTTTTCTTTCCTCCTCGGGCTGCCGGCAATCCTTGCGAGCGGGATGTTTGAGTTCTACGAACTCTTACTTTCAAACCCGGGTGGAACAGGTTTTGTGAATCTTGCGCTGGGTATCGTCGCGGCATTTGTCTTCGGTTTTCTTTCGATCGAGTTTTTACTCCGCTTTTTTCGCACTCATGGCACCCTCTTGTTTGTGAGCTACCGCATCATCCTGGGATTTGTCGTGCTTTCCGTCTGGTGGACCGAATGAGAATGATACACTCAAAACTACTAATTGTCGGCTTCCTTGTTTTTGCGGCTATCCCGGCTGTGTTGCAACCTCTAGGCGCCCAGGATCGTGTGGGACAGGCGGTGGTGCGCATCACCAGCTACCGTCAGGGTCCGGACTGGGCAAACCCCTGGCGCATGAACCCGACTGATACCGGTCACGGCAGCGGGTTCCTCATCGGCAACAACTGGATACTGACCAATGCCCACGTCGTCAGCGATTCCCGGTTGCTGCTCGTCAACAAGCTCACCAGTCCCGAACCGTTCATCGCGGAAGTCGCGGGGATTGCCCATGATTCAGACCTGGCCCTGCTGCGAGTAAAAAATGAGCGTTTTTACCATGATATGGCGCCCCTCGAATTCGGCGGGATCCCGGAACTGCGGAGCAGGGTCCAGGCCTATGGATATCCCCTCGGCGGCCAGGAACTGGCGCGCACGGAAGGTGTGATATCACGAATTGAATTCGGCACCTACATCCACCCGGGAGTGGACTCGCACCTTCTCGTGCAAACCGATTCGGCAATCAACCCGGGAAACAGCGGAGGACCGGTTGTACAGGACGGACGCGCGGTTGGAGTGGCTTTCCAGTCAAACTTGCGCCTCAACGACGTCGGATACTTCATACCAGTGCCGCTGATAAAGCGCTTCATCCGGGACTTTGAAACCGGCAGTTACGCGGGTGTCCCGGAAATCGGGATTCAAACCAGCAGTCTTCTCAACCGTCATCAGCGCGAGTACCTCGGCCTTTCCGGGGACGTAGGCGGAGTGCTCATTGATCGTGTGATCCCCCACTCCTCCGTGGACGGGATCCTGGAGGAAGGGGATGTGCTGGTCCGCATTGCCGGCAAACCCATCGACCGTGCAGGAATGGTGCAGTTTGGCGAACACCGGGTCGCATTTTTCATTGAAGCGGAACACCTGCAAATCGGAGAATCACTGGAGATGCGGGTTTGGAGGGAAAAACGGTATGTGGATGTTACCGTGGTTTTGAAACCCCCGCCTTTCAGCCGGGAACTGCGCAACAGTTATGACTTCCTCCCTGAATACCTGATCTTCGGGGGCCTCGTCTTCATCGCGCTTAACCGTGACTACATGCAGTCAACCGGCAAGCGCTCTCCCGCGCTCGCTTGCGAACACTGGTTCCGCGAAGTGGAACAGCCTCACACCCGACGTCCACAGGTGGTGCTTGTTTCCCGGGTGCTCCCCTCCCCGGTCAACTCCGGTTACACCGGGCTGCGCAACTTCGTTGTCCATGAAGTCAATGGAACTCCGGTGCGTTCACTCGCGCACCTCGATTATCTGCTCAACGCCCTTGCCGATTCTACCATGAATGTCGTCTTCACCAGCGAATGGGAACCGATGCCTGTCGTGCTGAACCTGTTAGACGCGCGCAAACAGCATGATGCAATATTGCTCGCATACGGTGTGCCCTCCGCGCGCAGGATCCACCCTTCATCCGCATCCCCGGTTAATCGCAATGCAGATTGAATCTCGCGCCGCACTTTGTCTTAAAACCGGATTGCTCGGATTTGTGCTGCTTGTGCATTGCTTTCCGCTCAAAGCGGAAACCCTTGAAAAGTGGGATTCCCGTGTGGTCACCATCAAATCGTACCAGCAGGAACACGACTGGCGGATTCCCTGGAACAAAAAGGAAATTCGCACTCGCGCGGGGATGGCGTTGGTGATCCGAAAACCTGGTCCGCAGACCGCCGACAATCAGACCCGTTTCCTGCTCACCAACGCTGACCTGGCAGCGAACGCAACCCTGATTGAAGTAACGCGCAAAGATGATCCACACCCATACCGGGCTCTTACCCGGAAAATAGATCACGCCCTGAATGTCGCACTGCTTCAGGTTGAGGACACTGAGTTCTGGAAAACCCTGAACCCGGTTGAATGGGGAAAGGCCGCAAAAGGCAAACTTACGGTTTTGCACACTCAACCCGGAACAGAAATGAAATTAGCTGAAGGAGAGCTGGAACGGGTGAGCGTCGGACACAGGCAGCTTCGTGACGCGTGGCTGCCGATTCTGCAGATCAATCTCAAGACCCCTCCTCCCCAGGGCGCCCTCGTGATCCAGGAAGACCGCGCCGTGGGGATGGTGTTGAATTCGTCACAAGGAGCGGTAAACGCTCTTCCGGCGCAATTGATCCGCTTGTTCCTTGAAGCCTCAGCGGACAATCCTGATGCGGGGCTTCCTCAGCGCGGTTTCCAGTGGACCTCCCTTCCCCAGCAAAGCATGTCCGATCATTTCCGTATTCCTGCTGGGAATGCCGGGATTTGGATCAGCCGCGTCCTCCCCTACGGTACCGGTTCCGGAGTGCTCAAAGCAGGTGATTTCCTGACCGCAATCGGGGAATGGAAGATCGATCAAAACGGTAAAATACAACACCCCGTCTGGGGAAAAACCCTGTTCGACATACTTTTCCTGGATGAACTCAGGCCCGGGAACAGAGTTGCCTTTACGGTCATCCGTGACGGTTCAGAACTTGTTCTTTCCGCACGCGTTTCTAATTTCAGGGAAAATGGACGGATGGTCCCCCTGAAACGTATCGGGGTGCCGCCGCGCTATGTGATCCGCTGGGGGCTGCTGTTTCAGGAATTGACCCTCAATTACCTGCAGGTGTGGGGGAACAACTGGCAGACTCGCGCTCCTTTGAGATTGAGACTGTTCATGCAGCTGGATCGAAACAGTCCCGGTGGAAGCTCCGTAAGCTGGAACGGCTTGTCTGCGCCGGATGTAAAGACGGATCATCAGCGTAGAGTGGTAGTGCTGTCACAGGTGCTCCCTGATGAAATCAACATCGGCTACCAGGATTTGAACAATATCGTCGTCACCCATGTAAACGGCAGGCAAATCCAAAATCTAGAATCGCTTGTTTCTGCCTTCGAAAAGCCTTCAGGTGACTTCCATCTGCTTGAGTTCCTCCCCGGAAGCGAACGTCGCCAGGTTATTCTACCGGACAAACTGCTTGATTCGGCAAATGCGCGCATACTGAGTAACTTCCAGATTCCCGGCATACAATCCCTTTGAACGCGCGTATGCATCAGCCCCCGGTTTATGCGGAAGATCATTCATCCCTGCAGTCCTATCTTGAATCCGTGGGCAAATGGGTGCTGAGCGAAACCCTGTCGCGTATCGACGGGCATCAACCTGTCGCGCACCTGCAGACGCTGATGCGTGACTACCCCTTGAGAGGGGGGAAACGTTTCCGGCCGGCGCTCGTGCTGCTCTGTTGTGAATTGTGCGGGGGAGACCCACAAAAGGCGATCGTGTCGGCAACCGCATATGAACTCTTCCACAACTTCGCGCTGATACATGACGATATTGAAGATGAATCGGAAACACGCAGGGGCACTCCCGCTTTGCATCGGCAGCACGGAATCCCCCTGGCCCTCAACGCCGGGGATGCCCTGCTCGGACTGGTGCATGAAACCCTGCTGGAAAACCGGACCCTGCTGGGAGAACACGTTTCCGGGAGAGTTCTGCAACACCTGATCCTGGTGATGCGTAAAACCTTTGAGGGGCAGGCAATGGACATCGGTTGGGTCCGGGATGGGGTTTTTCCCAGGCGTCAGGAATTCTGGGCCATGATTGAAAGAAAAACCGGCTGGTATTCCGGGAGAGGTCCCTGCCAGTGTGGGGGTTTGATTACCGGGGCCCCTGAATCCAAGCTGGATGTTCTTGGACGCTTCGGAGAAGCCTTGGGAACAGGGTTTCAAATCCGGGACGACGTGCTCAATCTCACTGAATCAAGCGAACAGTACGCACCGAACGGTATCCGTGGAGGATACGGAAAAGAGCGGGGGGGAGATCTTGCCGAAGGAAAACGGACATTGATTATTCTCGAAATGCTTGAACGTCTGCCTGGCGATGATGCGGACCGGGTACGGAAGCTGCTGCTTCAACCCCGTGAACAGGTCGGGCTCTTGGAAATCGAATGGTGCATCGAACAGGCTCACCTGTCCGGTGCGCTGGATGAGGTACAAGAAGTAGCCCGCAAACAGGCCAAAACAGCCGGGCTTGAACTTGCGCAGTTTGCCGATGGTCCCGCGCGAATTCTGCTCATGCAACTGCTGGATTTCCTCACGCTGCAGCGGACCATGTGACCTCCGGTTCCGGGGATTGCACTTGCATTTCACGCTGTAACTGATACGCTTATTTACCTTGTTTTAAATTCTATCAAATATCTTCATTAACCAATGTCCGGTTACTATCCGGACGAAATATTCATCGTCAGGACACAACGGCTTGGTTCTCATGGCCTTACTCCTGACCCCAAAAAACCTGCCGAGGTGGTGGAATTGGTAGACACGCTGTCTTGAGGGGGCAGTGGGCGTTCGCCCGTGCGGGTTCGATTCCCGCTCTCGGCACCACATCATATACAATTTAATATTAATATCAATTAGATATAAAACTGTTTTAGTACTATTTTATGCCTGGCTGACACACTCATTGTCACACTCAGGCAATGAAACAATTTGCTTTTTTCCTGTTTAAGCGCTCCACAAACAGCACCTATCACTTCCGTTCTGTCAATCCCACAGTATCTGTCTGCGGTCCAGGTTGGCTCCATTCCAAATTACTTTAAAAATAAGTTCTACCCGTTAGGCGTAATTCTCAATTGCGTCAGTTGAAGACTGAGCATCTTGTCATCAAGTGATATTCTTGTGCTTGATGTTTGTTCAAATTGCAGAGGTCTAAGCAATGGATTTGACCAGCGCTGAGTCGATAACCGCGGTATCGGACAGGGAACTCTTGGATATTCCTGCTCAGAGCACTTATGACCTATTCCGATTGACTGCCCTGAGCAACCCGCAAGGAAAAGCACTTACTTACCTAGACGCTGCCTGGCAGGATTCTTCAGCACATACTTTCACCTTCTTCGCCTGCTGCATATCTTGCGAACCGCTAGTTTTAAACGTACATTCTTGACCCGTCCAAAACATAATCCACGCACCCGGAATCCACCACTCCAACTGGTGATTTGCTGTAGGCATCAACACGAGTCACCCCGCGGGATTGTCCTCACACGCAAATAGCCTACTGATTTATTTCACGAATTGTTCGTACCCCTCGGGGAACTTGAATGGAATTTTCAGAACCCCTTCCCGGCAACCGGCGACTTGGAGCAAATCCACTCTGCCTGGCTGAAGAAGCCTCGAAGAATATAAAACTGCAAAATATTGGAAATTCGTAAAAACCTGTTGACATGAACTAGCTAACTCATTATAGTAGTATTTACTAATTATTTAATTATCGATTCACTAATCATTTTCATTAGGAGGCATAATGTTAAAGCGAGCATTAGCGGTCATGGCGCTCTTCCTCTCCAGCTTTCAGGTTCAGGCGGCAGGCGAGGTCAACGTGCTTTCGTCCCGGCAGGAGTTTCTGTTGAGGCCATTCCTCGAAAAATTCGTGGATGAATCCGGCATCAAGGTCAACGTAGCCTATCTCAAGAAGGGTTTGCTGGAGCGGCTTCAACAGCAGCCCGGTGCAGTGGACCTTGTGTTGACGGTGGACATCGCAAACCTGACCAAGATGTCCGACGCCGGCCTCTTTCAGCCGCACGGCTCTTCAGTAGTTTACCAGAATGTCCCACCGCAGTTCCGGGATTCCCAAGGCCGTTGGACCGCCCTGACCACCCGTGCCCGGATCATCTACTACTCGCTCGACCGGGTAAAGCCGGAGGAAATACCAAATTATGAAAACTTGGCGGATGCCAAGTGGCGGGGACGCATCTGCATCCGTTCCGGCTACCACAACTATAACATAGCGCTCATTTCCTCGATGATTGAGCATCATGGCACTAGAGCCACCAAGAACTGGCTGACAGGGCTGAAGGCAAACCTCGCACGCAAACCGCAAGGCAACGACCGTGGACAAGTCAAGGCTATTTACGAAGGATTTTGTGATGTATCGGTAGGCAATACCTATTACATGGGAAAGATGCTGGCCAATCCGAAGCAGCAGGCGTGGGCCGCTTCAGTAGGCATCCTCTTTCCGAACCAGGAGAATCGCGGGACCCATATGAACGTCTCCGGAGGGGCGGTCGCAGCTAAGGCCCGCAACCATTCCGAGGCAGTCAAGCTGCTGGAATTCCTTACTGGTGAACACTCGCAGTATCTTTATGCCGAGGTAAACCACGAATACCCGGTCAAGTCAGGTGTCGGGCTTTCCTTGATAGTGCGCGGCTTTGGCAGCCGGCAGGCCGGGATCAAGAACGGCAAGTTTCGCCAGGATTCCCTGGATCTAACACGCATCGGCGCCAGGCGCAACGAAGCGATCCGCCTGTTGGACGAAGTCCGTTTTGACCAATAATGAAAAAACTGCAATTATCTCGATAACCGGAATGTCATGTACGTATGCGTTTGCTTTGCTGTAATATAAACTCAGATTCGTCAAAGCGCCTCTTGCGTTGCGTCCAGAGGTTGACGTTTCATCCTGATGGTCAATCCTACAAACGGTAATTTGAGCCGAAAAATCAAGGAACAACCACGTTTTCCGGGATCATGCCCTCAGTTCAGGATGAATTTACGGGCGGCGTCTAATGTTTTTTGCTTGGAAATCCCGCATTGCTTTTGGAGAAATTCCGCTACCGTACCGCGTTCGTTGATTTTGCGGATAAAGCGCTCCATACGCCCGTACTTCTCCTCCACCAGCGATTCGGTTTTGCGGTAGTCACATTCAATCGCGCTTAGTAGTTCACTATCCAGTGCAGCCCAAGCCTCGGCGGTCATCGCCACCAGCAACGCGGAAATTGCTCCGGTGCGGTCGCGTCCTGCATCGCAGTGGAGGAGCACCTTATTCCCGGAAATCATTGACAACATTATATTGTCCAGAAACCTGCAGGCCGCCCCTCGCATTTCCGGATTTTCCCAACTCTTCAGAAACTCCAGGTCGTTGAGCTGGGTATCCGGGTTGAAGTAGCGTCCTATGTTTTTCCCACCATCTTCATGGCAAAAATAACGCTCGCCACGGTAAGGAGAATAGTTCAGGGAGTATATCACTTCCGGGTTCCCTACTTTCTCGCAGCTCCATCCGGAAAACCAGCCTGAGGAACGGTGAAGCACATCTTCACGGAACAGGCGTCTACCCATGCAATGGTTGATGCTGGCGCCAAGGTCGCGGTGGTTCATGTCCTGGTAAAATCCCTCCCAACGGACAGCCAGCGGCAGTTCGCCCGAAAACCCTAGAAGACTCCGGTACTTGACCCAGCCCATGAAAAGCAGCATCGCCAGGATCAGGACAGAAAACAGGAGTGCCAGTATCTTCAGGATTGTTTTTGATTTGGACACGACTCTGATTACAATTTTTTGAGATGAATAACCCAAAGTATTCCCGAACCCTAGAAAAGAGGAAAGCTGCTTCTGGCATCATTCACGCCGGTTCTCGCAATATGCTCTGGCTTCACTCAGTACTTCGCCTTTACGATACTATAAAATTATGATAGGCTAACCGCTAATCTTTGAAAAGCGGTGGTGGATTCAACCCATCCTTCTCAAGTCATAATGGAATACATCCTGACACTTTACCAGATGCGGGAGTCCAGGGAACCGGTCAAGTCGGTCCACCTTTCAGAAAAGAATGGAGTCAACCCACCGACAGTACAGGCAATGTTTGAGCGAATGAAGTGTGAGGGGGGTTGATCCATATTCGAGCCTGTGAGAAATTCAGCAAGAACCGCGCTCCAGCCCTTTCCAGCGGCTTGCATACCTGATCCCCAATCTCCGTCAGCCATTCATGTTACATCGCACCTCCCGTTGGTCCTGGTTTACAGCAGCACTCGGTTTGCTCTTCTCGGTCCCGGTGGCGGCGATTGTGGCGCTGGCCTTTTCGGCGCAAATGGGTGTCTGGTCTCACCTGGCATCAACGGTTCTTCCGGGTTACCTCGCCAATACAGTGTTTCTTGCACTGGGAGTGGGATTCGGCACGTTCCTGATCGGTGTCGGCACAGGCTGGCTTGTTGCAATGCGGGAGTTCCCGGGACGTCGGGTGCTGGAGTGGGCGCTGCTGCTGCCGATGGCGTTTCCGGGATATGTATTGGCGATTGTGTATGTCGAGGTTTTCGAGTACGCAGGCCCCGTGCAGTCGCTGCTACGCGAGGGTTTCGGGTGGCGCTCTCCCCGTGATTACTGGTTCCCGGACATCGCGTCTGTCGGCGGCGCTGTCTTCCTGCTCTCGCTGGCACTCTATCCTTATGTATACCTGCTCGCGCGCAACGCTTTCATTCAACAGGCATCGGTGCTGCTGGAAGCCAGCAGGATGTTGGGACGCCCCCCCCGGAAGGCATTTTGGGAAGTGGCTTTGCCCCAGGCGCGTCCGGCAATCATTGTCGGCATCAGCCTGGCGTTGATGGAAACCCTCGCGGATTTTGGGACCGTCCAGCTTTTGGCCGTACCGACCTTCACCACCGGAATTTACCACACCTGGTTAGGCACCAACAACGCTCCAGGAGCCGCCCAACTCGCGCTTTCCCTGCTCGGTGGGATCTCCCTGCTTTTCATGCTGGAACGCTTGTCCCGACGCCGGCAGCGTTTTCACTCGCGCGCAACAGCAACCAAATTCCCCCAGCGTCATCGTAGTTCAGGGTTGTATGGCTTGCTGGCCTTGCTGGCGGGGGCCTTTCCGCTGGTGCTTGGCTTTCTGTTTCCCGCGCTTTTCCTGCTGGGCTGGACCATCCAGAGTTGGGAACGGCTGCCGCTGGACCGTTTCCTGGACGACGCAGGGCACAGCTTGTTACTCGCAATATTAACGGCGGGGTTGGCAGTAATTCTGGGGGTGGTTTTGGGCTACGGAATGCGGTTGAACAGACAACTGCTCGTGCGCATGCTCATCCGCATCGTCAGCTTGGGCTACGCCATACCGGGACCCGTGGTGGCACTGGGACTGCTGATTCCACTTTCACAGCTGGATCAGCTTCTCAATCCATGGCTGGAGAGGCAGTTCGGGATTGGCGCCGCTTACCTGCTGAGCGGCACTTTGTTTATCCTCATCGCGGCTTACCTCACCCGTTTTCTAGCCTTGGCGTTTGGCGCCGCCGAATCAGGACTGGCACACATCACTCCCGGCATGGACGAAGCAAGCCGGGCCCTTGGCAAAAGCACTTTACGCACCCTGTTTACCGTGCACGTGCCGTTGCTGCGGGGAAGCCTTTTGATTGCGCTTCTGCTGGTGTTTGTTGATGTGATGAAAGAGCTTCCTGCCACGCTCATGCTGCGCCCTTTCAACTTCAATACCCTCGCTACGCGCGTTTACGGATATGCTTCAGATGAAATGCTGGAACCTGCCGCCCTGTGGTGTCTGGCTATTGTAGTGGTGGGACTTGCTCCGGTGATCCTGCTCAACATTCAATTGCGGAAGGCACACGCCGTTCGGGAAACCCCGTCTCACCGCTTGATGCTGGTTGCAGACATTCCTGATGCGTCACCTACTCCGGAAGATGCACATGCGTGAATACTTCCGGAAAAGCCGGACAAATGCACAATTCCGTATTCACGTGTTTTTTGATCCGCTTATGCGCAACCACCCCGATGCGTGCTTTTTTAATGCGGAAATACGCATAAACCGCGATGCAGTTTGGGGGAACTGACTTACCTGGTTGATCGACCGTTCCGGACTTTCAGAACCAGATCATGTCGATGAACTTGCCTTTGCCATCCCATTTGCCCATGCACCCCGCGCATTGGACCGCCGTTCTTTGCGCCGGGACGCTGAAATCGTCTGATTCTGGCGTCACGATAAAATACGTGATCACGCCCAGCAGCACAGAAATACCCAAAAAAACGAAAAAATGTTTCATCCTGCCCCCTGAAGGAACAGTGCGGGGAGGAAGGCTCCGGAAAGTGTGGGGGGAGTTCGATCCTGCCAGCCATACGATCAATCTTCCCCCCGGACACGGAATGGAAGGAACAAACTCCTATCTTATTTTCCCACAGTCTGCACATCATGCAACTGGAAAATTTACGATATTTGTGGACGTGTAGCCTAACGCCGGATTCACCTGCAAACAATTAATTGATATCAGTATCGAAATCGGGATCGAAATCGCTATCGGGATCGAATTCCCATCCCGAATTCCATTATAGCAACCATGGCAGATAAAAGGTTGCATTCAAGAGGAGTATCCCCTTACCTTCAATGCCTGGTGAGTGGAAAGAATGAAATGATAAGAAACTATTTAGAGAGGAATAACAGAGCAAGTTGACGTGCGGAAATTCCCGTCTCCGGTAACAAGATTATCCGGGACACCGGGTGGAATTTGGGTTGGCGGGAGAGCTTCCCGGTCTCAGGAATGTTCTTTTCCGGAGGCCCCTGGAAGGTAGCTCGAAACAGTTGCTACGGCACCCAGGGCCATGTAGGTTGCAACCGCACCGGGGATGGTGGCGATAAAGGCGATCCAGGGGTAAACAAACAGGTACCAGACTTCTTCAGGAATCATGATTTGCCATGCTGAATGTGCGCCCGGAAGCATTTAGCGTCTGAATGAACTCCATCCATGCTTCGAGCTTAAACACATTGTCATTGTAATCAATGTATATGTAACACCCTCTTTTCTAAAAGGCAAGGTCCGGGAAAGAACTAGACTCAAAAAACTTAGCATAATGAATAAGGGCTGTGTTCCGGAACCTGACGTGAATATGAGGAAGCCCGCGCTGGGAGCAGGGTTGGATGCTTGCGGCGCCATCCACATGCTGTCATGATCATACCCGGAGTTATAATCGACTGAACGGGAAACAGGCGGTTTTGTACCATAAAACAGTGTAATGAGAAACAGGAGTGATAATGGAAGGAGAGATGGTGAAAAAAAAATTGCTGAACCTGGAGCGGACTTTGCAGGATATCAAATCAACTTTGGCCGCTGATCAGCAGTTGATTAAAATGATGCTGGCAGGATGCCTTGCGCTGCAGGTGGTGATTTTCTTTGCGCTCATCTTCGGCGATTCAGTCACCCGTTTCTTTGGCCTGGGTCTGCAGTGAATGACCACGGGGAACAACTTCCTGTCGTTCCCGTGGTTGCCGTTTTCATGGGAGAATTAAATCAAGGACGATAAAAACGCCCGTTTTTCGCTTTGCGGATGATTTTCAGTTTATCGTCATATTCAACTCCATCCCAGGCAATGTCGTTTCTCCATTCCCCAACGAAGCGGGATCCGTCTCGCCGGGTGTATGACCCCTGGCCGTGTTTTTTCCCTGACTGGAAATCACCCACGTACTTAGATCCATCAAGCCAGCTGAAAATCCCCTTTCCGTGTTTTTCACCCTTCAAGTACTCCCCGACATAAGTGTCACCGAAGAACTTGTCCCCTTCGGCATAGGTGTAGGTGCCGTGCCCGTGCATCATCCCTTCTTTGAACTCCCCGACATACTTTGAACCGTCGAGCCAGATGTAAGTCCCCTGTCCATCTTTCTGTCCGTTCCTGAACGTCCCGGAATACTGCGAACCATCCGATTCCCAGTATGTGCCCTGGCCATCTTTGACGCCATTGCGGTATTCACCGATGTAGTATTGTCCGGAAGGCCAGTTGTAGGTTCCCCGTCCATGGATTTCGCCGTTAATGAATTCCCCGGTGTACTTTTCTCCGTTCAGCCATGAATAGGAACCCTGACCGTGTTTCTTCCCCTCCTGAAAATCCCCGACATACTGTTCGCCGTCGCTCCAGGTATATGTCCCGCGCCCCTCGATTTTCCCTTCCCTGAACTCGCCTTCGTATTGCGAACCGTCCTGCCAGGTAAACACCCCTTTTCCGTGATAGCTGTCGTGTTCCCATTCACCGATGTATTTAACAATCCCCTCGCTTTCATCTCCGGTAACGTAACTCCCCTGGCCATGCCTTTTGCCATTGGAAAACTCGCCCTCATAGATTTCACCACCCGGCCAGTTAAAGGTCCCCTGTCCGTGCATGTCCCCGTTGCTGAATTCACCTTCATATGTGGCCCCGTCCTTGAACTGGAAGGAACCCTGCCCCTCCAGCAACTCCCCCTGGATTTCCACCTGGTAGGAAGGGTTTTCGGGGAACACCCGTGTTTCACGTTCTTTATGGACTTTCATCCGGAATCCAGGCGCGGGGAAGGGATTTCAATCGCTGGAATATCAGGCTTTAAAACCTTTGTGCTGCACATGAACAACATGCTTCTGAAATTTGACTTTATATACCCTAACTTGAGCGATTCATAACAAAAAAAGCTCCCAACCTTTGGATTAAAGTG
>CAYFLK010000019.1:0-5102 GCA_964344035.1 uncultured Pseudomonadota bacterium
TTAGGGGGGCAGACTTAAGGAACTTCGGTCTAAGGAAAAACAAATCTCATGCCGGGTCGGAATCAGTGTTGTCGTCAACAACCGCCTGGAAGAACTCGGTTCCACCCTGGCTGCGCTGAAACAGGCAATGAATGACGCCGACCGGGTGTGCGTCGTGGACAATGCTTCAGACGACCATTCCACTGTCCTTGAATACAGGGAGTGCTTCCCGCGTTTTCATTGGCGCTTAAACCCTGAAAACCTGGGATTTGGCGCAGGCCATCACCTAGCGCTGGAATGGCTGATAACTCAGCGGTGCAGGTACCTGCTGATGCTCAATCCTGACCTGAGGGTGCCTGCCGACATGCTGGACCGCTTCGTGGAAGTTTCACGGACATGCCGGGACCTCTGGGTGCTGGGACCCCTGCTCGTTCGAGACAGTTCGGATGATCCGGAAATTGATTCCGCGGGTCTTGAGCTGGACAGATATTACCGGGCGGCAGACCGCTTCCAGGGACTCCGCCTGTCGAAAACAGCACTCGTGAATTCGAAACCTGATTTTCCGCACAGGGTGCCGGCATTATGCGGCGCAGCACTGTGGGTACCCGCGCAACTGCTGCCACTGCGTGCGGAAGCTCCGGTTTTTTCCCCGGAATATTTTGCATATTTCGAAGACATGGAACTGGGGCTGGAACTGGCACGCAAACAAATACCGATGGGGCTGGTCCCGGGAATCCGGATGCTCCATCATCGCGGCGGATTTGGCAGGCTTCGCACAATCAAATCCTCCGACCGACACCTTCACCCCAAGGCCCTGCGGGGAGTGTTGCTGAATCGATATCGCACCATGTTCCGGCACGAAGGCGTCAGCGTTTTGTGGAAACGCCCGCAACTGCTACTTTATGAACCGGCGCGCTGGGCGTATCTTCTCGTGCGGCACCCTTACCTGGCATCACTGCTGGGTGATGTGAGAAGGATCTGGAAGGAGGAAGGGCATCGCAAACGCCAACCCCCGCTCAGAATTGCAGAGTGAGTCCTGAGAATATTCCGCCGTCGATGTTCTGAGGCTGCCAAGAGACGTTGTTGACAATGCCGAACTGCCACAGGAAATGCTCGCCAAAACCAACGCGCATGCCCAGCGTGCGTTCGCGTAATTCCTGGTACAAAGTCTCCCTCCCGTCTTTAGGGAAGAGACTGGTGTAGGTCAGGTCCTGGAACATCCACTCGCTCTCATCACCGATACGGCCGATGAATGCATAAAACTGAAACAGCAGACGGTCCGGAGACTGGGGCAGAAACCGTTTTGCCACCCGGGTTTCTCCATATCCCAGATGTGCGCCCCAGCTTTTGAACGCCCACAGGAAATCGGCGGCAAGCAGACGGTCTTCGTAATCCTGTGGCTGGTGACGCCGCCCCTCAACCTGGTTTATCTGATGGAGGTGGGAATTGTTGTAGTTGGCCGCGTAACGCAGGGCGAGGGCGATGCTCGCTCCCTGGATCAGCCCGAGCTTCAAGGATACGGTACGGGATTCCGGATTATACCCGCTTGCAATATCGTCAAGCCGGTAAACAAACTCCGTTTTTTCATTGTCCCAAACGTAGATGCCGAACTGGTCCCGCGGAAAATCCTTCCGGCTCTTGTCCGGCATGTTCATCAGGCGGTGGTAGTTTTCAATGAAACTGTCGAGTTCCCCGCCTCGGAAAGAAATATCCCGTTTGACCACCTGCAGTTCAAGACGCATGCTCAGCCCCAATTTGCCGGTCATGCCGCGGCGCATGGACTCTCCGTCCTGAAGGATGGAATAACCTTGTAATTTGCAGTTCCAGTCGAAATCACTGATGGTCCTCAGTGAGATAAGTCCCGCAATGCTTGAATTCAAAATCCAGACCCGTGGTTCTCCCGCCCGTGCCGATGTCAACCCCGTGATTAACGCTTTTGCCGATCACATTGACGTGGCTGTAATCAAACTCGAAGGCAAAGGATCCCCCATCAAGAACATAGGCGGAATCAGGTACGTACACCGGGTATGCGTAGTAGAAGAAATGCTGTGCGCCGACTGGCAGGGGTGCAAACCGGCGAGTACCGGAGACGCCTGGGGCGACATTTAGAAACAGGAAAAAACAGCAAAGTAAAAGGATGAGAACACCCTGCACAACTGTTCTTGTGCGAATGGCGGAAATCAATCGGAACATCCAGCGATTCATGCAATCCGGAGTCCCGGCCACTTTACCGGCGTGGATTGCGATGCTGATGACCGGATGCGGAGATGAACTGCGGGCTCACCTGCGGCTTTCGGTCAACCCGGGGGCTTCAGTCCAAGTCAACGAAACAGTAACCCTGGACGCAACCGAGTCCGATTACGATTTTATTGAATGGAAACTGGATGACTCGATTTACGGCCCCTGCATGACCGAGCCGAAGTGTGAATTCAGTTTTTCACAGGCGGACAACCACACGGTCTGGGTCGAAGTGACAATGGACCACCGGCCCCACTGGTCAGGGCTCAGCCGTTCGAGGCAGACGCATGATTCCGGGATGGTGTTGCTGACGTGGCTCCCCTGACAGCGGAATACCATCTCCGCGCATCAAGTCTGCGGGAATGAAATTCCCCTGGATTGGGTTTGTTTATTCACTCTTCTGATCCGGGGGTTTTCCAGACAGGTCTTCGTTTCTGCATGAATGCGTCGATTCCTTCCGCTGCGTCACCGTCCATCATGTTGCACGCCATCACCTCCGCGGCATACCGGTAAGCTGCTTCCTGAGGCTGTTCCAGCTGCCGGTAGAACATCCGCTTTCCAGTCGCGACCGCAACAGCGGATTTGGCGACAATAGTTTCCGCCAGTTTCCCCACCTCCTCGTCCAGTTCGGATTCCCGGGCGACACGGTTTATAAGACCCCACTGATGCGCGGTATGCGCGTCGATAAACTCCCCGGTGAGCAACAGTTCCATCGCCCGCTTGCGGCCCAGGTTGCGGCTGACGGGAACGGCCGGAGTGGAGCAGAAAAGCCCGACATTGATACCGGAGGTGGCAAAACGGGCATCTTCAGAGGCAACCGCAAGGTCGCAGGCAGCGACCAGCTGACACCCCGCCGCGGTGGCTATTCCTTGCACCCGGGCGATCACCGGCTGCGGCATGCGGTTCAGGGTCATCATCATCCTGCTGCACTGCTGAAACAGCTGCTGGTAGTATTTTTCCCGACGCTGCAAGCGCATCTGTTTCAGATCGTGGCCCGCGCAGAATGCCTTGCCGCGTCCGCCGAGGATGACCAGCCGGAGCGATTCTTCCACTGATATCAGGTCCAGTTCCTCCTGGAAAGAGGCAAGCAATTCCTCCGAAAGAGCATTAAACTGCCGGGGTCGGTTCAGCGTCAAGAAGACAATCCCTTTGCGGTCCTCGCGTAACAGGATCGGTTCGGCGGTTTCGGTTTGTTCCGCAAGGTCGGTTGTGCTTTCGTTCATGGCTGATTCTATATTTGTTGAGTCCCCCAAAAACCGGAAATACTTGTGTGCTACCTGTTAAAACCGGAATTATGCTTTTCAATTTTCACAGGCTGGTTCCGCTCTCTCCGAGGGAGTTCCCGGGCAGGCGCCGGAAAGGACGGTTTGATGCAACAGCACCAAGTATCGTTCCACGAATGGCAGTACACACTGTGCAGTAAGCGTGGGGAAAATGTCAAACGCATGTTCCGCCAGCGGGACGCGTAAAAAAGCACAGGGCTGCTTTGCTTCTTCCTTCAATTTGTTAAAAAACCGTTCGGCTTCATCCATCGGAATCAGCGAGTCCGTACCGCCCTGCACAAGCATGAAAGGAGGAGAATCCGTAGAAATCCAGTTTGAGGGAGAGGCCGAACGGAAGCGTTCAGGACTGGTTTGAGGAGATCCTCCGGTGACAAACCGAAGGAGCCTGGCTTTTGCGGGGTAGGGCGTTTGCGGGTTGAACGCGGACTCCAAATCGTAAACACCGTAAAACGCAACCCCTCCCTGTAACTGCGTATCAGCGTCCTCAAAACCGGGTTGGAATTCGGGACGGTTCACGGTCAGCGCGCACAGCATGGCCAGGTGTCCTCCCGCAGAACCTCCAGTCACAAAAAGGGCGTTTGGATCTACCAGGTAATGCCCGGCGTTTTCCCGGATCCAACGGATGGCGCGTTTGCAGTCCGCCAGTTGATCCGGCAGGAGAGCCCCTGGGCTGAGCCGGTATCCAAGCGAAAAACAGGTCCAGCCGCGTAAGGCCATGCGCATCATCAGCGGCGCCGCCTGGCGGCTTGACCCGACTGTCCATCCGCCGCCGTGGATCTGAATCAAAACCGGTGAATTGCCGCGGGTATCTATGGGACGGTAAACATCCAGCGGAAGAGTAAGGCCCGAACCAGCCGGAAATTCACGGTCCCATTCAATCTCGACCCGCGGATCCCGGTACACGCTATGGGGAAACCACCAGCTTTTCCAGTCAACCTGCCTGAATGTGCGGGGAGGTCCCCGTTTCGCGTGGGTCCGTCGAAAAGGCCATCCAAGCTGCCCAACAAGCTGTTTCTCTATCCGCTCCGGAAGATCGAGAAGCAACCGCAACCTTAAGAAAAGCGTGAGCCAGCAGAACAGGTGCAGTATGCAGCCGGCGATCAGGGAGGGAATGCCCAGAGAAGAAGCTTTAGCAAACAGCAGCAGGATGCCCATGTTGAGGACAATCCACTGCGGGGCCATGTCGCCCACCAGCCACCCGGAGGCGAATCCCAAAAGCATTCGCAACGGACCATGGCGGCGACGTGAGGAAAGTGGACGGACCACATTGACGGTCAGTATCACCGCCAGCACGGTCCAAAACCAAAACAGAAGAGGGATAAACGAAAAACCGGGATGCATCCTCCAACCTGGTCATGGAGTGATGGACGGAGGAATCTCCCGGGGTGGAAAGCAATTTGAGAATAATCCTGGGCGGAAGCCCTGAACAATCAGCGCTTTGAGTACTGGTAATGCTTTCGCGCACCGGGCTGCCCGTATTTCTTGCGCTCCACTTCGCGTGAATCCCTGGTGAGCATTCCTTCTTTTTTGAGCAGCGCGCGTGAGTCTTCCACCGCCACCACCAAAGCCCGTGACAGCCCATGCCGAATCGCCCCGGCTTGT
>CAYFLK010000019.1:5112-55271 GCA_964344035.1 uncultured Pseudomonadota bacterium
CGTTGACATAAATATCAAACTGATCCGAGGCCCCGGTGATTTCCAGCGGTTGACGGACAATCATCTTCAGCGTTTCCCGACCGAAATACTCTGCAAGCGGTTTGCGGTTGATCAGGATGCTGCCGGTCCCGGGGCGGATAAAAACACGGGCAACCGAAGATTTGCGTCGTCCGGTTCCGTAATATTGAACTGTGGGGGTACTCATTTCAGTAAGTCAGGGGTTGGGGTTGCTGGGCCTGGTGCGGATGTTCCGGGGAGTCGTAAATTTTGAGCCGGTTGAGGGCGTGGCGGTTGAGAGCGTTTTTCGCCATCATCCCCTTGACTGCATTGTAAATCAGTTTTTCAGGTTTTTTTTCACGCAGTTCTTCAAGTCGTGAAGATTTCAATCCGCTCGGGTATCCGGTGTGATGATGGTACATCTTGGTGCGTTCTTTCTTTCCGGTTACCTTGATCTTGCCTGCGTTCAGTACGATTACAAAATCTCCCGCATCTACGTGTCCGGCGTATATGGGCTTATGTTTCCCGCGCAGAACGTGAGAAATCCGCGTCGCCAATCGACCCAGTGTCTGCCCTTCGGCGTCTACCACCCACCAGTTCCTCGGCCTGGTTCCGTCCAGGAATTCCTCTTTACGCACAAATTTAGTTTTCATTCCAGATCTCTCCGAGAGGCGCTTTGCCTTGCCGGTTTAATATAAAAAGTAACCGTAAACTCAAAAATTATTTAATTTAGAAATTTTCATGATGAACTTCAAGTTTTTTCTACCCCACACAAGCACCTCAACATCTCCGGATCCGGAAGTCGAAGCAAAAGACGGCAGATGAAGATACGGTGATTCATTTAAGGGAAGACGCGCTGATTACCACGTTCCTGCCCGCTTCTTTTCCCTGGTAGAGACAGTCGTCGGCTTTCTTCAGCAGTCTTTTCGCGGAGCTTGCGTCATCGGGAAAAGTCGCCACTCCGAAGGTGGAGGTGAGGTTGCCTAGGGGCTGTTGTTCCTGATGTGGAATGTTCTCGTTTTCAACAGCTTTTCTAAGCTGTTCCGCGATGCGGAAGGCGTTTTCCGGTCCACACTTGGGGAGGATGACAACAAACTCTTCCCCGCCGAATCGGGCTGCAAGGTCTCCCCGGCGCACCCGGTTTTTAAGGATGGCCGCAATGGAAGCCAGCACCACATCACCCATTTGGTGCCCGTGGGTGTCATTATAGTGTTTGAAATGATCAACATCGCACATGATCAGGGAAAAGGGGGATTTTTCCTCCGGGTAGAGGGTGATGAGGGCCTCAACGAATTCATCAAGACGCCGGCGATTGGCTAGCCCTGTCAGACGATCGGTGTCAGCATCGTGTTCGACCTTCTTCAGTTCCCGCTGCCGGTAAAAAGAAACCCTCAGGTTGATCAGCGCGTGCTCAAGATCAAAATCGGTATATGGTTTGGAAACGAAATCGGTGACCCCCCATTGCGAAAGCAGTTTCCGGTTTTCAGGTGTTTGACAAAAACGACTGACCGCCAGTACTTCCTTGGCGTGGGCCTGGCATTCCATAACCACGGTCCTAGGGGAATCATCACGATTTTCAACATCATGCACGCGAATCGGGTCGAAGATCAACACATCCAGGGTGCCTGTGTTTTCACTGCCTAGAAACTCATCAATTGAGCTGAATGATTGAACCCCGGCTTTCTCCCAGTGTTTTTTCAGCAATTTCAGATTATGACTGAGGGATTCAGGATGTTCATCAACCAGCGCGGCTTTAGGCGCAGCAATTTCCATTTCCCTGCGGTTTCCTCCGAGCATGACCTGTGCGGAAGTGATGCGCAGTTTTTCACTGAGGATGTGAGAAAAGATCAGGTAAGAAACAGGAACCTGGGTCGCGTTTTCTTCAACCTCAAAGAGGCTGTGAGGAAAGGCAATCACCCTGCTGTTAGTTTCAGCAATCACATCCGCTGTGTGTGACCTGTCTCCGGAGATGATGGACATTTCACCAACCACGTCCCCGGGAGTGTTCAGGCGCACCAGGAACGCATCCTTTGAGGTGACCACCAGGGATCCTTCAAGCAGCACAAAGATTTCCGGGGACTTTGCTTCGTTTTCCAGGATTAAATGCTCCTCCTCCTGAATATCTACCAATTCCCCCTGGCGCATCATTTCTTTCAGCAGCTTCAGGTTGATCTTCCGGAAATAGCGGCTGGACTGAAGGGATTCCGCAATGGCCTCAAGCGCGAGATGATCCCTGCGTACAGAAAGCGGTGTGCGTTGCATTTATCCAACCTGTGTTATGAAGGGACAAGGGGATCTGAACGGGGTGGAAAGGGAGTAGACAAATCCAAATCCGAATGTAGAATATGGCACGGAACCCAAAAAAGAGCAACAAGTTGCAGAAAAAGCACTTATTTAAGTGAGGAGAAAGACCGAATGCTGGCACTGACCGGAGTTCTTGTGGCGCCCGCCGTGCTCTGGGGCTGGGTTTTTTATCACGCGCACCGTTACAGGAAAGTGCACCTAGCTTTGCTGACGCTCCTTTTCATTGGCGGGTTTGCCAGCGGGATGCTGGCTTTACTGCTCAATCATGCAGTTGAGAAGTTCACTCTGTTCTGGCCGGGCGCACAGCAGCCCCGGCTGGATATCCTGGGGCTTTCGGTTGCATGGCACAGCATGGGATTCTGGATGCTGGTCGGCGCCAATGAGGAATTGGCGAAACTGGTTCTCCTGTTATTGGCGGTATTTCCTTCACGGCGCCTGGAAGACCCGTTTGATGGAATCCTGTACGTGGCGGTGATCGCATTAGGCTTTGCGACTGTAGAAAACTGGTTCTACCTGGAACAGTACGGCATCCCGGTGATAGTTACACGTTCCTTCATCACCCTCCCCGCGCACGCATTCATGAGCGTCCCAATGGGTTACTGCGTCGCACTCTCACGAATGAGGCTTGATGACGCCCCCGCGGAGAGGTTTGCTTATCACCGTCCCCTGATGATCATTCTGATGGGCTGGTTTTTATCGATGCTGCTGCATGGAGGGTACGACCTGCTGCTTTCCCTGCAACTGGATGGACTGGCCTATGCCCTGATACTGGGAATGGTCGGAATAAGCACATGGCTGGGACGCAAAGCGCTGCGCGCTTCTAAATTCGCCCCACGGCATTTAACAAAAAAAGCTGAGCGGACGGAGGCTACATCAAGCCCAGTTTGATGTTTCCAATCAATTGGAACAACTGTGGGCGCAGATCTTCCTGCCGATGCAGCAGCTCAAAATCTGTCAGCAGTTGATTGAGAGCTTGTTCTCTCAACCGGGGGTCATTGGAAACCGAAACCATGCTGTCCAGCATTTCAAGCAGGCCACTTGAGTTTCGCGGATTTCGGGATTGTTTAAGTTCCGTGCGGACCGAGTCAAGGCCGATCCGCAAAGCTTCGCTTTCACCAATTTGCGAAGCAATGCGGCTCATTTCCGCAAGCACCCGAATGCGGGATTCTCCTTCAAGACCTTCGAGTTCCTCCTGCTGAATCATTAACTTGGAATAGAGACGCAGACTGGAAGCTTTTTCATAATCCGCGGCGCCGCGTCCGATTTTGCGAAACTCTGAAACCGCGCGCCGGTACTGCCGGTTTTCATACGCCCTAATTCCGCGCTGATAGGGCACCTTCTGGATCATCTGGATGGACTGCAGGTAAAGCTGCGAATCCGGGGGGATTTTGCGGAAATGCGTCACCGCCTGATTCAACTGCTCCTGCTCAAATGCACGAATTCCGGCCGCGAATGATACCGCCGCATCTTCTTCCGGAGAACTGTTCAGGAACAGAAACCCGCATCCTGAGAGGAGCAGTACGGAAAGGATTGCCGCCAAGACCCGCATGCAACCGGTGACGTTCAACTTGCGAATTTTAGACACAGTTTTGTTTTTATTATTGTTTCCTATTTTGTGAGTGTTTTCGCGTTAAGAATTATAAGACCACATCAATGCAACAATGCACAGCACAGGCCAGCCCCGCAGGTGATTATTTTCGGGGTTGGAGCATCCATCAAGGTTCGTTCAGATACGCATCGATGTCCCGCATTGCCTTTTCCAATCCGCGGCAGTACGTGGTAATTTCACTGGAAGGCAAATCCGGAGGCACCATAAACGGGTCTCCAAAGGCCCCGGTGATGCGGTTGAATGGTTTGGGGATGCGGTGACGGTCCCATGTTTTAAGACGCCATTGCGAACGCGCGGAATAGCTCCACGGTATGATCGGCACTTTTGCATCACGTGCCAGCAGGATAATTCCCGGTTTCAATTGCAGTGGCGGGCCCAGCGGACCATCCGGAGCGATTGCAACGCCCTTGCCTGACCGGAGCGCTTTGCTCGTGTCGATCAGCGCTTCTACCCCGCCACGGGTTGAAGACCCGCGGATTCCACTGAAGTTGAAACGCCGCATCACCTGGTATATTCCTTCTCCATCACGGCTGGCGCTGATCATCGCGGTCAGGTGAAGCTCGCGGAACATCCAGATACTGAAGAAAATGTCCCGGTGCCAAGTTGCCAGAATGTACCCGCCATGAACCCGCATTGCCTCGTCCACAACCGCTTCATTTTTGATTTCCGTCCGCGAAGTCCACGCGATTCCGCGCAGCAGCAGCACAAACAGCTGGACCAGCATCCGCTCCCCGGTTTTCAGGGGATATTGCCGGGTTGGGTCAGTTGGCATCGACCGACACTCCGGAAGTAAAGCGCGCGTTGTTTCAGACGAGTCCCATGCGCCTCAACGATTCGCGCATCTCTGAGTGTGTCAGCAGTTCCAGGAATGTCTGAACCGCTGGTTTGGCAAGGCGGTCTTTGGGCAAGAGGAAATCATATTCCTCGTCCTGCAGAGGGATGAAGCCAAGATTGTTGTCCTCCGCGACTGAACGAATGGCCAGTCCCCAATCAGCGCGTCCCTGCGCAATCGCCGCGGCAACTGCCTGGTGGGATTTCGCTTCATAATGAAAGCCCGCGGGTTTTGCCTCTCCCAGCAACCCGTCAATTAGAACGCGTGTCCCGCTGCCGCGGTTGCGGTTGATCATGCGCATATCCGGGTTTGCCGGCAGACGTTTGAGAAATGAATCAAAATCCTCATCAATCCCATGGAAACGTGCATCGTCCCGGCGGAAAAGAAATCCCTGGCTGCGGCGGTAGCCCTTCACCAGCTTCAGTCCTGCAGTGACGAGGTGTGTGTTGTACTCTCCGCTCGTTTCGTCCATCAAGTGCGTTCCTGCAAGATCACATTCCCTACGTCTCGCGGCCATCACTCCGCCCATGCTGCCGACCGGGATGAACTTGCTCTGAAATCCCCGGCGGCGAAGTTCCCCTATCAAAAAATCGACGCCGACACAGTGGCTGCCGATGATCATCAGGTCCGGAAGCCGGGAAGCGTCTCCCAGCAGCTGCACCTTCACCCACTCCCCCGCCTCCACCATTTCGGTTTCCTTCGGTATCTCAATGAATCCGTCCGCACGCGCAAACCCGGTGACCGATCCGGATCCCTTCCCGGTGGAGTACGCGCTGAATCCAGCGTCCCCTTGCACCAGATGAACAAGGTTGAACTCGGTGCGTCCTTTGTCGGAATTGATGCGCAACGGCACCTTCGCCGTTTGAGCGTCATGAGATTCCGGAGGCAGCCCCGACAACATGCGCAGCACCGGGGCGATGAACCTGGTGAATGTGAAAATAGCTGAAGTCGGAAAACCCGGCAGTATCGCCGCCGGTGTACCTTCCAGCACTGCCAGACAGAGAGGTTTCCCGGGTTTGAGAGAAACGCCGTGAACAAGAATCCCGGGATTGCCGATTTTTTCAAAGACGCGGTAGTTCTGGTCTCCTTCTCCTTTCGAAGTTCCTCCGGATAGGATCAGGAAATCAAGTTCAAGCCCTCGGCGCACCTGTTCCTCCAGGTGCTTTTCCTCGTCGGGCGCAATACCAAGGTGGACTGCTTCGCATCCCAGTTCTTCCACTGCGTGTGCAACCACCATGCTGTTGGAATCATACACCTTCCCCACCGTCATCGGTTCTCCGGGAGAAATGATTTCATCCCCGGTGGAAAGAATCCCAACCCGCGGGCGTTTCCACACACGCACTTCCGCTTCTCCAAGCGCGGCCAGGGTCCCGGTTTCACGAAACCCGAGGTGATCTCCCTGACGCAACACCACTTCCCCCACACCGATGTCCGAACCGGCGAGAGAAACCCCGCTGCCGGGAACAATCGGTTTCAGTACCTGGATCCCTTCAGTACACGGCTGGGTGTTCTCAATCATCACCACGCCGTCAGCGCCGCGGGGTGTCACTCCGCCGGTCGCGATCACCGTCGCGGTTCCCTTTTCCAGCGTGCCTTCCGGAATAACTCCGCAGGACAGGATTTCAGGGTTCACGCGCAGAAATACCGGGGCGGTTTCTTCGGCGCCAAATGTGTCTTCAGCGCGCACCGCGTATCCGTCAAAGTTGCTGCGGTCAAAAAACGGCACATTGATAGAAGCGGTAACATCCCGTGAGAGCACCCGGTTTCGCGCTTCTGCCAGAGGCGCCGTTTCATCTCCAACCGGGGTGGGTTTCACCACTTCCTGGAATCGTTGTTCTGCTTCTTCCGCGGTGGCAAGATTGAGAAATTGATCCTGTTTCATAATTGTATCATGTAACTGGTCAGGTAATTCAGTCCCTCATGCTGCTGCCTGTTATTCTGACTGAAAGTTTACAGCATAAACGCCGGAATTGTGAAAAATATGTTACAGGTGTTTAGCATTTCAGCAGTGTGGGTGTTTGGTCTCTTATAATATTTCGTTGTCGAAATCGGAATTCGACAACAAGAAGTTTTTGACATGTAGTACCTGTCCGCGTGCAACGCACTGGCAGACAAGAAGGAAATCTTGAGTGACTAAAACCCAAAACACCTTAATCATAGAGCCACGCGGTGACGGTTTCTCCTTCAGCAAAGCCTTCGGATGCTTCCTCGGTGAGGAGGAACCCGTCGGCGCGGGTCGTAGAGGACAGGATCGATGCACCCCCGGAAGCAATTGGGGTAGCACGACCGTTTTCTATGTACAGTCGAACGTACTCGATACGTCCGATCTGGGACGCTATCTTTGCTGTCAGACTGACCGTGATCTCGCGATATAGCCATTTGCGTGGCAACCCCCCCAGCAGACGCAGCGCTGGACCGACAAAACAATCGTATGCGGAGAGGCAGGAAACCGGATTGCCCGGAAGCAGAAAAACCTTTTTGCTGCCTATCAGCCCAAACCCGGTTGGGGCGGCCGGACGCATGGGTATGCCGTGAACCAGCAGTGTTCCCAGTTCGGCCAGCAGCGTCGGGGCGTGATCTTCGATGCCAACTGATGTCCCGCCGCTGACACAGACAAGGTCCGTGTCTGAATCATGCAAATGAGCGCGAATCAGTTCACGGTCATCACGAAGATGCCTGATGAGGGGTGAATCGGCCCCGTCACGTTCCGCAAGGCTTTTGAGCATCACCGAATTGGAATCGACAATCCTTACTCCCGAAGGGGGCTGTCCGGGTTTGAGCAGCTCGTCCCCGGTGATCAGCAGTTCCACCCTCGGTTTTCGTATCACCCGCATTTCTGAAAATCCTGTCGCCGCCAGCACCCCCACATCCTGAGGCCGCAGCAGTCTCCATTTTTTGAAAAGCGGGGTGTTAGCGCGGATGTCTTCTCCTACCAGTCCCACGTGTTTCCCCGGCGGGACAGGTTCAATAACCAGGATGTTATCCCCCGACCGTTCCGCATGCTCGGCCATCAATACCGCGGTTGCACCCCTGGGTAGCGGACCCCCGGTCATTATCCGTACGGCTTCTCCGGGACCGACCGTGCCGGTGAAACTGCCGCCGGGAGTCACGTCTCCAATCACGTGGAACTCCAGCGGGCTGTAGGAAGACGCCCCAAATGTCGATTCGGCATCCAGCGCGTATCCGTCCATCGCAGAGCGGTCAAAATTTGGGACGTTAACAGGCGATACCACATCCTGCGCCAATACCCGCCCTGCAAGCCCGTCTAGGGGCGCAGGTTCATCCGCAAGAGGAAGACAATGTTTGTCAATCTGCGCAGCCAGTTCCGGAACGGGGGTCCGTTTGAGAAAGCCGCGCATCCGTATTTCGGCCTTGTTGTTCACGGTAATATAAACGTTAAAATGATATATGTTTTCATTGACTGTATAGCTGCAACGCTCACAATCGCAGCTGATCCTGAACCGTCAATTTATTATCCAAATACAAAGGCTGATGAGTGACAATGTTCAAGACTCGCGGCGGCATCTGCACCCGTCACGTTTAACGGTGAATGCACTACAATCTGAAAAACGGGAAAACATGCCGTTTTTTTTCAATGGACGCCGATACCGTTTGCAATGGACGGCAAACCGGATCCTGAAAACGCGCAAGTTTCAGGGGATTATGGGAGGGTATACAGTTTTCCCTGCCAAATTAGGCAGGATACCTGAAAATGGATATTTTTCCAGAGAAAAGAAGAGACGGGCGGACTTTCTTTTGCGAATGGGGGTGGTTTTATTGCGGAAGGTTTCCGTAAAGAAGGTTGAACCTCCTTCAAATGGAACCCTTCCGCGGGTTTTTCAGTCGCTGCTCTCCTGCGACTGGGTCAATTCGTCATACCAGAGCGAATGGCGTTCCCTGATCCATTCGAGGTCCACTTCTCCGGTAACCATGCTGTCAAAAGCCCCTTCGACGCCGATACTGCCCATGTACGCATGTCCCATGGCAACAGCGATCAGCACCAAGCCGGAGATGGAGTGTAGCACGTGCATGAGGATCATGGTGTTTCTGGTCTGGTCAAAATAGGGGAAGATCAGCAGAAAACCGGAAACAATCAGCACCACACCGCCGATGGCGAGAAGCCAGTACCAAGCCTTTTGTCCGGCATTGGAGCGTCCAGACGGAGGATATTTCTTTTCCTTTCCCGCTCCCGCGGGAAGCATGCCACCAAAATCCTTAAACCACTCAACATCGGAACCGATAAACAGGTGGTCCTTGATCCACGGCACCATCATCATCACCAGTGCCACCGAGAAAAATGGCCCCAGCACATTGTGAGAATCCTTCATCACCTGTGCCAGCGCGGCAAACCCGTCTTTGCCGAAAACGGGGATGAGGACCGCGCGCCCGTAGAGCAGAACCAGTCCGCTCAGGGCCAGCGCAAAGAACGAAGCCGCCACCACCCAGTGGAGGATGATGTCATACTGTGTCCAGCGCTTGACGGTTTTTCCCGATGATTCTTTCATCTTCATCGGCCCGCCGATAAAGTACAGCAGCAGGACGGCCAGGATCACCAAACCCATCAGCCATGCACCGTAGGTGGCCATCGGGCCCATGCGGAAAGCGCGCCAGTTGTTGCCGGCATTGTTTATCAGCAATTCAGCTTCCTCCCCTTTGACGGCCGAGTAGCCGGAGGTTCCCTGCCGCACTTCACGCCAATAATTGGACCGCGGGTTTTCAGTGAACTCCCCCTTGGCCTGGACGGTATCAGTGAGGAAATATCCGGGGATGGGCGCTATCACAACCGTCAGCCACATGATTACGAAAAGCCAGAGGATTCTCCGGTTCCGCCGTGCCCTGCTGATTTCCGGATTCCCTGCGCTGCCTTGCTTTGAATTCATCATTCCCAACTCCAAGCTAATCAATCGGTTTGAACTTCCAGCACCCGTTTTTCGAGTTTATCGTCCTGTTTTCCGGAAATGGCGTTTATCTGGTCCCATTGACCGGTGTAAACTCCGGGACTGTGCAGACTGAACTTCGCGGACTCATAATGCCCCCCGACAAGAATGACCAACTGGAACAAGCCGAACAGGGACAGCAAAAAAACTACCGTTTTCACGTCTATTTCTCCTTGAAATTGGGAGGGGATACCCCCTCCCGTTGATCAAGATGCCCCGTAGGCGCTGGACCATCCCCAGGTTTGGGGACGAGTGCCGCGGCGCATGACCCGTTCGGTGTATATTTTCGAAATCACATCACTGTCTCCGGCGAGCAAGGCCTTGGTGGCGCACATTTCCGCACAGAGCGGCAATTTCCCTTCCGCCAGCCGATTCGCGCCATATTTGCGATGTTCAGTTTGCGAATTGTCCGCTTCAGGGCCGCCCGCGCAGAAGGTACACTTGTCCATTTTCCCGCGGATGCCGAATGCGGACTGCTGTGGAAATTGCGGTGCTCCGAAAGGACAAGCGAAGGAACAGTATCCGCAGCCGATGCACTGGTCCTTGTCATGCAGCACGACCCCGTCCGCGGTGGTGTAGAAGCAGTCAACCGGGCAGACTGCCTGGCAGGGCGCGTCCGTACAGTGCATGCAGGCGACGGATATTGATTTTTCTCCCGGAACGCCGTCATTCAGGGTGACCACCCTGCGACGGTTGATCCCCCAGGGAACATCGTTTTCATTTTTGCAGGCAGTGATGCATCCGTTGCATTCGATGCAGCGTTCCGCGTCACAAAGAAACTTCATTCGAGCCATTGGATTCCTCCTTTTACGGTATCCGGGTTATGCACGATAGATTTTACAAAGAGAGCATTTGGTTTCCTGCATGGCCGTGACCGAGTCATATCCATAAGTCATGGCCGTGTTGGCGGCTTCACCCAAAACATAGGGATCGGCACCCGGCGGGTAATTGCCACGCAGGTCTCTGCCTTCAAAATGACCGCCGAAATGGAAAGGCATGAAGACCACTCCCGGGGCAACTCTTCTGGTGATCATCGCTTTCACCTTCACGCGGGCGCCTTCCGCCCCTTCAACCCAGACATCCTGACCGTCGCCGATGCCGTTGTTGTTGGCGTCCTTGGGATTGATTTCCGCGAACATATCCTGCTGCAGTTCCGCGAGCCAGGGGTTTGAGCGGGTTTCGTCGCCGCCGCCTTCGTATTCGACAAGGCGTCCGCCAGTCAAAATCAGTGGATACTGTTTCGAATAGTCGGTGGCCTGGATGCTCATGTAACGGGTCGGCAGCCGATAAAAGCTCTTTCGGTCCTCATAGGTAGGATATTTGCTGACCAGGTCCCGCCGACTGGTGTAAAGCGGTTCGCGGTGTATCGGTACCTGGTCGGGGAACGTCCATACCACCACCCGCGCTTTGGCATTGCCGAATGGTGCACAGCCGTGCTTGATGGCAACACTCTGGATCCCTCCGGAGCGGTCGGTTTTCCAGTTCCTGCCATCGGCCATTTTCTGTTCCTCCGCGGTCAGGTCATTCCACCAGCCCAAACGCTTGAGCATGTCGGCGGAGAATTCCGGATGCCCGTCCCGCAGTTCGTTGCCCACCGGGTAGGAACCTTCGGCAAGCAGGGTCTCCCCGTTGCGTTCGACACCAAACCGCGCGCGGAAGTTGAGCCCCCCCTCGGCAACCGGTTTACTGGGATCGTAAAGGTTCGGCGTACCCGGATGTTTCATATCCGCTGTTCCCCAGCAGGGCCAGGGCAGACCATAATATTCTCCGTCAGCAGGACCCCCTTCGGCTTTCAAAGTGGTTGTGTTGAAGGTGTGCCAGTTCTGCTGCTGGGTTTTCATCCTTTCCGGACTCTGCCCGGTGTACCCGATGGTCCACATCCCCTTGTTGAATTCCCGGGTGATGTCCTCGATGTTCGGTTCGTCGTTTGTGACCTTGATGTGCTTGGTCAACTGCTGGTGAAAACCGAGCCGCACTGCCAGTTTGTACATGATCGTGTGGTCCGGCAGTGTTTCGAAAATCGGCGCAATCACCCGGTCCCGCCACTGCAGGGAGCGGTTTGACGCGGTGACCGAACCGTAAGTTTCGAACTGGGTTGCGGCCGGCAGCAAGTAGACCCCGTCTGTTCGATCATGCATGACCGCGGATACCGTGGGGTATGGATCGATGATGACCATCAGGTCCAGTTTCTCCATGGCCTGTTTCATCTCCTTGCCACGGGTCTGGCTGTTCGGGGCATGTCCCCAGAAGACCATCGCCCGGACGTTGTCCTGCTGCGCGATGTTCTTTTTGTCTTCCAGCACTCCGTCTATCCAACGCGACACCGGGATACCCTTGGTGAACATCGGGGACTTGTCTCCCTCATAGGCATTCTGATCGAAACGCGACTGCACCCATTCATAATCAAGGTCCCAGACACGCGACCAGTGCTTCCATGAACCGGGTTTCAGACCATAATAACCGGGCAGGCTGTGGGAGAGGATACAGAAATCCGTCGCCCCTTGAACGTTGTCATGGCCCCGGAAGATGTTTGCCCCTCCGCCGGACTTACCCATGTTGCCAAGCGCCAGCTGAAAAGCACAATATGCCCGTGTGTTGTTGTTTCCGATTGTGTGCTGCGTTCCGCCCATGCACCAGATGAAGGTGCCCGGACGGTTTTCCGCCATCATCCGGGCGGCCTTTTTCACCGTGGCTTCATCGGCCCCGGTGACCCGTTCGACTTCGTCCGGGGTCCATTTGGCCACCTCGGCGCGCACCTGGTCCATGCCGTACACACGCTGGTTGATGAATTCCTGATCTTCCCAGCCGTTTTCAAAGATATGCCACATCATGCCCCAGATGATCGGCACGTCAGTGCCGGGGCGGATACGGACAAAATGATCCGCGTGCGCGGCGGTGCGGGTGTAACGTGGTTCTATGACCAGCAGCTTGGCCCCGTTTTCCTTCGCCTTGAACAGGTGCAGCAGGGAAACCGGATGCGCTTCGGCGGGGTTACCGCCGATGATCAGCATCGACTTGCTGTTGTGAATATCGTTGTACGAGTTGGTCATTGCCCCGTAACCCCACGTGTTAGCTACGCCGGCAACGGTGGTGGAGTGACAGATCCTCGCCTGGTGATCGACGTTGTTGGTGCCCCACATTCCGGCAAACTTGCGGAACAGGTAGGACTGTTCGTTGTTGAATTTCGCCGAACCGAGCCAGTAAACCGCGTCCGGACCGGATTGCTCGCGAATTTGCAGCAACTGGTGCCCCACTTCATCGATGGCCTGGTCCCATGAAACCCGTTTCCATTTGCCCCCAACGAGTTTCATCGGATACTTGAGCCGCCGCTCCCCGTGTCCGTGTTCCCTTACCGAGGCGCCTTTTGAACAATGCGCGCCGAGGTTGAAAGGATGGTCGAACGCCGGTTCCTGACCGGTCCAGACGCCGTTTTGCACTTCGGCATAAATCCCGCAACCCACCGAACAGTGAGTGCAAACCGACCTGACCGTTTCTGTCTCTCCTCCCTGTCCACCCGGGGAAGCCGCGTGCGCCTTTTTCATCATTCCCGGGGTTAACATGGAAGTCAACGCGGCGCTTCCCACCGTTAATCCGGAGTTGCGTAAAAAGGTTCTGCGATCAACTGAGACGCCTTTGAACGCACCCTGTGTGCCTGGGGCATTTTTTCGGCTGATGCCGGATTTTTTGATCAACTTCATCGTCGTATCTCCATCCTGTTGGGCAAATGGTTCTATAGAAACGTGCGTTATCTGGCTGTGAGCCGCCAATTCCTGCTAGAATGCCGCGGAATCATAATAGTTTTTGATGTGCGTGCTTAAATGATATCCTCTGCCTGTTTCATCCTCACTGCCGCTTGCGGCAGCCGCGGTTTCAGGTTCAATCAGCTTTCCAGCCGTAGCCGCAACAGCTACTCCGCTGCCGGCTGCAAACACTCCCCGCAAAAAACCTCTGCGTCCCGTGGTTGTTTCCTTTTTTTTCATCGATATCTCCGAAAAGGGAAATGAATGGTTGACTCCTTACTTATGAGCAATTATGAGACCAGTATTTCTGGGAAATTAATTTAAAATAAGGACAAATATTACCAAAGGCTGCGGGAAATGCTTTGAGTTTTGTCCCGCTCAGTTTCCTGAAAAGCGAAGTCTTCCCATTTTTGCCCCAAATCGATGCAGGCCACATCAAGCGCGGCTCGTAAGTAGAGTTGAGTGTGTTGAAAGGGTTGAGGGAATATGTCAGGCAGGCATGGACAAGTAGCGCTTCTCAAACTGGAAAAACTCCGTCCCCAGCGACCCGACCGCGCGGTAGAAGCAGGCATTCTCGGATTGTTCCAGATCGCTGAAGAATCTTCCCATCCAGGGCTCCAGGTGAGCCGTAAAAAAGTTCCTGGCCGCGGATTCTGAATGTTCCTCGGATTCAATCAGCATGGCCATCACTTCACACAATGCTGCCGCATGGTCTTCCGGTTCATGAACCCCTTCCTGTCTTTCAAACCCCAGCCGTTTCAAGTCCTGGCGCAGAATCCCCAGGGGTTTTTCCATCAGGTAGCCGGTCATGTACCAGGAAGCGAAGGGTACCAGTTCCCCGCGTCCCAACCCGATAAACAGGGTGTGGTATTCATGCTCCAGCGCATCCTCGGAAACGCTGTTTCCAGCCAGTTTAAGCATCGCTAAAGCGCGTCCCAGAGGCCCCGAACCGTTGGCGGAAACAACGTCCTCGATTCCGGCCAGCATGTTCAGCAAATCTTGTTCCGGCACCTTGCGCAGCAATCCTCCCAGCAATACGTACATGCCGCTGCGCAAATGATCTTCTTTGTAAATATTCATGGGTGATGCAGATGTATGATTTTTTTGGGTGTGCCTGCGTTTCTTGAAGACAATTGCAACCGCTCTTCAAACTGGAAGAGAACCTCCGCCGTCTTGGAACATATCGACAACCCGGCAGTCTTCGCACATTTCCAGTCGCTTGATTGATTCGGGATTGGAATACATGTGGTGACCGCGCAATTGCTTGCTGATGCGTTCAATCACGCTTGGAGTCGCGAAAGGTCTGCCGCATTCGATGCAGCAAAAAGGGTCCTCCTCGTGCAGCACGCGTCTTTCTTCCCTTCGATCAGGAGCAAGGAGCAAACGCGGATTAAGGCTTACTGCCTTTTCCGGACAGGACGAAACACACATTCCGCATTGGATGCACGCGCTTTCATGAAATTTCAGTCTGGGGTGATCTCCACCCGAGGAAAGGGCCGAGGTTGGGCACACCGAAGCACATGCCATGCAAAGTGTACATTCCGGGGCATTCACCAGGACCTCTCCAAACTGACTGCCAGCGGGAAGGTTTATGACCTCCGCACTCACTGATGCGCAAGCATGCAAATGATCAAGGGCTAAAAACAGGCTCCGGCGTTTTTCGTTGAGTCCGATAAAATCGGCATGCGGAATGTCCGGCATCCCATCGTCCGTTTCCCGCAGATCAATGTCCGCTTCCCGGTCCCTGGAGATCCAGGTAATAGACTGACGAGGAAATCCCAGCGCGTGGAGGATACTGTGCGCGACCGTGATTCGGCCCAGGATTTCCGCTTCGACACTGGGCGTCACCTGGGGCGAATCGAGCAGATACACTTTCCAGGCGCCGAAGGCCAGCGCGGCAAACCAGATATCTAGACCGAGGCTGCCGATTTCTTCCACTTCCACTGGGAGCAAGTTTGCCGGCAGCAGTTCGATAACGTTTTGCAGCCGCTGAGCCCCGGAGCCTTCATCGTAAAACAGCAGGCAAGAGCGCTCTCCTCCGGATTCATGGTAAGTGTTGAGCAGGACCCTTAAACGGTTCAAAGTGTCCGCCGGTTTAGGAAAGGCGTAAGTGATCGCATCGGTCGGGCAGGCGCTCGCGCACACGCCGCCCCCCTGGCACAGGTATGGATCAATTTCGACTTTCTCTCCCGAGGAAGTGATGGCCAGGGCTGGGCAGACATCCAGGCAACGTCGGCATCCCGGCTGGCCGTTACGGGAATGGGCGCAGGCGTATTCCTCATTCTGTACAAAAACCGGTTTTTCAAAATCGCCTACCTGTTCAGGCAGTTCAGAAAGGACCTTCGCGATCAGTTCCTGGCTGTTACCCGACGCATGGTACCCTTGCGGTTTTGTTTCCATGCCCAGCAGGGGGTCACTATTCAGGTCTAGTATCAGGTCGAAATGTTCCCGGTCGATATCCACCACCCGGGACAGGTTCATGTTGCCCTGTGCAGTCTCCAGCGTCACGGTAAAACAGCCCAGATACCCGATTATTTTGACTTCCAGGTTCTGGCTGTAGAGCACCTTCACTCCTTCAAACTCCTCTTCCTCGCCGCGTCCGATGCGAAGGATGCTGATGCGGAGACCACTGTTGTTGAGCGCTGAAAGAGCCTCCATTAGCGGCTTTTCATCGGCCCCGATGATCAGCAAATGCCCCTCAGAATGCAGAGGTATCAAGGACGTTGGTGTCACCGATACGTCTTCGACAGCGGCAAACGCTTGTTCCCTCGCAGCGCGGTTCACCAAATACTTGTCCATACTTTGCTTTCAATTTATTTCATTAAACGGAATTGTTCGGGGGTTTCCGGAAAGATGCTGTTTCGGGATCCTCTTCCGGGTTTTCTTCAATCGGTTTGAGGGAAGGTGGTTCCCGGGCAGGTTTTTCATTTCCTCCAGACACGGTCTTTTCAACCGCATCAACTTCATGCTCTTCCGTTTTGGATTCCGCAACATGCGGGTATGATCCAGGGTTTTCTCCAATTGTTCCGTCCTCACCGGAATGCTCATCGTCTTCCCCGGGATCTCTGTGAGTTCGTGTCCGTTCCCTGAACTTCATTTCTTCGGTAATTAAATCACCGAGGGCGGTGAAGGTTTTGAAGTCCTCATCATAATCGTCCAACCCGTCACTGACGTTGAAAACCGGACTGGCAAAAAGTTTGCGTAGCGCCAGTTTGCGCACTGATTCACTGACATTTTCTGAAAAAAACGGGCTGTAGTCTGATTCAGGAGTCAAACTCTCCAGTGGAGGCAGCTGTTTCTCTTCCACTTCATCAACAACCGGTTCCGGATGCGACAATGAACTTGGGGATGCAGACCGCGGAGGTTTTCCGCGTGACCCATCCCCGGTTTCGTTTTCGGATTCCCCGCGGACTTGTTCCAACCGCTCAGACCAATGGTCCAGTAACCGTTTTACAGGTTCCCCTGTCTCAGTTTCAGGCGGATCAGGTGGTTCATTATTCAAATGCAACTCCGCTCATGTTTTCCTTTTTCGCTTGTATCTCTTTTCAGGCATATAATTGCGCAAAACAAATTCTTCCAGCCAGCGGTAGATTTCCGGGGCCATTGATACCGGGTATACTTCTTCATCACTTTCCTGATAGGCATTTGCTTCGTCATAGCTTGCGGTGACCAGAAACGGTTCGGGGATGTGCGTCACTTCATTGGGACGACAGATGACAAAGATCAGCGGCTGCTCGGACATCAGGTTGTGGTAATAGCTTTCCGATTCGTCCATATACAACCTGAGGGTTAGCCCGGACCAGAGAAATTGATCATGGTCTGTTTCCGAAATAACTCGCTCGACATGTTTGACCTGGTGATCCAAACGGCTGTTGATCATCACCCCCAGTGCCCGCCAGCTTTCGTCGGTCCAGGGATTGTTGGAAATGCTCCGTCGCTCCAACATCACCGTAACTGGAAATTCGGGAGGACCCTTGTCGGGGATCGATTGCGGCTGCATCATATCATCTTTTTGTGAAATAGCCTTGCATTCCTGACGCAAGTTGAGTACCACATGGCACTGAGACTTCAAAATCGTGTAATTTGCGATACGGAAGCAGGGGGGAGAATTTAAATCCAGGAAAATCCGGGGGACGACTGCGTCAAAATGTCCCAGCCGCCACACTCATCCGGGACGATATTTCCCTGCCTGAACCTTTGTGAATGACAACCGTACAAGCAGGGGATAAAGAGGAAAGGAATAATATGAAAACGAAAAATCGCCCACTTCAACCGAGGATGAGCCAGGCCTGCCAGGAACCAACACCCCTTATCAGCGTGATGGATGAGTACGGCAACACCCGGGAATTGCATATAACCGGCGAAAGGCCCTTGACCCTTTACGTTGACAAAAGGGAAATCGTGACCCTGATGACACTGGGCAGTCATCCGGAACTGCTGACCCTGGGCTATCTGCGCAACCAGGGGTTCATCAGGGACGCAGCGGAAGTCCGTTCGGTCCAGGTGGACTGGGACGTGGAGGCAGCGGCAGTAACCACCTGGGACGGGATTGACGGGCTTGAGGAACGGCTCTCACGGCGCACGGTGACTACCGGGTGCGGACAAGGCACCATTTTCGGTTCAATGATGGAGGAGCTGGAAAACATTCAGCTTCCACGAATCACACTGCCCCAGTCGGTACTTTACCGCATGCTCAAGCGGCTTCGAGAATGCAACAGCATCTACCGGCAATCAGGAGCGGTACACGGATGCGCGCTATGCAAGGGGGATGAGGTGCTGGTTTTCATTGAAGATGTCGGTCGCCACAATGCTGTCGACGCGATTGCTGGGAAAATGATGCTGGACAGTACAGAGGGATCGGACAAGATATTTTACACCACCGGCAGACTGACCTCGGAAATGGTGATCAAGGTCGCCCAGATGGGAATACCTGTGCTCGTTTCGCGTTCGGGCGTGACCCAAATGGGTTTAGAACTGGCGCGAAATATGGGAGTGACCCTGATTGCCCGCGCGGGCGGCAAACACTTCCTGGTATACCACGGCAGCGACTCCATCGTCATGGATGTCGAACTGCCAGAGAAACCTTTTACACGGTTCAGCACCGATACCGGCACCACGTTTGAAAATACGCAAAACGCATTTGGCCGTTCAATATCCGCTGCGGGCTGAAATCCATGAACATGAACCCCGAAACTGCACGGTATATGACGGTCCGGCAGGTGGCGGAATTCCTGCAGTTGAATGAAAAAAAAGTATACGCCCTGGCCGCGGAAGGAGAAATCCCATGCACTAAAATCACCGGGAAATGGATGTTCCCGCGTGAATTGATCGACCGCTGGATGCTCGAATCCGCGCATGGAGGGGTGCTAACAGACCGCCTGGTTGTTGCCGGAAGTGAAGACCCGCTGCTTTACCGGGCGCTCCTGCGCATGTCACATAACATGCAGACACACGCACTGATCAGTTACACCGGGACGGGAACCCGCCTGGGACTGGGCTTGATGGCGGCACACCGGGCTGACGTCTGCTGCATGCACTGGGGACCTGCCGAGGAAAGCCAAATGCGGCATCCAGCATTGCTGAGTCATTACACACAGCACCGGAACTGGACACTGGTAAGGGCCTGCAAACGGGAACAGGGAATCATGTTGCATCCGGGTCTGTTTGAATCCGAAACTGATGCGGAGAAAGTACTCAAATCAGGAATTCGCTGGGTCATGCGTCAGGACGGTTCGGGATCGCAGCGGTTTCTGCACGAAACTCTCACTCAGAGACAAATGACCCTCGACGATTTGCGGATTGAAGATACTGCTTTTTCAAACCGGGAGGCGGCGTGCATGATCAACCACGGACACGCAGACGCAGCACCCGGGGTCCGTGGAGTGGCAAATGAATTCGGGCTTGGTTTTGTTGGTATCGGGTGGGAAAATCTGGACTTTGCCGTCAGCAGGGAGGTTTACTTCCGTACCCTTTTTCAAACCCTGCTGGAGTGCCTGAAATCCCCCGAAATCGGTAAGATGGCGGTGGAACTCGGAGGATACGAGATGGAAGATACCGGGGACCTTGTCTGGGGCGGCCAGTCCTGACTGGGGCGTCTTTCAGCAGGGCGCTTCAAACAGGATTGTTCAGCACAGGGAGACATGTTTCACAGAGAAAAAATTCAAACCTGAGTGTTCCATTCCTGCAGTTTCCTGTCCAGGGTTTTGCGGGAGATTCCGAGATGCCGAGACGCTTCGGATTTATTTCCCCCGGATTTACCAAGGACAGTCAAAATATGCTGTTTTTCCACTTCCTTTAATGACAAATCTTCTGTGCTGGCAGTTTCCGCCGCAGGGGGATTTATTTCAGGGTGATGCTGTTCCGCCGGGATGCACTGGGAAAGAGGTAGATTCAACAGCATGCAACGCTCAATCACGTTCTTCAGTTCCCGGACATTTCCCGGCCACTGGTAGTTTTTCAGCAACTGCTGCTCCTCATCAGAGAAAACCAGTGAGTCCCTGTTGAGTTTAAGGGCCAGGCATTCCGAGAAATAATCAGCCAAAACAGGGATGTCAACCGGCCGTTCCCGCAGGGGAGGCATGGTAACCATCACCACATTGAGGCGGTAAAAAAGGTCTTCGCGAAAACGAGCGGCCCGCACTTCCTCGACCAGACTGCGATTGGTTGCGGCAATGATGCGGACATTCACCGGGATTTCCTGGTTGTGCCCCACTGGACGTATAGTTCCCTCTTCGAGGAATCGAAGCAGCTTGACCTGCATGTGCAGGGGCATTTCTCCAATTTCATCGAGAAAAAGCGTGCCTTCGTTTGCGTACAGGAACAATCCCTCCCGAGCCTGATGCGCTCCGGTGAAAGCGCCTTTAGAGTGTCCGAACAGTTCACTCTCCAGAAGTTCCGGAGAAATCGCGGCGCAATGAATGGGCACGAAGGGACCCGTGCAGCCGCTCAGCTTGTGAATCGCATTGGCCGCCATTTCTTTCCCGGAACCGGATTCTCCTTCCAAAAGCACTGTTGAGGGTGTCGGAGCAATCCTCCTGATCACCCCCGCCAGGTTCTGCATCGTGCCGCTGTGACCAATCATACCAGCCAGTTCACAATCCTCAAAGGTCTGTGCGGAAAACCCGGCAGGTTCGTTGTTTTCACGCAATTTCATCAGCGCACTTTCCACGCAGTCCAGCATCTGTTCCATGCGGAAAGGTTTGCGGTGGAAATCAGCCGCACCCATGCGCAGCGCTTCAAGCACCGTGTCTACATCCGGTTGTTCCGAAGTGAAAATCAATACCGATGGATGATCCTCCAACATCGAACGCGCCCAATCCAATCCATCTTCGGCATTTTCGCCGATATCAAGCACTACCAGGTCAAACCGGTAACGACGCCACAAATTTTCTGCTTCTTCACGTTTTTTTGCACTTTTGACCAGTGACCAGCGCTTGGACAGGGCATGGCTGAGGAAATCCCTGATCCCCGCTTCCGTTTCAACTATCAGGATGGAGCCATGAGAGAGGGGAGTTGCCTGCTCCTCCGGTTTCAGACAGGACTCACTCTTTGAATTGAACTGAGTTATTCTCTCGGGAATCATAATTTAGTGAAAGCAGTGCAACGCATGAATTACCAAATTTTACAAGGTGGGCATCCGGGATTTACCCTAGATTTGCAGAGTTATAGCAGATTTTCCAGAATGAATTCCACTATTTCTTCAGGACTGTTTATATCCAGCAGCGGCAGTTTAGTATCGAACCCTAATGCTTCATCAACTGCCACGGCGATCACGCCCTGGGTATGCGGGAACAACATGTCCCGTCCCATGCTGGGGCGGTGAATTTCAATTTTGGGGAAATCTTCATGCTTGAATCCTTCAACCAAAACCAGGTCGAGTTGTGACAGGTCCAGCCGAGGCAGCAGTTCCCATAGATTGGGTTCTTCGCGCGCCTGTTCGTCATTGTGTATCAGCGCCCAGCGTTTTTTTGATGCCACCAGGGTCTCTACCGCCCCGGCTTCCCGTAGGCGAAAGCTGTCCTTGCCGAACTGATCGATATCAAATTCGTGATGTGCGTGTTTGAGCATCCCCACCCGCAAGCCCCGTTTCTTCAGCAATGGAAGCAAGCGGGTCAGCAAAGTTGTTTTTCCGGTCCCGCTATACGCGCAGAATCCGAGAAGAGGAACGGAGGATTGTTCAGCAGGGTTCATTCGTATGTGTTGAGACTATGAACCCCTCGAGTTCGGAAAGTGGAAGCATGCCGGTCTGCGATGATATGGAACATGGAACACGGTTTGAATGTCTTTACTACGCGCCCGGCAGTGGGTGGCGCAGGAAATAACTTACTGCCAGAGACATAATTTTCTCCTTGCGGGTGAGGATCTTTACCTGCCCGCAAACCTGCTGCACATTTCTACCACAATCCCTTTCATTAATCACGGCAATAAGTCACGAATGCGGTAGTAGGCCATTGCCAGTACCAGGGCGGGCATCCGCAATGCGGGGCCTCCGGGAAAAGGATGGTGAGGGATGCGGGTGAATATGTCGAAGCGCTCAGCAGTCCCGGAAACTGCTTCGGCCATCAGTTTTCCCGCCAGTCCGGCAAGCGCAACCCCGTGTCCGGAAAACCCCTGGGCAAAGTAGATGTTGTCCCGCAGGCGTCCAAAATGGGGGGCACGGTTAAGCGTGATGCCGACATATCCACCCCATGCATATTCGATAGGGACACTGCCGAGTTGAGGAAATACTTTGAGCATCCTCTGTTTCATGGTCGCTGGCAGATGATAGGGCGGGACCGTCGAATAACTAACTCGTCCGCCAAACAGCATGCGGTGATCCGCGGAAAGACGAAAGTAATCCAGCACAAAGTTCATGTCCGCAACCGCCATCCTGTTCGGGAGCAAGCGCATCGCAAAGTCCTCCCCCAATGGTGCGGAAGCGCCGATATATGTCCCCACCGGCATCATTTTCGGGCGGATTTCAGGCGCCAGGTTTTCAAGGTAGGCGTTTCCGGCGAGGACCAGGTGTTCGCACCGCACATTTCCGTTTTGCGTTTCAACAACAACGGTTTTTCCCGGAACAATTGAAACCGCTCGGGAGTTTTCATGCAGGACCGCACCCTGTTTTTCGGCGGCCGAGGTAAGACCCTGCGTGTAATTCAGCGGATGCAGATGCCCGCTGTTGGGATCGTACAAACCCGCGCAGTAGCGTTCAGTCAGGATGCGGTCACGCAACTCACTGCCTCTCCACAACTGCAGTCCCAGGTATCCATATTCTTCCTCCAGTTCTGAGCGCCACAATTCCAGTTCACGGCGATGCCTGGGTTTGATGGCCGCATGCATCTGCCCGGAAACCCAATCGCAAGCAATGTCGTAATCCCTGATCAAACTCCTTGTCAGTTCCAGCGCCTCCAGGGACATTCGCCAAAGTTCCGTGGCAGCTTCCCGGCCTATCAGGGCGCGGATTTTTGCCATGCTGCAGCTGAAGCCGAATATGCACTGCCCGCCGCTTCGTCCGGAAGCCCCCCAGCCCATGCGGTTGGCTTCCAGCAGTAAAACACGGAAACCCCTGTTTGCCAGATGAAGGGCCGCTGATACTCCGGTGATTCCCCCGCCGATTACGCAAACGTCGGCTGAATGATCCCCTTGTAGTGATGGATAGGCGGTTTTTTGGTTGGCGCTGGCAGCGTAATAGGACGGAACGTGGGGTTCACTCACAAAAATAGGGGTTTAGGGGGTTCAGTCTCTTAAAATTTCATTCTTTGACAATATGTCGAAAACTTTTCGTTGTCGAAATCGAAATCGAAATCGGAATTCGATCCCGATAGCGATCCCGATAGTAATGGTTGCGGTCGAAGCCAGCGTTAGGAAGATAAGCGTTAAGGTGAATGGGAAATTGGGAAGATAGGGGCCTGCTTTGTGCTTCCGTTCTTGCCACGCAGTCTATTCCCGAAAACTCAACCCCTATCCTTAAACATGCGCATCCCCGGCTGGTGTTTTACTCAGGGGTCACATAGGCTGCGGTGATTCCGCCATCGACCACGAATTCCGTGCCGGTTACATAGGAGGAATCTTCAGAAGCGAGAAAGAGCGCGGCCTTAGCCATTTCCCCTGCTTCGCCAAACCTGCCGATCGGAATGTGGACGAACCGGCGTTGTTTTTTGGCCTCTGTATCAAGGAACTTCATCAGCAGTTCAGTCCGCAGTGGACCGGGGCAAAGGGCGTTCACCCGGATATTTTCTCGCGCGTGGATCACCGCCAATTCCCGGCTCAGGGCTATGACTCCACCCTTGCTGGCAGTGTAAGCAACCTGCGGGGTGGCCGCACCCATCAGCCCGACAAACGAAGCGGTGTTGATGATCGCCCCCCCTCCTGCGCGCTGCAGAGCGGGGATTCCGTATTTGCATCCGAGGAACACGCCCTTTAGATTGATCGCCATTGTCAAGTCCCATACTTCTTCATCGGTCGTCAGCGCGTTGTCGTCCCGGCTGTCCATGATCCCGGCATTATTGAACATCACGTCCAGCCTGCCGTATTTCTGCTCGGTACTCCGGACCATCGCTTCACAATCTGAAGCGTTGGAAACATCGGCCTGCAGAAAAATTGCATCCCCTCCAGCTTGTTTTATGGCGGAAACGGTTTCTTCTCCAGCATCCTCGTTGATGTCAACAACTGCCAAACAGGCGCCTTCCTTGGAAAAAAGAAGTGCGGTTTCGCGGCCGATGCCGCTGGCGCCTCCGGTGATCAAGGCTACTTTATCTTCAAGTTTCATTTGCTTATTCTCTGATAATGATATTTACGGAATGGAAAGTCGCCTCCTTTCCTGCTTTCCTAGAACAAAAACCGGCGTTGGCAATCGCCACATAAGCCTGTCCCTCCAAACAGATTTTTCAATTTCTTCCAACTTCACTACAACCTCCAGGATTTCATGAAAAGCGAGAATCAGGTTTCTTGTTCAGGCTGTGTGATATATTCGACAAGGGCATCAAACAGCCTTTGCTGCACCGGATCGGTGGCGGCGGTCAATTCGGGATGCCATTGCACTGCGTAAAGCCAGGGATATTCATTCCACTCGACTGCTTCGACCAATCCGTCCGGGGCATGACCTACCACCCGCAGTTCCGGAGCGACCCGTTCAAGTGCCTGGTGATGCCATGAAGATATTTCACATTCGGCTGTACCGAGCAACGACGCAAGTCGGGAGTTGGAATCAATGCTGACCTTGTGCGGGGTCGGTTCACGGGGAGGCATGCGGTGTATCACTTTTTCTCCAAAGTGGTCTGGTACATGGTCCAGCAGTGAACCTCCCAGCGCCACGTTGATTACCTGCATCCCACGGCAAATCCCGAGCACCGGTTTCTCTGCTTCGAGGAAAAGTTTCAGGATTGCAATTTCCCCGTTGTCCCGTTCATGATCGACCATATAGACTGTTTCATGATCCCTGCCTTCATACAACTTGGGATCGAGGTCTCCTCCGCCGGTCAGGATCAAACCGCTGAGCAGTTGTACAATTGCATCCAGTTCGGTTTCATCCGGCGCGATCAGGAAAGGTATGCCTCCAGCCCTGCGCACCGCGGCAAGGTACGGGGCAGGGAGAGAGAAGGCATCCTTTTCGTTGCGGGCATAGGTCGTCAGACCTATCAGGGGTTTTCTCGCCGGCATCAGATGCGCTCAAAATATCGGTTCCGTTCCCAATCCGTCACCGCGGTCTGGCAGGCTTCCACTTCAACCCGGAAAAAATGTGCGTAATGCTGGTGCACTGCATCACCGAACACGGATCGCGAGAAACCGCTTTTTTCAAACAATTCCAGTGCGTGTTCCAAACTGCGCGGAACTTCCGGCAGACCCTTCGCTGTATAAACGTCTCCCGAAAACATTTTCGGTGGTTCCGTTTTGTTTCTGATGCCGTCGAGCCCCGAAGCAAGCGCCGCAGCATAGGCAAGATACGGGTTGCAGTCCGCCCCGGGGATCCGGCATTCGATGCGCAGACTCGGTCCCTGCCCGACCACCCGGAAACCTGCGGTACGGTTGTCATGACACCAGGCAAGCCGAGTCGGCGCCCAGGACTGGAACTGGTAACGCTTGTAGGAATTGATGTTGGAAGCATAAAACACCATCAATTCAGGCATATGGGCAATCCATCCACCGAGAAACCAGCGGAAGACCTGAGAACAGGCAATCGGGCCTTCCTTGATAGTTCCTGAGAACGCGTTTTCATCTCCGTTCCAGAGGCTGAGGTGGATATGACAGCTGGAACCTGCCTGATCCTCACGATATTTGGCCATAAAGGTGACGCTCATTTCGAGCTGATCGGCAACCTCTTTAAGACATTGCTTGTAAACCGCATGCCGGTCGGCCATGGTAAGCACTTCCGCGTAGCGCACGTTCAACTCATGCTGCCCCTTGCCCCATTCCCCCTTCGAGTTTTCCACCGGTATTCCGGAATTCCGTAAATGCCTGCGCACTGTGCCGTTGAACTTTTCTTCGCGGGCGCCCTGAAGCGCATGGTAGTCCTCGATGTACCATCCAGCGGGCTGCAGTCCGGAATAACCTTTTTGCGCAGCGTCCTGGTAAGGGGTTTGAAAGACGTAGTATTCAAGTTCCGATCCGGCCTTCGCTGTAAATCCCATTTCCGCCGCGGCGTCGATCTGACCCCTCAACATCGAGCGGGGGGCCTCCGGAACGAACTCGTGGCTGCGGTCGCTTTTCACATCACAAAGCACCATCGCCGTGCGGTCAAGCCAGCTGGCGCGGCGCAGCGTGGAGAAATCCGGATCAAGGTGGAAATCTCCGTACCCACGTTCCCAGTTTGCAAACTCATATCCGGAAACCGGTTCCATTTCCATGTCCACGGTGATCAAATAGTCGCATGCGTGGGTTCCGTGCTCCACCCCGTCTTCAAGAAAGAACTCCGCGTCAAACCGTTTGCCCATGAAGCGTCCGTAGAGATCGGTGAACACCATCAGCACAGTGTCGATTTCACCGGTTTCCACCAGACGCCTGAGTTCCTCGAGTGTCAGCATTCCATGAGTTTTCATCTGATAATCCCCTGGTTTCTTACCGCCGTTTAGATGTGAACTACAAATTGTTGGGAGTAAGCGTCTGTTTCTGCTTTCCAGTAGTTGCGGAATGAGACTTTTCGGCAGCAGACAGGTTTGAAATCAAGCTTCCGAATCATACCCGCGGGTTTTGCTCATCTGCCATAATAATATTTGGGAAGCCACAACGCAATTTCCGGAAGGATCGTCACCAATGCCAGCCCAAGTATCATCACCAGCACAAACGGAACAATCGAGCGGTAGATGTCCGTGAGCGTCACCTCCGGCGGGGCCATTGCCCGCATGAGGAACAGGTTGTAGCCGAAAGGCGGCGTCATGTAGGCAATCTGGCAGGTGATGGTGTAAAGCACCCCGTACCAGATCAGGTCGAAGCCGAGGGCTTTGACAAGCGGGACATAAAGCGGAGCGACGATGACCAGCATGGCGGTGTCGTCCAGGAACATGCCCATCAGCAGGTAGGACAGCTGCATCATGATGAGGATTTCCCACGGACCAAGACCCAACTGATCGATGAAAAAACCTTCGATTGCCTTCACCGCTCCCAATCCGTCGAAAACGGCGCCGAAGGCCAGCGCGGCCATAATAATCCACATGAACATGGCGCTCACCCCCATTGTCTTGCGGATGGTGGCTTCCATCACAGGCCAGGTCAACCGGCGCTTTACCAACGCCGCAATGGTGGCTGCCACGGCGCCGACAGCGGAGCTTTCCACCAGACTCGTTACTCCCATCATGAACAACCCGGTCATGGAAAAGAAAATCAGCAGCGGCAGAATACCTGCCTGCAGCAGCATGAATTTCTCACCCCAGCTGACGTCCCGCTCTTCCTTGGGCAAGGCCGGACCCAAGTTGGGCTGCACCCGGCAGCGCACGACGATGTAGATCACAAACAGGCCGGCCATCATCAGTCCCGGAAGCACCCCGGCAAGCCAGAGCCGCCCCACCGGCTGGCGGGCGATCATGCCGTAGAGTACCAGCACCACGCTTGGAGGCACAAGAATTCCCAGAGAAGATCCGGCCTGGATCACGCCGGTGACCATCACCTTGTCGTACCCCCTGCGCAGCAGTTCCGGGAGCGCGATGGTGGCCCCGATCGCCATCCCGGCGACGCTCAGTCCGTTCATTGCGGAAATTACCACCATCAGCAGGATGGTGCCGATTGCCAGTCCGCCGTTAAGCGGCCCGGCCCAAACGTGGAACATGCGGTAGAGGTCGTCAGCAATTCTGGATTCCGACAGCATGTAGCCCATATAGATGAAAAGCGGCAGTGTCAGCAGCGGGTACCATTTCATCAATTTCATGGCCGCGCTGAACCCCATCTCCCCGCCGCCTTCGCCCCAAAGCAGCAGTGCCGCGCCAACCGCGACAAAACCGATCGCCCCAAATACACGCTGCCCGGAAAGCAACATCACCATCATGGTGGAGAACATGAGGACGGCGATCATTTCATAACTCATTGGGCTTCCTCCTCTTCCTTTTCTTCAGTGGGTATGCCGTCGATCTTCAATCCGCGTGAAGCAGCCAAATCCCGGAAAAAGGTGGCGGAGGCTTGCAGGAGCATCAGGAAAATCCCGAAGGACATGACGATCTTGACAGGCCACATGTAGGGGGACCAAGAGGAGTAGCTGGTTTCCCCATAGCGGATTGCATACTCGGAACTGGAGAAGCCGCCGTAAAGCAGCATAACGAGGTAGAATATAAGGCAGAAGGAAGTGATGCTGTCTGCGAATCCCCTGAACCTGCGGCTCCAGCGGCCATATAGAAGGTCCATGCGCACATGCGAGTGCATTTGCATGGAGTAACCTCCCCCCAGCAGGTAGTAGGCCACCATCAGGAACTGTGCCATTTCCAGCGTCCAGAGGGAGGGGGTCAATCCGGGAAGTTTGGAGATGGACGACCAGAGCAGCACCCCGATCATGGCAAATATCATGTAAACCGCGATCCGTCCAAAGAAGCGGTTCACCGCTTCAACTACCATGACGTAGCGTACAATGCTCTGAAGCATTTCCTCCTTGCAAAGATGTGTTGTTCCGCGGGTTTCGGTACGTGAACGACGACCCGGCTAACAACAGGTCGCCGCTGTAATTTTGTGTCCTTCAAACAGGGCCGGGCCAGCCTGCCCCGGATTGATCAGCCGCGATACGGAGGTCCGGCCTTGGACATGGTATCGTTGTAGTCCCGGAAGATCTGCACCACCTTGGCGGCACGGGGACTGGTAGAGGCGATTTCGTCCCAGAACTTGACGGCCTCTGTTTCAACCGTTTGCCATTCTTCCGCGGCGATGGTGGTGAGCTTGAGCTTGGTGCCCTTGGTCCTCAGGTGAGCCTCTCCGCCCCAGTACCAGTACTGGCGATAGTAGTGGGAGCTGTCCATGCAGAGCTTGAACAGTTGTTGCAAGTGAGCGGGCACCTCGTTCCATCGTTCGGAGTTGGCAAAGTAGGAGCCGATCCACGCGCCGGAGATGTTGTTGGTGAGGAAGTAATTTGTCACATCGGCCCAGCCCACGGTGTAATCCTCGGTGATCCCGGACCATGCGATGCCGTCGAGTTCACCGGTTTGCACGGCGACTTCGATGTCCTCCCACGGCAGGGTGACGGGTACCACGCCGAAACGCGAAAGGAACTTCCCGGCAGTGGGGAAGGTAAAGACCCTTAATCCCTTCATATCCGCCAGACTGCGGATGGGCTGCACCGTATTGAAATGGCACGGGTCCCATGCCCCGGCACTCAGCCAGGTGACGTTCTCCACCTCTCCGTAGGCCTCCTCCCAGATTTCCTTGAGACCATACTGGTTGAACAACACCGGCACATCAAGGCTGTGGCGTGTTCCGAACGGGAAGTAGCCGCCGAACACGGAAACGTCAACGGGGGCGGCAATCGAATCGTCGTCACTCTGCACCGCGTCAATCGTACCGCGCTGCATCGCCCGGAACAGTTCGCCTGTGGGCACCAACTGGTCGGCGGTGTAGAGATCAATCACCATCTCTCCATTCGCAACCTTGTTGAAAGCCTCAATCGAGGGCTTGATGACGTGTTCGGCGAGCGCCGGTCCGGCATAGGTCTGCAGCCTCCACTTGATTGCGGTTTTTTTGGCCGCGATCACGTTTGGTGCGCCGGCTGTTGTGGCTGCAGCTGCTACCGCCGCGCCAGCCCCTGCTTTCTTGATGAAGTTCCTTCTTTTCATAACACTCCTCGCATTGGAGATGAATTAATGACCAGGACCACCTCGAACAGGAGGTCGGGAAGCAAGCTATAATAAGGAAGCTTCATTAAAACACAAGAGAAAAAAAGATAGACTTTTGTTAGCGAATAATTTTATACCCGGTTATTTCTCAACTACAAATATCCCTGCGATAGTTATTGATTTCACATGACATATTTCTCAAATCATCCGTAATTACCGATAGTGAACTCATTCTGGAAAAACTTTGTCAAAATAGGATGTTACTTGTTCATCAAATGAATAAATGGAATAACCGGGTTAAGTTGTACGAATTGTGCTGAGAACCAAAATCACATAAGTGAGGTTTGGAAACACCCTGTGCTTGTGAATTCTACTCAGGTGATTATGCTGGAGACGCCTGATTATTGAACTTGATTCCCGCTTTTGCCATGGGTACACCCGCCAAGGAAGCACCCTTTTCGCTTGAAAGTGAATCCGCCATCCGCAGCCAGGCGGCAAGGACGTTGGTGAAATTGTTCGACAGCCTGTATGAAGGTGCGGTTGCAGTCAATCGGGATGCACGGATTGTCTGGATGAATGACAAGTACAAGGCGTTGATCGGATGGAACGGCACCGAACGGGTGGAAGGAAGACCTGTGGAAGATGTGCTTCCACAAAGCAAAATGCGGCGGGTGGTTCAAACCGGAAAAGCGGATCTGCTGGATGTGTTCGACATTGTCGGGCGCAAAATGGTTGTTTCCCGCCTTCCGCTTTATGATGACGCAGGTGAAGTTTCCGGTGCGCTGGGAGTGATTTTATATGATCGGCTACAGGCGCTGCGTCCGATAGTGACAAAATTCCAGCAGATGCAGAACGAACTGGATGCTGCACGTAAACAACTGGCTCGGGAACGCAGTGCAAAATACAGCTTCACCCAATTTGTTGGCATCAGCAAAGCCATAAACGAATTGAAAAAGGCCGCTCGACGAGCAGCACAGCGTGATTCCGGCGTGCTGCTTTTGGGAGAAACAGGTACGGGTAAGGAACTGCTGGCCCATGCAATCCATGCCGCCGGATCCCGGGCGAAGGGGCCCATGATCCGTGTTAATGCGGCTGCCATTCCGGAAACCCTGCTTGAAGCAGAACTCTTCGGGGTCGCACCGGGCGCCTTTACCGGTGCGGAAAGAAAAGGACGTCCGGGAAAATTCGAACTTGCCGATGGAGGAACACTATTCCTCGATGAGGTGGGCGACTTGCCCTTGCATTTGCAGCCCAAACTGCTGCGGGTCCTGGAAGACGGTGAAATCGAACGCTTGGGTTCCAACAGAGTCATCCGGGTAAATGTGCGCATCATCGCCGCCACCAGCCATGATCTACAAGGCATGGCTGACCAGGGCCTGTTTCGCACAGACCTGTTCTACCGACTGAATGTGCTCCCTCTGCAGCTGCCTCCTCTGCGCGTTCGGCCCGAGGACATCGGCATCCTCTGCGAGGTGCTACTGGAACGCTCCGCGGGTGTTTCAGGACAGCCTCAAAGGGAAGTGTCCCCGGAAGCAATGGTTTTGCTGCAAGAATGTCCTTGGGATGGAAATGTCCGGGAACTCGCCAACGTGCTCGAACAGGCGTCAGCAAAAGACGATGCTTTAGTACTGTCCCCGGAACATTTTAATGGGTTGTTGAAAAAAACCTGGGGACGTAAAACTTCTGCCGGGAAATCATCCCTAGACGTTCGCACATTGAAGGAAGCCGTTGCGGAGGCTGAACGCATTGCGATTGCAAACGCATTGGAGGCAACGGGCGGGGTCAAAGCCAAAGCGGCAAAAATGCTGGGCATCAGCAGAGCGCAATTTTATGAGAAATTGAACAGCCTGAAGCTAATGTCTGGATAACTGGACAAAAAATTATTGTCCGGGTTTCCATACATAATCAATATTATTCATTTATATCAATATTCTATAACAACACAAAAACACACTGAGCGTTTACATGTCAGGAATACCAGACAATCAACGGGATGCTGCTTGGCCAACTTCCGGTTAACTTGCTTTGTTGCATAATTTTATCTGTTATTTCATACAATTACCTGAATGGCATCGGATTGGCAGGACTATTGCCGGTCGCCGGGTTGACCGGTGTTGCTGTAAATCGCTTAAGCAACCTTTTTTCAAAGGAGAATCACGATGCTGAAAACAATGAAGCAAACCATGATCAGCGTGATGGGCATCACGCTTTTGGCAGGCAGTTTGGTTTATGCCGCTGAACCGATTAAAATTGCCCTGGTCCACGGCACTTCAGGACACCCCTTCGAGGTGTTTTCGAAACAAACTCAAACCGGCTTCATGCTTGGTTTGGAATATGCGACTGGCGGATCAATGGAAGTTATGGGTCGCAAGATCGAGGTGATCCGCAAGGACACCCAGTTCAAACCGGATGTTGCCCGTGCAGTTCTAGCGGAAGCCTACGGTGATGACGACGTAGCGCTGGCGGTCGGAGCAACGTCTTCGGGGGTGACCAAAGGTCTGCTTCCTGTCGCGGAAGAATACGAGAAAATACTGCTGATCGAACCGGCCGTTGCGGATTCTCTTACCGGCACGGATGCGAGTCGATATATTTTCAAAACGTCACGGAATTCATCCATGGATATGCAGGCACAGGCTTTGGCACTGCGTCCCGACGACAACCTGTATGTGGCCACTATCGCTGAAGATTACGCTTTTGGCAGGGATGGTATCTCCGCTTTCAAGTATGCATTGAAAGGCAAAGGGACCACCATTGTGCACGAGGAATACGTTCCACTGAAAACCACGGATTTCACCGCCCCGATAGAACGAATCTTCAACGCCCTCAAAAACCAGCCTGGACGGAGGGTGCTGCTGATCTACCTGGCAGGATCTCCCGGAGCACTGGGAAAAATAGCCGCCGCACAGCCGGAACGCTACGGGATCGAGATTTCGACCGGTGGCCACATACTGCCTGTCCTCCCACAATACAAGGTGGTTCCTGGAATGGAAGGCGCGGTTTACTATTACTTTGAAGCCGCTAAAAATCCAATCAATGACTGGCTGGTAAAAACTCACAAGTCGCGTTATGAAGGCAACCCACCGGATTTCTTCACGGCGGGAGGGATGTCCGCGGCGATTGCCGTGGTGAAAGCTCTTCAGAAAACAAAATCCACACAAACGGACGACCTGATCGCTGCGATGGAAGGCATGTCATTTGACACGCCCAAAGGCATGATGCAATTCCGCACGGAAGACCATCAGGCGTTGCAGTCCATGTTTCACTTCAAGATTCGCGTCGATCCCAATGTGAAATGGGCCATTCCAGACCTGGTACGGGTAATCAAACCCGCGGAAATGGACATTCCCATCAACAAGTGAGCTATGCGTTCAGAACCCCCGGTTTTACAGACCAGCGACCTGACCAAGCGTTTCGGCGGGCATGTCGCTGTCAATAACGTCACCACCTGCTTCAATCCGGGGGTTCTAACGGCCATTGTCGGGCCAAATGGCGCTGGTAAAACGACATTCTTCAATCTGATTTCCGGGCAGCTTCGGGCCACAACGGGAGAGGTGATGTTGTTTGGAGATGACATCAGCGATATGCCCGCATCTGAACGGGCCCGCAAGGGAATCGGCCGTGCATTTCAACTGACCAACCTGTTTCCGAATCTAAGTGTACAGGAAAACGTGCGGCTGACCATCCAGTCCAGAGAGGGAATAGGATTGAATTTGTTTACCATGGCTCGGAGCCATGCCGGCCTGATTGAACAGGCTGAACAATACCTGAACCAGGTTCATCTTGCTGACAAGGCGGATGAGGTGGCTTCAACCCTGTCACACGGTGATCAGCGCAAACTTGAAGTTGCGATGCTCCTGGCAATGGAGCCGAGGATTTTCATGTTCGATGAACCCACGGCAGGCATGACCCTGGACGAGGTCCCGGTGATTTTGGAATTGATTGAAGGAATCAAAAATAAGCTGGACAAACTGGTGCTTTTGGTCGAACACAAAATGGAAGTCGTGCGCAGCCTGGCGGATCGCATCATGGTTCTACACAATGGTTATCTTGTGGCGGATGGTGAACCCGCGGAAGTTATGGCGTCTCCCATCGTTCAGGAAGCCTATCTGGGCATGGGAGTCGCTGACCATGTCTGATTTACTGCTCCGATTGCAAAACATCCACACGCACATTGCGCAGTATCACATCCTCCACGGAATTGATTTTGCGGTTCCGCGGGGAAAACTTACAGTGCTGCTGGGTAGAAACGGCGCCGGAAAAACCACAACCCTGCGCACAATTATGGGCATGTGGCGCGTCACTCAAGGGGCCATTTTTCTGGATGAAAAAGACATTTCAGGCATTTCAACTCCGGAAATTGCACGTGAAGGGATTGCCTATGTTCCGGAAGACAGGGGGATTTTTGCAGGCTTGACGGTACGGGAAAATATGGCTCTTGCAGCCCGCTCAGGCAGGATTGATGAAAACAGACTGGCAAGGATTTTCACCCTGTTTCCGGCCATGAAAAAATTCTGGAACCTGCCTGCCGGAGCATTGTCCGGAGGACAAAAACAAATGCTCGCCATCAGCAGGGCGATCGTTGAACCGCAAAAACTGCTGCTGATTGACGAACCCACCAAAGGACTTGCCCCTTCCATTGTCTCTTCGTTGACCGATACCTTTCTCGAATTGAAACAAGAAACAACCATCCTGCTGGTTGAACAGAATTTTCTGTTTGCCCGTAGTTTAGGAGACTCGGTGGCTGTCCTTGATGACGGAAGGGTGGTCTTTTCCGGGGCAATGAACGAATTGGCGGATGATGAGCAGAAACAGCAGCAGTTGCTTGGGTTGAGCCTGGTGGAGCAGGCTTTTTAAAGAAAGGCTGCTCGGGATGTCTTTTTTCTCGCCTGATTATAAAACAAAGCTCCTTATGTTCCTCAAGATATGCTTTTGGGTGGGGGCAATAGCAGATTTACTGGCAATGATCCCTTTGCTGCTTCCAGAAGCTGCTAAATTCATGTTCGGTCTGCAAAAAACGGCAGGCGGGAGCGAGTATTTTTATGTTTCCAGAATTGCTGCATCTTTAGTGCTTGGGTGGGCTTGCTTGTTAGCTTGAGGCAGCTTTAAGCCGGTAGAAAGAAAAGAACTGCTGATATTTACAGTAGTTCCAGTCCTGGCAGGCTTGTTGATTGCTTCCGTGTTGGCGGTCCATTCCGGGTACATCGAAATGACCCGAATGCTTCCTTTGTGGATTTTTTACGCTTTGATTATTCCATTATATTTGACTGCTTATTCTTGTGCTAAACAAATAGAAGTATCCGATTAACAATTTCCCAAAACGAATCGGCGTCCAATTACTCAGCAACATGAACAAACAAGATCTTTCACAGCATGTTTCCTGGTGGACGAAGCTGGAACCGAATGCCCCGCTTCTGATTTTTCCGGTGATGGTTTTAGGTGGGCTTCCGCTCATCGGGGACATGTCATCGTGGCTCACGCTGACTCTGGCGGGGCTGGCGATGGGGATGATGATTTTTCTGATGGCTTCCGGGTTGAGCCTGATTTTTGGACTGATGGATGTCCTCAATTTCGGACATGGCGCGTTTGTAACTTTCGGGGCGTACGTCGCCTCATCGGTTTTGATGCGCCTGACCGGGTGGACGAGTGCCGACTCGTTCGCACTCAATCTTGCAGCCCTGCTGCTGGCAATTCTAGCAGCGGTCTTAATCGGAGGAATTCTTGGTTTTTTGTTTGAACGGATTATAATTGCGCCGGTATACGGAGCACATCTGAAGCAAATCCTCATTACCGTAGGCGCGTTGATTGTTGCTGAACAACTTGTTCCCGTGATCTGGGGAGCGCAGCCAATCACCGTTTTCAAGCCCGCCACCCTGCAGGGTTCGTTTGTGATGGGAGACGCGGCGTTTGAAAAATTCCGGTTGCTCGCGCTCGTCCTTGGCGTGCTCATATACATGGTGTTGAGTCAATCCCTCAACCGGACAAAAATCGGCCTGCTGGTACGCGCAGGAGTGGAAAACCGTGAGATGGTGGAAGCCTTCGGCTACCGTGTGAATCGACTGTTCGTCGGGGTTTTTATGTTGGGATCCGCGCTCGCGGCGCTGGGCGGCGTGATGTGGGCCCTTTATAATGAGATGATCACCGCAACACTTGGCGGGGAAACCCTGATACTCGTCTTCATCGTGGTGATCATCGGTGGACTGGGGTCCATCCGCGGTTCATTCCTTGGCGCGATCCTGGTTGGCTTGACTGCCAATTATGTGGGTTTTCTTATTCCAAAACTAGCCTTGGGTTCCAACATTTTGCTGATGGTACTGATCCTGTTGTGGCGTCCGTCCGGATTGTTTCCCTCATTCAAACAATGAAATTTGTTGATCGCGTGGTTTCGGGAAACCGTTTCGAAAGCCGGACCCTTGCTTTTCTTGTTCTGGGGATCCTGGTTTGTCTGGCCCTGGCGCCGTTTTTGTTTCCTGGAACACGCTCTCTGGCAGTGGCGGCGCGGATCTGTATTTTTATTGTACTTGTGGCCAGTTTCGACATGCTGCTGGGTTTTACCGGTATCGTCTCGTTTGCGCACACCATGTTTTTCGGGATCGGCGCATACGGTGTGGCGATACCACTGCACCACCTGGGGGGTTCCTGGACAGCCATTGCAATCGGTACGGCGAGCGGTTTGCTGGTTTCCCTGGTTATCGCCTTGGTAATCGGAATGCTCTCTTTGCGGATCAAGGCGATTTTCTTTGCCATGGTCACCCTGGCGGTAGCCAGCTTTGTGATGATTCTCGTTTCACAACTGCACGGTTTCACCGGCGGCGAAGATGGATTGACTTATCGCGTTCCCCGTTTGTTTTCTCCGGCTTTCAAACTGTATCCCGATAAGGTTCTGGGTGTACGGATCAACGGCCGGATCATCGCCTATTATCTGGTCTTTTTCAGTTCCCTCGGTCTTTTTCTGATGATGTTGAGGGTGGTCAATTCTCCATTCGGAAGGGTGCTTTTAGCTGTCCGAGAAAACGAATTCAGGGCCGAGGCAATTGGTTATCGTGCCGTAGTGTACCGCACCATCGCGTTTTGTCTGTCCGCCGCCGCCGCCTCGCTGGCGGGAGTGCTGATGGCGGTTTGGCTCAAGTATACCGGACCGAACAGCACACTCTCATTCGGCATCATGATCGATATTCTGCTGATGGTCGTCATCGGCGGTATGGCCTCCATGTACGGTGCGGTGATCGGCGCGGTGGTGATGAACCTGGCACAGTTTTATTTGCAGGACCTGATGCGGATAGGGGCCGAAGCGTCTAAAGACCTGCCCCTGCTTCCGGATTTGATTCATCCGGACCGCTGGCTGTTGTGGCTGGGGGTGCTGTTTATTATGTGCGTGTATTTCTTTCCCAGCGGTGTGGTGGGGAAACTTAGAGGAGGATGATATGGCCGGAATTTCAAAATTTCTAAAATGTGACGGGGCGGAAATTCACTTTATGGAATGGGGTGACCCGCAAGGTGAAGCTGTTGTCATGTGGCACGGGCTGGCCCGCACCGGTAGGGATTTTGACGATTTGGCGGAGGCCCTTTCCGATCAGTGGAGGGTGATCTGTCCGGACACTCTTGGACGCGGTATGAGCCAGTGGGCCGAACACCGCGAGCAGCAATACAGTTTTGCGAGTTATTGCCGGTGTGCGCTGGACTTGCTGAATCAACTGGGGGTTGAAAAAGTGCGCTGGATCGGCACCTCGATGGGAGGTATGATCGGCGTGGTCCTTGCGGCAAATGACCTCCGGGAAAGGATGACGCATATGGTGCTTAACGACATTGGTCCTGGGGCAATTCCGGATGAAGCAATCCAGCGCATCGCCGAATACGTTGGGAATCCTCCGGTATTTGAAACCATTGGAGAACTGGAACAATGGCTCAGGTCGGTTTACGCGCCATTTGGAAAGAATCCGGATTCCTTTTGGCAGCGCATGGCTGAAACATCTTACCGCCGCACCGACGACGGTCATGTGACCGTGCATTATGATCCGATGATCGTCACCCAGTTTACCACGCACAAAAGCGATCTGGATTTGTGGGAAGAGTACGATCAGGTAAAATGCCTGACTTTACTGATGCGCGGAGCTGATTCAGATGTGCTTCCGGTGGAGGTTGCAACAGAAATGAGCACTCGCGGCCCTTGTGCACGACTTGAAGTTTTTGAAGGATACGGACACGCCCCCACACTCAATACTCCTGAACAAATTGCCTTGTTAAGAGATTTCTTTCATCTGCAACCTTGAACGACCAAGCACACCAATCCACTCAGGGCAGGGGCAGGTGCGCGTCAGGTGCGGCGATTGGTCAGTCTCTTATAAATTCATTCATGCCTGCCTGTGCGTCGCAACTGTCTGCGTGCCACGCACAGGCAGGCGCAGACAGGTACAATATTTCAAAAATTTCTCTTAACACCTCACCTATTGTGCAAGTTGAGGGGTAAATTCAAAATCGAAATCGAATTTCTATCCCGATTACGATAGCGACCTAGATTGTATTTGGCACGGGCAGGCCCCGGACGGCACAGCCAGCGTTAGGTGGCACAATTCGACTTTTCCGCATTCGGCGTCGAACGCCTTGCCTCCAGACCCCGAACAATCACGTACGCAATGAGCGCGAACACAAAGAATACCAGCAGCATCCACGCGATGCTTTGCAAAGTGCCGATGACTGTGCGGTACACCTCAAACGTCCAGCGCTCGGCGTTAAGCACTATGACCTCAGCCTCCTCGGGTCGCGGGGTAATATACTTCTCCAAGTCCCATACCCGAACACCTCCGGACACGCCCGCAACGTAGATCGCGAAAGTAAGATACCGCCACCACGCCCCGCCTATTTCCTCGGCCACGATCCGGCCAAGAATCGTGGATATGGATTTGCGGAAAAGTCTGACGACCAAGTACGAAACGATTACGGCGATTGCAAATGTGACTACCAGCAGGACAATGAACATAACATTCACTCCTTAGATCAGTGGGACGCGTCGTGCCAGAATGAACACTGCTTTGTTCTTGCCCGGTTGCCATTGAAACTCAATCTGGAACCCGGCACTTGTCAGACTGTACTGTAATTCCGTTGTGGTGAAGACCTTGACGAGAGGAATCACCCGAAAGAAACCGCCAACAGGTGCGAGAATCCTGAACAGCATCTTCATCTCCGCAATGCAGGCCGTGCTGCTAACAAAAATACCACCCGGCTTGAGCATTTTGCAAACCTTGGCAATTGTTCCTTCCTTATTCTCCAGCAAGTGCAAAATGTTGAGCCCTAAGACGGCGTCCAAGCTTTGATCAAGAGTATTGAATTCTTCAATGGATGAGCATTCAAAAGTAACATTCTTGATATCTCCTGCATCAGCTTTGGCTTGGGCGATTTCGATCATTTTCGATGAGACGTCAATCGCTCGAATATGCTTCACATAGGGAGCATGGAGAAGGGCTGTCGATCCTGTGCCACAGCCGAACTCCATAACTTGCATGTCCGGGTGGAAGTATTCGCGTGTAATTTGCAGCTTCTTCTTGTAAGCCGCTTCGTCCGCAATAGGCTGTTTCGAATAGCGCCTTGCAATCCTGTCCCAGAATTTTGCTGAGTGATCCCTCATCTCTTCAGGAACGCTGATGACCAAAATCTCCGTTTGCTATGCTTGAAGCGAAGCGAGTGGTATTGCAATCCGAGTGAATTTGCTTGATCGGCGAAGCCGCTGCCCATCCGGGATTCCTTCTGCACCGCATAAGAAAGGAAGTGTACATGGTTATGTAACCCTGAAACAACATCACCGACCATCGAAAAAACCGGTTCAACCGGTAATGGATACCTGCGTTTATAATCAGCCTTTTAAGACGCCCACAGCCTTATGCACAGGGTAAATCGAATTCAAAGATCAAATAATCGGTTACGAAAACCACCTTCCTCCACATTTGCCTGACTAGGCAGCCTCCCGCCAAAAAAGATGTTTTCTATATATACACCGGACTTGTCCAACAAACGGTTCAGATTGTGGCTCGTTCCTCGCACAATCTAATCTTATTCGTTATACGCTGGCCGCCACCAGTGGTTGGACATGGTTCTTGGGTTTATTAAGGGACAAGTCATGAGTGGCTTGTAGGTTAAGCCAAAATTCAGGCGAGGTATTGAATGCTTCTGAAAGCAACCAGGCAGTATCCGATGATACACCCCTCTTGCCCCTGACGATTTCATTGATTCGTTGAACAGGAATGCCGATATGTGTTGCTAGTGCCTTTTGGGATAATCCCAACGGCTCAAGGAACTCTTTTAGCAATATAACCCCGGGATGGGTTGCTACACGATTTGATGGAATCATTTTTCTGTCTCCAGAATTTTCTAATGGTAATCTGTAAACTGAACATCATGAGCATTCGAAGCCTGCCACTTGAACACGATGCGCCATTGATTGTTGATACGCATACTATGGAAACCTGCAAAATTGCCTTTCAGTGTCTCCAATCGATTGCCTGGAGGAGATTTTAAATCCTCCAGTGACTGGGCTGCGTTTAGGACATCCAGTTTGTAAAGTGCTGATTCTTTTATTTGATTCGGTAGATGCCTGGCAGGGCTACTCGAAATGCCATGAAAAAGATCCGCTGTTGCGCGATTTCCGAACGAAGCAATCATGGCCTGATGTTAGCGCATTCACGGATTCCGTGCAACCATGTATTTACGCATAACGACATGCTCTTCGGTGGAGCCTGCGACGTCCGCAGAAGCAACTTGTTAAGTGATTTTTCTGTAGGCGGTTAGATGGTTTTGAACCAGTCTTCGTTGACCTCGACGCTCTCCACCATCTTGACCCCCACCCCAAGGCGGAGCTCTTTGAGCTTGTCTGCAAGTAAATCGCCGTCCATCAGGTCAAGGGGAGGGGCACCGTCTCGTGTGGCTTCACGTCGTGCTTCCCGGGTGAAGCCACCGGTCGTGATGATCAGGCCCTTGTCCGCTCGGCCAATCATGGCTCCTCTGAAGTCCCGGACGACATCCGGACCGATGTTCCCGCGGTATCTCTTGCTCTGGAAGAGCACGTTGAAGCTGATGAGCCCGCCGATGCGGATGGTCCCGTGACCATCGATGCCTCCGTCACCGGAACGCCCGGTAACCTCAACTTCAATAAATCCCGCTTCACGCAGAAGACGTTGGCAGAGCCGCTCGAAGGCGGCTGGCTCAAGTTGGAGGAGAACCTGGAGCAGCTTGCCCTTCCAGTCGAGTTCCTGGTCCTCTTCGCCCGGGACGGCGTCGGGTTCGGCTACCTGACGCGCCTCCCGTGCTTCCTTCTATTGGCGCCGGATCGTTCGGACCACGTCGCTGGTGTTGACTTTCTGAGTCTTCTGCCCTTCTGTGGTTAGCGTCCAGACCGCGCGCTCCGAGTTGTCCAGAAGGCCGTAGCTCTTCAGGTAGGTTCGCGCCCAGGCAGCTTGGTAAGCCAGTTCCGTCTGGCCCCCCTCGCCTTGCGGAGCATCAGCTACTTCCTCAGGTAGCTGTAAGCTTGAAACGATCTCGTCGATGAGCTCTTGAATAGAAGCACTGCCGCCGAGTTTGTGAAATACGTGCAGTGTCGGGTTCATCAGCTTGTCGAACGTCGGGACTCGGTCGCGTGCTTCTGTCATATCTTTCTTCCCACTTATCGGTAGTGTATATTTTATTGTGTGAAATCTGGAAAGGCTTGATCTCATGGGTATTTTTCCTTTAGGTTTGTTTTTCTTCCAACAGCAAACCTTCAATAAGGAGCATACCCATGAGAATGGAGATCACAGTAAAGGAATTCAAATTTACCGGATTTACAAGACCTTATGCCTAATGCCGGTTTCGCCAGCAACCGGTGGTGTCGGAATCGCTACTTGCCTGCACCAAGCGTAGCGCCTGCCTGCGTGCAAAGCACAGGCAGGCAAGAATGAAATGGAAGATACTAAGTTCGGGGTCGTTTATCTCGTTTCGGGACTTAAACCCCGTAAAGTAGCCGGCAAGGCTTTGCATCGCTTGCCGACTCTGTTATCGTAACGCGAAACTTCATTCGTATCTTGTCACGCCGTTTTGATTCGTACAGTACACGTGAGACCTGAACATCAATGACTGTGTTCCGATCTAATGCCCCGGGATAATTAATGCAGCCGCTGAAGTAACCCTATGGCAGCAACGGGAATTGTCCGAGGAAGCACCGGAATTGCAGAAGGAACGGGTTTCAAACACAAGCGTCAGATAATCAAAAAAAACGAATTCAGGAAAATTTTTTGTTGTGCATAATTCGAACAACATTGCCTCCATGCTGGAACGCACCTCAAAAATCTGGCCGTCCCATCCGGCGATTTCCTTGGGGAGAACAAATTGGACGGATTATGCGACATTTGCCAATCTTTCTTTTGCTGCTGCAAACGCACTGCATGAGGAATGCGGGTTGAGGACCGGTGACCGTGTTGCCGTTATCATGCCCAATCACCCGGAATACCTGGTTTCCCTCTATGCAATCTGGTGCGCAGGACTCATTGCTGTTCCAATCAACGCTAAACTGCACTCCAGCGAGTTTGAGTTTATTCTCAAACACTGCGGAGCAAGGATGTGCATCACAACTAAGAAAATGTCGGCTTGCTTGCAGCAGTCATTACAGCGCATCCCTGATTTGCAAAAAATCCTGGAAGTGGATGCGGAACCCTGGCTTTCGTACAAAACGGGGAACTCGCTCGAGGTGGTCGAAGTTTCAGGAGACGATGCGGCATGGCTGTTTTACACCAGCGGCACCACGGGCAAACCCAAAGGGGCAATGCTGACACATGCAAATCTGCATTCAATGACATTGGGGTATTTTGCCGATGTAGATACTGTTTCGCCGATGGATTGTATCCTTCATGCCGCGCCGCTTTCTCACGGTTCTGGAATGTACAATATCCCGCATATCGCCAAAGGGGCGAACCAAGTGATTCCCGAAAGCGGGAAGTTTAACCCCCGGGAGATTCTAGAACTTATTGCAAATTACCCGGGGACCACCATGTTTGCCGCTCCCACGATGGTCAAACGACTGGTGGAATTCCAGGAAACGGAAACTGCCGATACGGAAAACCTGAAAACCATTGTCTATGGCGGTGGTCCGATGTATGTGGAGGATTTGAAAAAAGCCTTGCGGGTTTTCGGTAATAAATTGGTGCAGATTTACGGTCAGGGTGAATCGCCGATGACCATAACCACACTCACAAAAGAAATGCACCGGGACGCGCTGGCAAACAACATGGAAAAACGCCTGGCTTCAGCCGGTGTTCCTCAAATGGTGGTTGATGTATGCATGATGGATCAAAATGATGCCCAGGCGCCTGCGGGAGAATGCGGGGAAATATGTGCCCGCCTCGCTGCTCGCCTCTGGGTTACGCAAGGGAGAAAAAATGGCAACCGTGCTTTCCAATTGCGAGGAACTGATGCTGCTTTACTGGGCCGCCGCCAAGACCGGAATCGTGATTGTGCCCGGAAGCCCCCTGCTGCAGGTTTCGGGATTGACGACCCTGCTTATGGATTCGGACTCAGTGTTCGTCTTCGCCGAGGCGTCCTTCGCGGAAATGCTCAGGAAAATACGACCGGAACTGCCCGCAGTTCGCAATGATGGATGGATCCTGGTCGGAGACGAAACACCCGCTCCCGGGTTTCAGACATACAAACATTTTACTGAAGGAGCAGCTGACACGGAACCCCCGGACGCGGGACTTGGGGATGACGACGTATTCAACATCATGTATTCCAGCGGTACCACCGGCGCGCCCAAGGGTATCGTGCACACCCACTACGTGCGCGCCAACTACTGCACGCATTTCGCGTCAGCGTGGCGCATGACCCCGGAAAGCGTGGTGCTGCATGCCGGAGCAATAGTTTTCAATGGTTCAATGCTGGACCTGATGCCTTGGATGTACCTGGGCGCAACCTATATTATGCACCACGCGTTTGACGCGGGCGCGGTGATCGAAACGATTGGGAAGGAACACGTAACCCACATAATCATGGTGCCTTCGCAGATCATGGCCCTGCTCAACCATCCTGATTTTGACTCGGCAAAATTGCGCTCCCTGGAAATGCTCCAGAACGTCGGAGCGCCCCTGCTGCTTGAATACAAACACCGCCTGAATCAACAGCTGCCCGGATGTTTTTATGAGCTGTACGGGCTGACAGAGGGTTTCATGACAGTCCTCGACAAACATGACGCACTGCGCAAGGTCGGTTCCGTGGGCGCTCCTCCACCCTTCCTGGATATGCTGATCATGCGCGAAAACGGGGATGAATGTGCTGCCGGCGAGGTGGGTGAGATCTGCGGACGCAGTCCGATGCTGATGGCGGAATATTACAAGCGTCCGGACCTAACCGAAAAGACCATCGTCGATGGCTGGCTGCACAGCGGAGACCTGGGTTATGTCGACGAGGATGGATTCCTTTTCCTGGTCGACAGAGTCAAGGACATGATCATCAGCGGCGGGGTCAATGTCTATCCGCGTGATATAGAAGAAGTGGCAGTCCGGCATCCGGACATCGCCCAGGTCGCGGTCTTCGGTGTCCCGGACGAAAAATGGGGGGAGGCGCCGGTTGCAGCCGTGATCTTGCACGAGGGTAAGCCGGTCGCGCCGGAAGCGCTGAAATCATGGATCAACGAGCGGGTCGACGCCAAGTTTCAGCGCGTCATCGACGTGATACTCTTCAATTCGTTTCCGCTCAACATCGCCGGCAAGACCCTCAAACGGGAAATGCGTGACACTTACCTGAAAAGCGAAGGCAAAATACAGAACCCTGTGCCACAATAGCACCCCCCGGACTAATGAAAAAATATTCCGTCAAGCGGATGCCGAGCGGTCCAGCCAAACAGCTATTCCGTGTGCGTTAAAGACGCAGTCATTGGCAAGCAGTTCGTCGATTCTTTCTGTTGACAGGGAGCATCCGTGTTTTTTCAGGTCTTGATGCAGGATTTCACGGATTCCCTGTTCCAGTTGCCCCTCTCGGTCTGTCCCTGAATTTCGCACTTTTTCCGCAAGTTCAACATAGCGGGAAAGCCGGTCCCGTAAATCAGCGGCCAGTTTCTCCAGGTTTCCGACCCGTCCGAAATGTGTCAGGTAGGCAGCCTCCGGGAGCTGTTCCATCACACGCTTCCATGTTTCAAACATGGCGGGAGGGTCAAACTGGACCGGGGTGGTGGTGGGGAAAATGAACGGCCCCTGATCGTTGTCGAATTCCCTGTAGGAGATGCCGAAGTTATCGCCGGAGTAGAAATTCCCATACTTCTCATCGATGACACAGTAGTGATGTCGGGCGTGTCCGGGACCGTCAAAGAAATATAAAGGACGTCCGTGGAAATCTATCCGTAATCCGTCATCCGCAATCAGTATCCTCTCTTCTGGAACGGGGACCACTGTTCCAAACAGCACGCGCATCTGATCTTTGCCATAAACTGCCGCGGAACCTGCAATCAGCTTTGAGGGATCGGTCATATGCCGCGCACCGCGCGGATGCACCACCAGTTTTGCCCCGGGGAGAAAGCGCAGTAGTTCCCCGGCGCCTCCCGCGTGGTCGAGATGAACATGGGTGACCATCACATGGCTGACATTTTCGCGGGGGATACCTTTCTTCTCCAGGGTTGCCAGCAGCAGGGGCACCGAATGAGAGGTGCCTGTCTCAACGAAAGCGGCATGTTCGCCTTCAACTATCAAATGGCTTGAGGCCAATCCAGGGCGAACGTAGTTCGCATCAATTGTGGTCACACCGTCTGGATAATCCACAAACACGGGTTTGACGTCCATAGCGGATTAAATCGTGGAAACTGGTTTTAAATTGTTGATCAAATACAGAAGACAACCATGGAGTGTCACGGGAAAAGTCGTGACTCGGCTTGATACATTAAACCGCTGATAGATTCAGACAGGATAGAAGGGATCAACAACTGCCTTAAAACTCTTCGTCGAGCAATTCCAGTTCTTCGCTCAAGTTCAGGTCGTCATCCAGCAGGTCCACAGGGGAGACGGAGGTTTCATCCTCGGCAAGCGGTTCGAGTTCGTCAGAGGCTTCTATCACATGGGCTTCTTCCATGATCACCGGCTGATCATGTACAGAATCGTCAGACTCATCCACGGACAGGTGCAGGAGCAAACTTTGAGCAATCGCCGAGAGATGCACCGGGCGGGTGATGAAATCCTTTACTCCCGCATTTACAGCCTGCAGCCTGTGTTCCAGGCTTACTGGCCCGGAGATCGCCAGCACCCTGGTCTGTGGAAACTGGTCCAGGGTCTGTTCCAGGGTCTCCAAAGGCTCGTTATCATCTTCCAGGTCCCATTCCATGATCAATGCGTCAACCGGGTCCAGCTTCATCAAACGCCAGAGGTTCTGTTTCTTGGTCACATGCTCGATTTCCAAACCTGCCCGTTCCTTCAGATACTGTTTGAGCAGGTCCGCCTGGTATTTGCGCCCGCCAAGCACGACAAGCTGTTTCCCCGCATAACTCATCGGAGCAAGGTCTCCTTCATCGAATTGCGGTGCAGGAAGTGCGGCAGAAGTGGGAGACGCATCAGCAGGCGTGTCTTCTGTACTCAGCGTATCCAATTCGACTTCTTCAAGCGGGGCTAATTCCTCAAGCTCATGCTCGTCAATGGGAACCGCAAACTCGTACAGCTGGTTTTCTTCATCCAACGACGACAGGTCTGTGAAATCCATTTCTTCCATTCCCTGCTCAGTTTCTCCGGCAGGAGGTTTGATTTCGGAAGGTGTTTGAGACTGAGTTTCAATACGCGGCTGTTCGTTCTGCATTTCCAGGGCGGGATACTCTTCTCCGGTGGCGCTGGTGATGTAATCGCGCAGGTTTGATTGCTCTTCCTGAGTGATCTCAGTGAACTGCACCGCGGCCTGGTAATACCATTCGATGGGCCAGCACCAGCGCACTTTCCCTTCCAGGGCCAGCCCGGGTTGATAATGGATGTTGACCGATTCACCATCGGACATGGAATATTCACAATGAAAACGGCAACCATTAAGAGAAATGTCCAATCCGGTCGCGGCTTGATCCTGCCATTCATCGGTCCTGACATCAATTGTGGAATCAAACAAGACCCTCAGGAATTGTCTTCGTTCTGCGGACATAAGCCCTCGACGTTTAGGGGGATTCAGTAGGGGCAAACCTGTATTTTTGCCCGGTAAACATGTTTTTTCCAGAAATGATGGTCGAACACGCTGGTTCGCAGCTACAAAACATCATGGAGTTGGATCGCCATGTTTGCATACAAGCATTCATCATGAAAATTACCTACACTCGTTTCATCTCAATAGTAATTCTTCAATGTAGAATTACCACCATCGCGTTCAGGTGTAAAGACTTCCCATTGGTTGCACAGGCTGCCGGATGCTTTATCCCGCATTTTTCCTGTCTCCGGCATTTATGATCTCCCAGAGCGGAGCATCCTGGTTTGGTCCCGTTTCCCTGACAGCAAGGGCAACCCGGTTATTTTCATCGAGTGCATTCCAGTACATGGACGCGATTTCAAGGGCATTTCCCTCCAGGGGGAGAAGCAGCGGCGGCCCGTTGAACGACGGCAGCGGGTTCCCGTCGCTTAAATAAGTAGTCACCCCGTACCCGAAACCCGGTTGGAGCAGTGGGTAATGGTAAAAATGATGCTCCGATCTGCCTGATGTAAAACTGCTGCAGCGCACCAAAGCCAGCATCGCGGATGCTTCTGCCTGAGAGGTATCAAGAAATCCCGCTATTCGCGGCGTGAAGTTCGGACCATCCGGTTCATGCAGTTCTGATGACAACGTGTCTTGAATACCGACCGCATTTTCTAGTCCTTCACAAATGCGGTCGGTGTGACTGCCGTTGGTAACTACGACTCCTCCGGCAGTTGCACGTATTGCATTGTAGATGATCAGCGAAGGCTCTTCCACTTGCGAGGGGTCAGCTGCTTCCGTTCGCAGCACCCCGTGCGATTCGACGAAGACACGATTCCGGCTGTTGGGACTGCGCCCCATAATCCAATAGACTATCACCAGGTTTCTGTAAGGACTGCGCCCGATAACCAACCCACGTCCGGGATAGGGGTTTTCCGCCAGGTGGCTTTGAAAAGACTCCCGGGCCCGCAGGGATAGTTCTTCAGTATTCATACAACTCAAACTGCTCATGGTGCAGATGTTCGTCGGCTTTGAAAACCAACGGGATGCCTGTTTCTTCTTCCAATTTGGCAATCGACTCGGCCTCTTCATTAATCAGGTGCTGGTGCACATCCGCATGCACATAAACCACCAGGGAACCACGATGATCCCTGGTGCTGCAGCGTTTGATCTCACGGAAGATTTCATACGAAACAGTCGAATGCGATTTAATCTGACCGGTCCCGTCACAATAAGGACAGGGGTCAAACAGATATCTGCTCAGGTTTTCCCTGTCTCTTTTGCGGGTCATCTCCACCAGGCCCATTTCGCTGATCTGCAGGATCTTGCTGCGAGCCTTGTCGTTACGCAGGTGGTCTTTCAGCGCCTGGTAAACCAGCAGGCGGTGCTGGGGAGATTCCATGTCGATGAAATCGATGATGATGATCCCGCCGATGTTGCGCAGCTGAAGTTGGTAAACCACTTCCTCCGCGGCTTCCAGATTGGTGCGTAAAATGGTCTTTTCGTGGCTTTCCTTGCCGACAAATCGTCCGGTGTTCACATCAACAGCAGTCAACGCTTCTGTCTGATTGATGACCAGGTAACCTCCCGAGCGCAGCCACACTTTCTGCGCCAGCGCGCGGTCAATTTCCATTTCAATGTTGTAATGATCGAAAATCGGCACTGAGCGGGTATAGTGTTCAACCACAGAGCCGTATCGGGGAAGGTAAGTGCGGACAAACCGACGAATCGATTTGTATTCCTCTCCGTGATCTACCACCAGTTTGCGGATGTCTTTCGAAAACAAATCCCGCACTGTACGGAAAATCACGTTGAGATCGCTGTGCAAAAGCGAGGGGGCGGGAAGAGTGCGGTATTTCTCCAGGATGTCGTCCCAGAGAGACACCAGGTAATTGATGTCCGAATGTAAATCTTCCTCTGCCCGGTTTTCCGCAACCGTGCGAATGATGAAACCGGAATTTTCCGGCTTTAAACGATCAACAAGGCTTTTCAGACGTTCACGCTCCCGATCATCGGAAATCTGCCTGGAGACACCGAGTGTGTTTGAAGCAGGCATGTAAACAAGATTACGGCCGGGCAACGAAATGTGATTGGTGATGCGGGCGCCCTTTGTCCCGATCGGCCCCTTGGAGACCTGCACCAGTATCGGCGCACCCTCCTTCAGCATTTTTTCAATCGGGGGTTTATCCTTACGCTGGTTTTTCGGGCGGCGGCCCATCAGTTCGGCTTCCGAGAGTATGTCGTCTATGTGCAGGAAAGCCGCACGTTCGGCGCCTATGTCAATGAAAGCGGATTCCATGCCGGGCAGAATTTTCAGCACCTTGCCTTTATAAATATTCCCGACAATGCGCTGTTCCTGTTCCCTTTCATGATGCAGTTCGGAAAGCAGTCCGTTTTCCAACACCGCGACCCGGGTTTCATGACAGGTGTGGTTGATGATTATCTCTTTTGCCATTGAAAGATAATTCCGTGACTATTTACTACACGGCATGACGGAAATTTTTTATGTCTTGCCTTGTTGTGGATTCTGCGCGCCGAAGATTTTTCATTAAAGTCAATTTGCAGGGGCGAAACCGCGTGTTTACCCATCATCCAGGATGATGCTTTTCATCTCCCGGACTGCCCGGTCTAACCCCACAAATACAGCGCGGCTGACAATGCTGTGCCCGATGTTCAATTCCCGCAAATGCGGTAGAGAGCAGATTTTCCGGGTGTTGATGTAGTTCAATCCATGACCGGCGTTCACCCGCAATCCAACCCGGTGTGCAAGCTCACTGGCCCGCTCGAGCCGCTGATATTCCTGCATGATTGCTTGCTCATTCGCCGCATTCGCATAACTTCCGGTATGCAGTTCCACGTCATCAGCCCCTGCTTCCGCTGATGCTTCGATCTGAACCGGGTCCGGATCAATGAACAGGCTGACCCGGATTCCGTCTTCTTTTAACGCCTGCATGCCCTCGTTCAGCAGTTCAGACGCGCTCGCGACATCCAGGCCACCCTCCGTGGTGATTTCCTCCCTTTTCTCCGGAACAAGGGTAACGATATCCGGAACGGTTTCCCGCGCAATGCGGAACATTTCGGCGGTCGCCGCCATCTCGAGGTTCATCCTGGTTTGGATTGTTTCCCGGAGTATGCGCACATCCCGATCGACAATGTGCCTGCGGTCCTCACGGAGATGGATGGTGATTCCGTCCGCCCCGGCCAGTTCGACAATCCCCGCGGCAGTGACCGGTTCCGGTTCTATGCCGCGCCTGGCCTGCCTGATGGTGGCAACGTGGTCAATATTGACATGCAATGCAATCATCGCTTTTCTTATGAAATGAAACTAACAAAAACCTAACTTGAGCGATTCATAACAAAAAAAGCTCCCAACCTTTGGATTAAAGT
>CAYFLK010000020.1:0-614 GCA_964344035.1 uncultured Pseudomonadota bacterium
TCAGTGCGTTAAACCTATTTTAGGGGGGCAGACTTAAGGAACTTCGGGCTAAGTACCTCCCGCAAGAGAGCGACTGACTTGTGAAAGGGATAAGCCTGGATTCCGCCTGGATTCCCGCTTTCGCGGGAATGACAGTGATTACGAGTGCATCAATTTTGAACGGTTTTTTTCCCTAAAATGAAACCCTGAATGTCAACCCCAACAGAGCTGAAAAAATGTAAGCGATCCCGAGAATAACCGTATTCGTCAACCCCGTCACACTGCTGCAGAATTTTTCAGCCGGGAAATGTTTCCCCACGTTGTGACCCTCACCATGGTGCTGTTGTTTTCATGGGGGTCCTATCACCAGGGAGTGACCTGGATGGGATACATCCAGTGGATCTCCCTGATCATCATTTCCTCGATTATCATCTGGCGCGCGGGCGAATTTTTTCACCCTGCGGCGGTTTACATCCAGGAAAAATACCGCCTTCCCGAATCGGTTAAGGCAGCGGTAATCGACGCGGTCGCCAGTTCCTTCCCGAATTCTGTGTCGCCGTCATCGCGGTGATCCTGATCGGACGCGCGGAAGTCGGCGTTTCCAGCATCGTCAGCTCCGCGCTTTTCAACGTCCT
>CAYFLK010000020.1:624-53986 GCA_964344035.1 uncultured Pseudomonadota bacterium
ACGATCGAGCGCCTTGTCGAGCCGGATGCGCTCGGCCGGGATGGTGGCGGCGACCCCGATGATTGTCAGCCGGGAGGTGGTCTGGCGGGACAACACCTTTTACTTCGCGGTGGTGCTGCTGCTGTTCGCGATGCTCTGGTTCTTCCCCAGCGAATGGGGTGCGGGAGTGGCGCTGATCTTCCTAGCGGCTTACCTGGGGTATATCCTCCTGCTGCAGCTGGCCACGCGCAGACACCGCGCGAAAAACGACTGCGGCGCTGTAGCGAAGCCGACAAGGACTGCCCCGGAAACAGAACAGGAAGAAGTCGAAGTGAAAATTACATCCGTAAAAGAAGCCTGGGCCTGGATAATCGGGATGATGGCCCTGATGGGGCTCGGCTCCCACATGCTGGTCGAATCGTCCATCTCCTTCGGGGAAATGACGGGAATCGACGCGGTCATCATGGGTTTTGTGGTGATTGCCGCGGGCACCTCGGTTCCTGACACGGTGCTTTCGGTGATCAGCGCGAGGAAGGGCAACTACGACGCGGCGGTGTCCAACGTTTTCGGCAGCAACATCTTCGACATCTGCGTCTGCCTGAGCGTCCCCATTCTGCTGGCGCTCACACTCAGCGGGGAAATGACGCCGATCAATCTGCCCCAAATCGAACTCATCTGGTGCCTGATCGGGGCGACGCTGGTTTCGCTCTACCTGTTCCAGACAAACAAATATACGCTGAACAAGCCGAAGGCGTTGATCATGGGCCTGCTTTACATCTTGATCGTGGTCGCCTCCTTCACCTTTTAAACTATCGTAGCGCGGGACGCGGCCAATGGGAATATGACGCGGGGATTAACCACCGCTCTGCAATTTAGGGCATGGCCGGTATCAACGGGTTTCGTCCAACTGCACATGAAATGTGATTTCCCCGTGCCGGCAGCTGATCCGCCAAATGAAAAAAATTGACATAATGCTTAATCAAGGGTGGTAATGAACAAAACAGGCAGTTGGTTCCCGTAGCTGGCGCCGACGGCCGCACTTCCACTTTACCTCGGCATTGCTTTCCGCCATGGCTTCAGTCCTGTACGGCGAAAACAAGCGGACTGCTGACGCATCAGACCTCAGTCCCGCATTCCTGCTGATTTCCCTTTCATATTCAATATCATATCCCGTCTTAACGGCGGGAAAACGCAGCAGAGCAGAAAATAATCCGGCAGTGTTGGGGTTACGTGTTTCCTTGCCCCAAACCGCCGCGGCAGAAGTAATGGTTTTCGCGGTCCGCAAACTCCACGCAAAAGATTTAACGCAAACAGGAGATGCTCCATGTCCCGGATACTGATAGTTGACGATGACCCCCACGTAACGGAAGAACTTACTCTCGCGCTTGAATCGTTCGGGTATTCCGTCACCACGCTGCTGGATCCTCAATATGTATTCGAGCTGCTGGACAAGGAACCGGCCGATTTGATCCTGCTCGATGTTCACATGCCCGTCCTCGACGGAGTTTCACTGCTCAAACAGCTGAAAGACCACGCGCCTTTTCAGGCGGTCCCGGTGATCATGCTCACCGTCGACGTGGAGAAGGAACTGCTGGCCAGGTGTTTTGAGGCGGGCGCGGTGGACTTCATCAACAAACCCGTCGAGTGGACCACGCTGAAAGCGCTCGTGCGCTCCGCGCTGGCGAACCATAACCATATTCAGGAGATCGAAAAGATCAACGAACAGCTGGTTTCCGCCAACCGCGAACTGCAGGAAACCCAGGCCCAGCTGGTGCAGTCGCAGAAGATGCAGGTAATCGGCACCCTCGCGGGAGGCATCGCGCACAATTTCAACAATATCCTGGTCCCCATCTTCGGCTACACCGACATGACCATGCAAAACCTGCATCCCGGGACCAGGGAGCATCAAAACCTCGAGCGGGTGATGAAATCCGCCAACCGCGCGAAGAAACTTGTGGCCCAGATACTGCTCTTCGGACGCAAGGCGGAATTCAGGCAGTCATCCCTTGAACTGGATTCCATGGTGCAGGAAGGGCTGAGTTTGCTGAGCAAAACCCTGCCCAGCTCGATCACGATCAAAAAGAAAATGCCCGCAAAACTGCCGCGGATCATGGCGGACGCCTCGCAGCTCGGTCAAGTGCTGATGAACCTGTGCGTGAACTCCTCCCATGCCATGCCGGAAGGAGGGGAACTGCTGGTGCGTGCGGAAAGGGTGATGCTGCGGGATTTCACCACCTCCCAGGGCCACCTGCTTTCCGGACAGTACGTGAAGCTGAGTGTAAAAGACAACGGGCTGGGGATGGACGAAAACACCCTCAAACACAGCGCCGATCCGTTTTTTACCACCAAGGGCCCGCGTGAAGGAATAGGCCTCGGACTTTCCGTGGTGCAGGGCATTGTCGAGAGGCACCGGGGCGGCATCGGCATCACAAGCCGGCTGGGCGCCGGGACCACGGTGGATGTATTCCTGCCGGTGACATCCTCTAAGGGGGATGAAACCCCGCCGCTTTTGGAGGAGGATGACAAATCCTCCCCGACCCCCAAATCGATCCTGCTGGTTGAAGACGAGGCGGAAGTCAGGGGCTTCCTGAAAAAGGCCTGCAGCTGTACCATGAGGGACTCCGGGTCACCGAGGCCGAAGATGCAACTGATGCGTTGGCGCTGTTTGAAAAAAACCCGAATGGGTTTGACCTGATCATCACCGATCACATGATGGTCCACATGACCGGCATCAAGCTGGTGGAAAAAATACGGGCGTCGGGGTCGAATATCCTCGTCATCATGAGCACCGGCTACCCCGACCTTGTCCATGACAAAAGCGTCATGCAGAGCGGGGTCAGTGAAGTGCTGCTCAAACCCTTTTTGATCAAGGAACTGGCTGCCGTGATCTACCGCGTCATGCTCAAGGCAAAACAATGATGCGGCTGGGCAAACAGAATGTAGGGGCAGGCACAGACCGGGACAAGATGTCGAAATCGGTATCGGTATCGAAATCGGTATCGAAATCGGAATTTGATACAAACACAACACCATCGGTAAAAAAGGCTGTAGGGACAGGCCCCCGTGCCTGCCCATTTTCGATTTCGAACCCGATACCGATTTCGAATAGATTAGGCGATCAGGCTGTAATGGCCCCCGCCTATCAGAAGAGGGATGGGGTGTGGGGCACGTCCGGGCAAACACACAGGTTTGCCCCTACGAATTGGAACGGAGTTGACCATGTGGTTGTAGGGGCGGACCTGCGTGTCCGCCCGTCGATGTGGTTCGCCGGGCGACTAAAGGCCGCGTTCTTAACTCAACTCCGCCTGACGGCGTCGTTAAGTCAAGTCCGGAAAGACTTGAATTAAGCACCCGAAGCGGACTTGACTTAAGGCTGGGGCAGGATGTGCTTCCACAGGACACTCATCAAGGAGTTCGATCATGACCACACAGGATTCCGCGGAAAAAAACCTGCCAGGCAAATCTCAGAAACTGAAAACGGACGGCTGCTTTCCGCCGCCGTGCGTCAGACCGCGGACAGCGTGGCTATCACGGACCGCGAGGGCGTCATTGTCTACATCAACTCGGCTTTCGAAAAAATGACGGGATACACCAGTAAAGAAGCGCTGGGCAATACACCCCGCCTGCTCAAGTCGGGAAGACACGAACAGGAATTTTATGAAATCATGTGGCGGACTATCCTCTCCGGAGATGAATACCGCGCGGTCTGCATCAACAAAAAAAAGACCGGGGAACTGTATCATGCCGAAAACACTATCACCCAGATCGTTGATGAGAAAGGCGGCATAACCCATTTCGTCTGCACAGCCAAGGACATCACCCTCGAAAAGCTGGCAGAAGAGGAACTGAAGCGCAGCGCGGAATCGATCCAGGCGGTATTCGCTTCCTCCCCTCAAGGTATCGGCTTAGCCGACCTGGACGGTAAGATGCGCGAGTGCAACCAGGCTTACCAGGAGATAACTGGTTACTCGCGGGAAGAAATCATGCGGCTGACGATAGCAGATTATTATCCGACGGAGAAGCTTGCTGAATTGCAAACTCATTGGGAAACCTTGAACAGAACAGGCAGCGTCAGCTTCGAAAGCGTAAATGTCAGGAATAACGGTGAACTATACCCGATTTCGGTTTCGGCGGCCCTGATGACAGACGACGAGGGTAAGCCCGGCGGCATTGTCGCCAATATCACGGACATCTCCAAGCGCAAGCAGGCCGAAGAAAAACTGAAGCAGGCCCTCGCCGACCAGAAACATAAATCGGAGGAACTGGCGCAAAGCAAAACCACCATCCTGAAAATGCTCGAAGATGTACGGTCGTCCGCGGCGGAAACGGCTGAGGCGCGCGAATACGCAGAAAATATCACCAACTCGATGACCGACGCCCTGTTCGTGCTCAATTCGGAAACACTGATCGAAAGCGTGAACCCGGCCGCTTGTAAACTGCTGGGATACAGCGAAGAAGAACTGCTCGGCCAACCCGCCGCAAAAATAATGCCGGAAGAAGAAGAAGAAGAAGAAGAGCAAAAAGTATTCCGGGGCGCAGGGTTGGAGAAGCTGATGCGGACGGGCTTTGTCCGGGGGACGCAGAAAACGTTGCTGGCAAAAGACGGGAGCAAGGCGCCGGTGCTGTTTTCCGGTTCGGTGATGAAGGGCGCGGACGGCGCCGTTCAGGGGATTGTCTGCCTCGGGCAGGATATCAGCAAACTCCTGCGGGCTGAAGCTCAGCTCAAGGAAAGCGAGGAAAAATACCGCCAGCTGTTTGAACATGAATCCGACGCGATCATGATTGCAGACGCGGAGAACATGCGGATTGAAGAAGCGAATCCAGCCGCTTCAGCTCTGTTCGGCTACTCCCGCGAGGAATTCCGCAAGTTGAGCGTGGAAGATGTGTCCGCGGAGAAGGAACAAACCCGAAAGGCTGTGGTGCGCATTTCCGAAAAAGGCGAGGTCAGTCCATACCAGCGTGACCTGGTGAAGAAGGACGGCACTGTATTTTACGGGGAAGTCAGCCCGGGCCAGTTTTATGCAGGAGGCAGGACAAAAATTATCGGCGCGGTCCGTGACCTCACTGATCGGCAGCGGATGGAAAATGAGCTACTTGAAAAAAACAGGGAGCTGGAGCAGCAGACAAACCTGCTGGAAACAATTATCAACAGCATGAGTGAAGGAGTGGTTGCAATTGACGGCAAGGGAACGTTGATCCTGCGGAATAACTCAATTGCAAAAATAGTGGGTAAGAACGACACAAGCTTGCCTTTCAAAAAGTGGCCCGGGACCTTAGGGGTTTATCATTCTGACAAGACCACCCGTTACAGGGCCGATGAACTTCCCATCGTTCGCGCCGCCATGCACGGCGAATCACTGGACCGGGACATCTATATCCGCAACCCGGAAAAACCGGACGGGGTTTTCGTCGCCGTCTCGGCTAGGCCCCTGAAAGACCACGAAGGCAAGCTGCAAGGGGGACTGGCGGTTTTTTATGATGTGACCGAACGCAAACAGATGGAGGAGATACTTCGTAATGCCAAGGACCAGGCGGAAAAAGCGACAGTAGCCAAGAGCCGTTACCTGGCCAACATGAGTCATGAAATCCGCACGCCGCTGAACTCGATTGTGGGCTTCAGCCAGATCCTGCTCCAGCAGTCCAAGTCCCTCTCCCTGAACAAGGAATTCCGGCATTACCTGAATACAATCAAAAACAGCAGCCTTGACCTTTCGGAACTGATCAACAACATCCTCGATCTCTCCCGGATTGAAGCGGGGAAATACTCGTTGTTCAACGAACCGCTCAACCTCAAGCTGCTGGTGCAGGGGATTTATCATCAAACACTGAAACCGGCGGAGGAAAAAGAACTCGATTTCAACTATGAATTCGACCCCTACCTGCCGGAGATGGTCATCTCGGACCGCACCAAGCTGAACCAGATCTTGATGAACCTCGTCGGCAATGCCATCAAGTTCACCGGGCAAGCGGGAAAGGTGCGGCTAAAAGCGCAACGGAAGGCTGACATGATCGTGCTGCGGGTGGAGGACGAGGGTATCGGCATCCCCAGGGAAAAACAGGAAATTATCTTTGAAGGCTTTGAACGGCTGGAAAATGGGGAATCCCGGGAACAGGAAGGAACAGGACTCGGGCTGACAATCGTCAGGAAAATGACCGAACTGCTGGGCGGCGCCATTGAACTGCGGAGCGCCCCCGGAAAAGGGTCCGTCTTCAGCGTCACCCTTCCCTTGCGTGAAGCTGAAAAGGGGTACTTAACGCGGGAAAATAATGCAGGCGAAACAATGCGGTTTGCCCCCGGACAGCGGGTACTGGTGGTGGAGGACAACCCGGACAACAAGGAGATGATCCAGGTTTTGCTGCAGAATTTGGGGCTGAGCGTGGAACTCGCCGGCGGCGGAGAAGAAGGAGTGGCGATGGCGATCGAACTGCAGCCCGAACTGGTGCTGATGGACGTGGACATGCCCGGGCTGGACGGGCTGGAAGCAACCCGCAAAATCCGTGCTCATCCCAGTGGAAAAGGGTCCCCATCGTGGCCCTTTCCGCCGACGCGTTCCTGCAGCAGATCGAGGAAGCGAACAGAACCGGAATTGACGATTACCTGACCAAGCCCGTGCAGATTGAAAAATTGATCCAGGTCCTGAACCGGCATCTGGCACAGGATGAATCGGGGAACGACATGTCTTCAACAAAACCGCCGCTGCCGGATTCAGTCAATAAACAGGCGCTGGAGGAATTCAGGGCGTTTTCAAACGTCCCACATTACCGGCTGGAACAGGTTGAAGAGCATGCACGGAAAATTCTCGAACTTTGCGAAGATTACGATTCCCCCTACCCAGAACTGCTCAAGCGGATCCAAAAAGCTTCGCGTTCCGGACATTCACAACAGATCGCGCAAATCATCCGGGAGGCGCTGCACGAAGTTGAACCTGAACATTGACGATAATCTATCACGCTAATGAGAACCACACAGGCAGGCGCAGACTGGGACAAGATGTCAAAATCGGGATCGCTATCGAAATCGGCGACAAATCGGAATTCTTTAGCGACCACGACACCATCAGGCAAACAGTCTGTAGGGGCGGACCCCCGTGTCCGCCCATTTTCGATTTCGAATAGATCAGGCGATCAGGTTGTAATGGCGCCACACCTATTAGGAGAGGGATGGGGTGTGGGACACGTCCGGGCAAACACACAGGTTTGCCCCTACGAATTGGAACGGTGTTGACCATGTGGTTGTAGGGGCGGACCTGCGAGTCCGCCCACCAAAAGGGCAGGCCTTTCTGCACCTGCCTGCGCCAAGCGAAGCGCCTGACTGCGTGCTACGCACAGGCAGGCGGCAGGCAGGTGCGACGCACAGGCAGGCACGGGGGCCTGCCCCTTCAGCTGTTTGCCGGATGGGGTCGTGGTCGCAAAAAATAATTCTGTTACCGATTTGAATTTCGATTTCGATACCGATTTCGATACCGATTTCGATTTGATACGTAACCCCTGACGGGGTTGAGTCAAGGGCAAAGGTGGTCTTGCAGCAAAACCGTTTACCTCTCATCCGGAATCCGATAAAATTTAAGATTCAAGAATTAACCGCGAATAGAATTGCAGGCATCGTTCTCAACCTGACACAAAAAGACCAGTATCTCATGCGGAGCAAAAACCGTTGGCAGCGTATATTCCTGTATGGCGTGATTTTCCTGCTCACGCTCTGGGGGGCTACACCGGCCGAGGCTCAGTTTACGGACGACATTCCGGAAACCGTGCTCACTTTCAACCCGGTCCTGGAACCGGTTGACCCACGTCCGGGAGAACACGCGCGCCTGGTGATGCAGCTCGACGTGCTGCCGGGGTGGCACATTTATTCGATTGTTCCCGCGGAAGGAGAATTCCCCCCGATCCCGACCACGATGAAACTTGCACTCAATGAACTTCAGCTGGTCGGTCCCCTTTTTGAAACAAACCCGATCACCGCCCCGGACCAGGTGCTGGACCAGGTGCTCAGTTTTCATGAACTTCAGGCGGCGCTGTTTCAGAACCTGCTTGTTCCAGCCTCCATCGAGGCAGGCAAGGGATACCTGCTGAACGGGACCATTCGCTACCAGGCCTGCAGCGACCGGGTCTGCCTGCCCCCGAAGACGGAACCTTGGCAACTGTCCTACACGCTTGGCGCCGGACCCGTCCGCGCGCAGTACTCAACTCCGCAATACGCAGTGGACCTGCTCAGAGAAGAAGGCTCGGAACTGGAAGTAGCGCTGCAAAAAGGGCTGTGGGGTTTCCTAGCGCTCGCCGCCATGGCCGGGCTGCTTGCGTTGCTTACCCCCTGCGTGTTTCCGATGATCCCCGTCACCGTTGCGTTTTTCAGCAAGCAGGAAAGCGCCGGAAACGGCGACACGCTGCGGCTGTCACTGCTGTTCGGACTCGGCATAGTCGGCACCTACACAGTCACCGGGATGGGGCTTTCGGCGGCACTCGGAGCATCAGGGGCGATCAAGGTGGCGACCAACGGCTGGGTCAATCTCGCCATCGGGATGATGTTCACCCTGTTTGCCTTCAGCCTGATGGGGTTCTTCCAGCTTCAGCTTCCGGCGGGGATGGGAAACACGGCTGACCAGTTGTCTCGCCGTCTCAGCGGACCCACAGGAGTGCTCGCGATGGGTCTCGCCTTTACCCTCACTTCCTTTACCTGCACGGTCCAGTTCGTCGGCACGCTGATGATCGCCGCATCACAGGGATTGTGGTTCTGGCCGATAGTGGGGATGCTGGTTTTTTCCACGGTTTTCGCGTTTCCATTCTTTTTGCTCGGGATGTTCCCCCGCCTGATCTCCACCATGCATTCCAGTTCCGGTGCATGGATGGAACACTTGAAAATTGTGCTCGGGCTGCTTGAACTTGCCGCGGCGTTCAAGTTTTTCAGCAACACCGACCTAGTCTGGCAGTGGGGAGTGATTGACCGGGATTTCGTGCTTACTGCGTGGGCCGTGCTGTGTGTGGTCGGGGCCTTCTTCCTTTTGGGTTCAGTCACCATTCACCATACACGCATCTCGCAAACCGGCGGACTCGGCTTCAGCGTGGCACTCGCTTTTTTGATGCTGGGGCTGTATTTCAGCCGCGGGCTGGGAAACATACCACTCAATCCGTGGGTCGACACCTATCTCCCCCCGCCCCTCGAACAGGAGCAGAAAACCTCCGTTGATCTTGCCGGGGGCAGCGTGGTCCCGGCGCACAACCTGCCCTGGGAAACAAATCTTGATTCAGCCCTCGCCCTGGCGCGCAAGGACGGCAAACGGGTGTTCATCGATTTCACCGGGTATACCTGCGTCAACTGCCGCTGGATGGAAAAAAACGTCTTCTCCGACCCCGAAGTGATGGCGCTTTTCCGCAGGGATTTCATCCTTGTGCAACTCTACACAGACGGCGGGGAAAATGCAGAAGCCAACCAGCAGTTGCAGATCGAGCGCTTCCGTACAGTGGCGCTGCCCTTGTACATTGTGTTAAATGCCGAAAACCGGATGCTTGCCAGACACGCCGGCATCCTTGAACCCGCGGACCGGTTTCTCCAGTTCCTCAAGCTGCAAAGGCAGGGTTGAAGCGCACCTGCTTCCCCATCCTGGTGTTGCTTCTCCTGCCCTATTTAGGCGGGTGCTCCGATTTCGGGTTTTACTGGCAGGCGGCCTCCGGACACCTCGACCTGCTCAGCCGCAAGCAGAACATTGCCGAACTCCTGAAAAACCCCCGCACGGATGCGGAACTGAAACGCAAACTGACGCTGGTGCGGAAAACCCGGACCTTTGCCGGTGCGAGGCTCCTGCTTCCGGATACCGGCGGATACACAAGCTATGTAGATACAGGACGATCCTATGTCACCATGGTCGTGCGCGCCGCCCCGGTTTTCAGCCTGAAACCGCACCGCTGGTGTTACTGGATCATCGGCTGCCAGGAATACCGCGGATATTTCGATGAGGATGAAGCGCAGGCCTATGCCGCACAAGTGGGCGCGCGCGGGTTCGATGTTTCGGTACGGCCCGTCAGCGCCTATTCGACCCTCGGACTGCTCAACCGTGCGTGGCTCCCGGATTATTTCTCCGATCCGGTCCTCAACACCTTCCTCAGCCGCAATGACCCGGACATCATCCGCACACTGATTCATGAAATGGCGCACCAGGTGCTTTTTGTCGAGGGTGACACAAACTTCAATGAATCATTCGCGGTGTTTGTTGAAGAAGAAGGCCTGCGACAGTTTCTGCTTCAGGAAGGTGGAGAGCATTCGGCGCACTATCACTGGTTCCTCAGCGCCCGGCGAGACCGGAAACGTTTCAGGGAACTGATCGGTCAAACCTATGCCGAACTGGAAGCGCTGTATGCCCTGCGGATTCCTGACGCCGAGAAGCTCGAAAAAAAAAGGGCCGCATTTCAAAAACTGAAACAGTCGTTCCTGCGCCGCCGGCATGAATTCGAGGTGCTTTCCTTCAAGCAGTGGTTTGCCAGGCCCCTGAACAACACGCACCTGCAGGGAATAAGGCGCTATCACCGCTACACGCCGGCATTCAGGAGAATATTTCAGGAACAAGACCGGGATTGGTCCGCGTTTTACGAGCGGGTCAGGGAAATCGCGGAAAAACCGCCTGAACCGCGCCGGGAATTACTGGAAACGAGACTGTGAAATTTTCTTTTGCAAAACTGAAAGCGGTGCTGCTTGACCGCGACGGAGTGATCAATGAAGAGCCGGGACCGATATTGACGCCCGGGCAGTTCATCATGATACCCGGAAGCGCGGACGCAGTCGCGCGCCTCAACCGGAAGGGTCTGCTGTGCATCGTGATTTCCAACCAGGCCGCTTTCGCGCGCGGTCAGCTGGACCAGAAGACATTTTCCGCAATCACAACAAAAATGGAAGAAGCACTCGCAAGCGCGGGCGGACGGGTTGACGCGCAATTTTACTGCCCCCATCACCCCGATTGGGAAAACGGGAAACGGCGGGAAGTCCCCGGTCCCTGCGGTTGCCGGAAACCGCTTCACGGAATGCTTGCTCAGGCGGGACTAGAACACTCGTTCGGCCCGGAAGAAGCCGTTTTGATCGGCGACAAAACCAGCGATTTCGAAGCCGCCGCAAGGTGGGGCTGCCCCTCCATTGGGGTCCGAACCGGGCATGGTGGAAAGGACGGACTTTGCGCGCGTGAACCGGAATACTGGGCCCGGGACCTCGACGCGGCAGTCCGGCTGCTGCTGAACGCTGCCGGTTTGAAGGATAATTGACTTGTTACCTACACCTTAAATGGAGAAAATTTCAACCTCGACCACTGGCTATTTCACGCGTGCATGACCCTGAGGGAGAAGACGGTTTTTTGGGTTGCGGCTCGTTTCGTAAGGACAAACCTTTGAGGTAACCCATTACAAATTATCGTTGGCGCAAACCTTTGTGTTTGCCAACACCTAACGCCGGCTTCGCCGTCCGGGACATGCCCGGACCCTATTCAAATGATGAAAATGCGGAATGAGGTCTGAATCGCAGATTTTCACAGATTTTTGGGGTTTTAGAGTTTAAGGGTTTATGGTCCTTCCGTAGGGGCAAACCTATGTGTTTGCCCACAACGTTGGGCGGACACCTGTCTGCGCCTACGACCTAACCCGGACTAGCCGGAACCAATACAATCGGGATCGTATTCCGACTCCGATTCCGGTTTTGATTTCGATATCGATTTTGAATTTACCCCTCACCTGGCACAACAGGTGAGGGGTTAAGAGAAGTTTTCGACACATTGTCCGAACATGTAATTTTAAACCAACATTACCCCAAAACTACTGTCATGCCGTCATTTCTTAACAAAATCACTTCTGTCCCGCTTTCATCAGCCTTACCGCGGATTTTCCTGTTGCTGTTCCTGCTGCTTCCGCTTTCGGCGGCGTACGCGAAAACACTTCCGGACGGGTTGTATGCGCGGATGGAAACAAGTCGCGGGACCATTGTCCTCAAACTGCACTACCAACGCGCGCCGATAACCGTGGCGAATTTCGTCGGGCTTGCTGAAGGAAGCAAGAGCTGGCGGGACCCAATCACCCAGAAATCACTGCAGACCCGTTTTTATGACGGCTTGAGTTTCCACCGCGTGATCAAGGAATTCATGATCCAGGGAGGCGATCCTTTGGGAAACGGAAGCGGCGGGCCGGGATACCAGTTCATGGATGAATTTCACCCGGAACTCAGGCATGACAATCCCGGGACACTGTCGATGGCAAATGCCGGGCCGAACACCAACGGCAGCCAGTTTTTCATAACCCATGTCCCCACTCCCTGGCTGGACGACAAGCACTCGGTTTTTGGAGAAGTGGTTGAAGGAATGGAAGTGGTTAACCTGATCAGCAAGGGAGACCTGATTAAATCTGTGACCATCATCCGCCAGGGAGAGCAGGCCGGTGCGTTTGACCCGCACACCGTGGAAGCCGGGCAGCAGGAGCGCCTGCGCAAGCTCGCGGAGAAACAGCGCAAGGACCTGCCGGAGATAACAGGCAAACCGGACCCGAAACTGGTGCCCACTGCAAGTTCGCCGGTTGCGGATGAAATTGCCCTCGAATTGCTGGTGATTGCGTATAAGGGCGTACGCACCCGGATCTCCAGCCTGTATTACGACAAGGAAGGCGCGCGTGAAGTTGCCGCGAATCTGTCCGCGCTGGCCAGGCGTGCCGGGAGTGATTTCAGCAAACTGGTTGAAAAATACACCGACCTTCCGCAACAGCGGAAGATCCCCGTGCTGGATGGACGCAGCGAGAACCTCCCTGAATTTCTGCGTCCCGCGTTTTTGCTTGAAGTCGGACAGATCAGCGATCCGGTGGACTCGCCTTTCGGGTTCCTGGTTTTCCGCCGTCTGCCCCTGGATTTTGTCACTGCCGGCCACATTCTGGTCTCGTATGAAGGCGCCATGCGTGCGACAGTCAAGCGCAGCCGCGAAGAAGCACTGAAACTGGCGCGGGAACTCGCCATGCAGGCAAAAAGCGGGGCGGAATTCGCGAAACTTGCTGAAAAAAATTCCGACGGACCCTCGGCCAAAAAGGGGGGGGACCTCGGACGTTTCACGCGCGGCCAGATGGTCCCGGCTTTCGACAAGGCCGTCTTTGCGCTCAAACCAGGAGAAGTGAGTGACGTGGTGGAAACACCCTTCGGTTTCCACGTGATCAAGCGTTTCAAGTGAAACAAACCGATTCCATTCGCACCGTGAACGAAGATGCTCCTTCAGCGGGGATCCTGGTCATTGGCGATGAAATCCTCTCCGGAAAAGTTAAGGACGAAAACTCACCATACCTCTGCGGGGAGCTGCATTTCCTCGGGGTCAAGGTGTGCCGGGTTTCCATTATACCAGATGAATACGCGGTCATCGCGGAACACGCCCGTGATTTCTCCGAGCGTTTCACCTGGGTCTTCACCTCAGGGGGAGTCGGCCCGACCCATGACGATGTGACTATTTCAGCAATTGCCTCAGGTTTCAATGTCGGCACGGTGGAATCGCCGGAACTGCTGAAAGTGATCCGCGGTTATTACGGAGAGAGGTTTCAGGAAGCACACCGCAGAATGGCCCGAATCCCCGAGGGCGCGTCGCTGCTCGAATTATCCGCAATGCGCTCCCCGCAGGTTACGTTTCACAACATCTTCTTTTTTCCGGGTGTGCCTGAACTGCTGCGCAGCCGTTTTTCCGCGCTCAAGGAGCATTTCCGCAGCGGAGAAATATTCCTCCGCCAGATATTCATGAACGCGGACGAGGGACATGTCGCGCGTGCCCTGGACGCAACCCATGAGTGCTTTCCGGATTTGATGCTGGGTTCCTACCCGGCGTTGTGGCGCAAGGATTATTCTCTCAAACTGACACTCGAAGCACGGCGTGAAGCGTATCTCGAGGAAGCCTTCAGGTATCTCACCGCCCGTTTGCCGGAGGTAGACATCATCCGTGTTGAGTAGTAAGGCAGTAAACTGTCGGGAAAAAGGTTAAGAATTTCCGGGGTAATGTAGGTGCAGGCCCCTGTGCCTGCCTGTGCGTCGCACCTGCCTGCCCTTTTGGTGGGCGGACACGCCCCTACGTCCTGTTTTCCTGATGGGTTCAGGTTAGTAATTGAATTTCGATAGCGATTTCGATAGCGATTTGGACACTGAAAACGATTTCGACATATTGTCCCTGTCTGCGCCTGCTTGTCGCTTGTTTGCAAGAATGAAATTTTTTTACTATACCCTTAACGCTGGCTTCATCGTCAACCAATACAATCGGGATCGCAATCGGGATCGAATTCCGATTCAGATTCAGATTCCAACAACGAAAAGTTTTCAAAATTTTGACCAGAATGAAATTGTAAGAGACTAAAAACTTAACCTTGAATCTAAAAAACCTGCGCGCACAGTTTTCCGGACGCAAACCGTTGGTGCACATCGTGCTGGACGGCTGGGGCATAGGACCTGCGGACCACACCAACGCGATTCACCTGGCGGCGCTGCCTGTGATGGAACGCCTGCGGAGGACGTGCCCATATACTCAACTCTGGACCCACGGTCATCATGTCGGTCTCCCCGGCACGGACGACCTGGGCGGATCGGAAGTCGGGCACATGACCATGGGCGCGGGCCGGGTGATGGAACAAGGACCGGCGCTGATCAACAATCTAATCCGTTCGGGAGAACTGTTTGAGAATGCCTGCTGGAAACGCCTCGTCCGGAATTCACTGGATCGGCAAACTCCGCTGCACCTGCTTGGGCTGCTGTCTGACGGGAACATCCACAGCCACATCAGTCACACCGAGGCGCTCATCAGGCACGCATTCAGCGCCGGAATCAAACGCTGTTACCTCCATGCGCTGCTGGACGGGAGAGACGTTCCGGTGCAATCCGCACACGTTTACACTGAACGGGTTGAAGGACTGTTCCGCGAACTGCGTGCGGAAAACGCTGAGATCGATTATGCCTTTGCCAGCGGAGGCGGACGCGAGGCGATCACCATGGACCGCGACAACAACTGGTCAAAAGTCGAGGCCGGCTGGCAGGTCCACGTGCGCGGAGAATCGGAAAACCGCTTCCCCACTATCGGGGATGCACTTACGCACTTCCGTGATCAGATTCCCGGCATCATCGACCAGGACCTCCCCGGGTTTGTCATCACGCGCAACGGCGAGGCGGTCGGCCCGATTGCCGACGGGCATTCAGCACTCTTCACAAATTTCCGCGCGGACCGCGCGCTTGAATTCAGCAGGGCGCTGCTGGAAGAGGACTTCCCGCATTTCAACCGGGGCAAACGTCCGGAGGTGACTTTCGCGGGCATGATGCAGTATGATCTGGACGACCGCTTTCCCCCGGAATTCCTGGCAGGCACCCCCACTTTGGAAAACCCTTTCGGGCGGAGAATTCTCGAACTCGGAATGAAGCAGTTCCGGCTTACTGAAACCCAGAAATTCCCGCATGTGACATTTTTCTACAATGGAGGTTACCGGGAGCCGCTGGACCGAAAGCGGGAAACTTATCACCTGATTGCCTCCGACAAGGTCGAAAGTTTCGCACGGACCCCGGCGATGAAAGCACGGGAGATCGGAGCAAAGGCAGTTGATTTCATCCGTTCCGGGGATTATGATTATGGGCTGATAAATTTCGCCAACGCGGACATGGTGGGTCACACCGGGGATTTGCGTGCGACCGTCAAGGCGGTAGAAATCGTCGATGAAACCCTCGGATGCATAGTCCGCGAAATAGACGCATCAGGAGGTATGATGGTGATCACCGCTGACCACGGCAACGCGGATGAAATGCTGATCCGCCAGCGTGGCGCGGAACAGGAGGAACCATCCACCAAACATTCGCTGAATCCTGTCCCGTTTTTGATATATGACCCGCTTTTCAAAGGCGGTTTCAGTCTGAAATCGCTTACCGAGGGTCAAGAAAACAACCTCAGCCATGTCGCGGCCACCAACTTTATCCTGCTCGGGCTGCCGGTCCCGGATGACCTTGCGCCTCCGCTTTTCTGCTGAAAAAACGACTGAACCAGGAAATCAATGAGCAACATCCTCTGCATCGGCGCGGGTTACGTGGGCGGGCCGACAATGACCGCTATCGCCGCGAACTGCCCGGAACACCGGGTGACGGTTGTCGATATCAACTCCGAACGCATCACGCGCTGGAACAGCGATTCACTGCCGATATACGAACCCGGACTGCTGGAGTTGGTGCGTAAATTCAGGGGCCGCAACCTGTTTTTCAGCACGCGCATTGAAGAATCTATCACCGAAGCGGATATCATCTTCGTTTCGGTTAACACTCCCACCAAGCAGTTTGGAGAAGGCGCGGGCAAAGCCGCTGACCTGCAGCACTGGGAGAAAACCGCGCGGGACATCCTCACCCACGCGCAACGCAAAGAAGTGGTGGTCGTGGAAAAAAGCACCCTGCCGGTGCGCACAGCCGAGGCAATGGCACGGATACTGGATTCAGGAGAAAGCCGCACCAGCTTTGAAGTGGTTTCCAACCCGGAATTCCTCGCGGAAGGGACCGCGGTTCAGGACCTTGAAAACCCGGACCGCGTGCTTATCGGCGGGCGTGAAACGGATTCAGGCACACGTGCCGCCAAAATCGTCAGCACGCTCTACGAACACTGGGTCCCCAAGGAACGTATTTTGCTGACCAGTGTCTGGTCCAGTGAACTGGCAAAGCTGGTTGCCAACGCGATGCTTGCGCAGCGGATTTCCTCCATCAACTCGATTTCAGCGCTTTGTGAAAAAACAGGGGCGGATGTTGACCAGATCGCCCACGCGGTTGGCATGGACAGCAGGATCGGCGCCAAGTTCCTGCAGACCAGCATCGGGTTTGGGGGTTCCTGTTTCCGCAAGGATATCCTCCACCTAGCGTATCTCTGCGAGTATTACGGGCTTCCGGAAGTAAGTGCGTACTGGGAAAGCGTGGTGCGGATGAACGAATGGCAGATCAACCGGTTTTTTCTGAACATCCTCAAACAGCAGTTCAACACGATTGCGGGAAAAACGGTCGCGGTGCTCGGCTTTGCTTTCAAACCTGAAACCGGGGATACGCGGGACACCCCGGCGCTGCCCCTGTGCCGCAAGTTGCTGAGTGAACACGCACGGGTGAGAATCCATGACCCGCGCGCGCTTGAAAACGCGAAGGATGACCTGCGCGGAACAAGCGGTGATTTCGCCCTCTGCGACAATGTATACGAGGCACTTGCAGGCGCGCACGCACTGGCGCTGGTCACACACTGGGAAGAATATCGGCATCTGAATTTTCCACGCATTTTTAAGAACATGGTCCAGCCCGCATTCATTTTCGATGGGCGGAACCACCTGGACCACCATGGTTTGCATGAAATCGGGTTCAACGTCTTTCCGTTGGGCAAAAAACCGCTGACCCATATTTGAATTCACGAATTCGATTTCGAATTTACGATGAGTTATTGACATAATTTAACGAGAATGCAATTTGAAGAGACTGAACCGCTAAACACAAAAAACCCTAACGCCGGCTATGCCCGCAACCCATTTTATGGGGCTTCCCGTCAATCCTTAACTCAAGCCTTTGAGGGCTTGACTTAAAACCGAAGGCGTTGAGTTAAGGCCTACGGTAAGCGATTCCAAGCTGATTGAACGAGAAGTTTTTGACATAATTGTCCAAGAATAAAATTCTAAGAGACCAAACCACTAATCTCCTGAAACCCCAGACACCTGATCATAATGAGCCTGTTTGAAGAAAACCTGAAAAAGGTCCCCCACTCTGAAGACGTTGTGCTTTTGCGCCTCTACGACGACCGTGACCGGCTGATTTCGCTGATCCCTAATGTTTCCGGCAGAAAGGGCCCCTTGCGGGTCTTTCGCCACCTGGCCGGGGCGAAGGGGCGCATCGATCATGAATCAGCGCGGGAAGGTCTGCGCATCTTCGGTGAATATGTCGAAAAAGCCCGCGCCCATCCCGGCAGGCATCAGAAACTGGAACTGCTGATGAACCTCAAAACCCGGGAGACGATTAAAGTTGAAGCAGTGGTTTCCAAGCATCCGAACCTGCTGGAGACCATTTCCCAACACAAGGCATCAGCGGAAGAAACGGAAGCATTCATAAACCTGCTCAACACCGGGAAGGTGCGCGCGGCGGAAAAGGTCGGCGCAGTCTGGGAGCCACAGCCCTATGTCATCGACGGAGTGTTGAACTATTTCGGCGCGCACCCCAACCGCAGGATGGAAGGCGGGTACTGGGACAAAATCCCGCTAAAAACCGCGGGCTTCACCGAGCAGGAATTTGAACGGGGGGGAGTGCGTTATGCCCCCGGATGCATGGTCAGAAACGGATGTTACATCGGACCGCAAACAGTGGTGATGAACCTTGCATTCATCAACATCGGGGCTTATATCGCGGGAAAAGGCTGCATGATCGACGGCGGTTCCAGGATCGCATCGTGCGCTCAGATCGGTGAGAATGTGAAGTTTGGTGCGGGATCCGGAATCGAAGGCATCCTGGAACCGGCCGGACGGCTCGCCTCGATAGTCGAAGACAATGTGAAAATCGGCGCAATGTGTGAAGTCACCGGCATCATCGGCGAAGGCGCGGTCGTCGCCAGCGGGGTGGTGATGGCTTCAGGAAAGAAAATATTCGACGAAGACAGCGGAGATGTAGTCCCGCCCCTTGAATGTAAAGTGGGCGAGCAGACATTCCTGCTGCCTGTGATACCTCCGTACCGGCTCGCCGTGGGAGGATCGCTCCCTGCCAGGCAAGGCCCCCACAACACCGACGCGGTTATCCTTAAAGCAGGCGATTTGCGTGATTCGGCGACCATGCGTCATTTTAGAAAACAGGGCATCCTCTACACCTGATCATGACGCCTTCCATTCTGAACCGCGCAAGGGAAACCCTGCAGACGGAAATCGACGGACTGCAGGGGCTGCTGGAACGCCTGGGGTATGAATTTGAAGCCGCGGTGGAACTGCTGTTTTCCTGCCGGGGAAAAGTGATCCTGGCCGGGATGGGAAAAAGCGGATTGATTGCCGGGAAAATCGCTTCTACATTGACCAGCACCGGCACCCCGTCGCTGTTTTTGCACGCGGCGGAAAGCGCCCACGGCGACCTTGGCATCATCACCGCAAATGACGCGGTGATCGCTTTCTCCTACAGCGGGGAAACAGATGAAGTGCTGCAGATGATAGGACACCTCCACGCCACCGGGGCTCCGCTGATCGCCGTCACGGGGAACCCGGGATCGTCCCTGGCAAAAAGCGCGACGGTGCACCTGGATGCCTCCGTCGCGAAAGAAGCATGCCCCCTGGGCCTGGCGCCCACCGCAAGCACCACCGCGACACTCGCGCTGGGTGACGCGCTTGCCATGTGCCTGCTGGAAAAGCGGCAGTTCCGCGAGGAAAACTTCGCGCTGTTCCACCCCGGCGGAAGCCTCGGCAAGAAGCTGACCATCCTTGTAAAAGACGTGATGCTGAGCGGGGAACACCTTCCGCTGGTCCCGGAAAATACTCCCATGCGGGAAGCGCTGCAGATTCTCTCCCGGAAAAACCTGGGTATTATCGTCTCGGTCGATGAATCAGGGCAGATCCGCGGGGTTTTCACAACCGGCGATCTGATGCGCCTGCTGGAACAGCAGAAGGATTTTCTTGATCAGCCTCTGACCCGTCACGTAACGCCCAACCCCAAAACCATCGACCAGGAGGAACTTGCCGCGCGCGCGCTGCACGTGATGGAAACGCATTCAATCACTTGCCTGGTGGTCGCCGATGCGGAAAAGCGTCCGCTCGGAATCGTCCAGATTTACTACATCCTGCGTGCCGGGGTTTACTGATCATCAATTTTAATTTCTCAGTACGGAGCAGCATGACTGATTTGATACTGGCCCTTGATCAGGGTACGACCAGTTCCCGCAGCATTTTATTTGACGCGCACGGAGAAATACGCGCGGTTGCCAATGAACCGGTGGAATGCCGCTTCCCGCATTCCGGCTGGGTGGAGCAGGACGCAGAACAAATATGGGCAAGCCAGCGCCGGACCATGGAAGCCGTGCTTGATGAGGCGGGAATTTCGATGTCGGACGTCGCCGCGCTCGGGATCACCAACCAGCGTGAAACCACCATCGCCTGGGACCGTGACAGCGGAGAGGCGCTTTGCCCGGCAATCAACTGGCAGTGCCGGAGGACAGCGGCTTTTTGCGACGAACTGAAAAACGAGGGGTTTGACGAATTGATCAAAACTCGCACGGGGCTGGTCACCGATCCCTACTTTTCGGGAACGAAAATGCGCTGGGTCCTGGAAAATGTATCGCGGGCGAAAACGCTGGCATCCCTGGACAGGCTCTGTTTCGGCACAGTCGACAGCTGGCTGATCTGGAAGCTGACAGGAGGCCGGGTCCATGCGGTTGAAATCAGCAACGCGTCCCGCACTATGGTTTACGACATCAGCCGCCGCCGCTGGGATGAAGAAATCCTCTCGCGTTTCGGCATCCCCCCTGAGTCGCTTCCGGAAGTCAAACCCTCAAGCGCTGTAATCGCCCATCTCGACCGCGGGCTTTTCGGCGCTGAAACACCGATCTCCGGCGTGGCGGGTGATCAACAGGCAGCCCTGTTCGGACAGGCCTGTTTCGCTCCGGGAATGGCAAAAAACACCTATGGCACAGGTTGTTTCATGATCTCGAATACCGGGACTGAACCAATTGCTTCAAAGCATGGGTTGCTGACGACCATCGGCTGGCAGATCGGGGACGAAGTCACCTATGCGCTTGAAGGATCGGTATTCATCGCAGGCGCGCTGGTGCAATGGCTGCGGGACGGGCTGCGGCTGTTCGCGGATGCGTCTGAAACGCAGGCCATGGCGGAAGCTGTCGCTGACAGCGGAGGGGTTTTTGTCGTGCCCGCGTTTGTCGGACTCGGCGCTCCACATTGGGACCCGTACGCACGCGGAACAATTGTCGGACTGACCCGTGACACAAACCGTAATCACCTCGTGCGGGCCTCCCTCGAAGCCATCGCCTTCCAGTCCGCTGAAGTGCTGCAAAGCATCGGCATGGACACCGGGCAGCCCCTGCAGGAACTGCGCATTGACGGCGGAGCCTCGGCAAATGATTTTCTCTGCCGGTTCCAGGCCGACCTGCTCGGAATCACCGTCACCCGTCCCCGCATCATTGAAAGCACCGCGATGGGCGCTGCATTCCTTGCCGGACTTGCTGTCGGAACATGGAAAGACATGGACGCACTGCAGGACCTTTGGCAGGAGGAGCGAGCGTTTCACCCCGCCATCGAGAGCGATCAAGCCGAGCAGAAAATGCGTCAATGGACGCGTGCCGTCGAACGCGCTAAAGGCTGGGCGGAATAAACTGCTTCTCCGGAAATGACGCCATACTTGTACTGAACTCCTGACGTCCTTTTCGCCGCCATAATATAGTGGTGGACACCGACCAGAACCGTGTGGGGCCACAACCCGCGGTCAGCCAACATTTTCGCAAATAACTTGACTTAATGGGGGGGCTATGAGTTATTTATAATAGTATCGAGCCTGTCAAGCGTCACTTGACAGGCTCACCGTATTGCGCAACACGATCTTCATATCAAACAGGATCATTAACAACAGAAAGAAGTTTCTGAAAGAGGGATTTGACGATTACCTCTCAAAACCATTCATTCCGGACGACCTCAAAGGAGTGCTGGAGCGCAATCTCGCCTGATGTCAGGGGTAGCCCCAGCGACAGCCCCCTCGCATTCTCTCGGGATGATTGCAGAGCCTGCAGTGATCGCCTTGAGCCTCTTCACCTCCCAATTCTCCGGCACCTGCCCCAGCCACTCTACTCCGGAGGGTTTGTATCGGGGCTATGGTTTGAGGTTGGGGATCATGTGTTTTTTTCGGCCAGCAGTTTCGCGAGCGCCGGCAGTGAAAGGGCTTCCACCTCCCGGGTCAGGGGGAAGGCCTCTTCCCCGGGGTAGACAATGAAACTCCGCCCGGGGTTGAGGTCGGCGCAGGCGTGGTGGAAGCCTTTTCCGGGGCGCGGCTTGAGGCTTCGTTTGAACTCCACAGCCCACAGCGCACCGTCCGGGAAACGCAGCAGGAGGTCGATCTCGGCGCCGCTGCTGCTGCGGTAGAAGGAGGCATCTACGCCGGCGGGCGACACGTCCAGCAGTTGCTCGACGGCGAAGCCTTCCCAACTGGCACCCACGACGGGATGTCCAAGCAGGGTTTCCTTGTCGGCGATGCCCAGCAAGGCATGCACCAGGCCGCTGTCGCGCACGTAGACCTTGGGCGAACGCACCAGCCGCTTGCCGACGTTGGCGTGCCAGGCGGGCAGACGCCTGACCAGCAGCAGGTCCGTCAGGAGGTCGATGTAGGCCGCGGCGGTCTTGGCGTCCACACCGAGGTTGCGGGCGAGCTGGGCGATGTTGAGCAGGCCGCCCTGGTGGTGTGCCAGCATGGTCCAGAACCGGCGCAACCGCACGGCGGAGATGCGCGGCCCGAATTGCGGAATGTCGCGCTCCAGGTAGGCGCGGATGAAGTCCTGCCGCCAGCGCAGGCTGGCCGCTGCGCTCGGAGCGATGAAGCTCTCGGGAAAGCCGCCACGCAGCCACAGGCGGTCGCGGTCGGTAGTTGTAACGCCAACTTCGAGCACGTCGAAAGGCGACAACTCCAGATAACTAACACGGCCAGCCAGAGTCTCCCCCGACTGTCGCAGCAGCTCGAGCGCCGCCGATCCGAGCAGCAGATACAGGCCACCGCGACGACCGGCGCGTCTCGCCTTATCAATCAGCCCCCGCAGCACCGGGAACAGCCCGGGAGCACGGTGAAATTCGTCGAGGATGACCAGCCGGTCAAGATGATCTGCGAGGTACAGCTCCGGCTCGGCCAGCCGTGCGCAATCCTGCTCGGACTCGAGGTCCAGATACACTGCGTCGGCAGCCCGGCCCAGCGCCAGCGCCAGGGTGGTCTTGCCCACCTGACGTGGCCCGAGCAGCACGACGGCCGGTACCTCGGCCAAGCGTTGTTCCATGAGGGGAAGCATCCGACGTTGTTTCATGCTTGTAATCATGGAGTTTTATTCCCTGATTTGCAAGGTTTTTTACCGCCGGCGGTTCTCTTGATCTCGCCGAGCAGCCCCTCGCTTTCTTCGTCATCCGCGGCAACTGGATGCAATCGTCTCACCGGTGGTGAGACTTTTACCGGGAAGACCTATTGCCGTCCTCGTTAATTCCGTTCCATCTCCGATAATCTCGCCCAAAAGCCCCGCGGTCTCCTGCTCCAGCGCAAGCATGTCGGGGTGGATTTGCTCCAGCATCCGCAGTGGCCGGGGATTGTAGAAGTGGCGGGTGAAGCTGATCTAGTAGCCGGTTTTGACGCTTGATTGAACAAACCATGCATCCGCGGCGTGGGGCAGGACTTCGCGCCGGAGGAAGGCTGCGATTCCGCCCGCTTCGGTGAGCGGAACCTGCTCGGTGGCGCGCGAAATGATGCAAATGACGCAAAAAACGTCATCTAAAAGGCAGGTGAAAAAGCGGCTAAAGCACTGATATCACTGGTCGAGGTGAGAGGATTTGAACCTCCGGCCTCTTCGTCCCGAACGAAGCGCGCTACCAGACTGCGCCACACCTCGACAAGCTACAGGATATCACAGCAAGAATGCGAGGGCAACTTACGATTTAGATGATCAGCGCAGGATATTCTGCAGGGACTCGATGTTCTGCAGCTGTTCCTCCATGACCGCATGGCGCTGTGCGATGCTAAGCTGTCGCAGCAGTTGTTTTTTCACTTCATCGGTGGCTTCCATGCCTGACTGCTGCAGGGCAAGGATGGTCATCTGGCTGTTGCGGATCACCATTTCAGGCAGGATTTTAAGCAGCATATCACGCTGTTTCAGGGTCTGGGCAATCTGCGCGTCGTTGTCGGCCCGCAGCGAAGCAATCCGCAACGCTTCCAGCGCGCCCAGATAGGACTCGACCTTGAGGTGGTTGTTACCCTGTCGCTGCGCGGAGCGAATCAGTTCAACGGCCCTGAGGTATGCCCGTTCGAAGTCTGTTTTCGGCCCCTCCGGAGAAATCATCATACGGGCCGCGGTGACGGGTGTTTCTGTACGCAGATAGCCTTCAGGCTGAGCCACGCTTTGATCGGTGACGGTGAAGAAACGGACTATCACAGAATGGCCGTCGGTGACTTCCACATACGGGGGGAGTTCGATCGCTTCCGGATTTACCTGTGCGCGCAGCATCACGCGTTGCTGATGCTCAACGTCGGTGACGACTTCCACGTAGCGCAAATATTCCAGGTTGCGGAACCCCGGGACATCGCGGATTTTAATGGTATTGGGGAAAACAACGTGCACGAAGAACTGGTTGCGGCGCATCCCTGTTTCGGGGTCGCGCAGGTTCTGTTCCACTATCTGGTAGGCAAACTGTGAAGATTTCAGGGTCACCGGACGGTCGAAAAAAACCTCCACCCCGAAACTCCAGATATTGCGCAGCTCGTCCTCCAGCTGACGCGGCACGTCCGCGATTTCACGAACCCTGAAGGGACGACGGTGCACTGTTTCGCCTTTCAGGGAACTTTCAAGCAAAGCATCGTTCTGCATCAGCCGGTAGGCATCCGGGTAGGTCAGGTACTCTTTCGACCCGTTTTCCAGTTCCAGCACATAACGGTAACGGTGTCCTGATTCATCGCTTGTGTAATGTCTCTCGTCTCCCTGTTGAATTATGCGGAATTTACGGATGGCGTAAACCAGGCTGATTCCCTCGAGGACATCATGTGTTTCGTAGGTTTTGATAAATGCCCCCGCGGTGATGATTTTGCGGTAAAACTTGTTCTTCTCCAGCACCGCGAACTCGGTGCTGCCTTTCATCGGGAAGATCAGGGCGCGGTTCCCGGACAGAATCAACTCATCGTTCTTGGTCCAGTCGTTGATGTTGTCAAGGGTCCACATCCGGCTGGAGCCGTCATCCAGGATCGCCTGCAGGTAGTATTCATCCTCCCCGCGATTTTTGACGAAAACGGTAGTGATGTTTGTCCCGCGGTAGAAACCCTTGTCAATCACGTCAGCGAGCTTGATCGCGTTTTCCCTCGAGGTGTATTTCGGAAACGCATGGAGTGCCGTGCCAAGGAAGAGGAACAGGCATACCCCCAGCAGGAATCCGGGGGCCAGGGTTTTACTCAAAATTCTTTCCCACATAGATTTCCACATCGGTAGTCATTTTTGTGCTGCGGCTGAACGGCATTTCTTCAACCACCTGCTCCCCGGGGATCACTTCAGCAAGGGTCATTGCGGCCTTGAGCATATTCGGCCGAAAGTAGATTTTTGTCCGGGGAAGCTTCCAGTGTTCACGCACCGAGGATATATTGACGATTTCGAGCCTCATGCCGATTCGCTGTTCGATCCGCCTCCGCTGCTGGCGGTTTAGCATAATCGCCAGGCGCTGCGCCCCGCCTTTGTGGGGAGAGGCATTGTACACAGCAACATTGAGTTGAATGGGCTGCCGATACGCCATCCGAGCGAACACCGGATGGAGCAGAACAGATTCACTACCTGCGTCATCCAGCCCGGGGATGGCCTGGGAAACTTCCGCGGGTTCGACCGCTTCCTCAATTTCCCTGATTGAAGGAAGTTCCGGTGCATGGAGGGCAAAAGTCAGCTGCCTCTGTGACGACTTCTCCATTTCCAGGGTGACAGTTTTGTTCTCGAAGGTGAACAGGATGAGGTTCACCAGGAAGCTGACGCGCTTTTCCGATTCCTGCTGAATGCTTTCTTCGAGGACCAGTTTTTCCACGATTCCCTCCTGTGAAAATTCAGTGATTTCACGTTCAGGCATCAGCACATTGTTGATAAACGCGTTTGGAATGACGATTTCGGTCTGCTTGCCGGAAGGTCCTTCCTGGATGTTGATTTCAGTGAAAAGCTCAGGTTCAAAAAAACCTTTCAGTGAAAGGTAGGAGATTTTTTCACCAGGAATCAGCTCTATGCTGTCAAGCATGTGTCCGGAGTTACCGGGGTAGACGTTCCCGGTAATCAGCAGCATAAAAAACGCGCTGAGAAAAGCACGGACAAGAAACGGCTTCATGAAAAAGGCAGTGGCTAGAGTTTTAACGCAGGACGGACCACCCCCCGCGACGATGAAATGCTGCGGGAGTAAATGCAGAAAATGCGCCACTGTCCGGGAAGGAACGGCCCGGCGGCGACAACACCCGCCTGGAGTCCTTGCCGGGAATACCGACCGCAACCCCCCGCGGTCGTATCATCCCGACCCGGCATGATGGGGCAGGCCCCGGGTTTCAGGCCGTTTCTCCGCCTTCCGGCGATGTATCACCTTCTCCGGGACCGATTTCCTCCTCCCCAGGTTCGGAATTGCCATTTTCATCAACTTCCACGACCGGTGCAATGGCGATGACTTTTTCATCCTCATTCAGATGGATCAGGCGGTTCCCCTGCGTGACCCGACCAATCGTGCGGATATTCTCAACGGGTATCCGGATCAGCTTTCCGTGCTGGGTAATTACGAACAGCTGGTGGTGTTCTTCAACTTCAAGCACGTTTACCACCGGGCCGTTCTGATCAGTGATGCGGATGGTGCGCATACCGTAGTTTCCACGGTTTTTTGCCAGGGTATAGTGATCAGTCGGAGTCTTCTTCCCGTATCCGCCTTCGGTCACGGTGAGGAGCGCCCCCGCCCCGGTCAGCGCGATCGCGGAAACCACCCGGTCCCCGTTTTTGAGACGGATGCCGATCACCCCTCGCGCCTGGCGCCCCATCGGGCGGATTTTGGATTCATGGACACGCAGCCCCATGCCGTTACGGGTAGCGAAAAACAGTTCGTGCCTTCCGTTCGTGAGCTGCGCGGAAATCAGCGAATCACCCTCGTCAAGTGTTATTCCGCGGATACCGCTGACGCGGATTTTGGCGCAGTTGAGCATGGGGATTTTCTTGCAGATCCCTTTTTCGGTACACATCAGGATATACTGGTTTTCGCTTTCCTGCGGGACAGTAAGGTAGGTGCGGACTTTCTCTCCTTCGCGGAGCGGAAGCAGATTTACCACCGCTTTCCCCCTGCCGGTGGGCCCGGCATGTGGCAGTTCAAAGACTTTTTTGCGGAAAATCTGTCCCATGTTGGTGAAGAAAAGCAGGTAATCATGGGTTGAGGCGACAAACATGCGTTCGACAAAATCCTCATCCTTGGTGGCCATGCCCAGCCTGCCTTTGCCCCCCCTGCGCTGCAGCCGGTATTCACTGACTGAACTGCGCTTGACATATCCCGCGTGGGAAATGGTGACAACCATGTTTTCTTCATTGATCAGTTCCTCGATCAGGATTGAATGGTCGCCATCGACTATCTCAGTGCGTCGCTCGTCTCCGTACCGATCACGTATTTCGATTATTTCATCGCGCACGATGCTGATCACCCGTTCCCGTTTAGCGAGAATGTCGTGGAAATCTGAAATCGCCTCCCCGACGGTTTTGTGTTCCTCCCGGACCTTCTCCTGTTCAAGTCCGGTCAGGCGCTGCAGGCGCATTTCCAGGATTGCTTTGGCCTGTTTGCCGGAAAGCGCATAGCGCTTGACAAGCACCTTCTCCGCCGATGCCGCGTTGTCGGCTGCACGGATTATTTCAATCACTTCATCGAGATTTGCCAGCGCGGTCATCAGGCCCTCGAGCAGGTGCATGCGTTTTTCCGCCTGCTGCAGTTCGAACTGGGTCCTGCGAGTGACCACTTTGATGCGGTGCTGCAGGAAGAACTCGAGTATCTGCGGGAGGGGCAGTATTTTCGGCTGCCGGTCGACGATGGCCAGCATGATGATGCCGAAACTGGTCTGCATCGCCGTTTGCTTGTAGAGGTTGCTCAGCACCACCTCCGGGTTGTCCCCGCGTTTGATCTGGATGAACACCCGCATGCCCTTGCGGTCTGATTCATCCCTCAAGTCGGATATCCCATCCAATTTTTTCTGCCGCACCAGTTCCGCAATCTTCTCCAGCAGCAGCGCCTTGTTGACCATGAACGGCAGTTCCGTGATTATCAGCGCTTCGCGACCTTCCCGGGTGTTTTCCGTGTGGGTCTTCGCGCGCAGACGAATGATCCCGCGTCCGCTGCTGTATGCGGCATAGATGCCCTCTTTGCCGAGGATGGTCCCTCCGGTTGGGAAATCCGGTCCGGGAAGGTGTTCCATCAGTTCCGCGACGGTAGCGGAGTGCCGATGATCAATGAAATGCAGCAGGGCGTTCAACACCTCGGTCAGGTTGTGCGGAGGGATGCTGCTGGACATGCCCACCGCGATGCCGGTAGATCCGTTGGTAAGCAGGTTCGGCACCCGCGTTGGCAGCACGCTTGGCTCCTGCTGTGAATCATCGTAGTTGGGGACGAAATCGACTGTGTTCTTGTCGAGATCCAGCATCAGATCGTGGGTGATGCGTTTCATCCGCACTTCGGTGTAGCGCATCGCCGCCGGGGAGTCGCCGTCGACCGAACCAAAATTACCCTGCCCGTCCACAAGCTGGTAACGCATGGAAAACGGCTGGGTCATGCGTACGATCGAGTCATACACCGCAGTGTCTCCATGCGGGTGATATTTGCCGATCACGTCGCCGACCAGGCGCGCGGATTTGCGGTAGGGCTTGTTGAATTCGTTGCCCTGCTCGTGCATTGAAAACAACACGCGCCGGTGAACAGGCTTCAATCCGTCCCGCACGTCGGGCAAAGCGCGTCCAACAATCACGCTCATTGCGTATTCCATGTAGGAATCACGCATTTCTTCAACGATGTCGGAAGGAATGATGGTTTCACTCATTTGTTTCTCCTGAATGCGGTCTTATGCCATGAGGAAAAAGGAAGACCGCCAACCGGCTGCGTCCCGCACCGCTGACGGATTGATTGCGCGCAATGCATGAGATTGCTGATGAAAAGAGGCATATGGCACTTCCTTGTGCAAAGCGGGCACTCCTTGCCCGCGTGGTCCGGAGAGACCCGGGACCTTTACTGCGTCGCGACCTGGTACTGATGAGATCGTTTGCTCAATACCTGCATCTGATGGATAACGTCTCCCTGGACAATACTGTTGACGACTTCCATGCCACTTTTGACCAGGCCGAATACTGTGTGTTTCCCGTCCAGATGCGGCTGTGCGGAGTGGGTGATGAAAAACTGGCTGCCGTTTGTGTGCGGCCCGGCGTTTGCCATCGACAAAACTCCGGGACCGTCGTGCAGTCGTTTCGGGTGACATTCGTCCCGGAATTGGTATCCCGGCCCCCCGGTCCCGGTGCCATCCGGACAACCTCCCTGGATCATGATATCGGGAATCACGCGGTGAAAAGTGAGCCCGTCATAAAAGCCCTTTTCCGCCAACTCAATCAGGTTTGCAACGGTGTTTGGAGCTTCGTCCTCATACAGCTCAAGCGTGATATCCCCGCTGGAGGTTTGCATTTGAATCAAAGGCAGTGTGTTGTCATTGGTTTCAGTCATCGGTTTCTCAGTTCAGGTTTTGAGCAGTCGTGGTTAAATTGTAAATATTTCAAACAAGATTGATACAGTATTCCCTGATGTTTCAGGAAAAAATCAAGGTTTGGCAAGATCCAGTTTATCCAATCCCAGCGCCGCGAGGTCCAGGTCTCCGACGGAGGATGAGGTTTCCGCGTCAACCCAGGTCCCGCCTTCAAACAGCAGCAGTTTGGCCACCCGGTGGAAGGGGTTGTAGATCTTGAGATAGGAATCCTCGTCTTCTCCCTCAAGGGTGATTTCCTTTTGGGTTTCCTTCACCAGCTTCCCTGAGTACTTGACATCCAGGGATTTTGAGAAGATGACCTTCTTTTTCTTGACCTTGATCACGGTGTGGCGAGGATATCGGTATCCTGCAGATTGATACGGTCTGAATCTCCGCGTCCGCTGCACATCACCCGGGGACCAATGTGCGCAGGTGATCGATCGCGTGCACCGGGGCATCGTTTCCGGCCATCAGGTCTTTCAGGGCGGCATAGACCATGCGTTGTTTTTCCAGCGTCTTTTTACCCTCAAAAACCGCCGCGGTTACTGTCAGGCTGAAGTGCCCTCCGTTTCCTTCGACTTCAACCTGCGAGCCGGGGACAGCAGCCTCTACCGCGTTTTTGATCTGTTCTTCAACTGAGGGAGGATTCCAGCTGTTCATTTGATAAAATTTCCGCGTGCCTACATCCAGGAGGGTTTGAAACCTTCCTCCTGGGAAGGCGCGTCAAACATGAAAGATGTTTTGCACCCGCAGGTGGCCTTGGCGGACGGATTGCTGAATTTGAGTCCCCGGTCCATCAGGCTGTAACTCCAATCGACTTCCGTACCCTTGATGTAGAGGTGGCTTTTCTTGTCAACCAGGATGCGCAGCCCCTGAGATTCAAACTCGAGGTCAAACTTGGTCTGCCTTGAATCGAAATCAAAAGTGTAGGTGAATCCCGAACATCCCCCGCCCTTGACCCCGATACGCACGGCAACATTATCCTCAAGCTTGTTCTCCGCCATTATTTTGCGGATTTCTTTGGCAGCGTTTTCCGTCAGTGTTATCATGGTTAATGTGATTCGCTGACGAGGTTCCTGTTCCATTCAGGGATTTCAACCACCAGGTCGCTCGTTCCGTCCGGGACGCACTGGCATGCCAGGCGGGATTGCGGCTGCAGCCCGGGGGCAAGATCGAGCATGTCTTCTTCATCTTCGGTCGCTTCGTTGCAGCTTCCCCCCCCGCTGCGGACTATGACATGGCAGGTGGAACAGGCGCAGACTCCTCCGCAGCTGTGGTCCAGATCAATGCCCGCGGTCAAGGCAATTGCCAGGATTGACCCCGGCAGCCCGTCGCTTTCCTCCAACGGCTCTCCGGGGATCACCGGCACCGTTTTTCCTTCGGGATTGAAGACCACCCTGAACGACTGCCTCGGCAGCCTCACTTGCGGTTGCTCAATATACGGGTTGACTCCTGACATAGACAATATCCGGGGGTTTTTGACGATCATGATATCATACCAAATCAAAGTGGATTTGTCCATGCCAACCCGCTCTTTTCACCATTCATGTGCAGCAGCCAGGAAATAATCCGCGTGGCCTCATAAGATGCCGACATGAAAGAGCCTGATGCCGAATCAAAACTGCTTGGCCCGGCTTCCGGGCTGGAGCAGAATTCTCCCCTCGACCCGCTTGCACGGGTTTCACGGATGACGGACTGGCCGCGCATACAGGGATGGTGGAAAGCCGGGATTTCCCGTATTGATCAGGATGCGGACCCCCTGCTGATAGAATGGCTGAGCCTGGCCATCCTCGGTGCATGCGTCGGGTTTTCAGAACGGAATTTGAATCCGGAGCTGCCGGAGCACCAGCGCATAATCCCGCGCATCATCAGCGACGTCTCCGGTGTGTACAGCAAGATGCTGCGGCAAGGCGGTGAGGAAGACCTCAGCAAACTGAAGTTTGAGGTATACGATTTCGGCATCCAATGGGTCTATTACCTTGACTGGGACCTGTACATGTCCAGGGAGCTATATTGAACTTCAGCAAAACTTCCTCAGGAACAATCCGAAAACACTGTTGTGGCTTATTTTTTGCTCGGTTATGAAAAAACGCCTATTCCATACTCGCAACTTTCTAATGCACTTATGAGCAGTTCAAGCCAGATGTACCTTTCCACCGCAGAGGACTGTCCAGTCAAAGTCTATGGACTGGTAGGCCACAGCAACTATCTTTCCCTCGAGTTGCCAGCGGATATATTGCATGAGGGAGAAGTCTTTGGATTCCAGGACAACTATTACCAGGTCTGCTCAGTACTCAAGGACAACAACGACGAATTCTGTCTCAACGTGAACTGGATCGTGGGCAATGCCTGAACCGCGGCTTCCCGGCGCACTCAGCCGCTTTTGGCAGCCAGTTTGGCGCGGAAAAAATCCAGCAGTTCGGGCTTGGACCAGTCCCTTGGTCCCAGCGCGCGGCCGATGATGACTCCCTGGGAGTCAATCAGGTAGGTAATTGGAATGTTCCGCACCCCGTATAACCTGGTGATACTCATGTCCGTATCCACGTAAACGGGAAAAGAATACGGGCGTTTCAACAAAAACTTCCGCACCCGTTCGGCTTCCTCTCCCATGGCAACCGCGACCACTGATAGTTTTTCCGGACCCAGGCTTTGATGGACATTTTCCAGGTCCGGCATTTCTTTCAGGCAGGGAGCGCACCAGGTGGCCCAGAAATTCAGCAGCACGAATTTCCCTTTCTGTTCCGCCAGTTTCCCCGTTTCTCCTGAAGCCAGTTCACCTTCAAAATCATGGGCTTCAATGTACAGGCTCGGCGGTTCAATCCGTTCGCCGCGGAGGGTGCGGATTTCCTCTTCGTTCAGCGGGACGGATTTCGCGAATGCCGCTCCCGGTCCGCCGAGCAGAAATGCGCCGATCAGCAATATCAGGACGCCTAGCGGCAGGTGCAGGCGGTTGCGTTTTTCTTTCACGGGGAGGTTCATCATATGAAAAAACAGGTGGAGGTGATTTTTTTGGCACACGACAGTGTATCGAACATCCGGGACGGATTCAACGAGTGAATATCCTCCGCACTTATAACTTAAGACAGGAACCGGTTGTTGACAAACCACTATGTAAATTGAAATGGCGCTGGATTTGAAGTAGGGTAATCCATGTGCACAGCTTCGTAAAATAAACGGGCAAGCATGTAATTTCAACAAGCGACGGAGGGAGAAAATCCTGCCTGAACGGGGGTAAGAGGACAATCATCCTCCTTGTCCCTGTTTTTCATCAGCGCACCATCAAAGTCAGAATGAATACAGAAACTGAGCAAAAGGTCAACTGTGACGCCTGCCCGATTTTGTGCAGAATAAGCGCCGGGAAAACCGGTTCCTGCGAACGCTATGGAAACGTGAACGGCGTCCTGACGCGCATGGACCCGGTGGTGCTGGCGCAAAAAGTCCTGGAAAACGAAGGCCAAATGGTGCCCTTCCTCCAACAGACAGGAAGCTGGGACGGGAATCTGCTTGCCGCTGGTCCCGCATTTCCCACCGCGGTCGGATCGGGAACCACCTATCCGGATTACAAGCCGGCGCCCTTCATCATTGGCAGTGAACATGAAGGGGTGGACATGGTGACCGTTGTCACCGAGGGGATTTTCAGCTACTGCAGCATCAAGGTGAAAATCGACACCGACCGCTATGTCGGTTCGGAACAGGCCACGGTAAGGTGTGGGGGAGAGGAAGTCGGGCATGTGATGACCGCGGAATACGGTTCGCAGATGCTTTCACTGGGAGGAGTGCGTCACCTCACCGGCGGAAGCAGTCGGGAAGGGCGGACTACCTGTGAAATGATGGTCGCGCTCTGCAACGGCGAAAGTGTAGAACTCTCGGTCGATGAGGGTTCTGAACTCGTGGTCCAGGCAGGCATGCCACCGGTGATTGACGGCACTGCCGAAGAACGGATGCGGGTCGGATGCGGATCGGCGACCATCGGCATGTTTGCCAGGCAGTGGCACGGACACGCCGACGAGGTGATTGTCGTGGACGACCACATCACCGGCGTGCTTTCCGCACACCAGGCAGGCCGCTTCCTCGGCATGGAACCTTCCGGGATCCGGGTTCGCGGACGCCGTTCCACCCCCGGAAGATATTTCCAGGTGGCCTCCCCTGGACACGGCTGGGGGGGGACCGACGTCACAGACCCGCTCGAGATCATCGACCGTATCAAGGCCGGGACAGCCTTTCCCGGGCTGCGCCTGCTGATGGTGAGCACCACCGGCGAAGACGCGGCTTTTTTTATCCTCGATGAAAAACTAAAACCGCGTGAGCATGAAATCCCGGCCCCCTTGCAAACGGTGGTTGAGCGCATCGGTGAGAATTGCGAACCGGCGCTTTGCACCGTGCTTTTCATGGCGGGCGCGGGGGGAAGCCTGCGCGCCGGGGTGACGGAAAACCCCGTTCTGCTAACCCGCTCGGTGAGGGACATGCTGACCCGCGTTACATGCGGAGGGGCCCCGGCGTATGTCTGGCCGGGCGGTGGAATCACGCTGATGGTGGATGTGACGCGCATGCCAGCGCATTCCTTCGGGTCAGTGCCCACCCCCGCCCTGGTTGGACCGATCGAGTTTACATTGCGCATGGACGATTACAGGAACATCGGCGGTCACATTGAACATGTGAGCAAGCTCGATGACCTTTTCACGCAACGTGATGTATTTGTTACCCGCTGGCGTCCTGAAAACCCCTGGCCCTACACTCATTCTTCAACAAACAACTCGGGCATCAGGTGAAGAATGAAGCACGGCAGGGTTTACTCCCCGACGGGAAAAGGCTGCACCTGCAGCATGGGCCGATTGACATCGTTGCGGAAAGTTCCGGCGCCACTGAAGAGATCAAACAAAGCTACCACCTGGGATACGAACGCTTCAGGACCATTCTCGAGGAACTGGCCGGGGAACTCCAACTGCTGCACCGTCCTGTTGAAACGGGTACCTGCCTTGTGCAGGGAAAGGTGGCGCTCAGGATGGTCCGCGCCGTCGAGGGATACCGAGAATTCATCACCCCGATGGCTGCCGTGGCAGGTGCGGTGGCGGACGAGGTGCTGCATGCGATGACCTCCGGACTCAGGCTGCGCAGGACTTATGTCAACAACGGCGGAGACATCGCTTTTTACATCGGCGCCGACGAATCATACAGGATCGCGGTGGTGGACAATCCTTCACAACCGGAGTTGAACGCAGAGGTGCTGATCCTTCACGGTGACCCGGTCCGCGGGACTGCGACTTCCGGATGGAGAGGGCGCTCACTTTCCCAGGGTATCGCCGATGCGGTAACCGTGCTCGCGGGGAATGCCGCCTCAGCCGATGCCGCAGCCACCCTGATTGCCGGGGAGGTGCAAGCTGACTTCCCCGGTATCCGCAGAAAACCCGCAAACCAGCTGGTTGACGATTCGGATTTGCAGGACAGGCTGGTGACCACCCATGTGCCGCCCCTGCCCGAAGAAATCATATGGCAGGCGCTTGACCGCGGTGCGTGTTACGCAAATGATCTTAAAAATGCCGGCGTCATCCACGCGGCGTATCTCGCCCTGCAGGGCAAAACCAGGACCATCAACGGCCCGTTAAACTTACAGGAAAAATGAGTGATCTGATCAACATCCGGAAATCCATCTCCATCCTTGAAACCATCCACCATGAAGGCGGCCCTCCGGCGGATAAGCCCTTGAAAAAAGGAGCGATCATGCTGGTGATGAAAAATCCTTATGCCGGGAGTTACGTGGATGACATCACCCCGATGATGGAAGCCCTAAGCCCTGTCGGCCTTGACGCGGCAACGAGGCTGGTGGAAATGCTGGGAGGCCCCGATCTGATCGAGGGATACGGTAAGGGCGCCATTGTCGGCGCATCAGGGGAACAGGAACACGGGGCGCTTTGGCATGTCCCCGGCGGCTATGGAATGCGAGACGCGCTGGGAAAAGCGCTGGCCATCGTGCCTTCCGCAAAAAAAGTGGGCGGCATCGGCGCTTCCCTCGATATCCCGGTTACGCATATCAATGCTTCCTACGTGCGCAGCCACTTTGACTCGATGGAGGTTTCCGTACCCGACGCTCCAAGAGCAGACGAACTGGTTTTCGCCCTGGTGATGACAACCGGACCCCGGGTGCATGCACGGGTGGGAGGTCTGGCCGCGGAAGAAATCAAAGCGGAAGACGGTCTGCGTTAACAGCCCAGCTGAGCGGCCAGGTCGAGGAAATCCACCGCAACAAAATCGTAATCGCTTTCCGCTTCCAAGTCGGTGTTCTGACCGGGCCCGTGTTCGCTGGAACGGACGACAAAAGCAGTCCTGAACCCCAGCGCACCGGCAGCCTGTAAATCACCGTTGTGCGCCGCAACCATCATACATTCCCCGGGTTCGAGACCAAGCAGGCGGGCGGTTTTCAGGTACGCATCCGGAAGCGGTTTGTAACACAGCGCGATTTCCGCACCCAGCACCGCGTCCCATGGCAACCCCGCATTTTTGGCCATGTTTACCAGCAGCGCTGTGTTTCCGTTGGAAAGCGTAGACAGCACGAAACGCAGCTTCAGCTTGGTTAAACCCTCAACGCTGTCCGGCCAAGGTTTCAGACGATGCCAGGCGCGGTTCAGGTGTTCAAGGCGGGATTTGTCCAGCCCGCTTATTCCGAATTGCTTTAAAAGAAGCAGCAGGCTTTCCCGGTGCAAGGTATCGAGATTCACCCAGGGGCGCGCGCCAGTGCGCACTTTTGACATCGAGGGTTGATAAAGCGCCCTCCATGCATCGGCAAACTCTGACCAGTCCACTTCAAGACCCCATTCACGACTCAGTTCCTTCCCCTCTTCGATTATGCTGCCGCGCCAGTCGACGACAGTCCCGAATACATCGAAGGTCAAAGCCTTGATTTCCGTGTTATCCGTCATGAGAGGTGGGGTTGTTCCTGAAAGGTCCGCGGTTTAAGGAAGCGTGACGCGTCCTCCGCTGGCAACGTATGTCTGCCCGGTGGTGAAGCTTGACTGCTCGCTGAGCAGGAAATGAACGAGGTTGGCCATCTCATCGGGAGTGCCGGTCCGCTTCATCGGCGTAGCGTCAATCATTGTTTGCCGTGTTTTCGGATTGAGATCTCTGATCATGTCGGTATCGATCAGACCCGGGGCTACGCAGTTGATGCGGATTCCTGGCGCCAAAGCGGAGGCGCAGCTGCGCACGAAACCGATCACCGCTGCCTTTGAACTGCTGTAGGCAATGTTCCTCGGCCGGGCCCGCAGACCTGCGATCGAGGCAATACAAACGATGCGCCCAAAGCCTCTTTCCAGCATGCCGTCCTTGACTGCCATAACCGGCAGGAAAGTACCGTCCAGATTCACACGCATGATTTCCTGCCAGAGGGAGAAGTCAAGCGTGTCATGAGTTTCTCGGCGGATGATGCCCGCGCTGGTGACGAGCAGATCCACCGGTCCGAAAGTTTCGGCGGCCGTCCGCACCATCGCTTCCACTTCCCCCGGATTGGAAACATCCGCCCTGACGACAAGGACCTCTCCCCCATGTTTTTCGATGATGTTTTTAGTCTCTTCCGCGGAGTCCCTGTTTTCCGCGTAGTTGATCACGACACGCGCGCCCGAGCGAGCCAGTTTCAGGCATGCCGCGCGCCCGATCCCGCGGGACCCTCCCGTCACCAGGGCTACTCTACCCTCAAATTCCATTTCATTCATGGCTCCTCGTAATTTCCAAACGTGGGAAACTGCTGGTTCATTTTTTCACCGGCGCGTCTTCCCGCATCAACCCCTCGTTTTTGAGATCGCTCCACAGGGATTCCGGGATTGGCATTTTCATCCATTCCATGTTCTGCCTCAATTCCTCCGGAGAACGAGAACCCGGGATTACTGTTGCCACCCGGGGATGAAACAGGGGGAACTGCAAAGCGGCGGCAGCCATCTCCACCCCGTGGCTTCGGCACACATCTTCGATTTTTGCCACCCGTTCAATGATTTCCGGAGGGGCCTGCTTATAGTTGTACATGTTTCCGGAAACCTCGCCTCCCGCTAGTATCCCCGAATTAAAGGGGCTGCCGAGGATGATGGAGATGTTTTTTTCTGAGCATTTCGGCAGAAAAGTTTCCAGGGCTCCCTGCTCCAGCAGGGTATAGCGCCCGGCCAGCAGAAAGCAGTCGAAATCTCCGTATTGCATGGCGCTTTCACATACCTCCCACTCGTTCACTCCCAGCCCGACTGCCTTGATCACCCCGTCGCAGCGCAGCTGATCCAGCGCGCGGTAACCCCCATCCATAGCCGACTGAAACATCCTCGGCCACTTGTACCCATGCCGAGAATCCAGATCGTGCAACAGCAGGATGTCCACCTGCGACATCCCCAGCCGCTGCAGGCTGTCTTCGAAGGAACGCATCACCGAATTGAAACTGTAATCGAACTCGACTTCGAAGGGCATGCTGCAGGCAAATTGCAGATCGGTGCGGCGCTTCTCACAAATAGGCCTCAGGAGCTTGCCGACTTTTGTCGTGAGCACGAATTCCTCGCGGGGGTTGTCGCGCAGCATGTCGCCAAAACGTCGTTCGCTCAACCCCAGCCCGTACACCGGCGCGGTGTCGAAATAACGGATACCAAGTTCCCATGCCTGCCTGATCACCGAGTGCGCCGTTTCTTCCGAAACAGGGGAAAACAGGTTGCCGATGCTTGTGCCGCCCAGCCCGAACTGGGTCACTTTCAGCGGGGTTTTCCCGATATGCCTTTGCTCAGTTGGATCCATATTATCTTTTCAACAATGATACGTAAAAATGCAACACCTTATCTTTTTCATTTTGTTTTTCAACTTGTGCAATCGTGAACATGCTGAGGCATTGTATGAATCCGGAATGAACTGTATCACATGAAATCTGCAATGAAATCCCGAACCACCTGTTCCGGTGACTCGTCAGTGGGCAGGCCGAGGTCCAGGGCCCGCCGGCTGTCGGTCGCAACAGGCCAGGTGTCAACAATGCGCTGAATAACCGGATCAGGACGGTCGATGATTTGTCCCAAATCAAGCCCCTTTTCCCTGGCAACATTTTCCAGGGCGGCGATCATTTCCGCAACTGTGTAGGTGCGGCTGGGCAGGTTGAAGGCGCGGTCATCCCCAAGTTTAGCCGCCGGCAGTTCATGCAGACGAACAAGCCCCTCAATCGCTCTGCGGTAACCAAGCATGGGCATCTGCTGGGTGCGGGAAACAGGCAGTTCACATAATTCGCCGTTGAGCGGTTCGCGGAAAACCCCGCTGGCAAAACTCGAGGCGGCGGAGTTCGGTTTTCCAGGCCGGATGAAAATGGTGGGAAGCCGCGCGGAACGTCCGTCGAAATAACCTTTGCGCGAGTAATCGTTGACCATCAGTTCGCACATGAACTTGGTTGCGCCGTAGGTCGTGCGCGGCGTCGGTTTGGTGGTGTCGCTCACCAGACTCGGCATCGCCATGCCACCGAAAACCGCCACGCTGCTTGCAAAAACCAGGCGCGGCAGCGAACCGAGCCGCCTGCAGGCTTCAAACACGTGCATCCCTCCTTCCAGGTTGACGCGCATTGCCAGGTCGAAATCCCGCTCCCCCTCACCGCTTACCACCGAAGCCAGGTGGAACACCGAAATATCGTCACGGTCAATCAGGGCATTCACTTGACCGCAGTCAGCGATATCCCCCTCAACATAATAAACTACGTCCCCCAGCTTTTCTTTCAACGCAACGGAAATTTGCTGATCAAATACCTGCAGTTCGTCGATTTTCTCCTGGTTTCCGGAAATGCCCGTAAGAGACCCTCTTTTCACCAGTTTATGTGCCAACTGGCTGCCCAGGAAACCCCCTCCTCCGGTTATGACGACTTTCATTCTGATCTTGTTAATTTGTGCAATTGAAGAATCATACTGGTTTCAGTTATTTGTGTCTTATATATTATGTGCCTGTTCAAGTCAACCGTAAATGTGAAGGATGCTCCTTTTCCACATCACATCCCCAATGTACCCGCCAATGAATGCGTGTAAAAACCAAATGCATAAAATTACAATAAGAAGAAAAGCCGATAAAACAGCTGCCTGACCAAAATAAAGACATTAAATGTTTAATATCAATTTATTATAAATTATAATTGAGTTTATACACTTCTGCATTTTCTCCATTTTGGAATTTTATGGTCCAATTAATTTGAACCAAGTGCAGGAATGGCACTTATGCAATTTGACAATAGAACTGCGCGGTTATCATGTTGATCTCTCGCCTGATGCTTGTTTGTCGTAACTGTGTAAGGGCGTTCGGTTTTTGCCTGATCATTTTTTTATGGACTGTGATCTCTGTAAGCTGCATGGGTTTTTACGGCAGTTCGACATCAAGCGAAGTGTCAAGTACAAGCAGTCTTCCGGATTGCGGAAGCGGTCATCTCTTTACAGCGCTTCCACTATCGCCAAGTGATTTTACAGATCTGACGCCTCTTGGAAATCTGAATCCAACCGGGCATACATTCCCGACCATGCACCATTACTTCTATATCGTCAACAGTGACGGGGAAGGCGCACCGGATGTGGTGAATGTTCATATGCCTGGGGATGCATGGATTGTAAATATAAACACCTCCGAGCACCTGTCAGAGGAGCCAGTTTATACTGATTATTCAATTTCGTTTAAACCTTGTTCACAGTACAGGGCTTATTTCGGACATATCCAAAGCCTGTCAACTGATTTGCAATCACAACTGGAACAGAAATCTTCAGGCAGTTGCAACACCTATACGACTGGGGGTAAAGATTACCGATATTGCACTTACAGCATGGAACATTATGTTCCGGCAGACACAGTAATCGGCACCGCAGGAGGTACGGCAGGGCAATGGGCTTTGGATTTTGGTGCAAGGGACAAACGCATCCCGGCATTGCAGTGGGCCAACCAAACCCGCTGGGAAAATGGCGCTGGTGATGCCATCTACACCGCTTGTGTCAGCAATGCCTATGAGCCCACGCTCAAAACCGAGCTTGAATCCCGATTTGGTTATTCAGGGAACTATCGGAGTGAACCGCCAGTTTGCGGCACCATCGAACAGGACCTAGCCGGAACAGCACAGGGGGTGTGGTTCCTAGCCAGCGCGGACAGCAACAGAGTATTCCCTGAAGACCCTCATGTCGCCCTGGTTCATGACAAAATCGATCCTTCAGTCGGGGTTCTCTCAATTGGAACTTCCCTTCCGGAAGCTTCAGGGGCACACAGTTTTACACCTGCATCCTCAGGTCTTGTTAATCGGGAGTTCAGTGAAATCAGCGGGAATGATGCCGGCATTTACTGTTATGCATTAACCGGAAACAGTGCTGTACTTCTTCAATTGGTAGACGATACCAGCCTGAAACTGGAATTTAAGGAAATTGACTGTGATGTGGATACGCCATTCAGCTTTACCGGAAGTGCTGTATTATTTGTGCGTTGAAAAAAGGCAGGAATTACGAACTTTCGGTGACAGTAGACAAAGTACACTGTATCCTCCACCCTCCGCATTCAGCACGGTAACCATGGTGGGTAGGCTGTTTGTGTATTTAGTAAATATCACCGTAACTTACTGATTTTATTGGTGGGTCGGCTGGGACTCGAACCCAGGGCCACCTGATTAAAAGTCAGATGCTCTACCAACTGAGCTACCGACCCGGTAGGGAACCCTAATATTTTCCGGGGATTGTGTGTAAAGTCAACGGAAAAATAATGTGGTTCCGCGCATGTGCATCAGCTCATGCTTCGTTTTCCAGTGAATGCACCAGATTATCGGCGATTTCCCGGAAGGCCAATGTAGCCGGGGAGTCGAGTTTCCTGATCATCAGCGGTTTCCCGCTGTCCCCGCCCTCGCGCACCTCGAGTTCGATGGGGATGGCGCCGAGGAAAGGCGCCTCGAGTTTTTTGCTGGCGTTTTCGGCGCCGTTCTGGCTGAAGATCGCAGTTGTTTTTTGACAGTGCGGACAGACGAAGTGGCTCATGTTTTCAATGACGCCGAGGATATCGATATCGACCTTGGAGAACATGTTCACCGCCTTCATCGCGTCGAGGAGGGCCACATCCTGCGGGGTAGAGACTATCACGGCGCCGGCTATTTCACAAAGCTGTGAAATCGAAAGCTGGGTGTCGCCGGTCCCGGGCGGAAGATCGATGAGCATGTAATCGCCTCCGGGCCATTCCGTATCGCGCAGCATCTGTTCGATGGCCTGATGCACCAGCGGACCACGCCACACAACCGACATGTCTTCTTCAACCAGGTTGCCGATGGACAACGCGGAAATGCCGAGGGTGTGGATTGGGCGGATATTCGGTCCCTGGAACCGTGGTTTTTTGTTGCGCATCCCCATCATCATCGGCAGACTCGGGCCGTAGAGATCGGCGTCGAACAGGCTGACCTGGCTTCCTTTCTGCGCGAGCGTCAGCGCCAGGTTGACCGCTACGGTTGACTTGCCCACGCCTCCCTTGCCGCTTGCGATCGCGATCACCGCGTCATAGTTCTGCAGGTACGCGGTCCTTTTCGGCTGCTGCACCGGACGCCGCGGGGCCTGCTGGGGCTCCTCCTCTTCATCTTCCGGTGGAGTTTCCCTGACATCCACCGCGACGCGGTTGATCGCATCGAGCTGCTGCACCGCCTGTTCCACCCTGCCGGGCAGATATCCTCGCAGGGACGAGTCTTCCGGCAGAATGAGGGTGATCTTGGCAAAATCGTTGTTGACCAGACAGCTGTAGACAATTTCTGTGTCGGTCAGCCGCTGTCCGGAATCATCCACAATCACTTCCGAAAGGACTTGTTGAAATTTGCTTTCGAGAGAATCCATAATGTAATGTTTGAATCGAGTTTCCGTTTTAAAAAAAAATGAATTTTTCAGTTTATCAAATTCAAGAGTTATCGCAAATTTTAAGTGGTCGGCCTGTAAACGTCGAGAGTCATGCCCAAATCCGTTCTTTCAGCATCGATTCCCGCACGCTGATGGAAGGCGACTGGTTTTTCTGCATTTCCGGAGAACGCACGGACGGCCATGATCATGTAGAACAGGCTCTTGCTCGCGGAGCGGCGGGTGTGGTCCTGAACCCTTCACGTCTTCCAAAGCATCTGCAAAACAGGAATTTCCCGCGGATACAGGTTCCCGACCCCAACAGCGCGCTGCGTGAATGGGCGGCCCACGCCCGGCAATATTACCGGGGAAAGGTGCTGGGCATTACCGGTAGCAACGGAAAAACCTCAACAAAAGAAATGCTGGCACGTCTGTGTGCCGGAATCGGGCAGCAGGTTGAAGCTACCCCTGGCAACTTCAACAACTGGATCGGGGTGCCCCTCACACTGCTTTCCGCCGACCCTGATACCGGGTGGTGGGTGATAGAGATGGGCACCAACCGTTTTGGGGAAATGGCGGAACTTTCCCGCATCGTTATGCCGGATGGGGCAATTCTGACCAACATCGGAGAAAGCCATCTGGAGTTTTTGCGGGACACGGAGGGAGTCGCCCGCGAAAAATGCGGGATGTTCGAAGGCATGAATAGCGTAGCCCCGGTGATTGTCCCGTCCTCTCTGCTACATCTCGACCAGGTTGAATGGTTTGCCAACGAGTGCGGAGTGAGACTGGTGCGTTATGCGCTGGATGAAGAAGGGGATGAACTTGCCGCAGACTACCACGCTCAGACCATTGAAAGTTCCGGGTCCGGAATCCTTTTCAGCCTGTTCGGGCTGACCATGCATGCTGGCACGGCAAACCCGCTTCAGTTGCGAAACCTGATATCCGCGCTGGTCTTGCTTCACCAATTCGGCATATCCGCAGAACTGCTGCAGCATGCCGCTGAGATACTCGACCTGTCGGTCCCGGGACGCTTTCACTGGCGCAAACTGAAACAGGGATGGCTGATAGACGACACGTACAACGCCAATCCCGGTTCGTTTCTTGGAGTTCTGCAAGCGATACGATCAATGCACCCGGAAGAGCCGCTGTGGGTGGTGGCCGGACCAATGGCGGAACTGGGTGAGAGGTCCCCGGAACTGCACCGTGAAACCGGGGCGACTATTTTCAACGCAGGAGCTGAACGGCTGTTCATTTTGGGCGGGGAAACTGGTGCGGAATACTTGCGGGGCTGGAGCGCATCCGGAGGCGGCAAGACAAAGGCGCAACGGTTTTCAGAACTCCCTGAACTGCTTGACGTGTTTAACTCCCAGTGGCCTGGACGGGGTATCGTGCTGGTGAAAGGATCACGCTCCGCAAGAATGGAGCGTTTTGTGGAAAAGGTGTTTGAAAGCGTGTCTGAAACAACATGAAATCATCTTCGCGGGAACTGCTCCGTCCAATGCCCGGTTGATATCTCAATACAGGATATCTCCCTCGGGACTACGTATTTCAACAGATTCCAGGCGCATTTCACCTCCTGGAGACTGGAAGGGGATGGCAGCCCGCTCATCCCATCCTGCGTATTCCTCATCCAGTTTCGCAAACACTCCAGCAAGGTCTTCCGCTTCAAAGATTTCCTCGTAAAATGCTTCCGTGGTTTCATCATCGCCCGGGATGCTTGAGCGGCACCGAAACCGCACATTGTACTTCTTCAAAGGTACGATAACCTTGATTCAGAAGTCCTTGGCACGCATGCCTAAATCTGGCCTTAATGCAATTTTATTAGCCTAAAACCAAGCAGGTCCTGGTGTTTCCGGCAATCAAACAGGAGTGGGCCAGATGACCGGGAATTCATCTCCGCTGATCGGATCTCCCGGTTTCAAGCGCTTTTCCAGTCCGGGAAACGGAGGTGAGATTTCACCAGAACGCGTGGCGTAAACCGCGTCATCACCGAGCAAGCGGGCGGCGAAGGCCCTCCGGCGGTGTGTTGCGGAACGGTTCGGCGGCGCACCATGAACGGTCATGTAATTGAACGCTACCGCGTCCCCTGGTTCCAGTTCACTGGTGAGTATGCTGTACTGCGCGCGCTTGGAATCGATATCGGGAATGTCTTCCAGCATTGGGTCTGAATGATCGTAGTCATGACCAACGAATTTTTTTGGCCTGAAAGTGCGCCCCCACTGATGGGAACCGAGTATGAACTCCGGGCAGGTCGCCTTTGGCACCGGGTCGAGGGGGATCCAGAAACTGCAGTTGAGCCGCCCATCCACGCAGTAGTAGGGCTGGTCCTGGTGCCACGGGGTCTTGTTCGACGTACCCGGCTCCTTGACCAGCACATGTTCGTGAAACAGACGTAATGTCTTGGACTGCATAAGCCTGGAGGCGATGTTGCCGAGCGGGGAATGAAATAGGAACTCACGATATTCCGGGACCCTCTGCCAATTGCAGTAATCCCCATAAAACGAACCCTCGTCCCCGTCACGGGTGTATGAACGGAAATGCGGTCCCGGGTCCCTGAAGTTGCGCTCAACGCCTGCCGACAGGCGTTCAATCCAGTCCCGGAAAACGTTTCTCAGGACCACAACACCGTTATTCTCAAACTCCTCCACTTGTTCAATGTCAGGCATGTTACTCCTCGTGCTGATTTCGATTTTTCCCAACCGGGTTAGAATGAAAAACAAAGTATCACGCTAACTCAAGCAACGCGTCGTGTCAACGCGCAAGCAATGAAGTTCAGCAATCCACGGCGCAGGCACTTGTATGTTTACACCGTTATGCGCCCGTGAAAACACTGTCTTGCATTAAGTCCGGCGGTTGTGCTACTCAAGACTGTGCAATCAAAAACCGTTTCATAATTCTATAAGATGTCTTTATCAAAAACCTTCAGCCGCATGACCGGGATCCCTCTCTCGGAACAAGGACCGGCCTTGATGGTCGGGTTGGGGCATGCGGCCACGCACTGGATTGCTGCGACGTTTTACCTGCTGCTCCCGTGGATCAAGGATGAGCTGGAGATCAACTACCTGACTGCGGGCACGCTGGTTTCGGTTTTTCACCTCTCATCGTTTATTGCAAATTTTGCCAGCGGGGCCTTGACTGACATCACCGGACGACGGGTGATCATCCAGAGCGGTTCCCTGCTTCTGGGCACGGTGGCGCTGGGAGGGGCCTCCGCCACATGGAGCGTTCTCCCCCTGGCGTTTATGATAGCTGTCATCGGCGCGACCAACAACGCCTGGCATCCGGCGGCGATTTCCTATCTTTCCCGCCGTTATCCTTCCAACCGCGGTTACGCTCTTTCGATACACGCGCTGGGGGCGAACATCGGTGACGCAGTCGCCCCGCTGGCGGTTGGCGCGGTACTTGGTTTTGTGACGTGGCATGAAGCCGCGTTTCTTTCGACACTGCCGGTGCTGCTGGTGTCAATTTGGCTCTGGATGTTTCTGGGCAAACGGGAAAATGGTGAAACCGGTCCCTCTCCTCATACAAGTTCACGAGCCTCCTACCTGCAGGATTTGAAACGGCTGCTGAACTACGAGATGTGGGCGCTTTCGCTGATGTCCGGACTGCGTGCTGCCGCACAGGTGGGGCTGCTGATGTTTGTCCCGATTTTTTTAGCGGACACCCTGCAGGCCGGGCCATGGATCACGGGGCTTGGTTTTGCGGCAATGCAGCTTGGCGGCATCATCGCCAGTCCAGTCGCTGGCGCGTGGTCCGACCGCATCGGGCGCAGGCCGATAGTGGTCAGCGGACTGGCTCTCAGCACCATTGTGATATTTGCATTGTCATTGGCAGGCAGCCGGCTTCTATTCATCAGCGGAATTTCCGTTCTCGGGTTTGTCCTTTACGGAGTTAGACCCGTGGTTCATTCGTGGGCAATGGACCTGGCCGGTGACTCGATGGGCGGTTCGGCAACCAGCCTGGTGTTCGGCATGCAGTCGGTTTTCTCCGTCGCTGTCCCGGTGCTGGCCGGGGCTGTGGCTGATCGGTGGGACGTGCAGTCGGTTTTTTGGACGTTGGCCGCGGTGATACTTGCTTCAAACCTGATTGCGTTCTTCCTTCCCGGAAAGCGATTTTCGTAAAATGTTTCTCTTGCGCTTGTTTGCGGCAATAACACCAATGAATATACAGTAGAGTTCGTTCCGCTTCAGCGCTGGTGTGGAATACTACGGGAGGGACCGGAAGGGGGCGCCACAAATTCACCTGGTTCCGGGGGTATATCCGGAGTCGGCGGAGTGGGCGGGAACTGCTCCTCCTCCGCGCTGAGCATGCGATGCAGACGGTAGAGCAGCATCTCAATTTCAAAGCGTTGAGAGGAAGGGGGGCAGTGCTTGAGCACATAACGCGCGGTTTCCAGGATTTTCTGCCATTGCGGGTTTTGCGGCAGTTTTTCGACGATGAGATAGCGGTCAAGGGTGCGCGCACGCACGGTGTTGCGGTCCACCTGTGTTTTCCAGAGTCCGCTGCGACGGGCAAGCTCGCCCTTGTTGGTTCCGGTGCTTTGCATCCAGTACTGCACCGCGGCCCGCATCAGCTGCACAAGGTCATGATGCCACTGAGGCCGCCAGGAATTGGCCGTGTATTTGTATGAAGAGGAGTCCGATGAATGTGCCACCCCGGGCGGGACCCCATCCGAGAGTTTGCGGCATTTCATCACCGCGGATTGCAGGTGTTTCAGGTTCAGTGGTTTTTCCAGGTAATCCGTCACCCCGCATTTAATGGCGGTCAGCGCAGAATCGAGTTCCGCTTCGCGGGTGATGATAATCGCCTGGATCCAGGGGTTTTTTCTGCGCATCCATTTGAGCAGGCTGAAACCGTTTCCCGTGGACAATTCGATTTCGGTAATCACCAGCCCAAAGGTTTTCGGGTCCTGCTGAAACACCGAACGCGCGCGGTTAATGTTCTGTGCTGCTTCCATCTTGAGTCCGATGCCGATCAGGTACTGCGTCAGCGAGTTGAGCAGTTCCAGATCGTCGTCAACCAGCAGCGTTCTCACTCATCCTCCAATCCATGATCCTTCTTTACATGGTTGTTACAAACCTCGTTTCTAGTCCCTGCCGCTAACAATACAAGTCAAATGTTGAATGTTCGGGCTTCATGCCTGTCATGCTGGAGATTTTTTTGTATGATCCCTCCGGAACCTCACGCAACAGAAATGCCAAAACAGGATTAACATGTTCAATGCAGGAAATTCGACAAGATGGTTCAAAGCGGCTCATTGATGACAGCTTCATTGACGTCAAAGGAGTTGGAGAAAAAAGGACCATCATAGAGAAAACTGCATGAATGAATCAGCAGTTCCTTCTCCGCCCCCACTTTAGCAACGGAGAATTGGGGGGGGGCGAATGTCAGAGGAATCATGTCCATTTCAGAAAAATCCAGCGCCACCTGGTGGTTGATACCGTACTGGATGCTGTACGGAATCCCGTTCCACAATCCCTGCACAGGACGATGAACGTGTCCAAAAAAGAGGTAATCCGGTTTTTGATGGGCATCAATGACTTCCTTCAGTGCTCCACCGTCTTTCAGATTGATGCGGTCAATCGGGCGCAGCCCGATTTCAAACGGGGGGTGATGCAGCGCGAGCGCAACCAGTTTGCCTTCACTGGGTTTGGCAAGCTCACGGTCCAGAAACTCAAGCCTTGCTTCGCAGATGTTCCCTACATGGGTCCCTGGTTCCGCGGTATCGAGGCAGATCACGCGCAGTTCTGGTGTTTCCAGACAGAACTGCACAAACCCGTATTTGTCGGTCCTCATCCCGGGAATGTTTTGCAACAGTGTTTCACGGTGGTCGTGGTTCCCCATCATCAGATGAATCGGCAACCGACATCCCGACAGGACATCTTCAAGGGATCGGTATGCACCTGCTTCACCGTGGTGAGCAAGGTCTCCGGTGACCAGAACAAATTCCGCGTCGGCATGATCCCGAGTAATGATCCGGACAGCTTTTTCCAGCCTCGCACGCGGATTTCCTCCAAACAGGCGTTTTCCGGGAGGAACAAAATGGGTGTCGGTCAATACAATGAATTTTGTGGACATCAGTGATAATGATGCAAAAAGAGATACAATCAGACGTTAAGCAGCATCAAGGGAATCTCCATTTCATCAGCGCTGAGTCCGCCGTGATGGCCGCGGAATTTCACTTCAAAGCGGTCTTTTTCATACCACCAGACGGTTTCCCCGGCCTTGGGCAGGATCACCAGGTTGCCGACGCGATCGCGGAAAAAGTCCGAAATTACGGGTCCGAACCATCCTGAATCGATCATGTTTTCAACCATCCGGATTTCGGCTATTCCCTTGAGTTTATTTTCCAGCAGTTCCCGGGCTTCCCGGAGCCGGGCCGGTTGGACATGGAGGAAGAAATCCCGGCAGTTTCCGGCAGGCGCCAGAGTTTCACCTGCACGGTTACGGCGGAGCATGGCCTGCAGTTCCGGAACTTCGTGGTTGAGATAAAAGGTCCGTTCCGGAGAAATCAGCGTCATCCCGTGATCGGTGCTGATCACAACCAGGGTTTCACCACCCTGGTCGCCAAGCAGTTTGAGAAACCCTTCTTCCAGAACATACAGAAGGGATTTTGTTTCTGAAAGAAAGGGCGCCGTATCCGGACCATACTTGTGGCCCATTTCATCGCCGCTGTTCTGATACACAAAAAAGTATCCCGGGCCGGAGCATTCCCGCATTTCCCCGACAAGCAACGCGCAAGCTTCGGCAAAGGTACGGAAAGGGGTGACTTTAGTCGTGCCCGCAAAAACTGTGTCTGAAATGGGAGAAGGAGTGTACTCCGCGCTTTGAAACACATAGGTGCCGATGCCGTCTTCGTTCATGTCCTGATAGAGTGTGCGGTCCGGGCAAAGGTCAGCGGGGGATAAGCCGGAGTGCTGGAGCGTATTCGGAAGCACGTCTCCCGCAAAGGAATACAAAAGCGGCAGGATGATCCGGTCCAGCTTCGGTTCGTATTGATGCCATTCATAGAACCCGCTTTCTCCAACCGGCAGACCGGTATGGATGGTGGCGACATGGGGTGCGGTGGTGGAAGGAAACTGTGCCGTGAGCTTGGATATCACTCCTTCGCGCATCAAGCGCCGGAGCAGAGACGACTGGTCGCAAAGCAGTTCGAATGTTTTCCATCCGAACGCGTCGAGGTAGAAAAACACGAGCTGACGGAACTTCCCGGGCAACCCTCCAAGCACGTCCGCTGGCATCCGGGAGCGCGCGGAGGCGCCCAGCATCCGGCGGAAAAAATTCGGCAGGTTTGAAAAACAATACGAATCATAAAGCGGAAAGACATGTTCACCCCGGTGAGCATGTGCCACCGCGTCCAATGATTTATGATTAAGCATGATATTTTTTGTGCTTCAGGGCAGCATTCTCCGTTTTTCGAGAATGGCGTTGCGGGATTTTTGTGTCATTGGCGAGACGCTTTTCAGCAGGAAATCCTCGTACGATTGCCGGTCCGCGAGCTGCCACAGGTATAAGGGCAGGATCAGCGCTGAGACTACCAGCACTACAATCACCAGCATTTTGAACAGCGCCCGCATGCTAACTCCCGGATGAAAGCCGTGCCTGGTTCATGAACGGGTGTCCTGCCTGATTGAGCCCGGCCATACCCCATGCAAAGCTATAAATGATGGTTTCGTAAAAAGTCGAAATCCGGTTTTTTGCATCTAATGATTTCAATGAGTTACGAGAACGAAATTGTGCGTTTTGGGACTTTTTACGAGTTCATCATAAATGAGAGCCGTGGAATTAATGATTCCCTTTCAGATCATTTCCGAAAACGAGATATAACTTACGTAAATGAACACCGAGATGCAGATCACGCTCACGATCCACGCGGAAATTTTCGCGAATTTTTTTGCATGCTCGTGGGCAATCACATCCAGTTCTTCATCACTCAGGTCCCTCTGCCAGAACCATTTGTCGGAACGCACCATGTCCCGGTAATGGAAGCGGTATGAGAGTGAGTCACTGAAGTAATACGCAAACAATGGAGTGATCATTGAAAGGATAAGCAGGGCCAGGTATCCCATGATGCTTGAGCCAATGTGTGATGAACCAGGATTTGATTATACATTTGCACAGGATGTTTCTGCATCCAGAAACTTGTTATGCAATTGCACATCCTAAATACATGTTCGACTATGCAGGCAGAGGCCGCAATATTTTTTTGTGAGAACCCGCGGAGCGCTTTGAGTTCTTTCGAAGGAATGAACAAAGGATGATGCCGGATGCCCCGGACTTTGGATTATACAGAGAGGGTCACGCCTTTACTCTTGTCATTTTGGGATCATACAGCGGATTAAGGTGTATGTGGCAGGGAATTCTTTTGTTGGCAACTTCAAGTTCATAATTGCCGGAGAGCAGGAATTTCCGGTCAACACCGGATTCGTTTCTTACGTATCCATAGCCGATATTCAGTTCCAGCGTGTATCCCCACCCGCCGCTGGTAAGCCATCCGACGACTTCACCATTGCGATATATCGTCTCACGGCCCAGCAAAACCACCGCGGGGTCGGCAACTGTGAAGCAGGCTAGGCTTTTGGTAAGGGGGGTTTGCTTTTGCAAAAACAGCTTTTCTCTGCCGATAAAATCCACTCCCGTGTTTAGTTTGACCGCCCAGCCAAGACCGGCCTCGAACGGGGTGTTGTCCGGTGTGATGTCGCTTCCCCATGCGCGGTAACCTTTTTCCAGGCGCAGTGATTCGATCGCGCGATAACCCACATTTACAAGACCGAGCGGTTGTCCGGCTTCCGTCAGCCCATCATAAACCTTTTCAGCGTCAGCGCGGGGCAGGTGCAGTTCCCATCCCAGTTCTCCGACATAGGTGATGCGAAGGGTCCATGCCTCACGGATTTCTCCTTTCCCATCCGCGGATGAAACCGGAATTTTGCGGCATGAGCCGAAGGGGAAAGAGGCATTTCCCAGATCAAACCCGGTTACCCGGGAAAGCACGTCACGCGAACGAGGCCCCATCAACGAGAGAGTGCACCATTCCTCGGTGATGTCCTGCAACTCAACCCTTTCACCTTTCTTTTTGCAACCCCTGATCCAACAGAAATCATGGGTCCGCGAGGCAGTACCTGAAACCAAGTAATATTCCTCCGCGGAAAAACGGGAAGCGGTGAGGTCGCATTCAATCCCTCCGCGGTCATTCAGCATCTGTGTGTAGGTTACATGACCCGGTTCGCGGTCCACCCGGTTTGCGCAGATTCTAGAAAGGAATGTTTCAGCGTCAGGGCCTGTCACCCGGAATTTGGCAAATGAACCTTGATCGAAAAGCGCGGCTCGTTTTCTGACGGCATGGTGTTCGCGTCCGACGGCCCGGAACCAGTTCTGCCGCCCGAATGAATATTCGTCCTTGGCATACCTGCCTGACGGCGCAAACCAGTTAGGCCGTTCCCACCCGAGTTTTGAACCGAAACATGCGCCCTGTTCCTTAAGTCGTCCATAAAGCGGCGAGGTGATTGCTGGTCTGCCGCTCAGGTGCTCCTCATGCGGCCAACTGATCGTGTAGTGTTTTCCGTAAAGTTCCAGGGTTCGATTGCGAACCCATGTTGAACTTGCATGCACTCTGCCGAACCGACGGATGTCAACCACCCAAAGATCCATGGATGGCCGTCCACACATTATCCACTCCGCCAGCGCTTTTCCCGCACCCCCTCCGGCGGCGATGCCGAACGCGTTGAATCCCGCGCCCACAAAAAAATTCTTCACTTCAGGCGCTTCTCCGAGGATGAAATTGCCGTCCGGAGTAAAGGCTTCGGGTCCGTTGATGAACTGGCGTATACCAGCGTTTTCAAGCGCGGGGACCCGCTCAACCGCTGGAAGCATCAACTGCTCAAAATGCTCCCAGTCTTCCGGAAGCAGGTGGAAGATGGAATCCTCGGGAATGCCTTCCAGCGCCCAGGGGACCGGGTTGGGTTCATATCCGCCCATCACCAGTCCTCCGACTTCCTCTTTCCAGTAAGTCAGACGGTCCGGATCACGCAAAGTCGGGAGGTCCGGATCAACACCCTCAATCGGTTCAGTGATGATGTACTGGTGCTGTACGGATTGCATCGGGACATTCACTCCGGCCATCCCGCCGATTTCCCCGGCCCATTGTCCTGCGCAGTTGACCACCGCTTCACAGCGTATCTCGCCATCAACGCTCATCACCGCGGCAACACGGTCATTCTCGACCCGAATTCCGGTCACCGGTTTTTCCTCCAGGATTTTCACCCCGTGCATGCGGGCGCCCCTGGCAAGCGCCTGGGTTATGTCCGATGGATTTGCCTGCCCATCGGTCGGTAAAAAAGCTGCGCCCACCAGATCGGAAATCCCCATCAGGGGCCACAGTTTCTTTGCTTCTTCCGGGCTGAGCAGTTCCATTTCAAGGCCGAAACTGCGGGCAGTCGTTGCCTGGCGTTTCAATTCCGTCCAACGCTCGGCATTGCAGGCCAGGCGCAACCCACCGTTCATTTTCCAGCCTGTCTCCTGTTCGGTTTCTTCTGCAATTGTTTGATATAAATCTACGCTGTATTGCAGCAACCTGGTGATGTTCGCGGAACTGCGCAGCTGACCAACTAGTCCCGCCGCATGGAAAGTGCTGCCGCATGTGAGCCGCCCCCGTTCCAGCAGCAAAATGTCCCGTATTCCTTCCTTTGCCAAGTGGTAGGCGACACTGCAACCGACGATGCCGCCGCCAATAATGACGATTTGAGCCTGATCCGGGATTTGCATCATTGATCATTCAGGTTGACGTGTTTTTTGAAAACCGGCTATATGCTTTTTCAAATATTGTTTTCCTCCCAGCAGATGCATGGATTCCTTGTTCCATGCCTTGCTTTATTTCTCTAAGCCCCTGACGAAATACTATGCAAACTCCTTGGAATCATACACGAATCGGGAAACAAGTCAGGTTTGGCGAAATTTCTCGTGAAGTCAGCTTGTCGGCCGTTTTGAAAAGAAAAGCGCAGAAACGGGAACTGTAATCCTGACCATGTAACCTGTGTTTCAGCTTGCGCGACCAACTGTGATTATTTTGTTGACGGAACTAGAACATAAATATAAACCTAACTTGAGCGATTCATAACAAAAAAAGCTCCCAACCTTTGGATTAAAG
>CAYFLK010000021.1:0-7434 GCA_964344035.1 uncultured Pseudomonadota bacterium
AAATCAGTGCGTTAAACCTATTTTAGGGGGGCAGACTTAAGGAACTTCGGTCTAAAACGCGAAGAGACATAGATTTTAGGGGTTTTGGGTCGTTTCGTAGGGGGCAAACCTATGTGTTTGCCCACAACGATGGGCGGACACCTGTCTGCGTGCTACGCACAGGCAGACGCAGGTCCGCCCCTACGGCCTACTGCCTAACCTGTACCAACCGTAACCAAAAAATGGAATTTTGATAAACACACCTATCTTTTTGAATTTATTAAAGAATATTATGTATCTGAAAATTTCTTCGACATGTTGTCAAAGAATCAAATTGTAAGAGACTAAGAAAAGGGAAAAAATACCTATTTTTATGTTTACCTTATACCCCTATATAGTATAGTATGTAGACACATGTTGTTTTTCTCATTCTGGTTCAAGGAGGTGTCGTGGCGGGAAAACACAGACCTGGAATTCATGAGGGATACCTGATGTCAAGATGCCTTAAAATTGAAGGCGCTGAAGAAGTTGAGCGCCAGCATATCATTCACGCCATTGACCAATTGAAAGGTGTAGACCTGGTTTCGTTTGTGAAGGAAAACAGCAAACTCAAAGTTGTTTATGACGGTTCAATGCTCAGCGTGGATGACATTGAACAGGTAGTCAGGGAAAACGGCTGCCGCTTCGCTGATGACTGGTGGAACCGTTACAAACTGGGCTGGTATCGATACACGGATGAAAACGTGAGGTCCTCCGCCAAGCATGTCCCGCACTGCTGCAACAAACCACCATGATAAGGAGGGAAGGAAATGGGTAAAAAGAAAAACATGAAACGAAAAATAAAATCCGGCGCAAAACCGGTAAAACGTAGGGAACCGCTCTTCCTTTGGATTGGCGCGGGAGTGGTGATTCTGCTGGGGTTCGTGGTTTTTTACTACAACTCGCCAACTTCACCGCCACCGGTTACCGCGGGGAACCTGGAGACGGGTGCGCGGGTGTACCAGCAGAACTGCGCATCATGTCACGGTGTCGGAGCAGTGGGTGAAAACCCGAGAATGCCCAAGGGAGGGACCAAACCCGATGGGGTCTACCTGGCGCCTGCTTTGAACGGGACAGGACACGCATGGCACCATCCGGATGACATGCTGTTCGACATCATCAAAAACGGATCGGTGGCAAAGGAATCGCCCATGCGCGGTTTTGCAGGCAAAATCACTGAAGAGGAAATGATTAGTGTCCTCATTTACGTAAAGTCCCTGTGGCCCGAAAAGATCCGCAGGTTTCACGCCCAGCGTTCCGGATGAGGGTCATTTCATTCGGGAGGAATGCGGTGGTGACACGGAACTTTATTCATTCAAACATCAAACGAGGTATCGATGGAAACAATTAACTGGACCATTTCCGGTATGCACTGTGACGGGTGCGCGGAAAGACTGCAAAAAGTATTATCGGGAAAAAACGGAGTGCTGGAGAGCAAAGTTTCTTTCTCAGAAAAAAATGCCTATCTGCAATACGATGCGGAAACTGTCAATCCGGTTCAGCTGAAATCGGCGGTTGTGAAAGCCGGGTTTGAAGTGGTCAATCCCTGAGATCGTTTGAGTCATAAAGCGATGTGCGTTTTGTCGGCTTGGCACATTCCCGCCTGCTGATCGGCTGGAATATATGACGACCTGCCACATGCAAGCAATGAATCGGGAAACATGATGAAGAAACCTGGAATGATAACCGCGGGCGCCTTGATGCTCGCGGTAATGGTGGTGGTGATGGTCTATGGAATGGGCCGGGGCGGCGGAATGATGGGAGGGATGATGAGGGGCATGATGGGCGGCAGCATGGAGAGACATCGATATGCGATGTTCAACGGCTTGCCCGGTCCTTATGAAAACCTAGCAAATCCCCTGCCCGCTACACCCAGGAATATTGCCGAGGGGCGCCGTATCTACAGTTATAATTGCGCAGCCTGTCATGGTGAGACGGCCAGGGGCGACGGAATCGTCGCACGGAACATCAACCCACCGCCCGCGGACCTGGTTTCAGCTTTGGGCATGCACATGACCACAGACGCATATCTGTACTGGAGTATTTCGGAAGGCGGTCGCGCCTTCGAGAGCGTCATGCCGCCGTTTAAAACCCTGCTTTCCGAGACGGAACGCTGGCAGACTATCACCTTCCTCAAACAGCTTTAATCATGATCCTCCTCTAATTGCGGACTTCGTCCACATCCCGGGTTTCCCCTGTTTCATTGAGCAAAAAAAATTGCTTTCTGAACAATTATTGTTTAAAAGCATAGTCGTTTTCAGGTGTCATAACGGCGCTGTTTTTTAATATTTTATCAACGGAGATAAGTTATGGTAATGCTGGTCAGGGTTATTCTGGGCGTAGTAATTGGTTTCAGCCTGGTCTGGAACGTTCAGGCGGAAGAAAAGGTCCTCAACGTTTACAACTGGTCCGATTACATCGGCGAAGACACATTGGCCAATTTCACAATAGAAACGGGAATCAAGGTCAATTATGATGTTTATGATGGTAATGAGATTTTGGAGGCAAAACTGCTTGCGGGAAGTTCCGGTTACGACATCGTGGTCCCAACTGCCGCACCCTATCTTGCCCGTCTGATTCAAGCCGGTGCGGTGCAGAAACTTGACAAAAGCAAGATCCCGAACCTGAAAAACCTGGACCCAGACCTGATGGCGCAGGTTGTTTCTTCCGATCCCGGGAATGAATACGCGGCCATCTACCAGTGGGGTACCACCGGGGTCGGCGTAAACGTGGACATGGTCAAGGCGCGGCTGGGTTCGGTTCCCAACAGTTTCGACCTGCTGTTCGACCCCGAAACCGTGGCTAAACTGCAGGACTGCGGGGTGACCATTCTTGACTCATCCGACGAAGTGCTGGACATAGTCGTCAATTATCTTGGCGGCGATCCAAACGGTGAGGACAAAGCAATGCTCAAGCGGGTTGAAGAGCAAATGCTCAAGGTGCGTCCATACTACCGGTATTTCCACTCCTCAAACTATATCAACGATCTGGCCAACGGTGAAATCTGCGTGGCCATGGGTTGGTCCGGAGACGTGTTCATGGCCAGGGATCGTGCCTCGGAGGCGGGTAACGGGGTGACGGTGGATTATATCATTCCCCGGGAAGGCACGCAGATCTGGTTTGACGTGCTGGCCATTCCGGCAGGCGCCCCCCATCCGGAAAATGCGCACACGTACATCAACCACATCCTGCGTGCTGACGTGATGGCGGGCATCACGAATTACGTGTGGTACGCCAACGCCGTTCCCGCTGCAAAGGCGATGACCGATCCGGAGATCCTTGCCGACCCGGCCATATATCCTACTGAAGAAGTGAAGAAGCGGCTCTTTGCCGGGGTGGTTAAATCCGCGGCATACAACCGCATGGAAACCCGCACATGGAACCGCATCCGTACGGGTCAGTGATTGTAATGCAAAGGCCCAAACACTAATTCCGCTTCAGGAGCCGTTCCCGCGCATCACCGGGAACGGTTGCCTGGCAGGAACCATCCACTGAGACAAAACCTTTCAATCCCCGTGCTCCCGCCTTTCTGAAGAGGGGGATGAAGAAAGACGTTTTGTGAACAAAAGCGCCCATGAAGGCAATCTGGAATCCTGATTCCTGATCCATGACCTCTTCACCCACGGATTCGACTCCTCCCTATGTGAAAATCGAGGGGCTCAGCAAGCGCTTTGACGATTTTGTCGCCGTGCGTGAGACTAATCTTTCCATCAACAAAGGGGAGCTTTTCTGCCTGCTGGGCGCTTCCGGATGCGGAAAAACCACATTGCTGCGGATGCTGGCTGGTTTTGAAAGCCCAAGCGCAGGGAAAATCCATATCGACGAGGTTGACATGTCCGGCATTCCGCCCTTTGAACGCCCGGTCAACATGATGTTCCAGTCATACGCCATTTTCCCACACATGACGGTGGAGCAGAACGTGGCCTTTGGCCTGAAGCAGGATCGGATGTCGAAAAAGGAAATCCGGACCCGTGTTGCGGAAGTGCTGGAACTTGTGGAAATGCCCCGGCTTGCCCGGCGCAAACCGCACCAGCTTTCCGGGGGGCAGCGTCAGCGGGTCGCCCTGGCACGAATTCTGGCCAAACGCCCGAAGCTGCTGCTGCTTGATGAACCGATGGCGGCGCTTGACAAGAAACTGCGCGAGCAGATGCAGCTGGAAGTGGTCAACATTTTGGAGAGCGTAAACGCCACTTGCGTTATGGTCACGCATGACCAGGAAGAAGCAATGACGATGGCTACCCGTATCGCCGTCATGCAAGAAGGGCAAATCCTGCAGGTCGGGACCCCCACGGACGTTTATGAAATCCCGAACTGCCGTTTCACCGCGAACTTCATCGGTACGGTAAACCTGTTTGAAGGCACGGTCATTGAAGACGAAGCGGACCACGTGATGATCTCCTGTCCGGAATTGAAACACCCGGTATACGTCGATCATGGCATCACCGGGGTCAAGGGGATGAGCGTTTCGGTAGCGGTGCGTCCCGAGAAGATCACGCTAAATCGTCAACCAACCGGGGAACCGCATAATTGCGCATCCGGAACGGTAAGCGACATCGCATACCTGGGCAGCCATTCGAAATATCATGTTGAACTTGAAAACGGGAAAATCCTCTTCGTGCACCTTTCAAACCTGGAAAGAGGCGCGGACCGCCCGACCTGGGATGACCCGGTACATGTTCATTGGCATCCCCACAGTGTTATCGTGCTGACCCAATGACCGAAATCCCTGCTTCCACTTTTTCGGTTTTTTTCGCCCAGGCGAAAGGCAGGCTCCTCAATTCCAGGACTCTGGTGATAGCTGCCCCTTATTTATGGCTGCTGCTGTTTTTCCTGGCTCCGTTTGTCATTGTCCTGAAAATCAGCTTCTCCACCGCTGCCGTTTCTATCCCTCCTTACACCGATTTGATTCGTTGGACCGGTGATGCGCTCCGGATCACGCTTGAACTGGGAAATTACCTGTTTTTGAGCGAGGATGACATTTACTGGATTGCCTACCTGAATTCCCTGAAAATCGCCCTGATTGCCACACTCATTTGCCTGGCAATCAGCTACCCCATGGCATACGGGATTGCCAGGGCCGAACCCAGGTGGCGTAACATCCTCCTGCTGCTTGTGGTTCTGCCCTCCTGGACTTCGTTTCTTATCCGCATATACGCATGGATGGGCATATTAAAAAACAATGGTTACCTGAATCACCTGCTTCAGTGGGTGGGGCTGCTGGAGCAGCCGGTGCAGCTTTTAAACACCAGCCTGGCGGTTTACATCGGCATCGTTTACGCCTACTTGCCGTTTATGATCCTTCCCATTTACACCAACCTCGTCAAGCATGATTCCGCTCTGGTGGAGGCATCGCTCGATTTAGGGGCGCCCCCCTGGAAGACCTTCCTCACCGTCACTTTGCCGCTATCCAAAAACGGCGTCATTGCCGGGGCGATGTTGGTGTTTATTCCCTCGGTGGGTGAATTTGTCATTCCAGAACTTTTGGGAGGTCCGGGAACGCTGATGATCGGGAAAGTGTTGTGGCAGGAGTTTTTCAATAACAGGGACTGGCCGGTTGCGTCCGCGGTGGCCATCGTCATGCTCGCCTTGCTGGTGTTTCCCATCCTCCTGTTTCACCGCTACCAGTCGAGGGAGTTGGAAGCCGGAAGCTAGAAGTTGGAAAGCTGAACAGTTTTCTGTTTGGAGTTGAAAGTACTTTATGAACACGGTTATGAGGCAAGACTCCGGGATATTCCTGGAACAGCATCAGGAAATTCAGGAATTTGACCTGCTCCTTGCGGACATGAACGGCGTCTTCCGGGGCAAGCGGATTCAGCGTCAAAAACTTGAGGCGGTGTGGGAAGAGGGGATCTATCTGCCTGCCTCCATTTTCGCGATGGACGTCACCGGGGAAACCATGGAGGAAACCGGACTCGGGTTCGCAAGCGGGGACCGGTGAACCTCCTGAATCTGTTGAAGGAAACGCATACTTGCAGACGGATTCGTCTTTCCCGCGCACCTGCGAGCAGGCTTTGAACCGTTTTCGACAGGCCGAAATCCTTCCAGAGTATTTTGGCAGGGGTTTCTGCAATTTGCTTAGCAACCTGAAAACCGGGGAGCAGGTCCGTTTCTACAGCGCCATTGCTGCGCGGGAATATGACTGGTATTTAAGGACCGTTTGAAACGGAGATGATGATGAGAAATATAACCGTGGCGGTGACCCAGGCGGCTTGTTTTCCTGACAGAAAAGAAAATGTGGACCGAGCCGAAAACCTCGTGCGGGAAGCCGCTGGACGAGGGGCAAACGTAGTCCTACTCCAGGAACTGTTTGAAGCGCCATATTTCTGTAAAGATCAGGACCCGGCTTTTTTTGAACTGGCTCTTCCGTTTGAGAACCACCCGACCCTTGAGCGCATGAGCAAACTGGCCATGGAACTGGGAGTGGTGCTGCCGGTAAGTTTTTTCGAAAGTGCGGGAAATGCCCATTTCAACTCGGTGGCGATGATTGACGCGGACGGAAGCCAGCTGGGGGTCTACCGCAAATCACACATTCCAGACGGACCGGGATACCAGGAAAAATTCTACTTTTCTCCGGGTGATACCGGTTTTCGTGTATGGAACACCCGCTTCGGCAGGTTGGGGGTGGGAATCTGCTGGGACCAGTGGTTTCCCGAAGCGGCCCGCGCGATGGCGCTGCTTGGCGCGGAACTTCTGCTCTACCCCTCTGCCATCGGTTCTGAACCCCGGGAACCGTCATTGGATTCACGTGATCACTGGACCAGGACGATGCAGGGTCATGCCGCCGCGAACGTGATGCCGCTGTTGGCCTCCAACCGCATCGGAGCTGAATATGGCGCATGTTCTGCCGTCACATTTTACGGTTCCTCATTCATTGCCGGTCCCACCGGGGAGATCCTTGAACAGGCCGGACGAACCGAAGAAGCGGTTGTGACCGCGCAATTCGACCTGGACGCAATCAGGGAAATGCGGATGAGTTGGGGCCTTTTCCGGGACCGACGTCCGGACCTGTACGGCACGTTGCTGAACATGGACTGTTCTTCCGGGGCGGCATGACGCAGTCTTCTTTTCAAAACATTCTTTAATCGGTTCTGATGTCCGGCATTCACCGTTCCAAATTCACTGTGAGCACCCTGATTTTCGGGTTCGGGTTCCTCTATCTTCCGATGCTGATTCTGGTCATATACTCGTTCAACTCCAGCCGGCTGGTGACTGTTTGGGCGGGGTTTTCAGTGAAATGGTATGGCGCGCTGTTCCAGGATCAGCAGATTCTGGATGCGGCATGGATGAGTCTTAAAATCGCCCTGCTTAGCGCCACCATGTCGCTTGTGCTTGGACTGCTGTCATCCATCACCCTCGTGCGTTTCGGCAGGTTCCGTGGACAGACGCTTTTTGCCGGGATGATAACTGCCCCGCTGG
>CAYFLK010000021.1:7444-12932 GCA_964344035.1 uncultured Pseudomonadota bacterium
GTGATCACCGGACTTTCGCTGCTGTTGCTGTTTGTGGCGATGGAACAGTCACTAGGATGGCCCGAGGGACGCGGAATGCTCACCATCTGGTTTGCGCATGTTACGTTTTGCACGGCGTTTGTGACCGTTATTTTATCCTCCCGCCTTCGCGAAGTGGACCGTTCCCTGGAAGAAGCGGCCATGGATTTGGGCGCTTCACCGCTAAAAGTTTTTTTCGTCATCACCCTGCCGATCATTGCTCCGGCGCTGATCGCATCATGGCTGCTCGCGTTCACCCTTTCTCTCGACGACCTGGTTATTGCCAGCTTTGTTTCCGGACCTGCGTCCACCACCCTGCCGATGAAGGTGTTTTCCAGTGTCCGGCTTGGAGTGAGTCCCAAGATCAACGCCTTGGCCACCATCATCATCGCGCTTGTCAGTTTGGGGGTTTTTGTCTCCGGATGGCTCTCTCTCCGCTGGGAAAAGAAAAGGAAACGTGAGGCTATGCTGCTCGTCCAGGAGTCGTGACAAGCAAATATGCCAATGGTTTTTTGTGACAGGATAACTGGTTGAATTGGTTAGACAGTCCGGCCATCTCACGAACCCCAGATGAAATACGGGGGCTATACTTTAAACACTCGTTTTAACGTAGACCCAAAAAATACCATGGACCTTCCTGACCAAAGCACCGAGGAACTGCAGCAACTGGACAGCAACCACTTCCTGCATCCCTTTACCGATCCCAAGGGGCTGCGGGAAAAAGGCGCGCGGGTGATCACCCGCGGTGAAGGCATATACCTCTGGGATTCAGAGGGTAACAAAATACTCGATGGAATGGCGGGACTGTGGTGTGTAAACGTAGGATACGGGTGCGAAATCCTGGCGCGCACGGCATATGATCAGATGCGCAGGCTGCCTTACTACAACAGCTTTTTCCAGACTACCAACCAGCCAGCGGTCGAGTTGGCAAAAAAATTGGCCGAACTGACTCCGGAGGGGCTGAATCATGTTTTTTATACCAATTCAGGATCTGAGGCCAACGACACGGTGCTCCGCACCGTCCGCCGATACTGGAAGCTGCAGGGGCACCCTGAAAAACGGGTTGTCATCAGCCGCAAGGAAAGCTACCACGGCAGCACCGTTGCCGGCGCCAGCCTGGGGGGGCAGTCATTCATACATGAAATGGATGATCTTCCTATCCCGGATATCGCGCACATCGACTTTCCCTATTGGTACGGAAACGGCGGGGGCCTATCCGCCGATGAATTCGGGTTGCGAACGGCGCGCTCCCTGGAAAACAAAATCCTGGAATTGGGTCCGGAACGGGTGGCAGCGTTTATCGGGGAACCGATCCAGGGCGCCGGAGGAGTGATCGTCCCTCCACGCACTTACTGGCCTGAAATCCAGCGGATCTGCGGGGAGCATGGGATCCTGCTGATTGCCGATGAAGTGATCTGCGGTTTCGGACGCACCGGTAAATGGTTCGGATGCGATTATTTCGGCATCCGTCCGGATTTGATGTCACTTGCCAAAGGACTAACTTCTGGGTATCTGCCTCTGGGCGCGGTGATGATCCATGACCGTGTGGCGGAAGTACTCACTGAAAAGGGCGGAGAATTCGCGCACGGCTTCACCTATTCCGGACATCCCACTGCGTGTGCCTTGGGATTGGAAAACCTGCGCATCCTGGAAGAAGAAAGGCTGGTTGAGAAAACCGCCGGGGAAACAGGTCCGCACATGAAACGGCGCTGGCAGGAATTTGCTCGGCATCCGCTGGTTGGAGAGGTGCGCAACGTGGGGTTGCTCGGGGCCATCGAATTGGTTGAAGATAAACAGGCCCGCAAGTTCTTTCCCGCGTCGTTGAAAGTTGGTGGGCTCTGCCGGGATTTCTGCTTCAGCAACAAACTGGTGATGCGCGCCGTTCGGGACACGATGGTCGTAGCGCCGCCCCTGACAATCAGCACCGAACAAATAGACGAGATGGCGGATCGGGTCAAACTCTGCCTGGATTTGACCGCGCGGGAACTGGGAGTGATGTGAAATGGAGTTGCAAACAACCGCGTCAAGGAAAATGAATTCTTTTGACGAACTACAGCACTTCTTCGCTCTTTATTTCATATTGATATTTCCACCGGAAGCCCGCCCCTTTTCCATTCAGGATAACCGTTTTTCAAGCGTCTCGCGCGGTATCCGTTTTCCCTCAGTTTGGAGACCGCTTCAAACGCAAGCACGCAATATGGTCCCCTGCAATAGGCCACCACTTCCTGGTCGGCCGGGAGTTCCTCAAGTCTCTTTTCCAGGTCCTGGAGGGGGATGTTGAGCGCGTTGGGCAGATGCCCCGCGTCGAATTCTTCGGGCGGCCTGACGTCCAGCACTGTCACCATCTCCTCCCGCGCCCGTTGCAGCAGGTCTTCGCACACCACTGGTTCTAGGTCGTCCTTTTGTACAAGATACGTGCGAATCAGCTGTTCGACTTCCGCCAGGTTTCCTTCCGCGATTCCACGTAAAAGACCGAGCAGGTCCACCACTGCTTCATCCGCCAGTCTGTAGTAAACATACTGCCCCTCCTTGCGGGCATTCAAGAGCCCTGCCTGGCGCAATTGTCGCAGGTGCTGCGAGGCGTTCGCCACGCTTAATCCTGAAACCTTCGCCAGGGCTTCGACGCTGCGCTCACCTTGGGCAATGAATTCCAGTAATTCCAGACGGTTGGCGCTGCTCAATGCCTTGCCGATCCGCGCCAGTTGTTTAAAAATGCTTTTTTTGAAATTTCCTGTTGACATCTGAATCCCATATAAACTAATATTCAATTAAACAATTGAAAGATTGTGTTTATGTAAATTAACACATGTTTCCATGATCATCAAGGGTGAAGAAAGGACAGGCAATGAAGATTTTGTTCATAATCAATGACGCGCCGTACGGCACGGAGAAGGCGTACAATGCCCTGCGGATTGCGATGAATTTACAGAATAGGGATGACGATGTAAAGGTCCGCATATTCCTGATGGCGGATGCTGTCGCCTGCGCCCTGCCAAACCAGACGCTTCCGAACGGATATTACAACATACAGCGCATGTTGAAATTCGTGATAGGCCATGGCGGCGACGTCAAGTCCTGAGGGACCTGTGCTGACGCCCGCGGTCTGCGGGAGCTGGAAATGATTGGAGGAGTGGAACTCAGCACCATGAATCAACTGGGAGATTGGACATTGGATTCGGACAAGGTGCTGGTGTTTTAGATCTTGATTCACCACTGGAAGAAATGAATGAAAGGGGGAAAGGATCGGTTTTTTTATGAGACAGCCATAATCCGGCATTTTCGCATGTTGAGGTGACAAACGAAACAAATCCCGGCAGGTCCGGGGAAGGGGGAAGGATGAACTCAATTCAAGCAGACGAAATTCTGGACTGCTCCGGCATGCTCTGTCCGCTGCCGGTGGTAAAAACAGCGAAGGCAATCAAGAATGTTGAAATCGGCCAGGTGCTGAAGATGATTGCCACCGATGCGGGGGCGCCATCGGACATGGTGGCCTGGACGCATCAAACCGGGCATGAAATGCTGGAATCCATTGAGGAAAGCGGCAAATACGTATTCTTGTTCCGCCGTTCTCACTGAGGGAAATTATTGTCATGCAGGACATACCCTAACTCCGAACAGGCACGGGGGTCTGTCCCTACAGTCATGAAACCAAACGTTAATCATGTAAGGGCAAACCCCTGTGGTTGCCCTTTCGCAGGGCATACCTTAACTCCGGGTAGACACGGGGGTCTGCCGCTTTGAAAAAAACAATGAATGTTGTCTTTGAAAATACATTTCAACAGGCAGGCCGGATAAGGCCCGTTTGTTCAGCAGGATAAAGGGGGAAGTAATGGGACAGAAAATAGTAGTACTTGGAGGAGGAATCGGGGGACTGGTGACGGCCAGCCAACTGCGCAAGGCACTGCCACTCGAACACGAGATCGTGCTGGTGGACCGGAGTCAAGATCACCTTTTCTACCCCTCCCTGCTCTGGATACTGCTGGGCTGGAGAACTGAGAAAGGGATCCGGAAACCTCTTGCGCTGCTTGAAAAGAAAGGAATCCGGTTCCTGAACGCAAAAGTGGAATCGATCGAATTTGAGCAAAGGAAGGCGGTAACGCCTACGGAGGAACTTGCTTACGACTACCTCGTTATCGCGCTGGGCGCAGGCACCAGTCCGGAAAAACTCCCCGGTTTTACCGAAGACGCACATGATCTGTACAGCGTCTCAGGTGTTGAAGAAATGAGAAAGCAGGCCGGGCGGATTGAAAAAGGCCGCCTGGTGGTGCTCGTTTCCTCCATTCCTTTCAGGTGTCCCGCCGCCCCCTATGAAGCGGCGCTGCTGCTGTCAGTGCTGGCGTCTAAAAACCGGAGTTCCGTGGAAGTCGAGCTGGTGACCCCCGAACCTATGCCGATGGGCGTCGCTGGTCCGGAACTGGGCAAAATGGTTGTTTCAATGCTTGAATCGAAGGGCATCGGCTTTAATCCCGGACAGCAGGCCAAGCGGATCGATGCCGAGAAAAAGGAGATCCTTTTCGCCGATCATCCGCCCCTTTCCTACGATCTCCTTGGTGGTATCCCTCCACACGAATTACCGGGAGTTTTGCGTGACACCCCGGTTGTCGGAGAAAGCGGGTGGGTCAAGGTCAACCCGGCCACCATGGAAACGGAACTTGAAGGGGTCTACGCGCTGGGAGATGTCACCGGCATTCCCTTGCCTGTGGGAAAGCCCCTGCCGAAAGCGGGAGTTTTCGCTCACCACCAGGCGGATGTGGTTTCGCACCGTATTGCTGCCGGGATCAAGGGACAAACTCCGCGGATGGAATTCGATGGAAACGGGTCCTGTTTTATTGAACTTGGTGACGGCCGCGCGGGCTATGCCAGCGGTAATTTTTACACAAACCCCAAACCGGTGGTGAACATGAAAAGGCCTTCCTACTTTTGGCATTGGGGGAAGGTTCTGCAGGAAAAGTGGTGGCTGTGGCATTGGTTTTGATCGCGGAGCCCAAGTGGAACTCACACCTGCAACGCCACTGCTGACATTCGAGAGCGGAACACCCGGGCCTTCAATCCTGATCAGCGTTGCAGTCCACGGCGACGAGGTGTGCGGTTGTCAGGCGGTCAACGAACTGATCGGGGAAGGTTTCTTCGGCGCACTTTCTTCCGGGAAAGTGACCGTTGTGCTGGCCAACCCTTCCGCGGCCGCGCGTAACGCGCGCTACCTCGATCGAAACCTGAACCGAAGTGTCTGTCCGGAGCATTTTGGAGAAACAAATGGTTATGAAGGGCAGCGAGCGCGTTTTATTGCGGAGCTGATTGAAAATCATGAAATTTACCTGGACATTCATTCCACCAGCGCCGACTGCCCCCCTTTTGCCCTGCCCGCGAGCAATCCACAAAGCGTAAAACTGGCTTCCAGACTGCCGGTCGGCTTTGTCGTCAAAGACCTCATTCATACAACTTCAAGCCGCTGCACGACCATTGACTGGGC
>CAYFLK010000021.1:12942-18121 GCA_964344035.1 uncultured Pseudomonadota bacterium
ATGAAAAAACAGCGGTGACCGTCGAATGCGGGAAGCACACGTCCGCAACTACAAAAGCCAATGCCGGGAAAGTCATCCGATCGTTGATTCTGTCCGAGATGCCTGCCGGTGCACCGGTGGTTTTGACGTCCACTGAAAACGTGCTGGTAAATCCGGGTTTCCATTTTTTACGGAAGGTTCGCTGTTTCGAATACGTGCGGAACGGGAATCTCATTGCCCGGGATGACGTCCGCGGCATCCAGTGTCCATACCCCGAAGGAGCGTATGTGATCATGCCAACCGCAGTCCTGATTATCGGGGAGGAAGCCTGGTTCTGGGGAAGAAGGGTATAACGGTGCTGAAGATGGAAGCGGAAAGGCAAAATGGATCAATGCCCGTTTCCAGGAACGAGCGGTTGAAACAGGAACTCGGCGAACTGTTCGGGAGGCAGAAGAGCAACATATATAAAGCTACCCGATGCCTGAAAGTGATGGCGCATCCCGCGCGTCTGCAAATCCTCTGCACGCTGAGAGATGGAGAACAGAATGTGCAGAACCTGGAATACTACACTGGTTTGAAACAGACCACGCTTTCTCAGCACTTGTCGCTGCTGAAAGACCGTGAGGTGCTCGTTTCACGCCGGGAAGCAACCTTTTCGTATTACAAATTTGCCAATCAACGCATGGTCGAATTATTCGATCTGGTCGAGGATATATTTTGTGAATGATTCCGCTTGACTCCCCCCCCCCTTCTGTAATGTATTTTTTTCAAACATAGTGGCGCAGTCCTGATCGTCAGGACTGCACAACCTTCGTTTTTGCATCTGTATCCCATCAGAAAAGGAGGCACGATGGCATACTATATGTTTCAAGGCTCCTATACGGACTCCTCGATAAAAGCAATGATTGAGAATCAGGACAACCGCATAGAAGCAGCAAAAAAAGCAATTGCCGCCGCAGGAGGCAAGCTGCTGTCAATGTATTTCAGCTTCGGCGAGTATGACATCGTGGCAATCGTAGAAGCTCCGGACAATTCAACCATAACAGGAGCATCGCTTGGGATAGGGTCAACGGGATCGATCTCAAATATAAAAACCACGGTGCTGATCTCTCCGGAGGAGATGAGTGAATCCCTTCAAAAAGCTGAAGCATTCTTGCCGGGCTACCGTCCAGCAACAGGCTGAGGCTTCCCCTAACAATTACCGGATTCAGGGTTTTACTCAGACCCTGATTTAGTGATATTTCCTGCGAAGCCGGGGCGTTTCCATGTGGTAGCGTCCCGGCCTTTTTTTTTGAAGCTCCGTGTGCCGTCTTCACCCACGGTGCTTTCGTCCCCGCTCAGGGCAACGCACCGCTCGTTTTGATTTTCGGTCGGGAAGATGGGTAGGATGAGTGAGTAAAGTTAAGCACCGAAGAAGGCTTTGAGGACGAGGGCGGCGATCCCGGCGATGATTTCAGTTTGGCTTCAGGTAATCAAAGATAAAGGTAGCGGGGTGATGGTCAGTGAGAATGTGCTGAGGCATTTGCAATGGCCCGGGTTGTTGAATCCTGTTAGTTGAGGCTGTCGGAGCCGCCGAGCATGAAGGCCCCGTAGACCGAAGGGGAGGCGCCTGAATCACGCAGCGCATTGCGGGCCGAGATCCAGGCCGAACCCAGGTTGCCGCTTTCAAGCGTTTCCTTGTGAAAGACGCGCATGAACCGTTTGGTGCCTTCGTCTTCAATCGGCCAGAGACTGGAGAGCTTGGAGACAGCGCCGCCCAGATAAAAACTGCGGGACAGGCCAAGCAAGTCTTCACCGGCCACTGTTCGTCCCATACCCGTTTCACAGGCAGAAAGGATCACAATTCTGGCTGGGAGTGGGTGGGTAAGCAGGTCCGCGGCGGTGACCGGCTGCGCGGTTCCATCTACAGTCATGTAGAAGGCGGAACGCATCGGGTCGAGGCCGTTATAGACTCCGTGAGTGGCCAGATGCATGACCTGCGTCCCACTGCCGACGCGCTCCCGCAGGGCAGGCAGGGTAGCCAACCCGCCGATGAGCGGTTCCGTGTAGCCAACCCGCCGATGAGCGGTTCCGTTTCATACAACGATGCCAGTTCCCTGGCTTCCTCTTCGGCTCCGGGCAAGGGGTCCATCAGGCCTCCGAACTCCGGATTGCCCACCACGACGGCGTTGCTGCCCGCAGTCTTTGTTGAAGGGCTCCTCAGCAGCCACCCTCCGGTCGGCAGAACCACCACCGGGACATCATGTTCCAGCAAGCCCCAGGGCATGAAGTGCAATGATCCGGAAGGGACCACGTAAAGCGTCGTGCTGGGCGACCAGATTTCCGATTGCATGATACCCTGCAGTCCCTCAACTGCCAGAGCTTCTTCACTGGGAAATCCGATGCTGTCCGTGAAAACCCCGAGTACATCGGCGACTTCATCTTCACTGACTCCGAGTTCATGAAAGCCTGTTTTATCCGATTCAATGTTGAACAAACGTATGGGGTCCTCCGGTTTGCCTGGAAGCACGTAGATGAGCCGTTCACCCGGATTGAGGTTTTTTTGAATGATGGAAAGGGGAGGTGCATCAATAGCGAAGACGGCTGCCCAGTCCGGATAATTTTGACGCAGGATTTTCAGCAGCTGCCTGCGTTTCTCCAGCAGGATATGGATCCCTGGCGACGTTTCTCCGCTTTCCAGGCTGAGAAAGCGTGACATCCTTGTTTGCACAATGTTGCGTTCCAGTTTTTGAAGCTCGTCCACTTCCGGGATTTCCTTTGCTGCGTTGATGACACGGTTGGCCATCAGGTCCACAAAAGCACGTGCCCGTCCACGTTCCAGGTCTTCGAAAAGCTGTTCCGCATCCCGCCGTGACCAGTCGAGGTCAATCAGAAAATGATCAATTGCGGATTTGCCGATGCCAAAACGGGTGCGTGCCCTGTCGCTGGAAAGGGATCCGGAGACCTGGTCCAGGGCTGTCTGTGCAGCACGGTAGGATTTTTCCGCTTCGTTCGTCTGTCCGTTCCGGGAGAGAACTTTTCCTCTTAGTGCGGCAATACGCCAGATGAATTCCGGAGCATCCATTTGCCGCGCTTTTATCAGCGCCGCTTCCGCGGCAGAGTTTGCTTCCCGGATACGCTAGGCGCGCGTCAAAGCTCGGGCTTTCAAAGCCGCGACATAAAGTTTTCCGGGCTTGTAACCCAATACTTCAAATCCTGTCAAAGCATGGGAGAAAGCCTGTTTCACTAATCCGTGCGGGGCATTCAACTCCAGGTAGGCCGCGCCGAGGAAGGCCTGGTTCATTGCACGACCGTAGATGCCCTCAGATGTAATTTTAGCAAAGTGACTGTAAAAGGGGTGGTTGCCGAATTGATGCAAACGACGGTATTCCTGTTCTGTTTCCAGCAGCCAGGGCAGTGCATCTTCGATTCTGCCTTCAGAGACCAGAGACAGGGCAAAAATGGTCATGCTTCTTAATTTGCCCCAGGTTACTGCTTGCAGGGCTGCCTTATTTGAAGGGGGCCGAGGAAAAGAAGTGGGGAACTGCCAGTTGTCTAGTGAATGAAGATAGGCGGCAACAGTTTGACGGGCCGGGCTGAAGTCGCCCAGGTGAAAATGAATCGAACCCTCAAAAGAGAGGACAATTCGATTCACTCCCAGGAATTCCTTTTCCAGTCGACCGGCTTCATCCACCAGGTCCAGCGCGTCAGTCGCTCTTCCCATCATGATTAGAATTTTGAGCCTCAGAATTGCCTGTTCCCAATGGGCTCCAGCTGATGTTGAAAGTTCTTGAGCGGCATCCAGGTTTTCGAGGGCCTCAGTTCCGTTGCCTAACCTGTACAAGCGTAGGGATCTTATCCAGGGACCGCTCAGTTCGCTGCCATATGGGGTTGTGTCTCCCTCACGGGGAATCCAGCCTTCCGGATAGGGTATGAACTTATTGATTGGTTCAGTGGACCGTGGTGGATTTTTGATCAGTTCCTGCTCCAATGCAGCCCGGTCAAGACATGATATCTTTTTCTTCCGGGTCAGTATTACCCCGGGGTTCCCTCTAACCAGTTGCGTGTCACCGGCATTTTTATCCTGAAGGCACGGTTTGGCGGCAATATATTTGGGAAGGGGCACAGGCGCGGAACAACCGGCAGAAATCACTGCCAGTGACAGCAGGAGCAGGATGAACCGGGTTGATAAGTCAGCGGAGAAGTTCAATTTCTTAAATTAAGGTTACTTCACTTCTTTTCCGTTAAAAGGTTTTAATATCCGCGGTCTTGAACGTGTAATACGAATAATCCGCATCTGGTAAAACGGTGGGGAATGCGTATTGCGGATTGTTGATCAAGTTGTATACCGCGGGGTCCTGGGCCAACAATTTGGCTTTCGTATTCGGACACCATTCGCTGGATGCCTTGGCAAAGCCTGCCGGTGAATCATGCATGCCGAAATTGGAACTTACCGCCCAGTAAATATATTCCGTCATCATGGTTGCATAGTCAGCGGTACTGTCCTCATAAAAGTACCAGGCTTTGCCTGATTCAACCGTTCCAGACCCGGGACAGGAGGTATTGTTATAAACCCATTTACAGGGTGCATCACTGCATCTCTGGGGTTTTTTACTGCCTCTTGCCACATCCATGGATTTTGACAAAGTGTTTGACGCATTGTTGGATTCCCCAAAAACGTTGGGGTAGACGGATGAGTAACCGATTTGAGTGATCAAGTGAAATATTTCCTCAATGCTTGCGTCATGAGACTCTCCGTCCGCATAATTGTTCACCGTCTCGTAGGCCCCTAAACCCGAGGACAGCGCACCCACTTCATCCAGGGGGTCTGTGTTGATTTCAACGGAATATCCTTCCTCCTGATTATAGATATGCATATATGAACCGTGTTCACTCAGCTTCGCGGTGACACAGGTATTATCCGGTGTGCCATCCTCATTGTTGTCGATCAGTTCTGCGGTGATGTTTGCAATATGCAGCAGCTTTGCATCCGGGACTTCAGAAGTGGCCAGTAAATTTATGCCGAATACAGTTAAGCCTTTGGCGAAATTAGCGCTCTTTGCCAGAGCGGGGGTCACCTTGTTCGATCCAGAACCTCCCACAGTCCCGACTGCAGTTACAGAACCGGTGCAGGAAGTAGGCGAAGAAGGGGGGATGTGTCCGCTTTCAGCGGAATATTTGTTTTCAACATATCTAGTATTTCCCTCTGATTTTTCATCAT
>CAYFLK010000021.1:18221-24592 GCA_964344035.1 uncultured Pseudomonadota bacterium
CCCTTTCCTCTTCATCATCCCTTTCCTCTTCATCATCCCTTTCCTCTTCATCATCCCTTTCCTCTTCATCATCTTCATCGCCGCCCTCATCTTCCCTGCCGCAATCCTCACCCTCATCGCTATCCTCATCTTCTTCACAAAGTCCTTTTGCTTCCACTTCACTTTGAAACTGCAACCCTGTTCCCTTGTACTGAACTGTCAGATGTGAAGTTAGAAAAAGCAGGAAAATCAGGATAGTGAGTATATTTTTCATGGTTTGTTCATTGGTTAATTCAAAAACCAGCGAAGTATACCAGCGTTCAGTCTGTATTGCAAAACAAAGCAGGGAGGGGGGCAACTCCGCAAAATGCCTCTGACGGTTCGCTGTCAGTAAATGGAAGTTTTACCCATCCTGGCTGGATGGCCACTGCAGTCTCAGAATCAACGGGGGGCGGGTTTTACAGGACAGGAAAGGAAGTTCGGCATGATTCCGGGGTTGGTGACGGAACCCGGCATCTTCTTCACGTCTGCCAGCGAAAAAAGCGTTCTCGGCTGCAGCTTTTTTCGCTGCAGCCTCCGCATAGGCTGGATGACTCGACTGTTGCGAGTTTTCCCTTGCGAGACCAGACTTCCAGCATCCTTTCCATTGCATCTTCGCCGCTTTGGAAGTGATCACACAACTGGCCGAGTGAAACGGTTTCCCGTTCGCGCAGATAATCTCTCAGTTCAAATAGGATCATTTGTGTTCTTTCCGCTTATGGAACTGTGATGGCGTGGGCTTCCCGGGACTCGATGTCTGCTTCTAATCCGGGTTGTTTTAAGTGCTTCCGGGCAGGGACCCGGCCCCAGCGGACAAGTCCGATAATGCCGCTTCCAAGCAGGAGAGTGAGGCCGATTAGCCAAATCACGGATGTCTGCGGATGTAGAGAAAAGGTCGCGGCCTGATAATAAAAGACGGCCGCACTCCACGCCAGCACGGACAGGTAAGCAGATGAAAAGGCGGCCCAGGCCGGACCGATTTCCCGCCAGATCGCCGCCAACGCCGCAACACACGGTGCGTAAAGCAGGATGAACAGCATGTAGGCGAAAGCGCCGGCTGCTCCGTCGAAACGTCGCAGCATTGCCCCGAATGTGGATTTTGAAACTTCCTGCTCTTCCGCGGCAGAGGAAACATCCCGGATTTCTCCAACGCCGATGCCCAGGGGATCGGTGAAAGTATTCATCACACCGCTCAGACCTGCCGGGATGGTAGCAAAAGCATCCTGAATGGCGCCCCAGAATTCAAAATTCCCTCCGTCACTTTCTCCGTATTCCTGTTTGTCCATTCCGGCGTAAAGTGAATCCAGGGTGCCGACAACCGCTTCCTTGGCGAAGATGCCGGTGAACAGACCCACGGTGGCGGGCCAGTTTTCATTGCGGATGCCCATTGGTGAAAAAACCGGAGTTATGGTCTGTCCGATTTTGCTGAGGACTGAATTTTCACTGTCTTGATGGCCAAAGGACCCGTCGGTTCCGATGCTGTTAAGAAAACTGAGGATGACGACTATTACCAGGATCACCCTCCCGGCCCGGATAATGAAACCTTTCAGACGCTCCCAGGTATGAAGCAGGATGCTGCGGATTGTCGGTATGTGGTAGGCCGGAAGTTCCATGACAAACGGTGCGCTTTCGCCCTGGAGCAGCGTGTTCCTCAATAGCAGCCCGGTCAGGATGGCCATCATGATTCCGATCAGGTATAGCGCGAACACAATGTTCTGCCCTTGTACAGGGAAGAAAGCTGCTGCAAAAAGAGCGTAAACCGGCAGTCTTGCCCCGCATGACATCATCGGCGCCATCATCGCCGTCAACGTCCTTTCACGCTGGTCTCCCAGCGTGCGGGTAGCCATCACCGCGGGCACGCTGCAGCCGAAACCGACCATCAGAGGGACCACCGATTTGCCGGGCAGACCGAATGCGCGCATCAGCCGGTCCATCACAAACGCGGCGCGTGCCATGTAACCTGAATCTTCCAGGATAGAGAGGCAGAGAAACATGAAGAAAATCGGCGGGATGAAGGTGGCCACAGTCTGGATCCCACCTCCCAATCCCTCAGCCAGCAGGGTTACCAACCAGACTGGGGCGCCGATGCCCTGGAGCAAGAAGCGCAACCCGTCCACGGTGAATGCGCCGACAAACTGGTCAAAGAAATCGATGAATGCTCCACCGACATTAATAGTCACCATGAACACCAGGTACATGGCCAGCATAAAAATGGGGATGGCCAGAAAGCGGTTCAGCACCACCGCGTCGAGTCGGTCGGTAAGAGTGCGTGAAACTTCCCTGGCGCGGTTCACCGTCTGTCGCGTGATTTCCCTGACACGTCCAAAACGCAGGTCGGCCATCACCAGGTCCGGATCTTCACCCAGTTCCGCGGCCAGGCGTTTGCGAATGCCCAGCAGTTTTGTCCCGGCGGATGCGGGGATGATATCCCTCCCGGACAAATGCTGATCTGATTCGATCAGGTTCAGGCTAAGCCAGTTGCGGGAACGTTCGTCATTCAGTGTTTTCGTATGTTCATCCGCGATCAGTGCGGTTATTTGCGGAAGTATGTTTTTGATGCTTCCCGGCCACTGGACCGGCCCGAAATGAGGAACCTGTTCCCGTGATGTTTCCGGCAGTAGTGACTTGAGTGCCTTGACTCCTTTTCCCCTTGAAGCAGTCATCGGCACCACGGGGCAGTTTAATTCACGCGCAAGTCCTTCGATATCCAGGTGCAGGTTCCGCTCCCTGACCTGGTCCATCATGTTCGCGGCCACGATCACCGGGACGCCCATCTCCAGCAGCTGCAGGGTGAGGAAAAGCCCGCGTTCCAGCGAAGTGCCGTCGACGATGTTGACCACAACATCGACATTGCCGGTAAGCAGGAAATCCGCGGCGATTCTTTCATCCGGGGAAGAAGCGCTGAAGGAATAAATGCCGGGCAGGTCGACAACCTTGATTTCCCGGTCGGACACCGTACACTCCCCGGTTTTTTTCTCGACTGTTACTCCCGGCCAGTTGCCGACACACTGACGAGCGCCGGTGAGGGCGTTGAAAAGGGTGGTTTTGCCTGAATTGGGGTTTCCGGCCAGGGCGACTGTAATGCTCATGTCCCCCCTTCTTTTTCCACGTTCATCATGTCTGCCTCGTGCCGACGCAGGGAGAGACGGAACCCGTTGACCTGAATTTCCACCGGGTCGGCAAGCGGCGCGCTGCGGATCAACCTGAAACGGACCCCGGGGATCAGACCCATTGTCAGCAGTTTTCTGCGGTATCCGGAGTCACCCCCGTCGTATCCGGCTACACGGGCAGTGTCGCCGGGCTTCAGTGTTGAGAATTTTACCTGCATGTGTCATTCCTTGTTTTGAATCATCCGCGCATGATACAGAATAATGTTTATACGAGTATAACTTGTGAGTTAATGAAGTCATTTAGTAATATTACGTATATACTAACATTAAGCTTTAGTCAGACAAAATGCAAGCATTACTTTTATAGACCTTTCCGGACCGGTATGCGCGCATTCAAATTCAGCAGGGCAAAGAAAGATATTTCCGCGCCCGTTTAAACCCGGCAGACAGGCATGAGGCGAGCGGAATCGAAACTGACGGAGTATACCAGGCAGCCATCTCTGCTGGATTTCGGGCAACCGGAATTCGACAGCGAATTTCTGGGGGTACGGAGGACCGAACTGGGTGATGGCGCCTGGATCGATCACCAGCCGCAGTGGCTTAAAGGGCACCTGGCGGTTTTCGATAAACTGCTTGAATCGACACGGTGGCGGCGGCAGGAACGCCGGATGTATGAGCGAATCGTTGAAGTCCCGAGGCTGATCGCCGGGATACCCGCGGATGGGCCGGGACTCCCGCTGCTCGATGAAATGGCTTCAGCCTTGTCTAACCGCTACGGTTTCTCCATCGAAAGCATCATGCTCGCGTATTACCGCGATGGCAAGGACAGCGTGGCCTGGCACGCAGACAAAGTGTCCCGGAGGGCGCAGTCCCTGGCGGCCACGGTTTCAACCGGCGAACCGAGGTCTTTTCGCATCCGCCGAAAAGGATCGAGCAGGAATTACAGTTTTTCGCTGGGCTGGGGCGACCTGACAGTGATGGGGGGCAGCTGCCAGCGTACATGCGAACACACCGTGCCTAAAACGAGAAATGCAGGCCCGCGCATACCATCATTTTCCGTAACATTCACGACGAGGGAATTTAGCGCTTGATCCCAAAGCCATCCATTTCCCCGGAAAGTTTGAAAATTATTTTTGAATTAAACCGGGAATTTCCCTGAACGCGGAAACAGTTGATTACAATTTGGATAGAAAGGTCCCTGCGTACTTTGTCACGCAGTTGCGGATTTAGCGATACCCCTGTTTTTGGAAATCAAAAAACCTCGTACCATATTTGCGATAAAAAGCAGGAGGGCTGTTGCATTGAGCATACCGCCCCATTGCCGCAGCGCAATCCATTCGCTCAAGTCACCGCTTACGCGCATGAACAACGAGAGATGCAACAAAACAACATGGGCGTAAAATGCCGGATGGTAACGCACCGGCACGCGCAGCACAGCGGGAAAAATAATCCGGGCGTGCCCGAATATCATGGAGAAAACGAAACCGACAAAAAATGTATGCAGCACGGCATCATATATGAAACCTGCTTGAATAAGACCATGGGCTGAAATCAGAACACCCGTTACAGACAGCCACCCGTAACCAGCCAATAAATTAACCGCGATTAAACGGGTCAGCCCGCTTTGACGAACGGTGCGGCGCGCCAGGTCGTAAATCCCAAGCCAGGCTGCCGTACCTAGCATGCCTAGTCCGGCCAGGCGGATTGCCCACTCTGCCTGCAGAGTCAGTGAAACCGCTGCGCCCACGGCAAAAACGGACAATGCCGCGTAAAGTCTCGGCTGCCTTTTTGCGGAAGTGAACTGAAGCCTTCCCAATTCGAGGCGTTCTCCTGCGATTGTCAGCAAAATAAAACCCATCCATGGCCAGACCACCATGTTCAGGGGGAAACCGTAAAGCCAGAGTATATTGCCCAATAACCAGCAAACCGCTCCCGCTACCATCATGAACATGAAACCGGTTTTTTGGAGACCCAGCAATGCGCCGTACATTAAGATCATCAGCGCACTGCTCATGGTGAGCAGAAGCGCAGCCGGAGCAGAGGCCCCTGTAAAAATCAGTATGACTCCACTGATTCCGGAAGATAAAGGCCCCAGGTAGGCCCAGTTTTTTTGCAGGGCGACAGCTTTTTCCAGGCCGATTACAGTCCCCAGAAATGCTCCCACCATCAGAGGCCCGTGGAATGCAATCCAGTCGGTTTGCACCATCGGCATGCTCCAGCCCATCCGCAGCAAACCACCCCAAAGGGCGCTGAGCAAGGCTAGCATCGCGAGAACCATCAGCGGAAGTCGTTCCCACGCGGGTTTTAGCTCAGAGTTCACTTGTGTCCCAGCTCTGATTTGGCCTGTGCGGACATGCGTTCCGGGGTCCAGGGAGGATCCCAGACCAATTTGATGTCCAGTGTACCCATGTTTGGATGGTGTTTCCGGATGGCAGCTTTTGCATCTTCCATGATGGTCACGTATAACGGACAGGACGGTGTGGTCATAGTCATGTCGACCTGCACGGAGTCATCATCGACGCGGACATCATAGATCAAGCCCAGGTCGACAATGTTGATTCCGACTTCCGGATCAAAGACTTCCCTCAGCGCCGTTTTCACGGAATCCGGGGAAAGTAGGGTGTAAGATAATGACATGTATTTCTTAAGCCAGTTTTGCCGTCCGCATCATTCCCGGATCGCATTTAATGATGAATAGATGGAACATTTTCTGAAAACTCGACCAGTGTAACTGCATTTTTCAAGCCGGCTTAAAACGAATAATTAAATCCAAAAAGGGGGTAGACCCGGTCGGCAGTCCGGAATGAGGAATTCAAAGCGTTTTCTCCCGGGTCCCGTTCGGTGAACTTCGCGCCTTGCAGACGCCTCTGTACCAGAATCGTGTCCCACCATGAGTGGATGGCGATAGCTTGAGTGAGGTCGAAATCACCTTCCGCGGGGTGATAGACCCAGCCCAGGTAAAGCCCCGCCCCGAATGCCGCCAGCGGGGTTGCGGTGAATCCCTGGCCGGAGTGGGCCGCGCCGAAAATAACGCTGGCCGTGATTATGCTGCTCCAACGCGATATTTCACTGCTGAATGCCAGTGAATACAGGTTGTAGAGGTAGCGCTGGATGACCCCCCTGAACAGCATTTCTTCGCCTATTCCCACCAGCTGGTATTGCAGAAAAGACAGGTTGAGCATTTCACGGCGGGTCAGTTCCTTGTCGACGTGGTAGGTGATCAGGTCCAGGTCCAGGGGAACT
>CAYFLK010000021.1:24602-48642 GCA_964344035.1 uncultured Pseudomonadota bacterium
CGGCGTAAAGGGTCGGGGCCCAGAAGTTGGGTTCATCCCAGTATTCCCAGATTTGAAACGGCGCGAACATCAGCCCGTAGGTTTCATTGTTTTCTTCGCAGTCCTTGTCATAGAGGTCATAAAAAGTGGCAAAGGTCAGGTTTCCATAAATGCCGGCATAGGCATTTCCGTAAAAGGTGTCGCGTGAAAGGTAAATGTCCACCTGCGTTTTCTCTTCGCTCAGTTTCTTCTCCCGGTATATGCGGTTATAGAATTCTTCGTAATTATCGCTCTCCATGTATGTGAGTGCCTTGTTTGCCGCAGCCCATCTGGCGCCGCCGAAAATCAGCATCTTGTCGTAATCACCTAGCAGTCCGTATCCCAACCCGGGGAGCAAGTATTCCGCGGTCACCGCACCCAGGCAGGCCAGGCGGGAAACTCCCCAAATCCGGGAAGGAATTGCGGGAATCAGTATAAACACCAGAACAATGGTGCAGATAAATCTGTTGATGGTCAATAAACGGGGATTGATCATGATCCGGCTACTTCAGCTGCTCCATATACTCCGCTGGAATCGCCGAGTTTATTTTGCACGATACGCACGCTCTGCCGTCCGCGGAAAACCTGCTCGGCGGTTCGCCGCGCGCCTTCATCGTATAGAACGGGCAGGTTAGAGACTCCTCCGCCGAGTACAATCACGTCAGGATCCAGACACATGACCAGGTTTGCTATCGCTTGCCCGAAATAGTCGAGGAATAGTTCAAATGTTTCGCCGGCAGCGCTTTCGGTATCGTTTTCCCAGGCATCATGAATTTCAGGGACGGAGAGGGTATTGCCGGTTTTTTCACGGTGCATTCGCTGGATGCCGGTGCCGGACAGGTAGAGTTCCTGGCATCCGCGCCGGCCGCAGTAGCAAATCGGGCCGTGAACATCGAGCGAGATGTGTCCCCATTCTCCGGTGATTCCCTGCGATCCTGACCAGATCTGCCCATCATGAACCATGCCGCCTCCCATCCCGGTGCCGAGAATCACGCCGATCACCATCCGCGTTCCTTTCCCCGCACCGAAGAGCGCTTCGCTGAGCGCGAAGCAGTTGGCGTCGTTGGCTACCCTGACCGGCAATTCCAGCTTCCGTGAAAGATCTTCCTGCAATGGCTTGTAGGAGAGACACTGGATGTTGGAACTGCCGATGCCGCCGGTTTTCGGGTAAACGAAACCAGGCGCCCCGAGACCGATAGCAGGTGGTACATCGCAATATTCCTTCGCGGAATTTACCAGTTCCACGAGCTGATCCAGCAGTTGCCGGTAACTGTCTTTGCATGTAGGGACCCTCAGCCGATGGATGACTTTCGTTGGTTCCTCGGTGCAGACGATCAACTCGGTTTTTGTCCCGCCGAGGTCGATGCCGATACGTTGCATGTCTAATCTCCAAAAAGATTTTACTCTATCCACAGGGTCGAAATGGTCCAGTCATTAAAAAATGCCATTCAGGTCTTGTATCTTATTGATTCATTGTTTATGGTGCAACTGGTTTGGATTCTTCATTCAAAATGAAAGGGTTCGAATTTTCGGGCGCGGCAACAGCGTGCCCTTAATCATCAAAAAAAGAGGAGACCTATGAAACGAAGAAAATTCATTAAAGGAGCAGCCGCGGCAGGTGGCGCCACCGCGGTAGCGGCATCAACTTTCCCCGCGCCGGCTATTGCGCAAAGCAAGATTGACATTGTCATGGTCACCACCTGGCCGAGGGACTTCCCGGGGCTGGGAACCGGCGCCCAGAGGTTTGCGAAAAACCTCTCCGACATGTCAGACGGCCGCCTGAATGTTCAATACTACGCGGCCAATGAGCGCGTCAAGGCCTTCGATTCCTTTGACGCTGTTTCCTCCGGCAACGCGCAGATTTACCACGCAGCGGATTATTATTGGAAGGGGAAGCATCCCGGCTGGGCCTATTTCACCGCCGTACCCTTTGGACTGACCTACACCGAAGTAAACGCGTGGATCCGTTTCGGCGGCGGCCAGGCGTTGTGGGACGAACTCGCAGGCGGTTTCGGGTTGAAATGCCTGCCCGCCGGTAACACGGGCGTGCAGATGGGCGGCTGGTTCCGCAAGGAAATCAATTCCTCCGACGATCTCAAAGGTCTGAAGATGAGGATCCCCGGACTGGGCGGAGACGTGATGGCCAAGCTTGGCGCATCCCCGGTATCCCTGCCCGGTGGTCAGATATATGAAAACCTCGTCTCCGGCGCCATCGACGCCACCGAATGGGTCGGGCCGTGGAACGATGGCTACATGAAGTTCTACGAAGCCGCCAAGTACTACTACTATCCGGGTATGCATGAGCCGGGGTCGATGCTATCCCTGGGCATGAGCAAGTCCTGGTGGGAAGGACTTTCTAGGTCCGATCAAATGACCATTGAAGCGGCCGCGGGATTGGAAAACGACATGATGATGTCCGAGTACAACGCCAGGAATGGCGCGTCCCTGGTGAAACTGATCAATGAGCAGGGCGTGAAGCTGCGCCAGTTCAATGACGACATTTACGACAGCTTCGGCGAAGCCGCCGCGGAGGTGTTCGAAGACGCACGTTCGCACAGCGACCTGGCGAACCGCATCCACGTTAGTTTCGAGAAAGCTCGCACGGAAGTAGGCGGATGGGCGAAAATTTCCGATCAGGCCTATGTTGCCCAGCGCAACCGGGTGCTCGGACTCTGAAATTCATCTGAATTCAACCCAACTGAAGCAGGGTCTTCGGGCCCTGCTGACGGATTTTCCAGGTTAACCCTCCTGATCCCTATCAAAAATGCGTGGCAGACTTGCTCACGCCGGATCATATATGAAAAAAGAGGCTTAGGGGGTTAGGGCTTGATCATGTTTTTCCTGTACCCTGACCCTGCAGCCTGAACCTCTGTAAAGCGACACCCCCCGCCTTAAAAAACACTCTCGTACACTGAACCGTCTTCCGGATGAGGGGGGGAATGAAGGAAGACCATTGTGTGCAAACCAGCAGTGTTTCCGAAGCTCCTTTACGAAGATGCTGTTTCGGCAATTTTGGATTTTGCTTACTCAAACAAAACTACCGGGAATTTCCTGAATGACCTCAGAAAACAACACCGAAAACTCCGGACAGGTTTCTCCACCAGATCATGAGGGACTCCTCGTTGTCGTGATGCTCCGCATCTTTGCCGGAGTGATGGTGGCAGTAGCCTTGCTCTTCCTGCTGAATGACTACCTGATCTTCTGGCGTGGCTGGCCTGGATTGTGGAATTTTTTCTCGCACCAGCAATGGCTCGGTTTCAAGCCCCTCCGGAACCCTCTCACGGATGAAGCCGTAAGTCTCGGCTGGATCCAACTCATCATCTTTGTTGCCGTGATGGCCGCGATTGTGGCTTTTGTGCTGTTCACTCCCAAACGGGGATTGAGGAAGGACTCGGATCTCTTATCGGCCATTGCCGCCTATCTTATAAACGGCTGTTTCTGGGCGGTGCTGATCGTGGGCATGGTGGACATGGTGATTTCTTTCTTGAGGGTGGAAGGTTTTCTCACGCCCATGTTTGGTGAAGAGATGGCGATGAACCTGGGGCGGTCCGTGTACCGGGGAACGTACATTCATTACCCGCTGGTTGGATTGAGTTTTGTCATCGCCTTGTTTGTGCGCAGATTGGGATTCACCTGGCTCTCATTCCTGGTGGTGATCGCCGAGTTTCAAATCGTCATTTCCCGTTTTGTTTATTCCTATGAGCAGGCGTTCATGGGAGACCTGGTGCGCTTCTGGTATGCGGCACTGTTCCTGTTTGCCAGCGCCTACTCCCTGATTACCGAAGGACATGTGCGTGTCGATGTGTTTTACACCCATTTCACTAAACGCGGAAAAGCCCTGTCCAATCTTACCGGATCACTGCTGCTCGGGCTCCCGCTTTGCTGGGTGATCATGGCCACTGGCATGTGGAGCAAGGGAAGCAGCCTGAACAGTCCGCTGCTCAGCTTTGAAGTCTATCAGCAGGGATACGGGATGTACGTGAAGTATTTGATGGTCGGTTTCCTGCTTATCTTCGCCCTCTCCATGCTGATCCAGTTTGTCAGTTATTTTTTGCTCAATGCCGCGGAACTGCATGGTGAAGGAGAGCCTGAATCCGATTCCGCTGCCGCACATTAATGCCTTAAACACCGCATACAATAAATGGAACTTCTTTTTCTCGGCATATTGATTCTCCTGATGGCCCTGGCCCTTACATCGGGGTTCCCTGTCGCCTTCTCGCTTCCCGGGTCGGCTATCCTGAGCATCGGGCTGGCCGCCGGGTGTGGATACATATTCGCGGGAGACATCAGCGCATACTTCGCACAGGACGGACCGGTGGAATGGCTGACGGCGGGGGTGACCAATTTCCGCAGCCTGTATTGGGATGTCGAACGGGACACGCTGATCGCCATCCCGCTTTTTGTCTTCATGGGCATCATGCTGCAGCGCTCCCGGATTGCGGAGGATTTGCTTGTCACGATGGCCCAGCTTTTCGGTCCGGTCCCGGGCGGCCTGGGGATTTCGGTGGTTTTCGTCGGCGCTCTGCTTGCCGCCACAACAGGTATCGTGGGTGCGACCGTGATCGCCATGGGGCTGATCTCGCTGCCCGCCATGTTGCGGCACAACTACTCGAAATCGCTGGCAACCGGCACAATTTGCGCGGCGGGGACGCTGGGGCAGATCATCCCCCCGTCGGTGGTGCTTATCATCCTTGCCGACCAGCTTTCCAATGCATCAGATATTGCCGCCACCGCCCGCAAAGCCGAGTACAAGGAGGCCACGGGAGAGTTCATGCTCCCTTCAGTATTCGACGTGACTTCAACAAGCGCGGGTGACATGTTCATGGGGGCATTTTTCCCGGGGCTGGTGCTGGTGGCCTTGTACATGATTTATATCCTCGTTTATGCCCTGATAAAACCGGAGGTTGCCCCGCCCGTCCACTATGAAGGGAAAATAGATGTAAAGTTCCTGGTTCGCGTTTTAACCGCTCTTGTGCCACCGCTGACGCTTATTTTCGTGGTGCTTGGTTCGATTGTGCTGGGCATCGCCACCGTCAACCAGGCGGGCGCGATCGGCGCAATCGGCGCGATGATTATGGGCGGTTACCGGCTGGTGGAGGGGAAAAAGAACGCCTATTTCCCTGCCATTTTGGCGGTTGTCTCCACCGGCATCATCATGGTGGTACTCAGTTTTTATGATCTCAACATCAAGAATATCCGTGACAGCGGTGACGTATTCGGACTAGTGGTTGCGTCACTGGCGGTGACCGGGCTGCTCATAGCCGTCTTCTGGAGCACCTGGCGCGCCTACACCGTGGACAACACCCTGCAGGGGGTGATGATTGAAACCGCGAAAACCACTTCCATGGTTTTCATCATCCTCATCGGCGCAGCCATGCTTACTTCGGCATTCCGTGGATTCGGCGGAGAGGAACTGGTGAAGGACTTCCTGACCGGAATGCCAGGTGGTTTCTGGATACAGTTTATTGTTGTCATGGGAGTTATCTTCCTGCTCGGGTTTTTTCTTGATTTTATTGAAATCGCGGTGGTGGTTGTGCCGATTGTGGCGCCGATTCTGCTGGCAAACCCCTCCGCCAACGTTACGGCGGTCTGGCTGGGAGTGATGATTGGAGTCAACATGCAGACTTCTTTTCTCACTCCTCCGTTTGGATTTTCCCTGTTCTACCTCCGCGGCGTTGCCCCCCCGACAGTTAAGACGCTGCACATCTACCAGGGCGCCGTTGCCTTCATCATTCTGCAGCTGGTCGGACTCGCAGTCGCCGGTTATTATCCCGCGCTTGTGAATTATCTTCCCAATCGGATACACCTGACCGCGGAAACCGCGCCACCTCCCATGAACCCGAGATTGCAGCAATGCCTGGAAGAATTCATTTTTGATTACTATGACTCGGAGGAACAACAGCTGCGGCTTAGCGTTGACCGTGCGAGCAAGCTGAACACAGGTTATCTGCCTGAGAAATACCGGAAATCGCTGTCCCAGACACATGAAGGAGTGCTGTCCACATTTTCACTGGTTGAACAGGTTCGTCAGGCGGAAGCCGCGGTTCTGGCATATGAACCCGGTTACCGACCAATCCATTTTCATGTACGGAAGCTGCAGAAGGAAATGCGTGATGTGGATGAGAAGATTGAAGAACTTAAAAAAGAAAGAAACCGCATGAAACGCGCCGGTCATGCAACTCCGGAAGTGCTTGAGCGCATAGGCGGTAAAATTGCAGTGCTTGAGAAGCAAAAATCCGAACTTGAATCCGAGATTCCATCAGACTGGAAGAAGCAGCGTGAAGGTTACACTTCCCTGACAAAAAATGAAAAGAAAGCGCGCTTTGCTTATCGCAATAATGCGGACAGCGCATATGAAGCCCTGGCGGACCTGCGCAGGGTGATTTCTCATACAGACCAGCTGGCGGCAATGGAGGAGAGGATTCGAGGATTGGAGCAGGTCATCAGCAATGAGCCACCGGCACAGGCGATGGCCAGTATAAAAACCGTGGGGAAGAGCCTGGGCAGCATTGCCGGCGCCAGCAAAATCAAATCCATGCTCTCTAAAGCCCGCAGGGCCCTGAAGGGAAAGAAGCCCAATGTGGAGAAATCCAGGCAGATGCTTCAGGAAGGTATGAACCGGTTCAACGAGGAACTTGCCTGGCGGCAGCGTGCCGTTCGTGAACTCGCCGCCGGTTTGGAGGAATACGACGACACACTGAAAGCCTCCATCGGTTTGCGCTTGCAAAAGAGGATGACCGATGAACAGGCATTGTACGTTGCGTCCTGCAGGTCAGACCATCAGGACATATCCCTGCATTTTTAAACTCACCGTATCAGGCACCCGCGTTCCTGGGATCATGGTCCCTGCGAAGAAACCACCCCCCTGAAAATGGGGGGCGGCTGCCGCGGTGGTTATGCGGAACCCGAATCAGCCGCATCCAGATAGGGGCATTCCACCAAAAATTCCAAGTGCACGCGCTTTGATCCCGGGACCAACTCGTACTCCTTTTTTAAGTTTCTGGCACGTGTCATTTCCCTGGATATTCCCGCCCGTGTTTCCAGCAGGTGCTCGAACTGCGTCACAGGCCGTGATGGGCGCCGGATATTCACCGATTGCGGATTCAATTTCCGCCAGTTTAGCAGCCAGCCTGGTTTGAACAGATTCCCAGGAAGCCTCTGTGGAGTCCTTCATGTCATTCATTTGCAAAATTACCGCCCATGGTCGCCGTCCTGCCTTGAACGGTCCCGTGCAGGCGCGGGTTTGAATTCCTCCTTGCGGATCCCGTATTTGCTGAGCAGTTTGTGCAGCTGCCGCGGGGTGATGCCCGCGTTTTCTGCGGCACGGTTGACGCGTCCATGGTGCAGGGAAAGCAGTTCCCTGAGATACTGCCGTTCAACATGTTCCAGGCTCTGGCGCCGCACCTCCGCAAGCGGCAGGGTTGCATCCAGCAGAACTTCAGTGGAATGCCCGGTGGAGGCGAGCATTTCCTGGGGAAAATTCTCCGCACTGAGAATCGGGGAAGTTTCCAGGATGTATGCCCGCTCGATTATATTTTCCAGCTCGCGGATGTTCCCCGGCCATGAATACTGCTGCAGCGCTTTGACCACCATGGGGTCGATTCCGCGGATGTCCTTGAGATAGTTCCGGTTGAACCACTCAATCAGCGATTCAACAATTTGCGGAATGTCCTGCACACGCTGCCGCAGTGATGGCAGCTGAATCGGAAATACGCTGAGACGATAATAGAGGTCTTTGCGGAACACTCCCTCTTCACAAAGCTGGTAGAGGTCTGTGTTTGATGCGGCAATGATGCGCACATCCGCTTCAATCGGGTGCTCACCGCCCACGCGCTGAAAAATTCGTTCCTGCAAAACCTGCAGAAGCTTGATCTGTGTTGACCCTGAGATGGTGTTGATTTCATCAAGAAAGAGCGTCCCCCCCTGTGCCTTGTCAAAACGCCCTAGTTTACGTTTGTCCGCACCCGTGAATGCCCCTTTTTCGTGACCAAACAGCTCGCTTTCGACCAGGGTTTCCGGGATGGCGCCGCAGTGCAGGTGCAGAAGGGGTTTGTCGCTGCGGCTGCTGTGCTGATGGATCAGTTTCGCAATCAGACTTTTCCCCACCCCGGTGTCGCCCTGCAGAAGCACAGTGGTTTTGGTAGGGGCCACCGATTTGACCTTTTCGAATACCTGCCGCATCGAAGGACTGTGGGTGCGAACCACCTTCAAAGCTTCCGGACGCCAAAACAGGTCCTTTTCCAAAGAGTTCATGTTTTGCTTATCCAGTGGTTGTTGCAAACTTGTCGAGGTTTTTTAATAGTAAAAGGAGCGTGTTCAGTTCGCATTTGTTGTTGGAAGTTGGGTGGTGTCATCTTCCCCATGGTCATTACTGGACCGGATTGTTTTGCGGACGAAACCGATCAAAGCTCAGGATTTGATGCGTAGGAAACACACATGTTGTTGGGATTAAAAACCCTGGTTCAACATTTGCCAGACATGGACCGTCAAGGCAAGTAGAAAATAACTTCTTTGAAATTTATACCTGATTTTCCACATGTCGATGAGATAATTATTGCGCAATAACCTGCCTGTTGAAAATTTGCCGATGATGGCGTCTTTCGCGGTGAACATGTTCTTGTAGAGCAAATTCAGGTCAGAAACATAACTGCAGTGAAGAGTGATTTCCCTTGTCTTTGTTTGCCGTAAATTTCTACCATAAATATTGGTTATGTAAATCATAACATTCACCAATAGTTTTCAAGTGAGCCATGAAAAACGACCTCTCGTCGAACCACATTCTGGCGGCAATAGATTTCTCACCGGATTCCACCGCCGCACTCGCTTTTGCCGCGGCGCTCTCTGACCGTTTGCGGGCCAGGTTGACAGTGCTTCACGTCATCCATGATTCGGTGGCATCGCCGGGGTATTACTCGCGCAACGCGGAAGCCGATCAGCTTCGGACAATAGAGGAGCTTGCCCGGGCCAGGTTTGAGGAGTTCATGGAAGAAATGCGCGGGGAACACCCATTGCTGCATGCTCTTGTGAACGCGGACACGCTCTTGTATTCAGGCATTCCCGTGCCCCGGATCCTGGAGGTGGTGGAAAAACTGAATCCGGACATGGTGGTCATGGGCAGCCAGGGTCGAACCGGGCTTTCGCACGTGCTGCTTGGCTCGAAAGCGGAAAAAGTAGCACAATTGTGCCCGGCGCCGGTAACCATCGTCAAACGCAAAAATCCGCGTGATGTGGAACAGGAAGCAGGGGAGGATAAGTGATGGACTGGTGGATGATGACGATGAAACTGCTGGGGGGGCTGGCGCTTTTTCTGTATGGAATGGAACAGATGGTTGATGCCTTGAAGGCGGTTGCCGGCGACCGGATGAAACAAATCCTCGCCCGGGTGACCACCAGTCGAGTGATGGGGATGATCACCGGGGCTTTTGTGACTTCAGTCATTCAATCCTCCTCGGTGACAACGGTGATCCTGGTCGGGTTTGTTACCGCCAACTTGATGTCCTTTTCGCAAACCATCGGAGTGATTCTCGGCGCGGACATCGGCACCACCATCACCGCGCAGATTGTCGCCTTCAAAGTCACCCAATATTCCCTGGTTTTGGTGACGGTTGGATTTGCCATGCTCTTTGTCGGCAAGGGTGACAGGGTCAGGCATTATGGGCAGCTTATAATGGGGCTGGGGCTGATTTTCTTCGGCATGTCGATGATGAGCAACGGCTTGCGTCCGCTGCGGACCTATGAGCCTTTCATCACTCTGCTGCAGAATGTCTCCAACCCGGTCTTTGGCATCCTGATCGCAACCGTGTTCACTGCGCTGATCCAGTCCTCCTCCGCCACAATGGGGGTGGTGATCGCATTAGGAACCCAAGGGCTGATCTCCCTCGAAGCAGGAATTGCGCTTGCGCTGGGCGCGAATATCGGCACTTGCGTGACCGCCGGCTTGGCGAGCATGGGGAAACCCCGTGAAGCAGTGCGCGTAGCGGTTGCTCATGTCACGTTCAAGGTGATCGGGGTGCTGCTGATCATCGGATTCATCCCCTGGTTTGCGGAATTGGTGCGGACTGTTTCACCTACTGCCGAGGCGGGACTCACCTGGATGGACAAACTGGCGATGGAAACCCCGCGGCAGATTGCCAATGCCCACACTCTCTTCAATGTCGGCATTGCCCTGCTTTTCCTTCCGCTGGTTGGATTCTTCGTCCGTTTTTGCGAGTGGGTGGTTCCCGATTCGCCATTAGGTGCGGAAATATCCCTGGATCGCGCGCTTTTTCTGGACGAGGAACTGATTGATACTCCGTCCCTTGCCCTGCACCGGGTGAGGATGGAAATCGCGCACATGGGTGAAAGCGTCAAGGATATGCTGAAAAACAGCATGCCCGCCTTCTTTGACTCTGACAGCGATCAACTCAATCAGATTGCGAAGATTGACGACAAGATCGACATGCTTCACGATCAGATTATTTATTACCTGGGGCAGCTCAACAAGCGAACTTTGAACGAAAGGCAGTCAGGAGAGGTGGTGGAACTGATGCGCGTAACCAATGACCTCGAACGAATCGGGGACCTGATAGAAACGGACCTGATCGCCCTTGCGGAGAAATGCAAAACCCAGAATATTCGTATCAGTGAAGAAACTCAGGAAGTGATCCTCCACCTGCAGGGGGTGGTGTGCAAGGCGCTTTACACCGCGCTGGACGCAGTTACCGGCAACAACGAACAGGCCGCCCTGGAAGTGAGGGCGATGAAAAAGGAAGTGAAAATGCGTCTGGAAGCTGCGGAAATGCACCAGGCAAAACGGCTGGTTGCCGATGAACCGCGCAGGCTTCCAACTTACTCCGTTGAAATCGAGCTGATTGAAAAGCTGCAGCGGATATACGACTACGCCAACCAGATGGCGAAATCGGTCATTCGCGACAAGCCATCCCTGGCGGAACAGGAAATTCCCCAGGCAGCTTCCTGAACAAGGGAATTCCCCAGTGCTTCATCCCCTGATGCCGCTGTTGCCTGCATGTCTGAAGCGGTGTGAGGTCTGGACAAGATAGACTCCGGTCCTTATTTCCCCGGTGTTTTCAGCCTAACCAGGGATTGAGCAGCGGGCCGACCGGAAGGGGGATGTAGAGCAGTTTGTAGAAAATACCGTAGGAAAATACCAGCCAACCCAATGTGACAGCGGCAATGATAACCGGTTTGCGGTATCCGAGGAAGAACATCGAGACCACAAGAAAAACCAGGGTGCTGACAAAATACCCCGCGCTTTCAATTACCAACAGATAGAGCACTACAAAGGCCGCGTACGCAAACACAGTGCGCAAATTTCCCGGTTCCGGATCGGGAGGTCCCTGTTTTTTTGCAGCCTGAAAAACCAGTTGGATGCAAAACAGAATAATGAAAAACATCCACAGGTAGGGAACCACCTCCGGACCGACGTCTTCCTGTTCCGGAAATTCCAGCGTCTGCGTATAAAACACCCCGCATATCAACAGGATGACCAAAGGCAGTAGCAGGTTTCCTGTATAACGGGGAGTAATGTCCGTGGATTGATTCATTCGGTTCGCCTCTCAAAAATCTGGTTCCTTGTACATTCGATAAAAATCAGTTAAGCAAAAAACACCACGGAGGCAGCAGAGTAGGGAGGGGACTTCTCTCCCTACTTTACTGGTTCATCAGTACAGTGCTTTATTTCAGGATCCCGGCATTCTTCAGCCAGTGCGTGACGTCCGCCTTGTCGTCCATGACGATTTTGAAAAACTGGTCATGCTTGTAATAGACGGGATCGACGCCTTTTTTGCTGACATACTCAATCCACTCCGGGTCCTGCATCAACTTGGTAAACAGGTCGTCATAAAACTTGCGTGCATCCGCCGGGATGCCCTTCTTGATAGCAAAACCACGCCACATGATCTCGTTGTCCAGGCCCTTCACCCCCAGTTCCTTGAAAGTTGGAGCATCAGGGAATTGTGACAGCCGCTCTGTGCGCGACAAGGCCGCCACCTTCAGCTTGGGCTGTCCGAGGATGTCCTGGGCGTTGCCAACGTAGACCACTCCGCGTTTGCCCAGCAGTTCGATCATCGCCTTCTTTCCGCCCTTGAAGGGGATGTACTTGGCCTTGATCCCGGCAGCTTTCCAGGTTTTCATTGCCATCACGTGGTCCAGTCCGCCCGCCGCCGGGCCAACCCAGATTTGCCGCTTCCCCTTTTTTTCCAGCGCTTTTGCGTCCGTCACGACCTGTTCCCAGGTGTTCACAGCCTGTTCACGGTGGGTGATGATCGCTTCCGGATCGGACATAGTCATCGCCAGCCATTCGAAATCGCCAAGGTTGATGTCGCTTTTGGCGGAAACGGTTTTGTAAACCGGGGACTTGGTGGTGCCGAAGAGCGTATAACCGTCCGCGGGCTGCTCGAGGATATACTTCATTGCCACGATTCCGCCCGCGCCGGCCTTGTTTTTGACCACGAATTTCGCGCCGGTGAGCCGTTCCCCAATGACGGCCAGCTTGCGTGAATCCCGGTCGATGCCCCCTCCCGGTTTGACGTAAACAAGAATGGTAATCGGCTTTTCCGGAAATGCGGCCCATACGGTTTGCAGCATGCCGCCCAGCGCGATGCCCAGCACCGCTAGTCCTGTGATCAAGTGCTTGCTTCTCATTTGGTTCTCCTTGTTTTATAGAGAGTTTGACTGCTTTGTTTAACTAAGCAAAGCAGATCGGAAAAACATCCCGGGATTCCTAAGGCATTATGAGGAATGGCTGAATTCAAGCCTCCGGTATTAAATAAAGACAATCCATCAATCACTTAAAACCCGCGGCATGGTAACCCATCCGGCAGGACGAATTATCGATCCTGCCAGGTGGTATACGGGTTCGCGATCAGGTTGGCGTTGAAATAACGGGGATCTCCACTCACCTCTTCCCCCGCCCACGGGGGCATATCAATGGCTTGATCCTCGCTTTCCAGTTCCACCTCAGCGACAATCAAACCCTGGTTGACGCCGGCGAACTCGTCTACTTCCCATGTCAATCCTGCATGGGGTATTTTGTAGCGAGTCTTTTCGATAATCGGTTTTTCGCATAGATCATCCAGCATCTCGCTTGCCTCCGAGGAAGGAATTTCATATTCGAATTCCATCCGGGTCGCGCCGATGGTGATGCCTTTGATAGTCAGGAAACCCTTGTCATTGATGGTCCTTACCCGCACCGTCCGTTCCTTCACAGTCGAAAGATATCCCTGGCGATAGGTGGTGCCGGATGCCCCTTCCCGCCAGGAGTCATTGCTGATCAGGTACTTGCGTTCAATTTCTTTTCCCATATTTCTCCTTCTCAAAGATCATACATGCCGGGCAGAACTTCCAGGCCGATTACGCGCTTGATCGCACGAAGGTAATTGACATTTTCATATCCGCCGAGTCCGAGCATTTCCTTGGCTTCGAGGATGGCGTCGATGTCCACCGACTCCACTGCCACTGTCTGTTGAGTTGCCCCGTTGAACCGGATTTCGCCCAATTCGGCGATGCACTCGTTGATGGTAAACGCGAAGCGTCGTTTGAAAACATGCACGGGGATCAGCTGCGCGTGGGGCCGGATGACGTCCCGGAGGAAATCGCCGAGGCTGTATTCATCCCCGGTGAGTTGCGGAATCTCCACGCCGAATGCCGGGAAAACTTCGTCCCTGAGCATCGACGCGCGCATGGGAAACTCACCCTTCATGCGCGGGTTCCACTGCTCCAGCCCTTCTTTCTCCTGCACGAAGACCTTGATGTCCATCAGTCTGTCGCGAATTTTTGTGTTGTTTTCGTTGTTGCCGGCGGAAATGACGTAAATTTCATTGCTCTCTCTGATCTTTTCACACGGAGAGAGGGCATAGAGTTTTTCCTCCACACTGCCGAAATTCCTGGCCCAGGTCCTGAACTCAAAACGCGGTTTGATCTCTCCCATAAGTCGTTTTCCAATTAGGATGTTGTGAAAATGGACACGCATTCATTCGACAGTGTCCTATACGGTATTTGACGGACGGAAGAAAAACCTGGAAATAAGCTATTACTGGGATGTACTTTTCACCACGGCCTATCAGGTTTATCCTTCAATCCCGTCAATTTTAATATGGGACAGGGTCAAATTAAGGTCCGGTTGAAAAAAGGGTTTTACCTCCTCGATTTGTAGTTCCTGTATATGGGCAGCGCAAACAGCAGCGCCGCCACCAGCAGCATTGTCAAGCTGAGAGGTTCGGTGAAAAAAACCATCGGGCCGTCCATCATCACCGCCCTGCGGAAGTTTTCCTCGAGCAGGTTCCCGAGGACGATCCCAAGCACCACCGGCGCTACCGGGTAACCGTAACGTTTGAAAATCCAGCCGATCAACCCGAAACCGATGCAGGCACCGACGTCGAAAAATGAATTCCTGACCGCGAAACTGCCGATCAACGCGATGGCAAGGATCATCGGGTAGAGTATGCTGGTCGGCACCTCGACCACCTTTGCAAACAAACGCACCCCGTAGTATCCAAGGGCCAGCATGACTGCGTTGGCAATGAGCAGGCTGGAGAATATGCCGTAGACGATTTCCGGGTTGGTTTCGAACAGCAGCGGTCCCGGAGTGATGTCATGCAGCTGCAGCGCGCCGATGAGGACTGCATCGGTGGCGCTGCCGGGAATGCCAAGCGCAAGCAGCGGAATCAGGGCGCCGCCGACTGAACTGCTGTTGGCCGCTTCCGACGCGGCCACTCCGTCAACCGCCCCAGATCCGAAGGTTTCCGGTTCCCTGCTCGTGCGCTGGGCCAGGTTGTAGCTGATGAACGACGCGATGGTCGCGCCAGCGCCGGGAAAAATGCCGATGACCGTGCCGAGCACCGAAGAACGCATGATGGTGAATTTGACCTTCCAGGTTTCCAAAAGCGAAGGAAATTTCCCCGCCACTTTTTCAACCACCCTGCTGCCGAGTTTTCCTTCTTCCAGTGCGGAGAAAACCACGCTCAAGGCAAACAGCCCGATCAGCGCGGGGATGAGGCTGAATCCGTCATAGAGCGGATCGATGCCAAAAGTGAAACGTGAAACCCCGGAGAGGGGATCTATTCCCACAGTGTTGATGAGCAGTCCAAACAGCACCGCCACCATCGCCTTTGCGACATTACCCTTGCCGAGGGAGCCGACAGTGGTCAAACCAAAAACGGCGAGCGCGAAATAATCCGCAGGGTGGAAGCCGATGGCAAGCTTGGCGAGTGGGACTGCGAACAGGATGAGAATAATGACCCCGAATATCCCCCCGATTGTTGAAGCAATCAGGGAAAACCCCAAGCCCTTGCCTGCTTCCCCTTTCATGGTCAGCGGGTAACCGTCCAGCGCGGTTGCGGCCGCGGCGGGGGTGCCGGGGGTGTTGATCAGGACAGCGGTAATGGAGCCGCCATAGTTTGAGGCAATGTATATGGAAACCAGCAGAATGACAGCCAGCGCAGGGGACATGGTGTAGCTGAAGGGAACCAGCAGCGCCACCCCTGTCGAAGGGGACAGTCCCGGCATCGCGCCTACCATGATGCCGACAAGTACCCCGGATACGATAACCAGGATCGGACGCCAGCCGGCCAGGGTGCTGAATCCGTATATCAGGCTGTCGAGCAGTTCCATCAGTATTTTTGTTCTGTTTAGAAATGGGTTTAGCTGTTTATGAGACTAAAATCTTCGTCAATCCGTGATTCAGACAACAATCCGCATATTTGTCATTGGAATAGGGACCCGGGCTTGTTCCTGACTTTGAAGCAGGCGTAAGGTCTCATAAGTCAGGCAGTGTGCTTGGTTGCCAGGATAAGCACGGCGTCCGCGACATCTTCTGCCAGGTTGGTGATCCCCCCGAGCTGTTTCAAAATACCCTTGAGCTGGTACTGCCTTGCCAACTCCATTTTTTCATCCGCGAATACCGATTCCAACAGTTTGTATTCGATCTTGTCCACCTCGCTTTCCTGCCGAGACGTTTCTTCAACGTGCTGCCTGACCGCCCTCAAGTCGGTGAACAGCGAATCGACTGCATGGGACAATGCCTGCACGGCATGGCGGGAGTGAAGCAGCAGGTTTTTAAGAGGCACATGAAAATGTTCAGGGATTTCCGGTTTCTCCAGGGCGAGGTCTCCGAGGGAGTGTTTGAACCGGCTGGGGATTTTATCCAGCTTTGTCAGCAGCCACATCAGGTCGTCCCGTGAATCAGGCATCAGCGACTCGTGCAACAGGGACATCTGGATCTGGTATCCGAGGTCGTCCATTTCTTTTTCGAGCCTGCACAGTTCTTCGTCCCGACGGGTAAAATCCTCATTGTCGCCATCGAGGAAAGACTCGTATGCGCCCTGGTAAAGATGCATCATGTCCTGTAAGTTACGCAGCAGTCGCTGAATTTTTTCTTCAACGTCATACTGTTTCTTAAAAAACAGGCTCATCGGTTTCATGTCTCACTCCGGTGAAAAATGCGGGAAAGGTGCGCCAGTTTCCGTTTAATGCCGCGATCATGCAGCTTGTTACGTAGTCCTCCTCCAAGGATCATCCATTCAGCGCTGATTTCCGCCAGCGAGTCGCCCAGCTGCCAGGGGTGCTCGAATGTGCGGCCCTTCAGCCTTTGGAGCGCATCCAGTTGTGAAGGAGTCAGCCAGTCATCGTCAATTGAGGTTAATATATCCGTAGTAACCACCAGGCGTTTCTGTAATGAAAATTCCACTGCTTTCAATGCCTGTTTGCCGGACAGGGCGGTTTTCGCTTCCAGCGCCCGTACCAGCCCTGCGGAACTTTGAAAAGTTGAACCTGCCAGTGTATCCAGCCCGGTTGTGTTTATTCCCTCTTTCCTGTATTTTTCAATGACGTCACGGGAGAGCAGGTATTGTGAATCGCGATGCACTTGCTGCTGGAAGACATTCTGCAGGAAGTATAACCCGATAAAACATACCAGCCCTGAAATCAGGGGAGTGATGACCCAGCCCTTGACGATGCTGGAAACCCGTTTCCACTGGATATCCCTGCCGCCCTGCAGCAGCCCTATCCCGAGCACCGCCCCGACCACCGCCTGAGAACTGGAAACCGGGACCAGCGGGATGGTGGGAAGCGACATTCCGGCAAGCAGCTGCTCCAGACGTTCTGATGCAAACATGAAAAGCACGATCGAATGCGCCATCACCGCCACCCAGGCAGCCAAAGGAGTGAGCGTCATCAGTTCGGAACCGACCGTCATCATCACTCGCTTTGAATACGTAAACACCCCGACCGCGATGGCCAGTCCCCCCACCAGAAACAACTGCTGGGCCGAAGAAATGCTGAAGCCTGAGCCCAGCTGCAAATCCGGAAACGGCGCCACCGGAACGAAGACCCCCATCACGTTGGCGATGTTGTTCGCCCCCAGGCTGTATGAACCGAAGGCCCCCGCAAGGATCAGGGCAAAACGTGTATATCCGTCCAAGCGGATCAGCCCGATGCGGATTTTGCTTACGGATGTCTTTGCCAGCCTGAACAGCAGCGCCGCGATGATCCCTGAAAGCAGCGGGCAGATTACCCAGGTGGACAGGATTTTGTACAGCGAAGTTAGATCGGTGTAGGAATCACTGAACAGGTTCCAGCCGATGATCGAACCGATGATGGCCTGGCTGGTCGATACGGGCAGCCCCAGCCTGGTCATCCAGTAAACCGTCAGTCCCGCCGCAAGGGCCGCCATAAATGATCCCCCGAGAGCGTTGACCGCGCCCAGCTTGCCCAGAGTTTGCGCCGCTCCGGTCCCGCTGACGAACGCGCCGAGGACCACGAAACTGCCGCAGATCACAGCAGCGGTGGTGAAACGCACCATGCGGCTGCCCACCGCCGTGCCGAATACGTTGGCGGCATCGTTGGCGCCCAGCGACCAGCCCAGAAAAAGGCCGCTGGTTAAAAAAATGAAGACGATGGGATCAAGCAAAATTATAAAAATATAACATGGCCACTTGCTCGCGGCCATCTAACATGCTACTAGGGGCAGCTTCCTGAGACAATGGGTAAATTTACTTATATCAGGTAGCTATACATTTGTCAACAAAGTGCGAAGCATGTATTGTTAACGGTTAGCCTTGACCGCGGAGCTTCATTCCGCCAGCAGGCTCAATCCACGGTCCCTGAAGTGGAGGGAGACTTCCATGCCAGTGGGATGTTAATCTACCCTGCCTTGCAGCAGATCCACGAACTCGGCGAATCCATGCCCTCCCTCACGGCTTGTGATCCATTTGGGAGGAGGATTCAAGCGCCCTGTGAAATTGAGGATGTTTGCCACACCGACGCTGAAGGGGAAGTGCGCGAACATCGGGCAGTCGTTGGGGGAATCTCCGACAAAGACCCCGCAACTTTTCGATTCTTCAGTGCCGAGGCCAAAATCATCACGCAAAAGCGTCGTTGTCATGGAGAGCTTGTCGTAATCTCCAAACCATCCGTTCACGTGGATCGAACTGACTTTTGCCTTTGCCCCGTGCGTATGAAAGATCGCGACAATGCGTTCGACTTCACTGAAAGAGAGTGGGGGGACGCCTTCACGGAAATCCACGGCAAGGTCCGCTTCCCGGAAGGCTTGGTCGGCGGCTATGGCGGACCCGGGGACTTCCGCCATGACTTGCTCGGCAATCCGGTTCAAAAGGGCACGGTCCTTTTTCCTCTGTTCTGCGTTTTTGCGGTAACACCGATACATTTTGCGGGCAGCGCGGTCGTAACGGAAGTAAAACGCCCCGTTTTCTCCTACCACCGCGGACACCGGCCAGAAGCGCGCGATATGATCGCACCAGCCGGCGGGGCGTCCGGTGACGGGGATCACGTGATACCCCATTTCATTCAGGCGGTGGAGGGCCGAAAACGATTCCGCGGGAAGCATCCCTTCCAGCGTCAGCGTATCGTCAATGTCGCAGAGGACAAAACGGATTTCTTTCAGGATGTCCGGAGGTATCTTGTGAACCGGGTCCATCATCTGCCTGTGTCCGGGATTCCGGGTTGATGCTCAAATGATCGCGTGCCGGACCTTGGCGGAAATCCACTCGCTGAAAATGACGGTGGTGATAATTGCAATCAGGATCAGCGAAACCTGGCTCCACGCGAGGTTCATGATGGATGCGTTCAACTGGATGCCGATTCCACCCGCGCCGACCAGTCCAAGGACCGTGGATTCACGGATGTTGATATCCCAGCGGTAAACCGAGATGCCTGCAAACGCGGGTAGTATTTGCGGGACGATGCCGAAAACGAGCACTTGCAACCTGCCGGCCCCGGTGGCCTGGATAGCTTCCACCTGTTTCGGATCGATTTCCTCGATCGCCTCGTAAAGCAGTTTGGCGACAAACCCGATTGAACGCAGTCCGATAGCGATGATGCCCGCAAAAATCCCCGGCCCGACTATGGCGACCAGCAGCAGCGCCCAGATAATGGAATTGATGGAACGCGATGAGACGACTACCAGCAGCGCCAGCGGGCGGACCAGATGTACGCTGGGTGTCGTGTTTCGTGCAGCGAGGAAGGCGATCGGAACGGCGATCATGATTGCAATCGCAGTGCCCAGGGTGGCAATATTCATCGTGTCCCACAAGGGGACCAGGATTTTGTCGATGTAACCCCACTTGGGAGGCACCATCCTGTACACCAGATCGCCGACCTGGTTGTGCGCGTCCCAGACAAAAATCCAGAAGGTCTTCTCTGAAATAAGCTGGAAGCAGAAGACAAAAATAAGTGTACCCAAGGACCAGCCCGCCCAGTTCCACCATTGACGCCCGCGGTCGAATTTCTTCCAGATTCTGTGCTCCCCTCTCTGTTCAACCGCCATTACTGCACCCGGCTTCGGATCATCCCCGAGGAATATTCCACGAGGAAGACGATGAGAATGATAACTACCAGGATTGCCGCTGCTGAATCGAATTCGTAACGGTCAAAGGCCGTGTTCAAGGTGGCGCCGATGCCGCCTCCACCGACAACACCGACGATGGCGGATTCACGGAAATTGATGTCAAACCGATACATTGCCAGGCCGATCATGCGCGGCATAACCTGGGGCTGGATGCCGTAGTTGATCCACTGCCACCAGTTTGCCCCGGTGGCCTGGATTGCCTCCGACTGGCCGACGCTGGTGTCTTCAATGTCCTCGGTGAGCAGTTTCGCGTAAAACCCAATGGTGGCAAAACTCAGCGTGACAAACCCCGCGAACGGACCAAAACCGAAAAATTTGACGAAGAAAATCGCCAGCAGGATTTCATGAAAACTGCGGGAGACAGCAATGATGCCCCGGCAGAAAAGGTAAACAAGCGGATGCGCGATGTTCTTTGCCGCGCCGAGAGCTACAGGGATGGAAATGAGCACTCCCACTACCGTGGATGCGACAGTCATCCAGATGCTTTCCAGAACACCATCCACGATTTCATCCCAGCGTGAAACGAAATCAGGGGGAACAAATGCGGCCAGGAATGCCTGCCCTCGTGGCAGGCCCTCCCAGACCCGGGTCCAGTTTATTTCCAGGGTTCCGAACGCAAGCGCCAGGTAGATCAGCGCGCCGAGATAGATGCATCGACGCACAGTTTGATTTTCAATGAAAGGCTTGGGATGCCAGGTGCGTGGTGCCAGGCTGAGTGTGGTCATGCCCTGTAACAATCAAACGGCAAGGGCCGCGGGTTCCGGCTCCTCATCGTCTATCCAGGAACTGTTTGCGGAAGGCGGAGCATATTTGTTGATATGCCAGTCCTCCTCGCCGTATATCTCTGTCAGCGTGGCATCCGTCAGTCCTTCGGGAGGACCGTCATAAACGATCTCTCCCACTCGCAGACCGACCACGCGCTGGGCAAACATCTTGGCCAGGGGCACATCGTGGATATTGATGATGCAGGCCAGGTTTCGTTCATGCGCGAGTTCACTGATCAGGCGCATAATCTGACGCGATGTCTTGGGGTCCAGGCTGGCGGTTGGCTCATCGACCAGCAGAAGCTGCGGGTCCTGTATGAGCGCCCGAGCAATGCCGACGCGCTGGCGCTGTCCTCCGGACAACTCGTCAGCCCGTTTGTCCACCATGTGATCCAGACCGATGCGTTCCAGCAACCGGAAAGCTTCATCGATGTCCTGCTGGGGAAATCTGCGCAAAAAGCTGCGCGCAAACCCGACATAGCCGAGTCTTCCGGAAAGTACGTTTTCCATCACGGACAGCCTTTCCACCAGTGCGTATTCCTGGAAGATCATCCCCATCTTCCTGCGCATGCGGCGCAGCCCGCGGCTGCCCAGGCGGGTGCAGTCCCGGCCGTCAAAAATGATGCGCCCTCCGGTCGGCGGGACCAGCCTGTTCACGCAGCGGATCAGTGTGCTCTTGCCCGCGCCGGAAGGCCCGATCAGGGTCATTACCTGACCCCGGGGGACTTCCAGATCGACGTCGGTGAGAGCAACTTCTCCGGTGGGATACCGCTTGTGGAGGGCTTCAAGACGCAGCAGTGATTCCAACTTCAAATCTCGCTGGGATTATTTGCATTCATAAGTGATGCCATTCGCCTTGTCGATTTTGCGAATGACGTCCCAGTCAGATTTATGATGGATGGAAATGAACTTGTCCTCCTTCTTGAATTCCTTTTTCAGGTCGGAACCTTCCCATTCGAAGGTGAAGAAAGCCTGCTTGATCTTGGCCACAATTTCAGGGTGGAGATTGTGCGCATGTCCATAACCGGTGGTGGGAAAAGTCTGGGAACGGTAGATTGTGCGGATTTTCGCCGGGTCCACCACCTTACGGTCAATCATGCGCTTGAGCACTGAATTCGCTATCGACGCGGCAATGTAATCATTGTTTGCTACACCCATGATCGAGTTGTCATGCTTGCCGGAGTAAGTGGATTTGAAATCACGGTCAGGCAGCATGTTGAATTCCGACTTCAGCAGGGCGGAAGGCGCCTTGAATCCGGAGTTGGAAGTCGGGGAGGTAAAAGCCAGAGTCCGTCCCTTGATGTCTTCCACGGATTTGATGCCGCTGTTTGCGGGAGTGATGATTTCCATTTCGTAACCGAAAGAGCCGTCCGCCGAGGCCATCATTGCAAACGGAACAAAACCAGCGCAACTGACTGCGACCGGGTTTCCGCCGGTATTTACTCCTGCCACGTGGAGCCGTCCGGAACGCATCGCCTCGTATTGGGCCGCATATGCCTGAACCGGGAAAAACATCACCCGCTTCCCAGTCACTTTGCTCATGTGCTGGATAAACCCGTCCCATACCTTGGCATAAACAGCCGGGTCCTCAACCGGGGTGTAGGAAAAGATGATTGTGTCGGGATCGATCCACTCATCCGGGTTCAGCGGCAGGTCCGCCACCAGGTCCCCGTCGCGGTCGCAGTATGCTTTGTCCAGGGTGCCTCGAGGGCAGTCGGCGGCAAATACCAGTGACGGCAACGCAAAAAAGATGACGGTTACGAATGCTAACGCGAGTTTCAAAGAACGACTCATACGGTCCTCCTAATCATGAATGAAAAAAACGGGGAACATCCCCACCAAAAACAAAAAATGCAGATTAGCACAATCAAATAGAAATGCTAATCTTTTTTTGAAGGTTGTCTTACATTTGTATATCCGGCCCTCATTTGCTACTCTTTTCGCGGTTCCGGCTACGCAGCTGGGGAGTTTGTGTGAAGAAAGGCACTCCTTCTGTTTCTGTTGCATGAGTCATTCAGTACTGCGGGATTTCAAAGGATGGATTAAAGGCAGTTCGAATTGTAAGTCGCGGTGTGTTGCCAAAATACGTTTTGCTTTGCGAGCGGCTTTTTTATCATTTATCATTCGACTTCATTATGGACGCGGAAGGGGGAAGAAACAGGCAAATAGAGGTCAGGGTCCAGCTGTTCGGAATCCTCGCGGAACACATGCCGGAGGGTTCCCGCGGAAAAGGGGTTGTGCGGCTGCAGGCGCCTGCAACAGTGAAGGACCTGCTGGAGCAGCTGGGTATCAATCGCCGGGTTGCCTTCGCGGTCAACGGGGAACACGATCTTGATGAAAGCCATGCGCTCAGCGCCGGCGATACAGTGCTGTTTTTCACCAGCGTCAGCGGAGGCTGAAACTATCAATCACAGGAGAAATGATATGGCAAACGGTTATGCGGGTAGAATCCTGCACGTCGATCTCACGGATGGGAAACTGCGGGTGGAGGAACCGGAAGAGTCGTTTTACCGCAAATACATGGGCGGCAGCGCGATGGGAATGCATTACGTACTCAAGCATTGCCCGCCCGGAGCCGATCCGCTGGGTCCGGAAAATGTGCTTGCCCTGTTCAACGGCGTCCTCAGCGGCACGGCCATTTCCGGACAAAGCCGGCTCACCTCTGTCGCCCGTTCCCCGCTGACCAACGCCATCGGAGATGCCCAGAGTGGAGGCTATTTCCCCGCCGAGCTGAAATTCGCCGGGTTCGACGGAATCGTCATCCAGGGCAGGTCTCCCAAACCGGTTTACCTCTGGGTCCATCACGGGGAAGCGGAACTGCGCGACGCGGGACACCTGTGGGGTAAAGTGACCGCGGAGGTGGAAAGCAGCCTCAAGGAGGAACTTGAAGACAAGCGGATCGAGGTGCTTCAAATCGGACCGGCGGGAGAAAAACTGGTCCGCTATGCGGCGCTGATCAGCATGAGCAACCGCGCCAACGGACGCACCGGCATGCGCGGTGATGGGATCGAAAAACCTGAAGGCGGTTGCCGTGCGTGGAAAGCAGAAACCGGGAATTGTCGACGCGGAAGCGTTCAAGGCCCTGCAGAAATGGGGACCGGCCCATTTCCCGGAATCGGACACCGCGGGCATGGGGAAATACGGGACCCCGGACGTAACCGCCCCGCAGCATCACAGCGGAGGGCTGCCAACCTACAATTACAACAGCGGTGTTTTCGATGAGTATGAAGCCATCGATGGGAACACCCTCTACGAGAACTTCCTGCGCGGGCATGAAAAACAGCAGCAGGACCGTTTCGGCCGCGACACGTGTTACAGCTGCACCATCCGCTGCAAGCGTGTTGCGGAAGTCAAGGAAGGGCCGTATCAGACTGATTCCGTCTACGGCGGACCCGAG
>CAYFLK010000021.1:48652-49584 GCA_964344035.1 uncultured Pseudomonadota bacterium
GAGTATGAAACAATCGCCACCTTCGGCAGTTACTGCGGGGTCGGCAACATGGAGGCTATCATCCGCGCAAACGCGCTTTGCAACATGCACGGGATGGACACCATCTCCTGCGGCGCGACAATCGCGTGGGCAATTGAATGCTGGCAGGAGGGCAAATTGACCGCGGCCGATACTGGCGGTCTTGAGCTGAACTATGGCGACCCGGAGATGATGGTAAAACTGACGGAGATGATCGCCAAACGGGAAGGATTCGGCGACCTGCTGGCGGAAGGGTCACAGCGCGCGGCGCAAAAAATAGGACGGGGCAGCGAGGATTATCTGATCACCAGCAAAGGCCAGGAAGCCCCCGCGCACATGCCCCAGGTCAAGCGCAGCCTGGGAGTGATCTACGCGGTCAACCCTTACGGGGCCGACCACATGTCCAGCGAGCATGACCCCAGTTACAAGGGCTACCCGGCTCGTATGGCTTATATCGGGCTGGAGAACCCGCAGCCGAAACGTTCGATGAACGAGGAAATGATGCGCTTCGCCATGGTCACCCAGCACCTCTACAGCGCGCTGGACAGCGTCAACGTCTGCCAGTTCGTCTTCGGACCCGCGTGGCAGCTATACGGCAGCGACCAGCTGGTGGAAGTGATCCGCGCGGTGACCGGATGGGATGTGACCATAGAGGAACTGCTCGAGGTAGGTGAGCGGCGTCTGAACATGATGCGCCTGTTCAACGCGCGCGAAGGGATTGGCAGGGAAGCCGATACTCTGCCGAAGAAGATGTTTGACCGTCCGCTGGAAGGAGGGCGCTCAGACGGGTTCCACCTTGACCGCGACGAATGGAAACAGGCCCTCGAAGACTATTACCGGCTCAACCAGTGGGACGTGGAAACGGGATACCCGAGAAGAGATAAGCTGGAGAAACTGGGACTTGAGTGGGTTGC
>CAYFLK010000021.1:49594-53639 GCA_964344035.1 uncultured Pseudomonadota bacterium
TGCCGCGGAAAACGAAAGCTTGTCGGCTGTCCTCACCTGAAGCAACCGCGAAAGCACACACTTTGTAGTGTGTATCTTGCGCTTTTTTGCCGCAAGAATATATATGAATGAATCGCTTTATTTATTGCGCGAAGCGAAGACTTTTTCCAGGTCATGCTTCATCCTGAGCAGGTGCCGATCCCGGTTAAACCCGATGTAGATGATCACCACCAGCGTTGCCAGCGGACAGGCAAGCGCGAACCCCCGGGTGATCAGCAGGAAGCCGTCCGTGACCAGCGCGACCAGTTCGATCAACTTCACAAGGTCAAGCGTCAACTGGTGGCGCAGGTACAGTGCCAGTGAAAGAGCATGAGCGATCACCGTCAGCGCGGCCGTGCCTTGCCACTGGTACAATGCAAGGTCCGCCACCGCCAGCAGAAACATCAGCGTCAGCGATGCGGTCAGCGCTTTTTCCAGTGAATGCCCGTTTAATCCTTCCTTGTCTTCCAATGCCTGTCACTCCGTTTATGCATCCGCCGCATCGGTCACGGCGTCGATCCCCCAGTTTATAATCATGTTTGAGGCTAGCAGGCCTGCGCGACAAGAGTCAAACCGCATGCAACATCTCCCGGAAAGCCATCTCCACCCGGCCTGCTTTGCGGCTTGTGGCATCAAAGGATAAGGTGTATTTTGAGATTTATAAAGTGGACAGGTTTTGAATCCGATTTGGGAAGTAGCTATATTATGGAAAAATGTTGCTTATATGGGTAAATCCAGTCAACCTAGCCCTTCACCTAGCGTTGGGTGAGTGGTGGATGGGCAGGGGGGATTTGAATTGTAGCCTGCCCTGGGCGAACACAGGGGTTCGCCCCTACAAATTGATTTCAGGAACCGTGATCTGAGCCTACATTTTGCTGTAACATAGCCATAAAAGTTGCGAAAAAAGTGACTGCTTCTTACACACGCCTCTCCACCTGGGAGTGGGTCGGGGTAACGGCGCTTGCGGAAGAAAGGTTAACTCACATTCGATAGTTGAACAACCTGAACAATCAGGGGGAACATGAAAAAGAAAATGCAAACGATTCTTGTCCTCGTTTTCTTGTCCGTCGGATTATTGGGCATCACCGTTCCGGTTCAAGGGGAAACATTTTATGTGCGCAGCCTGTCGGCGGTGTTGAAACCGCGGCCTGCTCCATCGGGGAAGGCCCTGGCGCAATTGAAACGGGGGGAGAAGGTACGCATGCTGAACAAATCGGGAATATGGTCGAAAGTGGCCGCAGGCGCGGGTGAAGGCTGGCTGCCAAGCGGGCAGCTCAGCAAAACCCCGGTTGTGGGCAGGGTTTCCGTGCTGGCGCAGAAAGTGCGTCTTTCTTCGAAAAAGAACCGCCGGGTGCGCCTGCGCACCTTTGTTGCGGTTGTAGGGGTCAAAGGACTTGTGGATCGCAAGAATCAGCAGTTGAGTCCGTACCAGACCGATTATCCGGCGCTGGAAGGGATCGAGCATCGAAGCGTTGATGAAGAGGATGCGGTCGGGTTTCTGAAACACGTGGACCAGGAATCATGACCTGATGCGAGGATTGAAAAGAATTGTCCTGTGCCTGTCAATGCTGATGCTGGGGGGAGTGCCGGCATCTACCTTAACCGCGCAGGAATTTCGGCAGCGGCTACATTATCTGCATTTGAGCAAACAGGGCGCTGACACGGAGAACGAGATTGAATTCGGGCGCAAGGTCGCGGCCAAAGTCCTCGGCAAGTTCCCGCTGTTGAAGGATAAAAAGATCGTCGATTACGTCACCCGTCTCGGCGCCGCGCTGGCCGCACAGCTGGGGCGGCCGGAACTGCGGTTTTACTTCGGAGTGCTCGATACGCCCGACATCAACGCCTACGCCGCGCCAGGGGGTTACATCTTCATCACCCGCGGGGCACTGGCCGCAATGCGTGACGAGGCGCAACTGGCAGGTGCGCTGGCCCATGAAATCGCGCATGTAAACCTTCGTCAAATCGTCCGCAAACTCAAGCTCAGGAAGCAGGACCGCTCGGTAACAACCGGGCTGGCGCAGGTCCTCGGAGGCGCCAGCCAGACCGCCCGCATCGCCTTTGAACGCCTCAACGATCTTGCTTTCGAACTGTTGCTCAAGGAAGGGCTTTCCAAGGAAGACGAGATGGAAGCGGACCGCAACGTTGTGGAAATGATGGCCGCCACCGGATACCGTGTCGGGCGTTACCTGGACTACCTTGAGTCATTGCGGCCGCTGCTGGAGAAGGGTGAGGGGAAAGTGCTTTCCAAAACGCATCCGCCGTTGTCACAGCGTGTCAAGCAGCTGCGCGTGTACATCAAACAGCAGGGAATCGATCCGGCAATTGGAAAAACCAATGCCCTGCGATTTCAACGCAATTCACTCTTGCCCTGACCTGACGATTAATGTGATTGCGGTTGTGGAAAAGCCAAATGGACCCATCGATGCTTGAAATGAAAACGGCAGGCCCGGCAAGTCAAATGAAAAGGGTAGCTTACAGGAAAAGTATGCCTGGCATCAAATTCCTGCTGCGGGGAGGATTAATGTTATTGTTCGCCACAAGCACGGCTTCGGCGGACACGGCGCACTATAAAAACATGCTGATCGGTGATCGCGCGGCAACAATGGGCGGCAGTTATGTCGCGGTTTCCGACGACAGCACGGGCTGCTACTACAACCCCGCGGGCATTGCCCACGCGGTCGTTGACAGCATCTCCGGAAGCGGCAACGCCTATCACAAGATGAAGACGGTATACTCCCGGGCCATCGGAAACGAAAATTACCTCCGGGAGAGCGAGGCGCTGCTGCCGAACTATTTCGGTGTGTTGAAAAAATATGAACCTTTCACCATCTGTTTCTCCTACGTAGTGCCTGACGCATTCATAGAGCACCTGGACCTGGTGTTTGATAATCCGCTGTCCACTATCAAGCGTTATTACCAGAGCCTGCACTCCGAAGACACCGTGTATCTGCTCGGGCCTTCCGCCGCGTGGCGCATCAGCGACGGGTTTTCCCTGGGCTTTACCATGTATTACCACTACCGGAAATTCCTCAGGCAGCAGCATGAATATGTCGAAGCTACTTCCGGAGGGCAGGAGTTTATTTATGAAAGCAGAAAACTGCGCGAGGACGGGGTAGTCCCTAAATTCGGTATGCAGTGGAGCCCCCTCGATCCGCTGACGCTGGGGATGACCCTGGAGCAGACCACGCTGGTGCAGTCCACCCTGCAATTGGACCGCACCTACAAAAACACCAGTACCGGCGACACCTACAACCGCCGCACCCTGTCTGAGGACAAACGCAAGTTTCCCCTGCACCTGGCGCTGGGAGTGGCGCTCTATCCCAGCCCGTCGCAGCTTTATTCCCTCGATCTGGATTACTTCCAGGCCGCGGACACGAGCCAGGCGGACGCACTTAACTTCTCCGCCGGGGCGGAACTGTTCATCGATCCCGGAAATGCCTTGAGGTTCGGGGTTTTCACCAACTCCACCAACAAGCCCAAACCCACTTCCTCCACCACCGCACCCTACGAATACCTGGACCTGAACGGAATTACGCTGGGTTACACGTCCTACGCGCGCACTTCCTCGCTGACGTTGGGTGCGGTCTACTCCGCAGGGTCCGGAAAAGCCTGGCTGTATTCCGGCAGCACCGAATCCCGTAACCTGAAACGTGAGTCGCTCTCCCTGATCTTCGCTGCCAGCTCCAGCTATTGAGCGGAGCCGGAGGAAGAATTCATTCCCTTCCTATACAAAGGGCGGCAGAACCGACACCTTGCGCACAAGTCGATGGGTAGGGGGGATTTAAACCACGTCAATCCTGAACGAGGCCCTCCCTTTTTTTCTGACATGTCAAACATCAAACAAAAATCCTGCCTTCTACAATCTCTGTAAGAGACTGAATCAAAGAACAATTCTGATATAATTTAAAATAAACTTGCAACGTTTGCTGCAAGTGTCGAAGAATGACGGGAAATGAAATTTTTATCAGGAGGATTAACCATATACAATGGGGGTAACATGGCAATATTTCACAGGTCTCCGACATTT
>CAYFLK010000022.1:0-5339 GCA_964344035.1 uncultured Pseudomonadota bacterium
CTCTGACCTTCACCGCCGGCAGCAGTTCTGCGATCACGGTCACGGTTTCCGGGCAAAGCGACACATTGACCGATGATGGAGACCAGCCCTATTGGATTGTCCTTTCGGAAACTTCCAGCGCCGATCCTCCCTACAACGGCATAAACCCGCAGGACGTGGCGTTGACAAACATCGAGTCTATCCTGGTTCTTTATGCAGACAGTAGCAATCACATTGGCGAGTTTAATACAGCATCATCAACTGCAGCAAAATCTACGGCAGACGGGATCTGTGATAGTTCGACAAACAAACCGGCCGGACACACGGGTTACGCGTTCATTTCGTTTGATAATACTAATGAAATACGAGACCTGCCTACCAACCATGGTTTCAGCGCTGATCTTGCGGTATATGGAGACACAGAAAGAACTAATTTGATTTCAAAATCTTTCACCCTGATGCTCGACGGAAGTGTAGACATGAGTCTTGATGCGGCAGGAGTCTTTACTACAACAGCTAGTAAATATTGGACTTTTTCTGGGTCGAGTGGCGACAAACACACTAAGAATTGCAGTGGGGGTACCAACAGGAATAAAAATGGTCGAGTAGGTAAGAGTGATTTAACCGATGCTGGGTTCTTGAATGATTCCAACGTTGGTTGTGATGATACAAGCATTAGACTTGTTTGCATTGCTGTTCCCCAGTAGGCAGCTTTTTCAGACTGAGTTTTGAAGCTGTTTGAACTGGTTTTTGCATTGCGGAGGTGATTTGACTGATTGGCGTGAACCGGACACACAGGGAAATCCGGGAGTGATACACTCAGTCCGGCAGGGTGTGAAGGAACATTGAAGAAGGTGACTCAGGACATCACCGCGACGGGTTGAACCGAAGGAGCGGTTCAGGAAACGAGGATGCTTCCTGAGTTGGGGGAGATTGTGTTCATTTCGTCCCGAAACTGCATGGCGTGGAGCTGGCTGTAGCGTCCGTTAAGGAGCAGCAGTTCCTCGTGAGTTCCTTCCTCGACGATCCGACCTTCTTCCATCACGCAGATGCGGTTGGCATGACGGATGGTGGAAAGCCGGTGTGCGATGACGATGGTGGTGCGGTTTTCCATCAGGTTTTCAATCGCCTGCTGTACTTCGATTTCCGATTCGGAATCAAGCGATGAGGTGGCTTCGTCTAGGATGAGGATAGGCGCGTCCTTCACCAGCGCACGCGCAATGGAAAGCCGCTGCCGCTGCCCGCCTGAAAGTCTTACTCCTTTTTCACCGATTAACGTATCATATCCGCGCGACTTTCTGGAGATGAACTCATGGGCATTGGCCGCTCGCGAAGCGGCATACATCCGTTCCAGGGAACATTCCGGCTGCCCGTAAGTGATATTGTTCGCAATGGTGTCGTTGAACAAGATCGTGTCCTGAGTGACAATCGCAATCAGCGTGCGCAAAGTTATCAGTTCGAGGTCGCGCAGATCATGCCCGTCGATTTTGATTGAACCTCGCGTAACGTCGTAAAAACGCGGGATCAGGTTTGCCAGCGTTGTTTTTCCCGCCCCGCTGCTCCCAACCAGCGCGACAGCTTCTCCCTTCCCCACCGTCAGTTTTATGTCCTCCAGCGCAGGTTTGTCCTTTCCCGGGTAGTGAAACGCGCGGATATCGAGTTCAATCTCCTTGCCAAACGATTCCAGCCGTATTGCGTTCGGCTTGGAAACGATGTCGCGATGCACATCCATGATGTGGAAGATGCGTTTGATTGCGGCAAGTCCTTCCTGGAGTTTCAGGTTGAATCCGTTCAGTTTCTTCACCGGGTCGTTAAGCATGAAGAAACTGAGGATGAAGGAGGTGAAGTCTCCGGCAGTGATTTGTCCGTGGATGATAAGGTAACCGCCGTAGGCGACGATGGTTGCTCCGGCAGCGGCGCCGATTATTTCGATTACCGGGTTCGAATATGAATCGATGATGATCGAGCGCATGTGGTTGCCGTAGAGTTCTTCGTTTGACTCCCGGAAACGTCCGGTTTCATATTTTTCCATGCCGAATGCTTTCACCACACGTATGCCGGAAATGGTTTCCACGAGCAAGGAACTCAACCCGCTGAAGCTGATTTGCCGGTCGCTTACCGCCTTCTTGTTGCGTAGGCCGAAGATGGCGATGAAGAACAGCGCAATCGGGATGATGATCATCGTCACCAGTGCCAGTTGCCAGCTCCGGTGAACCATGATGCCGAGCAGCAAAAAGAACTGGGGGATGTCCCGGAAAGGACCGGTGACGCCGATATGCAGGGTGTTCTGAAACACATGGAGATCGTTGGTGAAGCGGGATATCAGGTCTCCGGTGCGCGAACGGGTGAAAAAGGAGAGCGAGAGGCTGATCATATGATCGAACAGCTGCTGACGCAGACGGGCAAGCAGGCGCTGGACAAGATGACCGACACTGTAGTTGTGACCGAAGAAGAAGACCCCTTTCAGTCCGAAGACAATGATCAAACCGAGCCCGACAAGAAAATACTGCTTGAGTTGAGGTTTGTCTCCGTAGGCGATGGCATCGACAATGTCCTTGGCATAATACGCGGGTGCGGCGGTGAAGATGTTGTAACCCACCATGCACAAGACGCTGAACAGGATCCAGCCTTTGTATGGATATATCAGCGCGAGCAGACGCCTTAGGGTTGTGCGGCGTTTCGGGGTTTTATCGCTCATACGGGTTTTATTATTCAATTTGAATCAGTCTTTGAGCATTCTTTTGCAAGTACCCATCAATCAGGATTCCCATTCAGTTCCTTCTCGGGAATCCTTGAGGTTGATGCCGATTTTCTCAAGTTGATCACGGATCAAATCGGCTGTTTCAAAATCACGCTGCATGCGCTGCCTGTTTCGCAGGTCGATAAGAAGCTGCATCAGCTCCCTCATGCGGCCTTCGGTAATCTGCTGTTCAAGCTGCGTGGGGATGATGCCCAGCACTTCCCCGCCGAGTTTGGAAAAGAGGTGTTCCGCATCAATGACAGCCTCAGGATTTGGGGAAGATTCCGTAAGCATGGAGTTGACCTCACGGTTTAATTCGAACAGCACCGCAAATGCCTGTGGAGTAGAGAAGTCGTCATCCATGGCTGCATCGAAACGGTCCCGGAATTCAGAAAACCATTTTCCGGAAGGTTTAGCCTCATCGGGTGAGATTTCACGGAGTTTGCGAGAGGTTTGCTGAAGCCGTTTCAAAGAAGCCCCGGCTGTCCGTAGCGCGTGTTCGCTGTAATCGACTACTGAGCGGTAATGGCTGGCGGCGATGAAGTAACGCACCGCTAGCGGATCATGTTTTTCGAAAGCATCAAGAAGAGTGATGAAGTTCCCCGTCGATTTACTCATTTTCTGGCTGTCAATGGTGAGCATATTGTTGTGAAGCCAGTAACGCGCAAATGGTTTGCCCAATCCACGCGCCTGTGAGATTTCACAATCGTGATGCGGGAACTTGAGCTCCATCCCACCGCCGTGGATATCGAATGCATCTCCCAGGTACTTTGTGCTCATCACCGTGCATTCGGTGTGCCAACCGGGATAACCCCAACCGCTGTAAGGGTCGCGCCAGCGCATCAGGTGTTCCGGTTCAGCCCGTTTCCACAGGGCGAAATCCTGCGGGTTTTGTTTTTCCGTACGCACTTTGATGCGTCCGCTTTCCTGCATTTCTTCGAAGCTGCGGTTGGATAATTTCCCGTAGCAAGCATCACGCGAAACGTCGAAATAAACCGAACCGTTTACTTCATAGGCCAAATCCTGCTCCACTAGTGACTGGATGGCTGCGAGTTGCTCAGGGATGTGCCCGGTGGCGCGGGGGGAGATATCCGGACGTAGCACATCCATGCGGTCCATTGCCTCGAAATGCCTGCGCGTGTACGTTTCTGCAACGGCCATTGGCGCCAGTTTTAGTTCACGCGCGCGTTTCATCAGCTTGTCTTCGCCTTCGTCGGAATCCCCCACCAGGTGTCCCACATCGGTGATGTTCTGAACGTAAAAGGTGTGGAAACCCCGGTAGCGCAAGTAGCGCAATATGACGTCGAAACTGACGTATGTTTTCGCGTGTCCCAGATGGCTGTCGTTATAAACGGTGGGACCACATACATACATCGTTACGCAACCTGCGTGTAGGGGAACGAATTCCTCTTTTTGATCAGTTAAGGAATTGTATAGATGAAGGGTCATTTCACGGTAAATGCGTCGTCTGGAGAAAAATAGGTAAACACTTCAATTCACTGAAAAAGAGGAATATTGCAATTTTATTATAAGTTGTCCCATTCATTGAGTAAGGCCTGCAGGGGATGGAGAGGGCGGAAACCGGTGAATCGCTCGACCTGTGCTCGGCAGGAAAAACCGGTGGCTAACACCTGCTGTGTTCGCAAGTACTGATGAGGAAGTTTTCGCTTCCAGCTCATCTTATAAATCCCCAGGGATTCCTCAACGTGTTCCTGTTCATGACCGAATGTCCCTGCCATTCCGCAACATCCGACTTCCATCATCTCGATTTCCAGCCCGAATGTATGGAACAGCCGCCGCCAATGCAGTTTTGATTCAGGGACCCCGGAGTTTTCCATACAGTGACCAAACAGCAGGTACTTTTTTGAGACCCCATTTTTGGTTATCGGGGGATGCTGAAAGGACCGTAGGAGGAATTCCTGGGGGAGCAGGATTTCGAAACCCATTTCCTCTCTTCCAAGGATGCCGGGATATTCGTCACGGAATGAGAGTACTATGCTTGGATCAATACCGACAATGGGAATTCTTGTTTTTGCCAGTTCTTTCAACCAGTATATATTGCGCTTTGCAACATGTTTGAACTTCTCAAGAAATCCCTTTATGTGCAGCGGTTTGCCATTGGGTTGAAATGGCGCAACGTATACTTTGAATCCCATGCGGGTAAACAAATCCATGCAGTCAAGCACCACCCGAGATTCATAAAAGGAAGTGAAGGCATCCTGCAGAAGAATAACACTTGTTTCTTTTTGTCCGGGGGGCAAACCGCGCAGTTGTTCCGGATCGAATGCTGAATGCTTGCGCTGGTTGAGCGAAGTTGCGAGCGGTTTCGAGCTGTACCGCGGGGGATCGACCAGTCCTATCAAGTGTTTCAGCAGATAAAGCGACGGCGGTGAGTTCAGTATTGCATTGGCCATGCGCGGAAACTTTGCCAAGCGTTGCGCATTTGTTTCGCTGGCGGCAACCAGATAGTCTCGCAGCGGACGGGGATAACGGGTGTGATAAAGTTGCAGAAAGCCGGAACGGAGCGAAGGCACATCGACATGTATTGGGCATTGCGAAGCGCACGCCTTGCAGGCCAGGCACCCGGCCATTGATTTGTAGACTTCATGAGAAAAATCCG
>CAYFLK010000022.1:5349-24044 GCA_964344035.1 uncultured Pseudomonadota bacterium
TTACCCCATGCCCGGGACTGCGCACGAGGGAGAGCCAGACCGGTCAATGCACGAGCGGTTTTTAACATCCGGTCACCCCATCCCCCGTACCAAAAGTGAGGTGAAGCAGCATCCATGCTTTCCGCAATCGCCGCGGCATCTTTCGGGGATTTAAGCGTCAGCAGCCGCAACCATTCACGCAGCATCCCGGCCCTGCCCTTGGGGGAGTGAATGCGGTTCCGTGTTATGCGCGAAGAAGGACACATGACATGATTCGGATTATAATCGAAACAGGCACCGTTTCCATTGCAATCCAGCGCTTCCGGGAAGCCTTGTCTTAAACCGGGGTGAATCTGCCGGTCATGGTGTCCGCGCAAGGGGCCCTCAAGGGGAACCACTTTATCCGGAAGAGAGAATGGAGTGACTATTTTACCCGGGTTCAGGCGGTTATGCGGGTCAAAGACCTCCTTGATGCGACGCAGATCGTCGTATAATTCCCTGCCGAAAAAATCGAGGGTGTATTCGCTGCGATAACCCCTGCAGTGTTCCGCCCACATTACACCGCCATATTTGCGGACTAGGTCTCGCACCTGGTCAGACAGTTCCCTGATCCATGATTCCTGTTCAGGGTCTTTCAGATCGAGAGCAGGGCGGACATGGAGACAACCGACATCGACGTGACCGAACATACCGTATTTCAACCCGTATTTCTCCAGGAGCGTGCGAAACTCCCGGATGTAGGCAGCAAGGTGTTGCGGAGGGACTGCGGTGTCTTCGACAAACGGCAGAGGTTTTTCTTCTCCGGGCAGGTTGCCCAGCAGCCCCACCCCTTTTTTCCGTAGTTCCCAGAGATTCGCGATTTCCAGTGGGTCGGAGGTGCGGTAATATCCTGAAGCCTCTCCGGGGGATTCCATATTTGCTTGGATGTGACCGCAGAGCTTCTCCACCTGCCTCTTGATTTGATCTGGATCATCAGCGGAGAATTCCACCAAATTGATGGCCCGTGTAGGGCGTTCCAGAGGATCTGAGATGAAATCACTGACAGAGCGGTAGATCTGATCTCCTCTGGCCAATTCGAGGATAGTTTCGTCAATCGTCTCTATCGCGGTCGGGCCCGATTCAACAAGGAGGTTTGCAGAACTTAGTGCGTCGTCAAACGACTGATACCTGAGCAGGAGCAACTGCCGGTGTTTTGGAATCGTGGTCAATCGCAGGCGTGCTTCACTGACCAGCGCGAGGGTCCCTTCTGAACCACAAAGCAGGTAATTGAGATTGAAAATGCGTTCTTTGTTTCCATACACTCTGGCCAGGTTGTATCCAGTAAGGAACCGGCTGAGGTCCGGAAAGATATCCTCTATCAAGCGTTTCTTCCTGGTGACGATTTCATCGACACGCTTGAAGACTTCCCCGCGAATCCCTTCCAGATGCTTGTGTTTCTGCAGTTCTTCAAGATTCAACGGAACAGAAACGAGAAGTTCTCCACTGGACAAAACGCACTGCAGTTCCAGCACATGGTCGCTGGTGCGGCCATAGACGCGGGACCCCTTTCCGCAGGCGTCGGTGTTTATCATTCCTCCAAGGGTTGCGCGGTTTGAGGGAGAAACGGTGGGGGCAAAAAAAACACCATGCGGGCGCAGGTAATCATTGAGTTGGTCCAGGACCACTCCGGGTTGCACTCGAACGAAGTCACGCTTGAGATCAAGTTCAAGGATTTGGTTCATGTGACGGGAACAATCGACGATGATGCCCGTGGACAAGGATTGTCCATTAGTGCCCGTGCCCCCTCCGCGGGGGGTCAGTTTGATGGAACGGAATTTATCCTCCGCCGACAATTTCAGCAGAAGGCAAAGGTCCTCGGCACTTTTGGGGAAAACCACAGACTGCGGCAACACCTGGTAAATGCTATTATCGGTGGATGTGACAATTCTAGTTCCATAATCTTCATGGATGTCTCCAGAGAAGCCGGTTTTCCGCAAAGCCTCCAGGAAGGAGCGATAGGATTTTGTGATTTTTTGGGGAAGATTAAGTCGCGGGATCATAGGGGCAGGGATGCCAAAGAAGGGGATGTTAATCCTGAAATTGCGGGGACCGATTTTGCAGAGAAGCCATCACCACCTCTTCCAGGTCATTGGAAAGCAACATGGCCGCGTTCCAGTTCGCGACCTGACTAAGACCTTCCGCAACAGTGTGGTCCCGTGCATAGAGCAGAGTTTCCTTTATGCCTGTAACCGCAAGAGGGGATTTGGAGGCAATCCTTTCCGACACCTCACGCGCATGCCGCATGAGAACGTCATGATCAGGAAAACACTGGTTGACCAATCCAATTCGCTGCGCTTCCTCTCCGGAAAAGACCCTGCCGGTGAAAGCGAGTTCCCGGACCATTCCCTGCGCGATCAGCGCAGGCAGACGCTGCAGGGAGCCGATATCAGCCACCAGTCCCAGATCGATTTCCTTGATCTGAAAACTAGCGTCCGTTGTGCAGTAACGTAGGTCGCACGCAGCCACCAAGTCCAGGCCTGCGCCAAGGCAGGCACCGTGGACGGTGGCAATTACAGGTTTGCGGCACCGTTCGATTTCGGTGAATGCTGATTGCAGTTTGAGGATAGTGCGTCTCAGTGCGTCCCGTTTGCGGCCCTCGCAATTGAAGTCTTCGGTTTGCTTTCCCAACTGTTGGAGCATTTCCAGGTCGATGCCTGCACAAAAGTGTTTTCCCGCACCTGAGAGCACACACACCCGTACGGTTGACTGCTCGTCAAGTTCCCGGAATGTTTCTCCCAGCATCTCCCAAAGCCGGGTATCCAGGGCGTTGGCTTTTTCCGGACGGTGGAGTTCGACCAGGGCGATGGGAGAATCTATGGTGACTCTGAGAGGGGCCATGAAGAAAAATGCTGTGGGTGGTTCTGGTGAAAATTCAGGATCTAGAAAAACTGAGCAAATCGAGGAGCGGAGAGATATCCTTGCCGCTCATTTTTTTCAGCTGCCGGCAGGCCATTTCCAATTGCTGTTCAATTTGACGACGTGTATGCAATGCGGTTTCATTCTCAAGCCTGTTCTGAACTTCCTCAATCAATCCCTGATCCCCGTTTGAGCTGAGGAGCCTTGTGCGGAGCATTTTGGCTTCGGATTCACTAAGCTTTTCATGCAACAAATAGCTCAAGGGGTACAGTATCTTTTCATCATTGATGCACTTGGTCAATTTGTGGCTATCAGAGGATGCTTCAAGGTCAGCCTGCAGCTGTGAGGCAAGCCCGAAGTGTCGACCAAAATTGTACAAATGATTTTTTTCAGTGTTGCGTTCCCCCGCCCAGATTGCAACACTTCTTCCGCCAGCGCCAAACAGACTGACCACCTTGTTTTCAGTCACCTTCCACCAATGCCGCGGGTTCGCTTCAAGGAAAGGAATTGATATTTCCTGCATCTGGCCGCGTGCAATGTTTCGGGTTGCATCGGAAACAGTTTCCAGAATTTCAAGGTTGCCGGTTTTAGTAAGGATTTAAAAAGAGATTGAGAGCAGGTATTCACCGAGCAGAACACTGGCTTCATTGCCCCAGATCATACGTATTTGCTGTAGATGCCTGCGTGCTTCCTGGGGGTTCCGGACCCTGCGGTGCAGCAAGGACGAGACATGAAGAAACTCGAGGGTGCTGGCAATATCAAAAAGCCTGTCGTCCGGATGACTAAACAAACCCGCACAACGAACCATCATTCTGGACCGCAGCGGATCATATTGGTTGGCCAGCAAATGGTCGACGATTTCCGGGACAAAAGGCAATGGAGTTCCCAGGTTCACACGAATGGTGTTCCGGATTTTTCCCAGCTGATCGTCAAAGATGCAATCTCCGGAAGCAATGCTGCTGCTGAGGCTTTGGTCCTGTAACATTTGAGGATGCAGGGGAATTCGGGACAAGTCTCGGGAACGCTCAGGTGGAAGCAGATTCAGCCAGACTGAGCGTATGGATTTCAATTGCTAAGGCCATCATGATCATAACGAAACCGACAATTGGCCACATCACAAACCAACGGCTGTACACAGGTCGTAATTCCCGCAAAAGGAGCAAAATGGCGTACAGGCACCATATTCCCATCGAGAGACCGAGACGCACCGCGGACAAGCCCGAGCGCGGTCCTTCAGCCATCATCATACCAAGAATCAACCCGACAGTGAGGGCCACGAAACCCCATTGAGTGGCGCGCACGTTGGTTCGGTCTAGGGTCCCCAAGGCAGGAAACCGGTGCTTGAGCAGTTTTGCCAGTTTGGCTTTAAGCTGATGTTCCTGGTACAGAAACAGAATGCTGGCCACACATGCCATTCCGAAAAGCACATAACCGGCAAGAAAACTGATGATATGAGTGCCAAGAACGGTCTGGTAAAGCCAGGTCTGCGAATGAATCAGCTCCAGCGCGGGAATCGGCACTTGGATTATCGACGTGGACAATCCAAGCAGCAAGATGCTGAACACGCGCAGCATGGAAGCATGCGGCAGCATCAGCCAGCGGTTTGGGAATGCCTGGGAGATCACGACGCAGGACCATGCGACTACATTGAGGAGATCGCTGACAAAACTGGAAGGCCAGCTGGAAACAATGAAAAGGGTGCCGAGCAAAACCACGGTGTGAAGCAACCACCCCAAACGTGTGCCATAAGTATCCAGTAACTGCGAGAACCGGGAAGGGTTCAGGTTAAGGCTGGCAATCCAACTGAGCGTGTAAAGAAACAGGCTGAGCCAGGCCCCGAGGATCAGCATGCGGATTTTTTCCGAAAGTGCGGTTTGATGTCCAGCGCGCTGTACTGAATCCGCATTTCGTGCGCGTTTCGTCCATAAATCTGCGGAGAAATGGCCAGGTCCGCTTTCTGGCCCATCCATTGAAACCAGTTGGAACGATCCCAGGCAACAATCTCGGCGCTCCGGTTTTTAGGTCCCAGACGAAACTTCAAATGTTTTTTCCCGAAAATGACCGGCGTGTGCGGCCTGCTGTTGCGGATTCCCAGCACAGGCGGCGGGTTTTCCATACCGAACGGTGACATGCGCATCAACTCGCGGCCCAACTCCGGCTGCAGCTGTTCCGGGGTCAACCAAGCGTCAATATGCAGTTTCCCTGTTGATTCCGGATGCTGATCTTTTTCAGACATGCTGTGTCCCTCGATCAACTGGTGAAAACGCGTACAGAAAAGTTCCAGGTTTTCCGGACAAAGACTCATTCCAACTGCCGCGGGATGCCCGCCGAAACGCACCAGCATGTCCCCGCAGTCCTGCAGTAATCTGCACAAATCCAAATCACCGACACTGCGCGCGGAGCCGACCGCTAGTTCAGGATTTTTCCCGTGTTGTGAAGAATAGGAGTTTTTGAATGTCAAGGCCAGGGTTGTTTTGCCGAAACGGCGGGAAACCTTGGCGGCAATGTTGCCCATTACCCCGGGATGCCAGTTGCGGTCAACGAGAATCAGGGCGGTTCTGTGCTGCTGGCTGGATGCCTGCGCGAGCGCGTCTTCCAAGACTTTCCCCTCAATTTTCTGACGGCGCTCATTCAATTTTACCAGCCGTTCCGCATAAGGTCTTGCTTCAGCAAGAGAATGGGAGAGCAGCAATTTAACCGCAAGCAGTGGGTCATCGAGCCGTCCTACTGCATTTATCTTGGGCGCCAGCTTGTAGCTGATCACCGAAGGGGTGACTTGACCACGGACACCGCAGGCTTTCAACAGGGCCTGAATACCAGGCTTTGAGCAGGGATTCATCAGTTCAAGCCCGTGTTTTACAAGGTAGCGGTTTTCATCCACAAGAGGCATCCGGTCGGCAATAGTTGCCAGCGCAACCAAGTCCAATTCCTGGCGAAGGTCCGCACGGACATGTCCGGTGCCGCTCCAGAAACCGGTCTGCTCCAGGCGAGTATCGAGCGCGGTCAGCAACTTGAAGATGACGCCGGTACCGGACAATCCTGAGAACGGGTATTGGCATTCGGTTTTCAAGGGATTTACCATGGAAACGGTGTCTGAGAGTACGTCACCAGGGGGGTGGTGATCGGTAACCAGCAAGTCGATGCCCAGGTTTTTGGCGATACGCGCCTCTTCCACCGCGCGGGCACCGTTGTCAATGGTGATGATCAACTGGGTGTTCCGCGATTTAAGTTCACGCAGTGTTGTTTCAGTCAGCCCGTAACCGTCTTTAAGCCGTTTCGGGATGAAATATTGAACCCTCATTCCCAAGCGCTGCAGGAAACGGTATGCCATCACCGCTCCCGCGGTCCCGTCCACATCGTAGTCTCCGTAGAGGACCACGTTTTCTCCCTGCTTCAATGCGCGATGAATGCGGTCGACAGCTTTGTCCATGTCATGCATTAAGAAGGGGTCATGACATTGTTCCGGGTTTGGTTCCAGATATTCCCGCACCCTCTGCGCACTGGTAAGATTACGGGAAACCAGCAACTGCGCCAGGGTGATGGAAAAATCGAATTCCGAACACAGTGCCTGGACGAACATCCGGTTTTCATCCGATTCAACGCATTCCCAATCCTGATGTTTCAAATGCAAAGACATGGATTGTGTTAATTCCAGGAGGGAACATCCATTTTTAGGTGATCCAACGATGCGGAAAAAAACAAGTCTATCATTTTCCCGGAAGACTTGAAAGCTGATCAATTGTTCATTTCGGGCATGACCCCGGCAAACGTCAGAACCAGCGCATGACTCCGAGCAGACCCTCCTTCACCCCTGATCGATGGTGACTTGCTGGTACCCTGGCGCCGTTCATCAGTTCATGGTTTTTCAGGTACCACTCGTAGCTCTCGATCAGCATTTCCGTGTTTGAATAGCGTGGCGAGTATCCAAGTTCACACTGCGCTTTTGAAATATCGAAATAGAGAGAGCGGCCATACATCAGCGAATGATACGTTCCTAGCGGAGACAGTCCAAGTAGTGAAGAAACCTGCATCGCCAGTTCCACTGGGCGCATCGGCAGAGAAAATACCTTCGAACCGGTTTTGGCATGAGAGCACAGGGTTTCCAGTCCTTCACGCATGGTCCCATATCTTGCCGCACCGATATTGTACAGGTTGGAACCAGGATTTTCCGCGGCCAGGATGCAGGCCTCTGCAAGGTCGTATGCGTGTACAAACTGATATGTGTTGTGCCCCCCGGAGAGGACCGGAATTTTTATCCCCTTGCGGACCCATTCAAACAGGATTTGAAAAATTCCAAGCCTGCCGTGACCGAGGATGGTCCGCGGGCGGATTATGGTAACATCCAGCCCTTTTTCCGCAAATTCACGGCAGATGCGTTCTCCTTCCAGTTTTGCCCGGCCATAGGCTTCCCGTGGTTCCGGAGGCGTCTGTTCAGAAACCGGGTTTGCGTGCGGAATGCCGAAAACCGCGCTGGAAGAAGTGTAGACCAGTTTTGAACATCCTGCGGACAATGCCGCGTCACACAGGTTGAGTGTACCTTCAACATTGACGCTCCAAAAGAGTCTGCGGTCCTTTGCCAGTGGCACCTGGGCCACGTTGTGGAAAACAACGTCACTGCCCCGGATCGAATCACGGACTGCCTGCCTGTCCCGGATATCCGCCTGGTGGAATACCACGTCCGCGGGACGGTCCCCAGCATCTGAAATATCGAGGACTTCCGTCCGGATGTCTCTTTCCCTCAGCAAGCGCAGCAGCAGTGAACCGAAATATCCGGAACCACCTGTGACCAAGGCTTTCACGAGTAACCTTTCCCGTAGATTTCACGCAAACTTCTGCGCATGCCTTCTTCCAGGGAAATTTCCGGTTGATAACCGAGTGTTTTTTGCGCCCCTTCCACGGAGCAGGCAATGGTTTTGTTCATTTCCGAAAGGACATGTATTTTCTGATGGTACATCCCCGCTTTTTGCAGGATGGAGTCACAAATTTCCGCAACGTCGCTGACCAAACCCGGGAGCCGAACACGAGAGTGGGAACATTGCTGTCCAAACTCCTCTTCCAGCAAACGTTCGACAGTGTCGATTATCTCGTTCATTGAATAAGGCCGTTCATCCGCAATCCAAAATACTTTGCCCACTGCCTCAACCGCGGATGCTGCCCGCACCATTCCCTGGACCAGGTTTCCCGTGTATGCCATCGATCTCAGGTTTTCACCTCCGCCGATTACGGGCAATTTCCCGGTGCGGATCATTTCAAAAAACAGTTTCTGTCTCGGAGGCTGATGTGGACCGTAAAACCAGGGTGCACGGATTACAACCGTTTCGAGCAATCCTTCTTCCTGGATCGCTCGCACCCGCAACTCCATTTCCATCTTGCTTTGTCCATAATTCATGTAGGGCCGGAAAGGTGAATTCTCGTCAAAGAGATGATCCGGATGGGGATTGCATCCGCAGGGAGAATTCGAGGAGACGACAACGGCCAAACGGACCCCGGCTTTGGCCGCGCATCTGAGCAGGCGTTCGGTCCCGTCGCGGTTAACCTGATAAAACTCTTCGACATTGTTCGGATGGATGATTCCTGCAGTGTGAAACAGGATGCCTCCTTCAGCGTCCTGGACGAAACGATTGATGTCGTCGGGATTGCGCAGGTCTCCTTCACGGATGTCCATCTGTTTATCGATGGCGCGCAAATCATTCTGTTTGCTTCCCGACAGTGTCAGGCAGCGCAAATCATCGGTTTTGATGCCCCATTTTTCCGCTTCGCCACTGACCAGCGAATTCACCAGGTTCAGCCCCAGCCAGCCATTTGCTCCGGTAATCAGGATCATCCTGTCTCCAGCCAATGAAGTGCATTGCGTCGCGCAAACGCCATCACCGATCCCTGCGGGTTTACCGCGGGAGCGGAAGGCAGCAGGCTCGCATCGGCAATTGAAAGATGCTGATGTCCGCGCACCCTGCCGAACGAATCAGTGACTGCCGTTACTGGATTTTCTCCCATGGGGCAGGTCGAAAAGAGATGGACGCTCATTAGGGCGGTGTGTTTAGGTAGTGAATTGGGTATCCGGCTCAGTTGTTCCTCCCGGCAGAAGGATCCCAAACCGCGCACGCTGGGAAAAACTTCCACCGCACCAGCATTAAGCAGCAGCTTGCATAAATCCCTCAACGCCTTTGCCAGCAATGCCAGGTCTCTACGGTTGAGCGAATAAGTTACAAGGGGATCCTGCATCCTGGGCAAAGGACGCACCTTTCCGGTACCTTCAGGAGTTATCATCGCATAATAGATTGCCATATTTTTCCAACCGGGTTCAACCATGCTTTCCCGGCATGGATGATCCAGCATGGCCAAATGCAGGTAGGGTGGGGAACTGATGGAACAGCCAAAGCTGTAATCGGGTGCAAACTGTTTGACCTGATGGACAGGCACCCCCATTTCTTCATGGTTTACTTCTTCATTGAATCTGGCCGTCACTTTGACTGTTGGGTGCATCTGCAGATGTCGCCCGGCAAGTTCTGACAAACCGGAACGTCGCAAAATAACGGGTGTGTTCACTGCTCCCGCGGCCAGCACTGTTCTGGCGCAGTGAAGTTCGCCTGAGCCGGATGAGGAATGGATGTTCAGCCTCCAGCCGAAATTTTGTTTTTGAATGGATTCGACCCTTGCCTCTTCCCTGATTTCTCCTCCTGCTTTGAGGAAACGCTGGAGAAAAGTGCGGCTCATGGTTTGCTTGATTCCTGCGCCCTTGCCGGATTTTGGATAAATGAACCAGCGTGGTACTTCCCGCGATTCCCATCCCAATGCATTTGCTCCCTCGGCAAGTTTCAGCGAGGCAAGGGACAATTTTCCAGGGTTGAAGGAAACATGAAGAGTTTCTTCACATGCCTGGAAATGGGGATCCATCAATTCGGGCGATGCTTCCTGCAGTCCGAATTCATCAGCCCAGCTGTGCAATATTTCAGGTGGGGTGCGATGGTACAACCCACTGTTGATATCGCTTCCTCCGCCCACGCACCTGCCTTCCACATACGCAATTTTCGAACGGCCGAAGGTTGGAGTCAATCCCGCGCAACGGTATTTATATTTCATTTCCTCATAACTGAATTCCGGAATGGTCTCATCGGTCTGTCTGGTTTTCTTTGAAATGCTTGACCATTGTTTTCCCTCTTCAAGCAGCAGCACCTCTTTCCCGGATTCCGCCAGCAATGCCGCCGTAACAGCTCCGCCCGGTCCGGAACCGACGACTACGAATTCCGCGGATATTTTCCCAAACGTTGGGGGACTGAAAATGGAGCGGGCTGAATGGTTCCTGCTGATGCTTGCCTGTATGTGTTGGACGCCTAGGTTAGGCGATGACAGATCCGCGGAACGTGCCATCACAAACAGGGAGTCATAGAATCGCACCAAGTCTCTGACCGGAGCAATGGAATGGCGCCATTGTTCCAGGATTCTCGATCTCGCCTGCAAGGGGGCTTTGTGGAATCGGTGACCGTAAAACGGCCAGGCGATGAAGTCAATGAACAACGTAGTCAGGCGAACAGGCCAAACCAGGAAATCGGGCATGGCAGCCTGATGCTCAATTATCAGTTTGACCCATTGATTTACTCGATGAGACGAGTGGGGCGGTTTCCGTCCGCGAGGTTCGTGGCCCAGGTTCTTGTTCTGAGTGGAATGGTAGTTTGTGTTCAGTTGAGAAGCTTGGGTGTAGACAAGAGCGGATACGGTATCTTCGTACAAACTCAGTAGTTTTAGTGTAATGAACCGGATCATTTCGCAACAACCATCACCAGTGCGGCCAACGCGACCATCATATAACTCCAGCGATCGCGGATGGTGAAAATGACCGGGTCGTCATCTAGTAATTTGCGCTCGGCGAAGATCCACATCCTTCCGATCCAGTATGTCAGAATCGGGCACAGCAGCAGCAGATAGCGTGGTTCTGCGTATAGTTTCTGCACTGCTGGACTGTTGGCATAAAGCATCAATACGAGGACACTAATCAGACCGCTGCAAATCCCCAGGGTCCGGACGAGGTGATGGTCCCCGTACTTGTACCCCCGTCCTTGCAGGGCATCATGATCGATTTCGCTGAGGATGAGCAACTCAGAATGACGTTTGAGCAGGGCCAGGCTGAGAAATACGAAAAACGAAAAGGTGATAAGCCAGCTTGATAGTTCAATCATCACTGAAGCATGTCCGGCCAGTAGCCTGATGCTGTACAGTCCTGCCAGTAATACAGTATCGAGAACCGAAATCTTTTTGACCCACAGCGTGTATGCGGTTGTCAGAAACAGATATGAGGCCATGGTTCCCAAAAATATCGGCGTCAGCATCAGGGCCGCACCAAGTGACGCGGCGCCCAGCAGGACCGCGGCGATACGTGCCTGAAGTGCGGTGATTTCACCACTCGCGATTGGCCTGCGTTTTTTTCGCGGATGCCGGAGGTCGAAATCAACATCCCGCAAATCATTGAGCAGATAGGTTGCGGAGGACAGGAGCGAGAAACTTAAAAACGCCAAGCAGGCAGCGATGAAAGCCTCCAATTCAAGCAAACGATGCGAGGTCACCAAGGGAACAAAAACCAACAGATTCTTGGACCACTGCCAAATCCTCATGGATCTGCACCAAAGGTTCACTTTGGCGTTGTGATCAACTATCTTATTGCTGGACAAGTCGGCCATGGGTCAGGGGGTTCCTAAATAACCCTTGCCGTGGTGGAAATAGAAAACCCGCAGGAGTCCGGTTTGGTCCCGGATTTCAAGTTCCGGCAGCGGTGTGATCTCACGGAAAAGTCCGGTCAGTTCATGGTGCGTGTTTGGTGAATCGCTGACCATCAGTGTGTCAGCGTTCTTTTGCAGCAGCGGTCTGCTCCATTCAAGATATTCGCGCCCATGCATTTCGCTGCTGTAGTTGAATAAAGCAAAATCCGGGTTGCCGGGAGTGTAGAACGTGAGCATGGAGGCCAGACTGTAGTCTTTTGATGAAAGAAACAAATCCGGTGAATACTTCCCCAATTTCTTCATCAAACCGGAGATGTGTGCGCCTGCTTCCTCCCAGCCGAAATAGTTGGAAACAGCACGCTGATGATGCTTTGTGCCGGACAGGTAGATCATTTCTTGAGGAAGTATTTTGGGCAAAAGCAGCACGATATACAACGGTAAACCCACACTCAGCAGGGAAACCTTGCCCAACCCGGACCACCAGCGCGAGGCGGTGCGCCTGCCGCGGGTGAGCAGCGTAAGTGCTTCCGCGAGCAGGATAGCGGAAAGCGGCTGCAGAAAACCAAGCCAATGCGCGCCGAATGAATGACGCAGGGAGAGCAAAAAATAACCGCCCAGAATGCCTACGTGAATCCATGCCAGCAGCATCAATGAATCTTGTTTCCGCGTATCCTCCTGTACACTTGGATTTCCCGGGAGCAAATGTTTCGGTAAAACAAACAACAGTGCCGCTGCAATCACCGGGGTGTAAACCAGGATGAAACTCCCTAGAAAATCCTGCAGGCTTCGAAAGTTAAATTCATCATTCTGTGTGCGGATGCTGAGCGTGAATTCAAAATTCTGCCATCCGTTTTGGTGGTTCCACATAAGAAAGGGGGAAAAAACCAGCAACCCGACGATCAAACCAGCATAAGGCCTCCACTGCAGAAGGGATTGGCGGTATTTCGGGTGAATCAGCAGAAACAGAAATATACCCGGTACGAGAAGTGCTCCAAGCATTTTGCTCTGCATCATCAGTCCTCCCATCAGCCCGGTCAAAAGCCAACCCGGAGGCCAGGAGTCGATAAGCGCTTTCCTGAGGAAAAACACCGCGGCAGTGTGAAAAAAAAGAAGCGGCACATCCGTCACCATCATCACTCCCAGCCCGAATGTCATGGGAAACAGCAGGTAAATTATCGCGGCTAGGAAGGATGTCTGACGGTTTTCCGTGGATTCCCAAGACAGTAGATAAACCAACAGCAGAGTGGCGGCGACAAGGAATGAAGAAATCAGCCGGACCCCTAACAGGGTGTCTCCCAGCAAAGTGGTGGAAATCCGGATGAGAAACCCGGTCATCGGCGGGTGGGTGTAGAACCCCCAGTCCAGATACCGCCCGTGCTGCCAGTAAAGCGCTTCGTCACCGTTCAAGGGTACAAAAACGCCATAAAGCGCGGACAGGAATATAAAACCTGCGGCAATTCCCCAGACCGAAAACGGAATATTGTCCAATACTTTTTCAGCATTCCGCTGTGAGAATACCGGATTGTTAGTGTGTTTAGCTATCATTCAACAAACGGATGAGTGATTTTGCTGCAACTCAAACCATAATACGCTTTGAGTGTTTGGTTGGTTCACCCTCATACGGTCTTACTGGTTTTGTTGAGCAGTGCATAGGATTTGGGGATACGGTGGAAATGATGCCTGATGCAGGCATGAGTGAGTTTATCGATTTCAGCAAGGTTCAGCCGGGTGGGACGGACCCTGAATGGTTCATGTTCGTTTTTCGATTCCTGTCGGTGGACCAGGTATTTCAGGCTTCCAGGCTGCAGAGGGACAACATCCGGATGTGTTACCCGGCAATTCCGGCATCGCAAACCTCCTTGCGGGACATCCAATAGTTGGGTCTCACGGTGTTTCAGGTTGAATCCACTTGTATCAAGATTCCATAGTTCCTGCCCACAAGTTACGCATCGTTTGAACTCCGGGAAGACCCCAAGCAGCTTCAGCAGCGTCAACTCGAATTCCATTTTCACTTGCGCTTGGATGTTCTTAGCGTTTGATTGCTGTTGACTATCCGGCTGCTCCAGCCGGTTCAACGCGTTTTCCAGCAGTTCAAAAAAGGGTTCAGACTCATTTTCCGGGATCACGCAGGCAAGAATCAGCTCCGAGAAATAGCAGGCATGAAGGAAACACTGATAGTTTTTTCTCAGTGATGAATAGCTTTGCACCAGGTCCACGCCGCGCATGCTGACCATTTCGGTGTGTGGTTTTTCCATGAACTGCAGCAACAGCCTGACAAACGGTTCAGCCATTGCGCGGTGTTTGGAACGGAGACTTTTCGCGCCGTAAAGGATGGTGATTTTCTTGCCGAATGAACGTGTAAGGAAATGGATGATGCAGTCCTTTTCCCGGTAATCCGTCTGTTTAAGAACGAGGGAATCTGACTCCCGAAGTTCCATTCAAACCTCCGCTACGTTTTTTTGCCGCTGGAGTTGTCTGTGCGCGGAAACCGGAAGGGGGGCTGGGAGTAGAGACTGCTGCAGGATTTTATCTTCAGACAGCCAGTGGGCCAATATCTTGGGGACTTCCTGATCATGTTTTAGTTTTTTTGCCAGCAGATATTTCAGCGCCAGGTGCAGTTCAGGTTGTTCTCCGGCGGGCCAGTTGATCTGTCGTAGTACTTTCTCTGAGTGTTCAAAGTCATTTTGTGCATAAAGCAGCTTAGCCAACAAAAGCGAGCCGGCGGCACTTCTTTTTCTTGAGTTGTGGAGCAGCATCATTTGTTTGAGTACCGACTGTTTTTCGGTTGCAACTTTATAGAGAGCCTCCCATTCGTCCAGAAGTTCCGGAGCACCGGTCTCTTCGTAACATTTTCTCAACAGACTAGCGGCGTCGCCAAAATTCCCGCCAAGTTTCAAGAGTTCCATTTTCCCCAGACCCGAGAGGATTTTAAACCGGGATTGCTGCCGAAGTTCTCCGAGGTAGCTGAAATTCCAGTCTTTCATCTGCTTTGGATGATGCCTGAAAGCTTCACGCAGATGTTTTGCATGTTGATCAACCAGGCCCTCGGCCGCTACTTTACCAGAGAAGCGTTCAAGCAGTTTCTTTTCCTGCTCCACGCATCCGCTCCAGTTTCCGCAATGCCTTTCCAGTTGACGCATGGCATCAATCACTTCCGGGTGAAAAGGGGCTGTTTCACTGAGGGACCGTGTCAAGTCAGCAATCCTGTCCCACGACTTTACTTCCAGCGCCTGCTTCAAAAAGGCAAGCCGCAGTTGCAGATCTTCCGGCGCCTCTTTCAGCAAATTATCATACTCCTTCAGCAGCTGTTCCGCGTCAAGCTGGTAACGCAGTTGTTCGAGATGCTGGATTTTAAGAGAAACCGTGGTGTCTTCATGAGTTTTTAGAGGTTTAAACAGTTTTTCCAACAATGCGGTGTCACCGCGCTGGCATGCTTGCAGAAAGCGGTTGACCTGTTCCTGCATGCGGTGTTTTCGCCGTTCCGACCAGGCTCGACGCGCGCGCTGCACCAGCCTCCCGGGGTTGGTGAATACTTGCCGGATTTCTGAAAAAGCGAATCCCACTATTATTGAGGCGATAATTACGACCCAAACAGTGAACTGGAGAGTGAAGGAACCGTAGAGACGAATGGCTACATTATGACTGTTCATCACCGCAAAATAGCCGACAAGGGCAACGAGCAGCAGCAGCAGAACCAAACTCAGCATTCGTTTCATTGGTTTCTTTTCCTCATCTGTCTGTGTTTTTCAAACATCGACAATGGTCGAAATAAAAATGATCAGGGTGACATCTCAATGGTGGTAAGGTTCTCCGCGAATGATGGTAAAAGCACGGTAGAGCTGTTCGAGGAATACAAGCCGAACCATCTGGTGATTAAAGGTCATTTTCGACAAGCGGATGGTTTTTGCTTGATGAGGAATCATCGAGCGTTCTAATCCATGTGCTCCGCCAATGATAAAGGTCAACCTGGAAATGCCGAGTGGCATCAACGATTGCAGCCAGCTTGCGAATTCCTTCGAGCTGAGAGTTACTCCCTGTTCATCCAGGAAGACACTTGTTTCCGGGTTGTCCGTACGTTTAAGCAGAGCACGGGTTTCCTCGATCCGGCATTGTTGAACTCCACCGGAACGTGAGCCAGCGGCCCGTATTTCTTCGCATTGCAGGTGTACGTATGGTTTCAGCTTCCGTTCGTATAGTTTGATTCCTTCACGGAGGTATGGTTCCCGTGTTTTTCCCACCCACAACAAATGTATTCGAAACATGTTACCACCAATGATTATTTCTATGACAGGGGGGGCAAAAAGACAAAGCAAAACCGGTTTTCAACTTGGGTCTAATTGAATTGAGCTTGACCCTTAAAGCGATAGACTATTCATGTATTGTCACATTTTCTGCGGCATTTTGTCAGGTGGTGCAGAAACTTCCGTAGTGTACAAATGGGTAACTGATGAAAAGCCGTGTAATTGAGGAGCGTTCCCTTTTCAAAAACCGCTGGACTGAGCTGGTGGAGGTTAAGTACCACGACGAGGAAGTCAAGGTACGCAAGTGGGAGGCGCTGCACCGCATGAACCGTTCACCCGCGGTGGTCGTGGTCCCGCAACTCCTGCCATCGGGACGGTATGTGCTGATCCGTCAGTTCAGACCGCCAACCGGACAATACGTGGTTGAGTTCCCCGCGGGTTTGATCGATGCCCAGGAGGAAATCGAAAACGCGGCCATACGGGAATTGCGTGAGGAAACCGGGTATGTTGGTGCCGTGGATTCCGTCACTCCGGCCCTTTACTCTTCCCCCGGACTGCTTTCCGAAGCCTGTCATCTGGCATTTGTGACCATTGACGAAACACTCATGGAAAACCGCAGTCCGCGGGCGGATAACGAACCCGGAGAATTTATTGAGGTCTTCCTGAAAAAACCGGAAGAAATCCTGCCCTTCCTGAATGCCCAAGTAGAATCCGGGGTGGGTGTGGACATCAAGCTGCACACATATTTCAGTTCGCTTGGTGCTGTCTGCTTCGTCATGAATGTATTAAATTACGTCTGAAAGGGATGCCGGCAAACAATGGTTAGGGAACAAAGTCCGGTACAAGATAGCTTTCCTGCAACGAATGAAACCGGGCAGCAGCTCGATTTTCCTGAACTGCGCCCCCTGCTTGATGAATGGGAGTCAAGAAACTCTGATCCCGAAGTACTGCATTCCTTGCTGGAAAGACTGCGGAAGCTGTCTTTGGAAAACCGGCATGAGTATGCAGCTGTTTTGTTTCATCTCTTCCCTGACCCAAGTCTGCTTCCGGATTCAATTCCAACTGAACCGTTCCCTGTTTCACAATCCGCCCATGGATCATCCCGGGACGGTGCAATTTCATTGTACCTGAAACTGGTCAGGGTTTCTCACATCCCATTTGCAGCTCAGAATCTTAAACAGGCTCAGTTCGCCCTGCGCATGATCACCGCTATCCTTGCAGATATTCAGCTGATTGCGGTCTTCCTTGTTTTCAAACTGCATCAACTAGAGCAGTGGGACAGGAAAATCACAGATGAGAAGCATGACCAGGCCTGGATCCACTTGCACGTACATGCCCCGCTTGCCAGCAGACTGGGTATTTTCTGGATCAAATCAGAATTGGAAGACCGGGCGTTTCAAATGCTCAATCCTCAGCAATATGCAGAACTCAAACATCTGGTTGCGCTGAAACGGGAGGAACGTTCAAAGATGGTGGATGAAAATGAAAAGGAAATACAGTCGCTTTTGCGGCAGGCAGGGATTTCCCACCAGGTCCAGGGTCGTTACAAACGGTTTTATTCGATCTATCAAAAACTGCAGCGTGTCGACAAGGATTTTGAGAAGATACACGATTTGTATGCTTTTCGGATTCTAGTGCCCGAAATTGAACAATGTTATGCGGCTTTAAGTTATATCCACGAACAATGGACTCCCTTGGAGGACCGTTTCAAGGATTATATCGCAATGCCGAAACCAAACGGTTACCAGTCTCTGCATACCACTGTTTTGACAACTGCAGGGGAAGCGATTGAAATCCAAATCCGCACTTATGAGATGCACCACATTGCTGAATACGGAATCGCCGCCCACTGGCGTTACAAGGAAAAAGGAATACAGTCCCGTCCATCAGCAAAAGAGGAGAACCCGGTTAAGAGGGAGCAGCACCCTTCAGTACTCCAGATTGATCTGCATACTGACAAAATATATGTGATGACCCCGGGGAAGGACATTTTTGAATTGCCGCGGGATTCAACGAGCATTGACCTCGCATATTCGATTCACAGCCAGGTGGGCAACCGGATGGTTGGAGCAAAGGCGAATGGCAGCATCATCCGTATGGAAACGCCGCTGAGGAGCGGGGATTCCGTTGAAATCCTGACCTCGCCAAAGCAAACCCCGCGCAAGGAATGGCTCGATCATGTCAAAACCCGGCATGCCAGAAACAAAATTAAACACGCGCTCCATCAGCAGCACCGGGAAGAATGCCGGTCTAAAGGGTCTGAAATGCTAGACCGGGAGTTCCGCAAACATGGCTTGAACCTGAACCGGATGGTGAAGGAAGGAAAGCTGGAACATGAATGCAAGGCAAACAAGAATCAATCATTTGAACACATCCTCTTTTGCATCGGAGACGGCAGCATCAGATGTGAAGAACTATTGAGCTGGTTTGTGGAAACGCCGGCTGAAACGTTAGATATCGAGGATGAGACGCCTGCAATTCCTACGGGAAAGCTCCTTGAGGGATCAATAAAAATTCCATTTATAGTGGAAGGCATGAGGGAGGTTCATACACGAAGGGCTAAATGCTGTTCTCCCGAGCCGGGGGATCAGATCCAGGGTTATTTAACCCAGGGGCATGTCATTTCCGTACACCACAAACGATGCAGGTCTATCCGCAAAATGGACCCGGAACGGTACATTTCAGTACACTGGCATCCGGATTTGCATTCATAAATCCATTTTATTCTTGAAGGTGAGCAGGCGTTCCCGGTAATAGGAAAGATCGTTTTCCCTGGTTAATCCCACGCCTCTCTCCGCCATTTTCAATGCTTGTTCCGCGGCGCGGAGGGCGGAATCACTGGCATCCGTTTTCCAATACGCTTCGGCCA
>CAYFLK010000022.1:24054-53275 GCA_964344035.1 uncultured Pseudomonadota bacterium
GATGAATGCCGCCTTTCTGTGTGCCAGAGCTTTTTCAGCCAGCAGCACGCTTTCATCGAGACGTTGGGGATCTCCCTCATGGAATTCAGTCAAGAGCCATGCAAGATTGTTCAGGGTATGGGGGTCGTCAGGAGCAAGCCTCAATGCTTCGCGGTACCACCATTCAGAGAGTTGGAGTTGCTTATCAAAATAAAGCAGGTCCGCCAGACGGGTCATTGCGGGGCGGTCTTCTTGGGTCCACTTTTTTGAATGCCGTTCCAGATTCCACGTCAGCAAGTGGATTTGTGATGCATCAGAGACGAGATACGCATTCATCCCCATCAAAGTGAACAGAATGACCAAGCACCCGAGTTTGATTTTTTTTACCCGCAGATGATGTGCCGGCAGCAAATCTTGATCGGAGTTGCACCTGGTGAGGAAATCAATGCGTTCCCGGATTCCCCAGTGATGCCAGTTTGTTTGTTCCGGGTTGATTCCATTAATCCAGCCGACCTTCAACAATGCATTTGCAAAAGGGAGCAGTCCTGTGCGGGAAAATGAATGACAGTCAGCCTGCCTTTCAAAATTGCGGCTTAGAAAGCCGATGCCGAAACGGAAAAAAAGCAGAATCCCCAAAATCATGGCAGGTAATTCCCAGCCTGGTGGCAGTGTCAGCAATTCCAGGTTTTCCAGCAACGAAAATCCGCTGAGAGCAATGGTCGATAATTCAAGGAAGATAAAAAAACCCGCGGCGAAAAATAGCAGGTGCCATTTCACCAGGTGTCCCGCTTCATGTGCCACCACCGATTGCAGTTCGCGATTTGTGAGGACCTTGATCAAGCGCCTGGAGATGACCAGATATCTACAGCCCGGGAGAAACCCGATCACACCTGCTGTGGAATGGGGGAGGATGGATTCGGGCCAGCATAAAATTGCCCTTACCGGAACTCCGTTGGCAGACAATTCCTGCTCGATCAACGAGGTCGATTGTGCCGCCGGCAATGGAAGAGCACCCCAGCTTTTTACTAAAATCATAGGGGCAAGGAGCAGCATCAACATCAGACTGCTGATCATTTCAAAGGTCCCTTCCATGTTCAAATCCAGGGGCCACGGTACACTTCGCATTATGATCAGCCATATGCTCTGGAGAATTCCGAGCAACAGGATCGGGAGTTGGATGCGCAAATGGCTGGCCGACCCCTGCATTTTTTCCCGCAAACCGTGGACATTCCACTTTCTTGCCGGGATGGCGCTCAGCGCATCCGCCACCCAGTACACCATTATCAGAAGCGTGATGCTTATTGGTTCCGCGTGCGGCAACGAGATCCATGCTTGACGAAGACGCACGTCAACGGCATCACCGTAGATTATGCCCAGCCAGAGAGTTAATGCCAGCAGACGGGGGAGGGTTATTTTGGCGGATGGTCCGGTGCCGGGCTTGATAAGCTTTTTCAGCGGACCTCTTTTGAATCTCAGAATTCTCAGCTGTCCGAGCATGAAACTTCCCAGCATCAGTAACGCCAGCAGTTGCAAAGGAGACCACCCCAGCAGCGGCGGAGACCTGTGGGTTTCGAGCGCCAGCAAGGAAAGGCTCAATGCGGCAAGAATGATGGGCAAGAAGGGAAGAAACATGGTTATTGATCAGGGGGCAGCAGGAAACCGGAATCTGAAAAAATTAGTTTTGCTCGTTTTCACAGAAGTTATGATGAATTTACAAAAAGGCATTGATAAGTCTGCCGGCAGAGTCGACTAATGAATGTCTTGTACATATGCCCTTCCACAACTAAACTAATAAATTTTTATTTCCACGGGCACCGCAGCCTGCTAAGCAATATGTTAGGAGCCGATGAGTTCACCCTGTAATGTACACGAGATTGAGTTAGATGATAAGCATGTCACGCTGATTGGTACCGCGCACATCTCCCATTCAAGTGTGGACGAAGTGGAAAGGGTGATCACCGACAAGGCTCCGGACACAGTATGCGTGGAGCTTTGTGCTTCCCGTTACGATTCACTGAAGAACACGGATCGTTGGCAGCAGATGGATATCTTCAAGGTGGTGCGAGAACAAAAAACATTTTTGCTGCTGGCAAACCTGATCATGTCAGCATTCCAAAAGCGTTTGGGCGCGCAGTTGGGAATCCAGCCTGGAGCGGAAATGCTGGCAGCCGCAAACACTGCTGAAAAATGTGGCGCTAAGCTGATTCTTGCCGACCGGGATGTTCGGGTGACTTTGCAGCGGACCTGGCGCAGCATGGGGTTTTTTGCAAAAACCAGGGTGTTCGGACAATTGCTGATGGGGTTGGTTTTGCAGGAGGAAATCAGCCAGGAAGAAGTTGAGAAACTGAAAGAAGGCGATGCCCTTTCAGAAGCAATGGAACTGCTGGCCAGCCAGTCAAAGGAAATGAAGCTGATTCTGATTGATGAAAGGGACCAGTATCTTGCCGAGATGATACGTCAGGCCCCCGGGAAACGGGTTGTGGCAGTAGTCGGTGCAGGCCATGTCGCCGGCATCTCGAACGAACTGTTTAAGGAACATAGACTGGATCTGCTGAATGTGATTCCTCCCCCGGGAGTCATGTTGCAATACTTGAAGTGGATAATTCCCGCCATCATTCTTGGCATCATCGTCCTGGGTTTTTTCACCACCGATGCAGACGTCAGTTGGACCATGATTCAGCGCTGGTTCTTAATAAACGGGGTGTTATCCGCGTTGGGTGCGGCATTGGCATTTGGTCACCCGGTGACCATTGGTTCAGCCTTTCTTGCCGCTCCGTTCACCTCGTTAAATCCCACAATTGCGGCAGGCTGGGTGGCGGGGCTGGTGGAAGCCCTCGTGCACAAACCCCAAGTCAAGGATTTCGCGGAACTGGGGGAAGACATCACCCGGATTAGCGGGTTCTGGAAAAACAAAATCACCCGCATCCTGTTGGTGGTCATCTTTGCGAATCTTGGCAGCACGGCAGGGACTTTCATTGGGGGTGTGGCGGTTGCTACTCTCCTGTGAAAATGAATGGAATCCTGAGGTTTTAATCGTATCCCGTCATCACCGGTTCGTTCAGGAGGAAGACACCTTCATCGATCCGGTATGTCAAACTGCTTCCTTTGAGGGTGAATCCTTTGCTGAGAATCCTTACCGGTTTCGGCAATGTCAGGAATTCCTTGATCGCATCGTAAACCGCGGTTTCGGTGTGCATTTCACTGCCGTCGGCGCGCACCAGAACCACGTTTCCTTTTAATGTGACCCGGTTATCCCGCCACTCAATCAATCCTTGATCGGCAGTGATTGTGAGATCCGAAAATGTTTTAGATTTCTCCTGAGTGTGAGGAGAAAAAATCCTGATCTTTACCGTGTCTATCAGCATCCGCCGGGATTTTTCAAGCACCACCGCACGCACTCCTTTTAACTGCCAGCCTTTGCGGTCATGGATGAAATCGTTGACAACAATCCCCTCCATTTCAAGCACTCCCCTCTCTTCCAGCACCTGGCTTTCCGGAGGAAGGCGGGTCAAGTAATAATAATAGGCATAGCCGGCAACTGCCCCGAGCACAAGCAGCACCAGGAATTCCTTGAGGTTTTCCTGGATGAAGTTCGAATAGGGAGAAAGTTCCCGAGGAACCATCAACGGCGCTCAGGGAGGGTGGAGGTCAGAAGCGTATTTCAAAAACGGTAGCTTCCCAACCAAAAGATCCGGGTGGAGATGTGTCTTTCCGGGCATGCAGGAAGTCGTCGCTTTCTTTCCAATTCGTGGCGCTTGGTCTTGGTCCGAATTCCGGTGCAGGCAGTTCCAGCAGGTACCGTTTGTCAAAGCTGAACCCGTTCAGAACCAGGTAGATGCCGAGTCCATATCCCAAAGCACCACCGATAGTAGTTCCGGTGATCACCGTTTCGCGGAACTTAATTCCGGAGAACAAATGATAAGAAATCCCCATCACCGCGCCCCATCCGGAACCCCAAACGGTGTTCCAGAAAACTGATCGCATAACCGGGGTGGAGGGTTGACTGCCGGTGGTCGCTGCCTCCTGGGCTTGAAGGTTATGAATGTGCAGGCAGGCGAGCACGAGGACTCCCGCCAGAAACCGTTGAAACCATCGCTTGAGGGTATTCATTAGTTGATAAACCATGTTAAAACCGCAACTGAATGAGAGGTAATACCCATCCCTTAGATGGCCTCCTCCTGTTTCTACTGAATGCATCATCAGAGTGCCATGGATCTTCCATTCCTAAAAGCTGATCGAAATCTTCTGTGGGAATATTTTCTCGAGGGATGACGAGAGCATTGTTGAGCATGTAGAATCCAAACATCGCTCCCAGTGCGGTTCCTACAATGAATCCGTCTTTTACACTGTTTCTAAGTGACAGGTTCGGATTTAGCGGATCGGTGAACCACAGGATCACTCCCACAGCTGAACCGGCGACACCGCCTCCAAGAGTGTATCCCAATTCCTGTTTCATCAACAGCGGACCAGTTTCCTGTGCCTGTGATATCCCCGGATTGTAGAGGTGGGCGAAAACTACTGCGGTCAACCCCAAAAGGACTGTTTTAAACATCAATTTGGTTTTATTCTTCATTCCTGCATGACCCGTGTTCCTTGTTCCTGTTCACAAAAAAGCTCAGGGACAGAATTATTTTTGCTTTTCTCATGTTTTTATAAGGTTAGAATGAGATTTGCATCTCCGGACACAATGACATCCAACCGAATTCTGATCAGACATGCAATTCCTTCACCTGAGATTCTGAAAGTGTCGATCAACTTTGTTTTTTCAATGTCCGTGTCGTCTCGTTTCCTTCTGCTGCTGTGCATTTTCCTGTTTATGTTTATTGCGCCGCCGATTATTGCACAGGAGTTTGAAGACGATCCCCTGTTTCTCGAAGACGAAATTCCCGGATACGGCGGTTTTGGCGATGAATTTCAGGACAGTGACTTCGGGATTTCCGATGAATTCCTAGGCCCATCACGGGGACCTGCCGAAGAAGAAGCATTCGACCCCTTTGAGCCGGAACCCACTGAGGATGAATTATACATTGATGAGCAGGATTTTGACACCGATACGGAACAGGCACTGAGAGAAAGTCTGATTGGTCAAAGAGAACTGATGGCCCGAGAAAAACGTGAAGGCATCGCGAACATTGCCTATGGCGCAGGCACGGGATTGATGATCGGCGCGTGGTCCGCATTCATCACACAGGAAACCACCACACGCAATCAATGGCGTACAATTGGGACAAGCACGGTGTTGGGCGGAATTATCGGCATGATGATGGGAACTCGCAGCATCTGGGATCCCGGTGGCTCAAGAGCTACGACAGGTTCTCTGCCTGAATTCCCAAACTGGTTGGTGAATACACAGGAAGCGGGGTTCAAAATTGCCTATCAATGGAAGTTTTAGCATCAGGCAGAATCATCAACCTTCCCTGGCACGCATTGCCTGCTGCATCAATTTCATGCTTTCCCGGAAGCGATGACTGAGGGTGTTGAGCAACAGCCCTAACCCCATGCTGCCAAACCCTAACAGAATCATACCTGTTGCCAGGATCGCGGTCGGGACTTTCTCCACGTATTGGTCCTCAAGGTAATCGAGGACGACCCAACTGCCGCTGATCCCGCCGAGAGCGATAAAAATCAAACCGATACTGCCAAAAAAGGTGAAGGGTTTATAAGCTTTGGCGATGCTGAAGATTTCACTCAATACGCGGAATCCATCGCGGAAGGTATGGAGTTTGGAGACTGAACCAGCGGGACGTTCGCGGTAGGGGACCGGGATTTCCCTGATCGTGTATCCGTAATCCAGCACGCGAATGGTCAGTTCCGTTTCCACTTCAAATCCGGAAGAAAGTACCGGCACCGAGCGGATCAGCTCCGCGCTGAAAGCACGGTATCCGGACATAATGTCGCGAAGGTTGCTGGAAAAAATCCAGTTCACAAGATTGCGGACCAGGCTGTTGCCGAAGACATGAAGGGGCCTGAATGATTGTGTAGCATATTCCTCGAGACGCGTTGCCACGCACATGTCTGCTTCTCCGACAAACAAGGGTTGGAGCAGCTGCAACGCATGTTCCGCTGAATAGGTGTCGTCGCCATCCACCATCAGGTAGTAATCAGCCTCCACTTTCCGGAACATGGCCTGAACCACCCTCCCTTTCCCCGGACGTGTTTCAGGGATGACCGTGGCGCCATGTTCCGCGGCAATTTCTGCGCTGCTGTCTGAACTGTTGTTGTCGAAAACCCAGATTCCCGCATCCGGCAAAACCCGTTTAAAATCCTGGATGACCTTGCCGATGGTAATTTCTTCATTAAGACAAGGAATCAGGACAGCGACTTTTCCGGTTAATGCAGATACAGGCTTTGGTTCGGTTTGCGGTTTAGGTTTTGTATTACTGATCATAGGCGTTTGTATTTCCGTTTGAGGCGTTGCATTTCTATTTCAATTTCCTTGTCCGTAGGCATGGTGTTTGACTGCGCTTTTCGGGTCCTGCCGGTTTTGCGGAATTTTGCAGAGTTATTTTTCAGATTAAGCAGTTCTTCCTCAATTCCGTCCAAGGGTTCTCCATATCTCGATTGTTGCTGCCGAGTAGTTGATCGGTCCGAGTTCGGAGTTTCCGTTGCAGTTTCACCGGCATTTTCCCACATTTCCACTGTTTCACGAAAAACCTTTCGCGCCCAATCCGCCAACATGTTCAATGGGTCTTTGAATCCCAGTCCAAACCGTTGCAGCAGGGATTCCATTTCCTCCAGTAATTCATCCAGCGCCAAGTCTGTTTCTGGCGCCGCCGACCGCGGGCTCCTTTTTTCTGCATCCGGCCTTGGTGAGTATCCATGTTCGCGGGAATAAGAACTTGTGCTTGCGCTGGGTTTCTGGTCCTTTTGAGCAGCGGAACGCATCCGGTGCGCCCGAAGTTTCCGGTCATAGGCAGCACACTTGTCAGGGTTTGACAATGTTTCGTAGGCCTGTGTCAGGTAAACGAAATCACGCTGCCGCTGCCTTTTTTCCGCCTGTGAGTCGTTTGGATGGAGATCGGGGTGAATCCTTTTTGCCATTCTGCGGTAAGCACTGCGGATTTCTGATTCAGAGGCGTTCCCGCGTATCCCCAGCAATGAATAGTAATCTTTCATCAGCAATGCAATAACGGAGATTCATGGATCGAATCATTTATTTTGACCTCGAGACGAAATATGCCGCCGATGAAGTCGGCGGATGGGAAAACATTGAAGACATGGGAATGTCCGCCGGAGTGATCTGGGACGCTTCCGACAAACAGTTTCATGTCTTTCTGGAACATCAGGTACAGGAATTGATCGACTGCTGTCGCAGTGCGGATTTGATTGTCGGTTTCAACCACATCGGTTTCGATTACCGCGTGCTTGCGGGTGCGTGCCACTCTGATTCACAGCAGCGCTCCCGCCTGCGCACCGAACTGGCAGGGCTGAACAATCTGGATATGCTGGTTGAAGTCAAAAAAATCCTCGGTCACAGACTCAAGCTAGAATCCCTCGCACGCGCCACCCTTGGAACGGGAAAATCGGCGGACGGCCTGCAGGCATTGCAATGGTATCGTGAAGGACAAATGGACAAAATCATCGAATACTGCAAAAAAGACGTGGAAGTTACCCGGGACATCCACTGTTATGCACTGGAAAACGGGAAACTATATTACGATTCACGTTCAGGCATTAAAACCATGAAAGTCGACTGGCATCCGAGACCACCAAAAAAAGAAGCCCAGCAAATGTCCTTGTTTTAAACGGTGCGAGAGTGGAGCAGGGCCATGGTTGTGTGTTTTATGGATCCCTCAACACCACAGGTGCTTTTACTTTATCAATACCGCTCAGCCTGCGGCCGTTTAGCCCGGTAAACAGTATTTGCCTGTTCAGAAAAAGTTAAACGATTTATCGGGCAATGTCACATTCAAAAAAGAACGTTTGACAGGAAACAATGCAATTCAGCAAGAAACTTGGTCTGCGTGTACAGGAAGCAGGTTCCCTGCTGTGTGTCGGGCTGGACCCGGTGCCTGATAAAATCCCGCCGCAATTCGGGCAGGGAGTAGGCGCCATTCATGAATTCCTGACGGGAGTCATCGGAGCCACCCGAGATTTTGCCGCGGCATACAAACCGAACCTGGCGTATTTTGAATGCCTTGGTTCGCTGGGGATGAAACTGTTTGAAACAATATTGCAGGAAATCCCCGCTGAAATTCCGGTCATTGCTGACGCAAAACGTGCGGACGTAGGACATTCGGCAAGCATGTATGCAAAGGCATTATTCGACACTTATGGATGTGATGCCGCAACAGTAAATCCATATCTTGGCCGTGACAGCGTTGAGGCGTTTCTGGAATATGAGCAGCAAGGGGTTTTTATCCTCTGCCTCACCTCGAACCCGGGCGCCGAGGATTTTCAGTTGCCGGAATTGCACCTGGAGGTGGCCCGCAAGGTAAGAAAATGGAACCGCAACAGAAACGCCGGTTTGGTTGTAGGCGCGACGCATCCGGAACACGTTGGGGCCATTCGCACGGTTTCCGGTCCGATGCCGTTTCTGATCCCGGGGGTCGGCCCACAGGGCGGGCAGTTGAAAGACACTCTCAACGGGGCGGAGGATGGGACCCGCATTCCTTTTCTGGTAAACGCTTCCCGCGGCATCCTCTATGCTTCTGGTGGGAATGATTGCCTGGAAGAATCCCGGAAGGCAGCAAGGGAACTGAAAGAACGGATCAACGCAATCCACGCTGATAGTTAAAAAGGCTTTTGGCCAACAATGACAACATCCCCGCCTCCTCCACGCTTTCCGCGGCGACGAGTGGGATACGTCCAAGGGTATTCCCGTCCAGCCGATATTCCAGCATCCCCAACGGTTTTCCTTCTCGGACCGGGGCCTCAACCGAATTCGAAACATGCATTTGGGATATGATTCGTGAGCGTTCGCTTTGACTGAGCAATAGCTTCAGCGTCATTTGCGTTTTAAGTCCTAGACTGGATCGAACCCCGTTTGTTACCTGTAATGAGTGCGGGAAAATGTCTGATGCGGCGATCAAAGTGATTTTTCTGTATTCGGAAAATCCGTGATTCAGAATTGACGAGGTTATCTTCCTGCGCCATCTGGGATTGCGTGCACCCAGAACGATTGACAACAGGCGCACTCCGTTTCGTTTGGCGGTTGAAACCAGGTTAAATCCTGCTCTTGCATGATAACCGGTTTTCATCCCATCCATTCCCTTGAATGAACTGAGCAACTTGTGATTGGTGTTCAGCAACTGGAAAGCGCCGTTGCGGAAGCGATCCAAACGAATTGAAGACCATGCAAGATAACGGGGATGTTTCAGCAATTCCAGGCTCAGAATCAAAAGATCTCTTGCCGTGGTGCGATCAAGCTTCTGTCCCCGTCCGGGAGGGAGCCCATGTACGGAAAAGAAGCTTGTATTTCTCATGCCGATTTTCTTTGCATGATGGTTCATCTTCATGATGAAGTTCTTATCATTGCCTGCGACATGCTCCGCTATGGCCACCGCAGCGTCATTAGCTGAAGTGATCACCATCGCTTTCATAAGTTCTGCTAGCGGGAACACTTCCCCGTGTTTCAAGTAAACCTGTCTGCCCCCGATTTTGCTGGCCCATGCTGAAATGCGCACCCGGTCATTCATGCTGATACGCCCCTGTTTCACTTCCTCCAGGGTGATCAACGCGGTCATCATTTTGACGAGTGATGCGGGATAGACCTTTTCTTCAATCCGGTGCGCATACAGTATCCGGCCTGAATCTGCATCCGCCAGCAGGGAAGCTTTGTGGTGGGAAAAGTAATTTTTTGGAGGCAGTTTGGCAAATCCGGTTGTCGGCAGCAGAGTTGAGGCGAAAAGCATCAACATTAACCACTGTTTTTTCTTCGCTGCAAAAAACTTCAGCGGATTTGGGGTAGGGATGAAACTTGGTTTGGTTGTCATGTGGTGAACATAGGATGAGGTGCAGAAGCTTCCGTGTTATGCTGGTTTTTTGGCAACAAGGCAATTTATCTGTTTTTTTCGATGTGTTTGTTCTAACTAGCTTGAATAGACTCTTCTGTTTTTCATCTCCAAGAACTATGCCTCGGTTTACACTCAAGTGAATCTAAAACGAAAATCGGCAATTCGAATCAGCCGTGTTCGACTCCAGAGCACAGAAAATCCCCGCTGTTCGTTTTTTAAAAAAAGGTGGAGCTCATCCGCAAGTAAAACTTATAATTTACCTGAATGGTTTGACTTTTCCAACCAGGTTTTGATAGTTGTTGGACAGAATTCATTGCCATTCCAGGCACAATCCGGATCACACATAAAATCCCAGGAGCGTCCATGAAGGAAATCGACATCAACGGTTACAAGGAAACAATCATCGAACGGACCGATTATCCGATTGAGAAGTGCAAAGACATCATGAAGGATGAAGTTACGGCAATCCTCGGATATGGACCCCAGGGAAAAGGCCAAGGATTAAATATGCGTGATCAGGGGTTTCGGGTCATCGTCGGGTTGAGAAAGGGGCGGAGTTGGGACCGTGCGCTTGAAGACGGGTGGGTTGAAGGAGATACACTTTTTGATATCGAAGAAGCTGCAGCCCGGGGAACCATTCTGCAGTTCCTGCTTTCGGATGCCGGGCAGATACAGCTTTGGCCTACCATCGAGGCAAATCTCAACACCGGCGACGCCCTCTATTTTTCCCATGGATTCGGCATCGTGTTTCATGAACACACACGCATCGTGCCAGCGCGGGATGTTGACGTGATCCTGGTTGCACCTAAAGGGAGCGGATTGACAGTGCGCACCCATTTCCAGGCCGGACGCGGGATAAACGCTTCCTATGCAATTCACCAGGATTATACCGGACGCGCGAAAAAACGCTGTATCGCCACCGCATTCGGAATCGGTTCGGGCCACCTGTTTGAAACCACGTTCCAGAACGAAGTCCACAGCGACCTGACAGGGGAACGATGCGTGCTGATGGGCATGTTGCAGGGCGCTTTTCTCGCGCAATACGAGGTGCTCCGGGAAAATGGACATTCGCCGTCGGAAGCCTACAATGAAACCATTGAGGAAGCTTTGGAAAGCCTCTACCCTCTGGTTTCAGAGAAAGGTATGGACTGGATGTATGCCAACTGCTCAACCACTGCCCAACGCGGGGCGTTGGATTGGGCGCCCAGGTTCCACCAGGCATTGAAACCGGTGATGGCCGAGTGTTATCAAAGAGTCATCAGCGGAAAGGAAGCGCAAATTGCAATAGAGTCAAATTCGCGTTCAGATTACCGTGAAAAACTGGAAATGGAGCTGGAAGAGATAAACAGTCAGGAAATGTGGATTGCCGGCAAGCAGCTGCGTCCGTTGAGACCGGAAAACCTTTAGTACGTCAAAGACATGTCATTCACAAAACTGCTTGAGGAGGGGCAATTTTACGAGGTGCAGCGCACCCGCTGGAAAACCGACAACCTGGAAGAGCAGGCCATCGCATTTTCCGGTTCCATCCGTCCTCATTATAATCCGAACATGTTGCTTCTCCTCACGCATCCGCTTGAAACGCGAAGCTCGATTTTCGAGTTCCGGCTGGAGGACGTGCTCTATGCGGAAGAACTGCCAAGCATCAGCCGCCCGAATGGGGTAACGGTGGAACAAACCCGGCTCTGGGTAAAAAGGGGAAGCCCTGCCATGCGCATGCAACCGGTACGAGTGGGGGAAATCGATGATGAGCACAGTGAAGGTGAGCAGTGAAGCACTGGTTGATGAAATCCGAGCCGGCAGCTTTTTCTCTACAGGACCTGAAAAACGCGGAAAACCAGACTGAGTGCTGGGATGGTGTGCGGAATTACCAGGCTAGAAATTTCATGCGGGACGAGATGCGGGTAGGAGACCGGGTGCTTTTCTACCACAGCGTCACTAAACCAGGGGTAGTCGGCACCGCCAGGGTGGTGCGGGAGGCATATCCGGATTTTACTGCATGGGACCCCGAAAGCCCTTATTACGACCCCAAAAGCAGTCCGGAAAACCCGCGCTGGATGATGGTTGATATCCAGTTTGAATCGGAATTTGCGAAGCCGTTGCCCCTCAATGAAATGAGGAGCATTACCGGACTGAAATCGATGCTGCTCCTGCGCAAGGGCATGCGGCTCTCTATCCAGCCCGTTACTGAAGCAGAGTTTAGGATTGTCCTCGAACACGCCTGCACGTAAATGAAACCCTGTTTCCTCTGGTACTCTGATATTTTTTTTGAAGGGTAGGTCAATCCACGGCAAATTGGATGATCATTTCTTCCAGGGTTGCAGTCAGTTCATCAACATCCCTGTCGAGCACTGTACGGAAATCCAGCCTGATTTGTTCGTCCTGCAACCTGACGATTACCGGGAGGGGTCGTGAACGAAGCCAGCTTTGAAGTTCCTGTGCATCCACTTCCGGATGAGAAATCACCAGCGCACATGAGGGAAGAGGCAGTTCCGGCAGCGCTCCGCCTCCGGTTCTGGATTCTGTCACTTGCAGCGTACCGGTCCATGTAGGATGGCTCGAAAGGGGTAACTGTTTCAAAACCTTGCCGGCTTGTTTTCGTATGGATTCGGTGGTTTTCTCTAGCAAACCGATGGTGGGTATTTTTTCCGGGAGTGACCGGGGGTCGAAATATTTTTCCAGCACATTTTCCATGATCGCCAAGCAGACCTTGTCCGGGCGCAGGGTGCGGTAGAGCGGGTGGCGCCGCATCCTCCCAATGGCTTCAGAACTGCCCAGCACTATCCCTCCTTGCACTCCTCCCAGTAATTTGTCTGCGCTGAAGCAGAGAACGTCCGGGCCAGCCTGGATTTCCTTTTGTGCGGTGGGATAAGAATGCAGCGCTGGTTGCCGGAACTGATAAAAGGTGCCGCTACCCCAGTCATGCAGGCACATTAACCGGTGAAGCCGGGACAATTTCACCAACTGGGATATATCGACGGACTCGGTGAACCCGTGGATGACATAATTTGAGGGATGGACCTTGAGGATTGCCGCAGTGTTTTCCGAAATTGCGTATTCATAATCTGCAACACGTGTGCGGTTGGTGGTTCCCACTTCCACCAGTTTAGCGCCTGATTCCTTCATGATGTCGGGTATTCTGAAGGAACCTCCGATTTCAACCAGCTCTCCGCGTGAAACGATGACCTCCATGCCTTCGGCAAGGGTTTTCAGCATCAGCAGAACCCCGGCCGCATTGTTGTTCACCAACATCGCGTCTTCCGCTCCGGAGAGGTTGCGAAGCAATTCCCGAATCCGCGTATCACGTGAACCTCGTTTTCCAGTCTTCAGGTCGAATTCAAGAGTCGAGTAGGAGCAAAGGCGGGATTGCAGAGATGCGAAAACAATTTCCGGCAATGGTGCCCGTCCGAGGTTGGTGTGAATCACAACCCCTGTAGCGTTGATCACCCGACGGGGACAGGCGTTGTCTTGGAGCAGGTCCGCGATGAAACTCAGGACTTCCTGCTTGGATGCTGGCGGGGAACCCCCTGGTTGAACAGGGTTTGCGCTTTGCTGGATGTTTAGTCTCACCTGGCTGAGCGCTTCATGAACCCGGTTCCTTACCACGCGTCCATGGGACATGCCCTGGGATTGCAGAAATTCATCGACTTCCGATATCGATGGCAGTATGCGAAATTCTTCTTTGCCGCTCATTCTTCAGAGTTGTCAGGATGATTTGTTTTGACACGGCTTTTTTTTGCTGCGGGGGATTCCGATTTCTTCTTTGCGGAGGATTTGCTGTTTTGAGCGGTTGGTTGTTTTCGCTTGCTTGCTGCAGAATCCCTGGTTTTTCCGGAATCTTGTGTTGATTCTTTCCGCGTGGATTCTTTGCCGGTTTTGGCTTCTTGGGCTGAGGCCTTGGTTTTCCGGGTACTGGCTTTTCGCCTCGGTTTCGGTTCAGGTTTAATCCCGGGATCTTTTTCCTCCTTGGGCGGGGTTTCAACTCCCTCCTCCAGGGGTCCCGCGGTTTTGTCAGACTTTGTCCCGGTAGATGCACCAGTTTTTTTCCCTGGGGTTGTGGTATTTTTCACACTACCTGTTTCAGAGGGAGCGATTTTGTCTTTTTTCTCAGCTGATTTGGTTTTTCCGGAACGCCCGGTTTTTCCAGCTCGCTTCGGTTTTTCTTCAGTTCCGGGAACGTCTGCTGCTTTATCGTCCCTCGTTTTTTGTGAATCAGTTTCTTTCTCAAGTACAGATTTTTCTTTTGCATCCGCGGTTTTTTTTCTGCTCCTGCTCCGTTTTTTGGCAGCGGGTTTCGCAACAGCTTCAGTTTCAGACGCCGGTTTTGCTGAAGAGGGCAGCTCTTCAGTCACCACATTGGCAGGGGGGGCAGTTTCCTCAGAAGAAAGGTGAACGCTGCTGAAGAGGATTGTATTCGGCGGAACTTCATCTAGGTCTTTTTTAGTTTCACCGGGTTTGATAAAGTCACTGGTTTGGGACTCCTGTTCGGTGTCGCTTTCGTGCACGCTGCTGAATAAAATGCCTGTCCCAGGTGATTCTTCTGGGGAAGGCCGGGTAAGTGCCTGCTGAACCGGTTTGTTTGAATCTGTCTGTACAGTTTTATCCTCGGGTTCAGGGGGTTCAGGTTTGTCCACCGCTTTTTTCTGAGGAACAGTTTCCTTTAACTTTGCAACGGAGTGAGCGGGTTGTTTATCATCCGCGGATACTGTGGAAGGTTTATCTTTTTCCTCCGTACTCTGCTGTTCCTCAGCCTCTTCCCGTGCCTCAGTTCCCGTGGTTTTCTTCTTCCGCCCACGTTTTTGAGAGGGTTTGGTCTTGCCCCCGTCTCTCATTTCGGCGGCATGTACGGGAACGTTGGTGCGTACTTCCCCGCCGGTGGTTTTGTGTGTCACTTCCATTTCCGGAATCTCTTCCAAACTGAGGAGGGGATCCGGGGTTATGTTCACACGCAGGTTATAATCCATTTCGAGCTGATTCAACTGCCGACGCTTGTTGTTGAGTAAATGGGCAGCTAATTTGAGGGGCAGCCGCATTTGAATTTCCCGTACTTTCTGGTCAACGGAGAGATCCTGCACTTTTCTCAGGATGAGATTCGCGAGGGTGATTTCGCTGGAATTCCGGGAAAGGCTTCCGGCAATCCGCTGACGGCTCATCTCCAGCAGGCCGAACTGGGATATCTCTCCCAGTGTCCATTTCGCCTTGTCGTTTGTCAGCGCTTCAGCAAGGTGCTGCTCAACCGCGCGCCTGTTCTGAACCACGTCCATGTCAATGAAATCGATTACGATTAAACCTCCCAGATTTCTCAAGCGCAATTGCCTGGCGGCTTCTTCCGCGGCTTCCAGGTTTGTGCGCAGCGCGGTTTCTTCAATGTTTTTTTCCTGGGTCGAACGTCCTGAATTCACGTCAATCGCAACCAGCGCCTCGGTGGGGACAACCACCAGACTGCCGCCGGAGGGAAGTGGAACATGGTTCCGGTATAATCGTTCGATCTGGGCCTCGATTCCATGGGAAGCGAACAGTGAGTTCTCTCCGAGAAACAATTGCAACCGGTTTTGCTGCAGTGGCATGTGGGTCTGGAAGAATTCCAGGGTGCGCTGAAAAGTGTTTGGATCATCAATAATCACTTCCGCGAAATCATCATTGAAATAATCCCTGATCATGCGGGTAGACGCTTCTTCCTCCTGGTAAAGCGCCCCTGGTTTTTCGGATTCATCGAACAACTGTTTCACCTGGGTCCAAGTCCTGCGCAGGTTCATGAAATCCCGTTTCAGGTCGGTAAGGTCCCGGTCCACTCCCGCTGTGCGAATGATGACCGATGCATCTTCACTGCCGAGTCCCTTGAGCAGGTGCTTCAACCGCGTGCGTTGTTCTTCGTCCTCTATTTTGCGTGAAACGCCTCCACGCTCACTGTCCGGCATGAAAACAAGAAATCTCCCGGGCAGGCTGATGTTGGTAGTCAGGGTTGCTCCCTTGTGACCGACTTCATCCTTGATGACCTGGACCAGAATTTTCTGGCCGCTTTTCAAAACCTGGCTGATGGAAGGTCTTCCGCGCACAGACCGTGACGGTTTGAAGAGCTGGGGATTAATGTCGGAAATGGCAAGAAATCCGTGCCGTTCCGGTCCATAATCTACAAATGCTGCCTGAAAGGAAGGCTGCACCTTGACGACTTTTCCGCAATAAATGTTACCTACCGTTTGCGTGCGGTGGGTTTGTTCAATGTAGAGGTTTTCCAGCGTTGATCCATGGACCAATGCAATCCGCGTTTCATCATCTTCAACGTTGATTAGAATTTTGTGTGTCTTTTCCAAATTGATTCTCAGTATGGGTTTTAAAAATGCTGAAGCGCTGAGGAAGGTGGATTTACTGTTGGGAAAAGGACTCCATTCCCACGGATAGGGTATTCTGGCTCCAGTTTCCAGTCACGGACCACTGACAAATGATCACTGTGAGCAGTAAACTCGGTTTCCAGTTGCCATTTTCCATATTCCGGTTTCCATCCAACATCGTGAACGGTGAACCGTAAACAAAGAACCCCGTTTTAAACCGGAGTCTATCCTTATTCGTTTGCCTTCCAAGCGCTTTGAAGCTGCTCGTTTGTGACGCTGCCTGTTAGCAGTCCGGGATACAACCTGTTTTTGTCACGTTGGACTAGCAGGCATTCGCCGGACCGGCAGGCAGTCACATTATTCATCTTCGAGAACGAATTTTGTGGTTTCGTACTCGCCTTTTTCATTTTTCAGGATGATTTCTATCCTTTCCTCAGCTTTTTGCAGGATACGGTGACATTCCTTGCTCCAACGGACCCCGTCTTCAAAAGTCGACAGCGCCTCCTGCAGGGGGAGTGAACCTTCCTCCAGTTTTTCAACTGCATTTTCAAGCCGCTCCAAAGCTGTTTCAAAGGTAACGATTTCCTCGGTTTCCATCACTGCTTTCCTTCAGATTTTCCGTATGATTTCTGAAACCATTTGTTGCGCGGTGAATTTCGAAGTATCAATGATGCACTCTGCTTCTTCATAAATCGGTGTGCGCTCTTCCAGCATCCGATGAATCTTTTCCACAGGATTTTCTTGCTGCAAAAGCGGCCGCTGCTTGTCCTGCTGCAGACGTTTCAACAGGTCTTCCAGGGACACCCTGAGGAAAACACGTTTACCGATTTGCTGCATAAGTTCCCTGTTTTCCTTCCGCAGCACCATTCCTCCTCCGGTGGCAATTATGGAATTTTTATGATTCACCATGCTTTTCAGCAAATCGGTTTCCAGGTCACGGAAACAGGGTTCCCCGGCATATCTGAAAATATCAGGGATTGAACAACCCTGCTCCCGTTCAATTTCGCTGTCCGTATCAATGAAGTAATATCCAAGCCGTTTTGCCAGTTTGCGGCCAACGGTTGTTTTCCCGGCCCCCATGAAACCTGTCAGCAAGATATTCATGGCTATTCATCACATCCCTTGGGTTTCAACAACAGGCTGTTTCTGTTGCAGACTCAGCACCGGTTTTGTGGGGGGATGACAGAAATCAATCCATCCTCCTCCCAAAACCACTTCTTCATGGTAAAAAACCGCAGCTTGTCCTGGCGAAACTCCCTTTTGCGGGGAGTCAAGTACGACTCGCACCCGGGATCCCCCCCCGGACGGGAGGACCCATGCGGTCATTTCTGTGTGCGAATATCGCAGTTTCACCAATGCCTTGAATGGCTCATGGGGGGCGGGCATGGAGACCCAGTTTACGTCATGGACTTCCACTTCACCGATAAGCAGGTCAAGGCGCTTCCCTAAAACCACCTGGTTTTTCTCCCGATCCAGACGCACTACGTAGAAGGGGGTTTTATCGCTAATTCCCAACCCGCGTCGTTGACCTACAGTATAGTACATCAACCCCCAATGTTCCCCGAGAATATTGCCGCATAGATCCACGAATTTTCCCCGCTCGGGAGCAACCGAAACAGAGTTTTGCAGAAAGTGACGGTAGTCCGATGGCACGAAACAGATATCCTGGCTTTCTTCCTTCCACGCCGACTGCAAATGGTTCATCTCCGCTATTTCACGCACTTCGGATTTTGATAGCCGGGCAAGCGGAAACATAAGCCGCGGAAGTTCATCCCTCGAAAGCCCATGGAGGAAATAGGTCTGGTCTTTATGGCGGTCAAAAGGGCGGGCAAGTTCAAATCTTTTTTTCGCCTCATTGAACCGGACTGCCGCGTAATGCCCGGTTGCCAGAAACTCGCAATCGAGTTCGATTGACTTGCGAAAAAGCAAATCGCTCTTGATCTTCCGGTTGCACATTACACACGGGTTCGGAGTTTTTCCAACACAATATTCCCTGATGAAGTAGTCGATGACTTTTTCCTGAAACTCCTTTTGAAAGTCCAGCACATAAAACGGGATATCCAGGCGATGGCAAACAGTGCGCGCGTCAAGTGCTTCGTCCAAGGAGCAACAGCTCTTGCGGTGCACCTCCTGTCTGCTGCCATGATAGAGTTTCATGTGCAGACCTAGCACTTCATGGCCCTGCTCCTTCAGCAGTACCGCGGCGACAGAGGAATCTACTCCTCCGCTCATGGCTATTGCGACACGTGCCATTATTCTTGCATAAACAGGGTTAAATCGGAATTGCCCTTCGCGTCAAAAATACTAACGCCGGGCGATCGGCCGGAAAGTCTGGTTGAATCCGCTGAAATTGCGACTGATGCCATTGTACTTCAGTGGTTTCAGACGTGTGCGTTGAAAACTTTCGAAGTCTTTTTTCACCGCCTGTTCATAACTGTTGCGTTGTTTCTTTACTTCCTGCATGCGGTTCAGGCGTGCTTCAAGTAGTTCCTGCTCCATGTTTGATGCTGAGACCGCGGTTTGGGAAAGCGCCGTGCCGCGAACCTGTTCCCCTGTCCGTCTGGTGTTTGCCAGTTTTGTTTCCGTGCCTCCCCAGGGATTACGGCCTGCAGTGGAATCGTATGCCATCATCCGGGCTGCGCGGCGGAGATCTTCTTGCGTCTGGCCGGCAACCTCTGGGGCGCCTGGAATCCGGGATTGGGAGTTGATGGCGTCAGTTTGCAAACTTCGGTTTCGGGTGTATTCAAGCGCCATGCGTTCGGCATTCTTCCGTATTTGCCTCTCTGAAAGCAGTCGGCTGGGAGTAACTCCGTTGATGCCGGGTTGGAATTGATTGGGGTTGTTTTGTCGTGTCCATTCAAACACCATTGCCTGCGCGCGAAGACGATTTTGTATTTCCCCGGAATTGCTTTGTGCGGCGGACGGGCTATTATTGTTCCGAACCCCGTTTTGAACCGATGCCTGGTCCGATTGGTTTTCTGATGTTTCCTCCGTTTGCGCCATTACTGGACCGGTGAGTATGATGCAAAGCAACAATATGCCGATGCCGCGTTTTAATCCAAATCGTTCCTCCCGGATTCTATTCATGGCTGCGCTTTCATTAATGACAGTCTGCATTTCAGGCATTTTCAGTGCTCATGGGCAAAACTTCAGCCCCGCGTTTCGCAAGTGTTTTGAAAGCGATGCGGCCCGTTACCGCTGCTTCATGGCACGGTTCCAGAATTTATACGAACGCGGCAAGCAAAGGGAGGAACAGCGAAGGTCAATCATGGAAGCAAAAGCCGCCAAACGGCTTGAACTGCAGCCTTCACCATCCGCTCAAAAGGACATCGAACGGGAGGAAATCCGGAAATTAGTAGAAGCCTCCCGGAAACGGAATGTTTCTCACAGGGGTGAAAAGTATTCACTCACTTACGGGTTTGTTTTGGAACCACGGGATTGAAGCAAAAAAGTCCCTTTCTTTACCGCGCCAGTTCCGGCGGAGCCAAAAACTCACCCATGTGCTTCCGTTTCAATTCCTCCACCGAATACTCGACCCCTGAATCAGCTCCCCGTCTGTCCATGAACGCCTGCACGGTTTTTCCAATCAATTTGGGCATACTCTGATCCGGGTTTGCGTTTGCCTGCTGTCCGGATTGTTCCGATGCCTTCCTGACCTGCTCCTCGTTCAATTCATAAAATTCGATGCTTCTTAAATCGGGAAGCGAAAACAGTTCCTCCAACGTTGAAGTGGCGGCAATGCGGCTTTCCAGCCTGTTGAAATGATGAAACCGATCTTCCTTGTCAAAATATCCAAACAAATCAAATTCAAGGTCTTTGCGGAAGTGATCCGGTTCGTTAATCCGGTAACACCGGTACACGGCCTGCACCATGTAAAATCCGCCGCTTTTCAGGCTGTTTGCCGGTTTAAAATCAGGGTCTTGAGGTGTTGTCATCGTTCCGGTTTTTTTCTTTGTACGCTTTCTTCGGCTTCATTATTCACAATTGCGTATCTTCATTTTCCGTCCCCATTCATCCATCATCCGCATGACCCGCTTTACCTGTTGAGGTTCCCCGGGGTTGATGTGATCTCCTTCAACCCATTGTTCTGTTTTCGGTTCCGGCGCCGTCTGCCACATGGGCAGGTAGGTTTTTTCGGAAACGAGATAGTCGCTCTTTCCATTGATAAAATGGATCGGAGTGTCATGGATATCTGATAAATATAACTCAATCTGTCCGTATTTCAACATATTTCCCAATAATAGCGACAGGATACGGGCAATTGTGTTCAGACCGAAGCGTTTCAGCACGGGTATGAATCCGGAATCGGTTTCGCTGAGCCGGAAGTGGATCAATCCCTGGCGCCACAATTCACTGTGGATAAGATGGGAGAAGTTGGTGAACGCATAGACGATCATCAGACCGTCCACCATTTCCGGGTAGAAACTGGTTAGAATAACTGGATAAGGTGCACCCAGGCTCCCTCCTGCAAGCACCACCTTTTCGGTGAAACGTTCATCCGTTTTGCCCTCCGTGCTTATTCGCATCAGGATTGTTTTGAGGGCGCCGAGGTTATGCAGAAATTCAATCCGGACCAGTACCGGAAAAGACCACCATTCACGCACCCCCCATTCATCGAAGTTAACCTCATGGACAAAATCCCGCAGGGGCTGACGCATCAGGATGGTGTTGGCGTGCCGTGAAGCTTCCGCACCGATTTGCAGAAATTCCTCACCTTCCTCAACACCGGCAACAATGATCAAGGTATCACAGGTCTGTGGTGGATTCGGTCCGGCGTTCCATGCATCAGTCTGCCTTTTGGGATCATGCTTAGCATGCAGCCGCCAATGAGAAGCTGTGATTTCCCTGAGGGTCCACTCAGGGATTTCCTCCGGGTGGATCGGCTGACCGGCCATCAGGATGTTCCAGGCAATGGCAGAGGCAATCAGGAAAAGGCTGATGATGATTCCCAGCAGCACCATTTTCATTGAATTCTTGGTATTTCGTGTTGTGGCTTAATAGTGCACATTAGAGGATATACCAGATCAATATTTCCTTATTCGGCACTTACTGATGCGCTCAATTTGCTTGGCAATAGACACGACATTTGATGACACTTCAATCGCGCTGCTGCGCGGAGAACGGGAAATCCTGGCCAACCTCACCCTCTCACAATTCCGGGAGCATGAAGAATTTGGAGGGGTTGTTCCGGAAAGAGCTTCCCGAAAACACATGGAGGTTATTCATCCGCTGATCGATGAAGGCCTCAAACGCAGTGGATTGAAGTTCTCCGACATAGATTATATCGCGGTATCTAACTATCCCGGGCTGCTCGGGTCGCTGCTGGTGGGAGTGACAGTTGCAAAAAGCCTGGCATATGCTCTTGATCGCCCACTGATCGGCATCAATCATGTCGAAGCTCACCCTTATGCAAATTTCCTTGCCTACGAACAGGTCAGGTTCCCGCTGCTACACCTCGTGGTCGCGGGGGGACACACTTTGCTGATGCACGCCAGGGACCATTTTGAATATGAAATCATCGGACGCAGCCTTGACGACGCTGCCGGAGAATGCGTGGACAAGGTCGCGAAAATGTTTGGACACCCGATGCCGGGGGGAGCGATGATCGACCGGATCGCTTGTGAACATCCCGGGGACGTGTTTGACTTCCCACGTCCTTTGCTGAACCGCAATGGCTTCAATTTTTCATTCAGCGGTTTGAAAACAGCGATGCTGCGGTTCCGGGAAGAATTTCCGCAATACCTTGAAAAAGAAGGACCGGTGCTGGCGTCTTTTTTTCAAAGCATCATTGACGTGCTTCTGCACAAGACTTTTGGCGCCGCAAAGCACCTGGGGTTGGAGAGGATTTCAGTGTCAGGGGGGTTAGCCGCAAGCAGGATGCTGCGCCAGGCTTTTGAAAAGGAAATCGCGCAGAGAAAGTGCGAATTGTATTATCCTCCCGCCCATTTATGCACCGATAATGCGGCAATGGTTGGATGCCTGGCATCTTTCCGTTTTCAAGCTGGGAAAGTCGATGACCTTTCCCTTGATGCATTCCCGAACCTGCTTTAGTCACCTGGAGGGAGGACGTTGGTTTTCTTTCTGCCTGCGCACCTGTGCAGCCCTTTCCTGCAACGCCCCTGAACGGACCCGGCACCGCACGTCATCCCGTGTTATCTCAGGCATTGTTTCCGGACCCGGCAATCCGCTTTCGGCAGGGTGTTTAACTTCAATGCGCGCGCAAACCCACAATTCTTCCAGGTATTCCTCCAGCATCGCGTCGCGAAGGCGGCCATAAACCGCGTCTGCATAACTGTTTTTCTGCTGCAGTGTCAGTTCAGAGCAGTTGACGCCTGCCGGCATTTTTTCGTCAAAAATCATGAGCAGGTGGTGCCCGAATTCAGTTATCACGAGTTCGCTCAGTTCACCTTTTTTCAGGGCAAACGCAACCCTGTCAATGGCAGGAAGCAATTCCCCGGTTTTGAAATACCCAAGCTTTCCTAAATTCCTGGAAACTCCGGGGTCTTCGGAATACTGTTCAGCGAGTTCAGCAAAGGGCTTTCCCGAGTTGAACTCCAGGGCAACTTTTGCTGCTTTGGCTTGCGCGTCTTCCAGGCTGCCGCGGAACAGGATTTGCGCAAGACCGATGCTCCGGTTGCGGCGCGTTGACTGCACGCAGTAATCCTGTATTTCTTTTTCGTCTGTACGGATTCTTGATTCGATTTCACGAGAAATCACTCTTTGTTTTTTCAAGTCCCGGATCAATTGCAGGTGGATGTCTTCTTCAGTGAAAAGGTCCAACAGATTCGGCTGAGATTCCAGCAGCTGGTCCATGCGTGATTCAATTTCTGTTTCCGAGGGCGTCAGCCTCAGCGCCTGGGCGCGATCCTGGATCAGCAGTTCCTTCACCAGATTCTGGAGCAGCTGGTTTTGCAGCTCCGCCAGCCGTTGTTTTTTTTCCGCGTCGGGAAGATTCGATTGTGCTATCCGGTTTTTCAGTGAAGCAGCCGTGTCCAGGGCTTCGCTTCTGGTCATCATATGGCTGTTGACCACCAGGTAAACACCGTCAATCAGCACCGCTTTTGCGATTAGCTGGAAGGGCGCCAACAAGGCTATCAGCAAAGCAACCACCGTTTTTTGTATCATGTAATGGCTAACGCGTATAATTAATGGTTATGGATGCTCCCGCCTGCTGAACTCTGGCTTTCGCGAGATCGTTCAATTCCTTGAGCGGTAATTTGGAAAGGGATCTCAGTTTTTCCAGGGATACCCGTTTAATCAACCGGTCATCGAGATAATACTCGGTAATCCGGGGATAGTATTGCCTTCTGTATTTTTTGAAATTCCTGAACTCCACCCTGAATCTCCATTCGGTTCCGTCTTTTTTTACAATGGTCCCATGCAATGATTGCAGCCTGAAAGTTTTCTGGTCAAACAGGGCATAATGTCCGGAGTTATCCAACCCCACTTTGTAGAGGGCATAACCTTCTCGTGACCAGTGCCGGGAAACAGTGAAGTCGGTAATATTCATTTCACGCAATGCTCGTACACGGTTGCGAGGTTTTCTTGAGAGAAAACGCAGGTAGTGCGGCATCACTTCAACCCTGCTGAAAGGCTTTACTGAGTCCAAACTCCATTCGGCCTGCTGATCTTCATTCTCATAAAAAAGATGCAGTAACTGCCCTTGTTTGTCCCTGGTTTCGATGGTCAGGATCCGATTATCCTGCCAATGAATGATCTGGACATAGCCCCGTTCCGGAAGCAGTGGGGGTGTTTTTTCAAACTCACCGTCGGGTTTGCGGGAAAACGGGTCAAAAACTTCGACACTGTTTTCCAGCCGCACCCGTTTCCACTGGGTCTGATCACGCATCTGGAACATCAAATCCTCCCAGTCCATCGGGTAAAAACCCTGAAGCGGCAGCGGAAGCAGGAGCAAGAAAGACAATCCCCAGGTGATTTTCATAAGCAAGCGGGATGCGGTTCTGTTTGCGCAAAAAACGGGAGGATGGTTCAATCCCTGAACGGATTGTGCAGCAAGTCGTACAATCATCTTTTCATTGAGTATCAGCGATGCTAGCGTATAATTTTGTCTGCTCAGTCGGAAACCCGGCATGTTCGGGCGCCACAATTCCAGAAGTTATTCCCGCCGTTTAAAATGCGGGACCCACTTCAAACCGTATCCCCAGTTTGAGGAGATCCGATGCGTAAAATTAAATTGTTAATGATTGTACTGATTGGAATATCGGTCTTGATCACCGGATGCGCGGAACCCGAACCGCCTAAGCCGAAACCCGAGGAATTCCTCACGCTTGCCGACTTGACCGGCAGGGTGACTCTGCAGGAGGATTCTCCGGATGTGCGGGTGATCCGTGTCAAATCCAAGTCCTTCATCAAACGGAATGACCTGCGTGCTGCCAAGGCAAAGGCATTGGAACAGGCAACTACGCAAGCGGTAGATTTAATGATTCAGGAACTGCTTTCTCCTGAAACATACAATAACAAGTACGAGATTATTGAAGAATATATCTCGAAGAATGTCCAGAAGTATGTGGTCACTCATGAAGTGAATGATGAAAAGAAAATCTTCGGCGGAACTTATTACGGGCTGGATACGGCTATCAAGGTCAACCGGCAGAAAGTGCTGGTTGCCCTGCAGAAAGATCTGAAGCTGATCAACAACAGTTCCAGTACCCTGGTGCCTGTGATCACCAGCAAGAAAGACCTCGATCTTTCTGTATCGGGCTTTACCTTCAGCGACATTGAAAACGCGTTGATGAACCAGATTCAGACGGACCTCAATCAACGTGGACTGCGCGCAATGGATTTCCGAAATGCTGTCACCGCGATGCAGACCGATGAAAAGCTTAAATCGCAATTTGCCAAGATATCCAAGGAGCAGTTCATGGCGATGGTTTCCGGAAGTCCGGCCGACCGCGCTTTGCTTGATAAGCAAATACAGAATGCGGAGGAGTTTTACTCAACCGGATTGAGCCTGCTCCAGCAACTGGCGAAGGTGGTGGTTGAAGTTAACATATTTTCGGTGAGCGGAAATGTGCAGGGGGATATCTCCCTTTCACTCAATGTGACTGCGAAGAATATTTCCACAGGACGCGGAGGCGCATTTGCTAACGCAGTAGTCAATGTCGCCCGGCGTGGCGGGCCGAACACTATCCCTTCCGCTATGATCACCGGGTTGGTCAAGGATGCCTACGGGGACATGCAGCAGGATTTCGTCCCGCAGGTGATCAAGGAAATGTCTACCATCTCTGTCGGCGGCAACCGGCTTTCGGCCTATGAACTGGTGCTGCGGGGTTTTCAATCCCGGGAAGTTCGAACCCTGCGCCGCAAACTGGACCAGGGTCAAAGCGATGAATTCCGCTACATCAGTTATGACAACAGCGTCCCGACAATCGTGACCATTCGCGTGCGCTATGCGGACAAGGTGGAAAGGCTGGCCGACAAGGTGATGAACATTCTTGACGATTTGGGGATCAATGCAAGGGAACCGATCGTGGCCCCGGATTTGACCGATCTGGTTTTTGTCCGTTTGCCGGATGAAGAATAAACAAAGATGATGCAACAACGGCCTCTGAACGGGGCCCTTAACTCATGGAATAATATGCGGATACCAATACGATTTTTACTTCTCGGGCTGACACTGCTGCTAGTTTTTGCCGGATGCGCGAGCATGGACAAGGCCGAGTCGCTTTACCGCGGCGGCGACAGGGAAGAAGCCCTAGAAATGGCGATCCCTTTTCTAGATGAAGATGATGCCAAAATCCGGATGCGTGCTGTGCGCCTGATTGGGAAAATCGGAGGAGACAAGGCGGGAGCCGCCTTGAACGGGCATGTGCAGGACCCGGATGCGAAAGTTCAGCGGGAGATCGTAGTTGCTCTTGGCCGCATGCAATATCATCCGGCGATTGATAACCTTGCGGACCTGGTCCCCAACGCCGATGAATCGCTGGCCCGCGCGCTCGGAAACAGCTTCCGTGCATATGGTAAACCCGGGATCGACAAGCTCGTCGAACGCTATGACTCACCGGGAGAGACAGCAAACCGGGGTGCTTACAAGGATGTCCTGATCAAGGTTGGTCCCGATATCGCGCCTTCGATTATTGCTATCCTCAAAGGCAAATCTTTCTTTGAGAACCGTGAGAATTTTGAAATCCTGCAGCGGGTGAAAAACCCGAGAGTGGCGCGCCTGATGCTGCCATTCCTGAAAAACGAGGAAGTCGCGGAACAGGTGATCGAGGCAGTCGGCAGGCTTGGGTCGGGCGCAGTGGATGCAACCATTGAAGCGCTCCAGAAGCAAAAAGGCCCGGACGTCATCATCCGGGTGATGGAAAGCCTGATCCGTATTCTCGGCGAGTTGAAAGATCTCAGGGCAGTGGAAGTGCTGGAGAGTTACAGCCAGCATGAAAGCGAACGCATTCGTGACGCGGTTGATCGCGCGCTGTTTCAAATCCGCGGTTATTGAACATACGCTCCCACCCGCAATAATTCTAACCCGAAAAAATAACTCCCGGGCAGTCCTTTGTCCGGGATATTCCTCCTCAATTTTCTCCACCCAGTGCCTCCATCGGTTGATGGAAGTCTTTTTTTAGTCATGGGGTGGTCCGCTCACCTGCCGATCCTCCTCCGGAAAATCAAAAGATTGAGGTTCTTTCCCTGAAGACGTACCTTAATTTGCATGCATATTATTAATCTAGGATTCCCGTGTATCCATTGCTGTGCTTGGGTTCAGGGATTCAACCAAATTAAATGATAACCTTCAAAATATGAGGAAAATCATGGCTGATCGGATTCAGTTGAGCAGTGTGGAAGTTGAAGTAATCGAACAGAATGATGGAAGTTTGCTCATCCGCAACAAAGTGCCCCTGGTGGAGTTTCCGGACAACCTGGGCGCGTGGCTTCATCGCAATGCGGAGCGGTTCCCGGAAAAACACTTCCTTCGGCAGCGTGACCCGGAAGGGAGATGGCGGAGTTTGACACACGCTGAAACTAGAGATCAGGTGAACCGCCTCAGCAACGGGCTGGTGGGCATGGGCCTCGAACCCGCCCGACCGTTTGCCGTGCTTTCGGAAAACTGCATAGATATGGCCCTGATCCAACTGGCAGCCATGCAGGTCGGGCTGCCGGTTACGCCCATCAGTTATGCATATTCTGCATTATCGAAAACCGGTTCGCACATAAAGCACATCCTTGATGTGACCAGCGCATCCCTGCTGGTCATGTCCGATGCTGATTTGCATATGAGTAAGCTCAGCCAATGGGACTTAAAAAACCTGCTATTATTTGCTTTTTCCAACAGCGAAAACCACCAAAATGTTTCTCCATTTGAAGACCTGTTTGCCGCTGAGGTAGAACTTTCCGCAGAGGCACAAACCAGGTTCGATGCCGTCACCCCGGATACACTGGCAAAAGTACAGTTCACTTCCGGTTCCACCAACCTGCCCAAGGGGGTGAGGGTGACGCACGGGATGATGATCACTAACCAAGTCGGCATCCACCAGATGTGGCCGTTCCTCGACAGTGGCGAAGTGATAGTAGACTGGCTGCCATGGAACCACACCTTCGGCGGAAACTTTGTCTCCAACATGATGCTTAAGCATGGAGGGACATTCCATATCGACAACGGCAACCCGACTCCTGTTGGACTGCCGAAAACCATTGAAAATATCAAGGAAATATCTCCCACCATCTATTTCGGCGTGCCCCGCATCTACACCGCGCTTTTTGCGAAAATGAAGGAAGACGAGATGCTGAAACACGCATTTTTCAAAAACCTGAAGTTCATCTTTACCGCTGCGGCGGCCCTAGATCAGGCCACCTACCAGGGAATGAGGCAAATGAGCAGGGAAGTGTGTGGAGAAACTCTGCCCTTCTTTGGGGGCTGGGGAACAACCGAAACCGCTCCGGACGCCACATTGGTTTATTGGAAAACAGACGATGCCCGTGTCATCGGGCTGCCGATTCCCGGTGTAGACATCAAGTTGACGCCTGATCCTTCAGGCAAGCTTGAACTGCGTGTGAAAGGACCGAACATCACCCCGGGATATTTCAACAACCACGAGGCAACGGACGGAGCATTTGACTCAGAAGGGTATTACCTCACTCAGGACGGCGGCCGTTTCCTTGATCCGGAAAAACCGGAAGCCGGTTTGATTTTCGACGGGCGCACCTCAGAAGATTTCAAGCTGGCCAGCGGAACTTGGGTGTACAACAGCGGCCTGCGCGCAAGCATCAACGCAATCGGACAGCCTTACCTGCTGGAGGTGGTGATTGCAGCTCCAAACCGGGAATACCTTACGGCTCTGGTTTTTCCCAACATTCCCGTGCTGCGAGGCAGATTCAACGAGTCCGCGGATGCTCATGCCGTTGAAGCAGGCTTTCTCCAATGCAGGGATGTGACAGGGTTTTTCCGCGGGGTTTTTGAAAAACACAATGCCCAAAGTAGCGGGAGCAGCTCCCGCATCGAACGTTTCATGCTTCTCGAAGAACCGCCCCGTATCGACCGCAACGAAACCACCGACAAGGGCTACATAAACCAAATGGCAGTCCTTACTCATCGTGCAGACCTGGTTGACAGTCTCTACTCCGACACGCCCCACTCGGCAGTCGTGGTTGTTGGTGGCGATGGGTGAACTCCGATTTTGCAGGTATAGGTTTTCTGGAAAAATGTAAAATGGCTTTTCGGAGTTTCATTATTTCGGTGGCATTGGACAATTTTTTTTTCTTCAAAAACTATGAGCATGCGAGATAAGTGTTCGTTTTGTATTTTTTTAGCTGACCAGCGCTCCTTTAGCCAATCCCCGCTGCAATTTCTGTGTCTTCCCAAAGTAGGTTACAACTGTCAGAGATTTGCTTATGATTTGACACTCCGCGCACTCGGACTATGATCATATCTTTTGGCTCTGTTCTCCTTAAGTGTTGATTTCCCTCCTAACGGTACTAAACTGTAATCTTTAGATAAATTCT
>CAYFLK010000023.1:0-7522 GCA_964344035.1 uncultured Pseudomonadota bacterium
CAGTTTAGTACCGTTAGGAGGGGAAATCAACACTTAAGGAGAACAGAGCCTTTTTTTAACACACCGGTTAATACTTTTTTGAACATTGATACAAAAATTCTGCATATCGTCAATGGCGATGGGGCGATCACAGGATTAAAACGAGCAGGAATTAAGGGGGATTTTCTCAATTGGCTTGACCCTCTGTATGACGGACCGGTGCCTTGTGGTGCGTCAGCCGGTGAACTGTGCGAAATCCGCGCGCGGTTCGTTGCCGATTGCGGATGGGAAACCTTCGAACAGGCAGCCAAAAGGTTCCGGCTACGCGATGAAAAACTCGCTGAATGTGGACGCTATAAAGAGGTAATCATTTGGAACAGCTTTGAACTGTTTGACCAGCTGCATCTGCTCCAGCTGCTCGATCGCTTTTCAAATAAGTTTCATGGCATCAAACTGAACCTGATATTTGTTGAAACGTACCTTGGAAACCCCATTGATACAGCATTCCTGGATCTGGAAAAACGCAGACCGGTTACCTCAGAACAACTAGCTTTGGCGCGTGAGGGATGGCGCGCTTTCACCGCGGATGAACCCTCGGGACTGGTGAAATATCTGGATCAGGATTTGTCCGCGTTGCCGTTCATGAAGAACGGGCTGAGGCGATTACTCAGTGAATTTCCTGATGCCTCAGGTGTTTCCCTAACCCAGCGGCGGATGCTTGAAACAGTTAAAGGAGGGTCGAAGCGTGTTGTCAAGCTGTTCGGTGAAGTCCAGCGGCGTGAAAAAATCAGGTTTATGGGGGATTGGTCGTTCTGGCTGCAAATGGCGGAACTTCTCGAATCCCCATCTCCCTTGCTGCAGCTCAGGAATAATGCGGTTTTTATCACACCCCCCAGGTCCCCGTTTCCGGATCCCGTTTTTCAAAAATTTGAAGTCGATTTGACCCGGTTAGGGAGGAGGGTCCTGAAAATGGATGCCGACTGGTGGTCCAGCCATCGCAGCAGGCGCTGGGTTGGAGGAGTGAACTTGCAGGAATATGGTGGCAGGTGGGATGGTCAGCGGTTTGTACTGCCGGATGTGTGATTTCCAAAAACATCAAATGCATGAAAACTAATGGGTGCAATCCCAGAAAGATTATGATATTTAACAGATTAATAATATAACCATGACCGGGAGAAATTATGGCCGCAGTCGATTATGAAGACGAGAATTTTGGGGTTGAAGAAGATGACGGTTTAGCCGATCTTCAGGAAGATGATAACGATGTGGTTTTTGGCGCGGGGCCGATCAACCGTGCGTCGATGATTAAATTCATCAACAAGTATCCTGACAGCGCCCTGCGCTATGTCACGCGTCGGGACCTGGACGGCCGGCCGGTGAGGGCTGAATTCGAACCGATTTACGATAACTGGACTGACCGCGGATTGATGAAAGGGCGGGTCAAAAAATATATTCTTACCCTGATGGATTGGCAGGATATTCCGGATAAACCACTGCATGAACTGGTTGGTGATATCCGCGGGAAACTTGCCGATATGCGGTTGTCGATGGATAATTGACTGAGCGTGCCAGGCGCTGAAGTTCCCCACTTTTTGTTTTGCAATTTGTCAGCCGGTAATACCCAGCGGCCGGTAGTTCTCGATTAGAGGTCCCTCAAACCGTGGACCACTTTTCATCCAGACACACAAGCAGAAAAGAAAAATTGCCTTTCGGGCTTTGACACGTTCCTGAAATTCCCTATGCACCTCCGGCTTCTCTTTCAGGGGCCCCGGGAATTCTTCCTTGGAATGTGTTTATCTGCTACAGAAAACCAGCCGTTTAATCCTTCTTGATTTCTGCTCTGCTCCTGTCCAGCCCTTTTTTTCAATTTATTGGCGTTGGCAGAAAAAACCACCCTGAAAACCGAACCTGGTCTACACGAAAAGAAGGATTATTGCATTAGCAAAAGACAGCACAAACACTCGGAATCTCCGTCAGACTTTAACTGAGACGAAACATCATGAAAAAATGGATTTGGAGGTCACTGTTTTCTTTGATTGTTCTGCTGATTTTCGCGGCAGGGGGTTTCTGGTTTTATCTGCGCATGAGCCTCCCCAAAACTTCAGGGTCGGTTCGTGTCTCAGGAGTATCCGGAGAAATAGAAATTATCCGTGACTCGCGGGGAATTCCTCATATCTTTGCCGGCACTGACGACGACGCCATTTTTGCGCTGGGTTACGCACATGCACAGGACCGTCTGTGGCAGATGGAGGTGCATCGTCGGATCGGGGCCGGCCGCATGAGTGAAGTGTTTGGTGAACCGACGATGAAGACCGACATGTTCCTGCGTACCCTCGGGGTTTATCGTGCGGCGGAAAATGCATGGAAACACCTTGGACCCAGTACACAAGCGGTGTTTAAAACCTATGTGGCAGGGGTCAATGCCTTTCTGGCGGAAAAGCAGATTCTTCCCCCGGAATTTCTGCTGCTCGGGGTGCGACCTGAACCATGGACGGTGATCGATTCACTTGTGTGGGCGAAGATGATGTCATGGGACCTCGGCGGGGATTACAAGAAAGAACTGCTGCGCGCCCGTTTGCGGCAGGCATTAGGCGAAAAAAGGGGCAGGGAAATCCTGCCCGACTACCCAGATGACGGGATATCCATTCTGGCTGACGCTTATGTTTCCAAAAAGGACCTGGAGAAAATGCTCAGTATGGAGGATGAATTGTCCACACAACTGGGAATGCGCGGATTGAGTGTCGGGAGCAACAACTGGGTGGTATCAGGCAGGTTCACCGAATCAGGAAAGCCGATGCTTGCCAACGATCCGCATTTGGCTACGAGGATCCCCTCGGTCTGGTATTTTGTGGAAATTCATGGGGTATCTTTGCATGTGGCAGGCGCCACCCTGCCCTCTCTTCCGGGACTGACCATCGGTCACAATGACCATATCGCCTGGGGTTTGACCAACCTCGGCCCGGATGTGCAGGATTTATTTGTTGAGAAAATAAATCCAAGCAATCCCAACCAGTACCTCGCGGATGGGGAGTGGGTCGACATGGAGATCGTCGAGGAAATCATCCGGGTGAAAGGACGCGCGGAGCCGGTGCTCTGGGCGGCGCGCAGCACCCGGAACGGTCCGTTGATCAGTGATGTGCAGGACACCCAGACGCCTGTTGCTCTGCGATGGACTACACTGGACGATGCAGACACAACTGTAGAGACGTTTCAGGAACTTGCCTATGCAACAAACTGGGACGAGTTCCGCGAAGCGCTGAAGAAATTTGTTGCTCCCAGCCAGAATTTTGTCTATGCCGACCGTGAAGGAAACATCGGTTATTATGCTCCCGGCAGAATTCCCATCCGGAAAAACGGTAAAGGCTTATACCCGGCGCCCGGATGGGACGGCAGTCATGCATGGGATGGTTGGGTCCCGTTTGATGAACTTCCCCATTCATTCAACCCGGAAGAAGGTTTTGTGGCCACCGCCAACAACCGCGCCGTGGGGCCGGACTATCCTTACCTGATCGCTAATTTCTGGGAACCTCCATTCAGAGCACAACGCATCCGGCGGATGCTGAAAGAACGCATCAGCTCCGGGGAGAAATTCCGCTTCGAGGACCATGCCCGCATTCAGCTCGATGTGACCAGTGAACAGGCGCTGGAAATGTTGCCCTATCTGCGGAAATTAAACGCGGAATCTGAAACAGAACGTGAAGCGCTGGCCCTGCTCCAGCAGTGGGACGGGTCCGTGACACGAGACAGCGCCGCCGCGGTCTTGTATGAAATGTGGCTGCACCGGTTTGAACGGCTGCTGTTTAAGGACGATCTGCGCAGCGATCTGTATGAATGGATGGACCGGCGTTTTCACTCGATCCTGGTGCGGAATGTTTTGCGTAATCCTGAGCTGGGGAGGAAATGGTGCGACAACGTGCTGACGCCCCCAATTGAAAACTGCAGCCAACTTATGCATCAGGCGCTGAAGGATGCGCTGGAGGTGCTAGCGCAAAAGCTGGGAGCACGGATTGAGGAATGGCGCTGGGGGGACTTGCATCAGACCCAGTACCCACACCGGCCATTCAGCCAGGTGTCTTGGTTGAAACCGTTCTTTCACCGCGGTGTTGAAAATGGAGGAGACAAGTACACCGTCAATGTTGCATCGCACAAGGCCCGGAACCCGTTCATGCAGACTCACCATCCGAGTTTCCGGATGCTGCTGGATCTGGCTGACTGGAACAGGCAGCGGTTCATTCTCGGCACTGGGCAGTCCGGACACCCGGTGAGTCCGCATTATGACGATCAGATGACTCCTCATCGCAACGGGGAATACTACAACATGACTTATGGGAAAACACATGCCAAAGGCGATGTGCTGATTCTCAGACCCCGTTGATCATGGAATTTACGAGCAGAGTGCTTTTGACTGAACTTAGTGAGGGTAAGCTGATGTGTTCATGTTCAACTGCATTGAAGCTTCCGGCTTTGCGCGCAATCCGTTTGATCCCAGGAAATCTGCTGCTTGAACTCCGGGGACAAGGGGATTAAATTAACCTGGTATCCCCCGCGAGTTTTGTTTATGACCGAACTGGAAAGCACCTTCTTACGCATCAAAAAGGCATTTTTCCCGAAGTGGGATCGGGAACAACTGTGGGGGGTGTCGGGAAGCCTCAGCATCGGTTCCGGGCATATCTGCCCCGACGGGCACTGCTGCATGAAGGAACGGATGCTCCATGTACTCACCGGACATGCGGATTACGAACGCATGCTGGTGCATCTTGTCTGCCATGCGGTCACCGCCAACAACCACGAAAGTCACTGGCACGCACGCATGCGGAAAGCGGTGGAACAGGCGAGCCATCTACACCATCACGCCCTTGCGCACGCACTGCAGGAAGACATCGACTACTACATCCAGGCCCCGAAACCCAGTGTTCCGCAGGTGGAGAAAATCAGCTGCCAAACCGCGCTCGAACTTCCTGAAAGCAGTGAGGAGGTATGGCTGGAAGTGGTCGCGGCAAATTTCAGGATGACCGGTGCAGAATTGCGACGAAAATACCCGGCGGCGCCTTCAAGAGGGTTTAAACGCGCGGGCAGGATGCGTAAGTCCATGGATTCCCGCCAGCTTGTGCTTTTTTGAGGGGGACATCACTAGTAATGACTGAGGAATTCAAGATTGAGTGTAGTTTAAGAAAAGGGTGAATTTACTGTTCAGAAACCATCAACGCAGCCCGCGTGTTTCAAGAAACTGTACGACCAGATCGGGGAAATCAGTGAACACTCCTTCCACTTGAGCATCGATCAGAAAAACTTCCAGCAGTTCCTCAAAATCGGCAACATAAGCTGGCAGGTTGTCCGCCCGGAAAGTGTAGGGAATCACCTGCAGTCCCAAGGCTTTTGCGTCCCGGAAAAGCCCGCTCAGTTCCGGTTCCCCATACCAGTTGATCCCGGAAATCACCTGATTCAGCCACGGGCCGATTCCTTCTGCATATGTGGCAACCTCCGCCAGGCCACCTCTGGTTTTCATTTTTTCAAAATCGGTATTGGAAATGCCCCAGCGGTTTTCTCCAATTAACTGCAGAATTCTCAGCCGTGACTTCAGTTCAAAACGCACCCGTTTGAGTGAATCGGCGCTGAAAGACTGCAGCCAGACGGGATCGGATTTATCCTTATATCCATAACGGTCCAGCAGGTTGAGAACTTTCCGCACAATGTCTTTACCGTGCCGGGCATGCCATTCCGGCGACTTGAGTTCGATGAAAAGACCGACTTCCCTGCCTGTGCTTCGTGACAGTCCGCGCAGCAGCTCTATCTCCTCTTCTAGGGTGTTAAGGCGGAAAAGTCCGGAATCCACCGGGAAGCGCCTGGGATACTTTGGGCGGGTCCCGCTTTTGTGCAGCCTCTCATGTACAGAAAGTTTTCGTATTTCCGCGAGAGTGAAATCGATTGCATAGTGTTTTCCGTCGTCCCGCTTTCGTTGTGGGTAGATTTGTTCAACGTTTGTGGTTGCATTCAGGCTGAGATCATGCAGGACCAGCAGGCGGTCATCCCTGGAGAGAACAACATCCAGTTCTACATAATCCGCGCCCATGGCATGTGCCATTGCCTTGGCGGCCAGGGTGTGTTCAGGGAGATAGGCCGATGCACCGCGATGTGCAATCACCAAACGGAGGGGTTTCGCATGCAGTTGCTGATAATGCACAAAAGTTACTGCAAGGAGCAGCAACATGGTCAGCTTCATAAAAAAGGATTTGCCGTTGAGCCTGATGCGTATGCATGATGATGGCATTTCTGAAATTTTCATGAAATCTCCGGTGTTCGGGTGATTAGGTGAATACATGCTTGCAGACCAAGTTTGCCCGAATGGAGGGAATGGTTTACGATAAAATTTGAAGTTATCTATTCCGCAAAAGCTGGATTCAGGCGCGAATAAAGTCAAATTTGACAAAATCCGGCGTTCTGCGGAGTGTTAATATGAAATGTATGCCCACATACCCGATTTCTACAAAATAAACGCTGGCTTACATGCCGACGAACCATATCCCGGAAGGAATTTGGGCTTTCTCTGTATCCTACAAACTCATGTGAAGAATCAATGGTGTCGAAATCGGATTACGTTCATGGTTACACCCAGCGTGAAAACCAGCGGCTGGTGGACCAGGCAACTGCGTTGACGGAACTGCTGCACCATGATACCCGCTATCCGGCAGGTTCAACAGTCCTTGAGGTCGGGTGCGGAGTCGGCGCTCAGACGGTGATTCTGTCGAAAAACAGCCCGGAGGCACGTTTCACTTCCATCGATATTTCCCTGGAATCACTTATGCGCGCAAAAGAACTGATTGCGAGCCGGGGGATGGGAAACGTCGACTTTGCACGGGAGGACCTTTACGATTTACATTACGTCGATGAATATTTCGACCACATTTTCGTCTGCTTCCTGCTGGAACACCTTGCCCAACCAGTAAGGGCCCTGCAGTGCCTCAAATCAAAACTCAGGCATGGCGGCAGCATCACCGTCATTGAAGGCGATCATGAGTCAGCTTATTTTTATCCGAGAAGTGGTCACGCATGGAAGACCATTCAATGCCTGATTGATGTGCAGGCACAAATCGGAGGAGATGCCTTGATTGGCCGCCGCCTTTTCCCTTTGATAAATGAAGCAGGGTTTCGGGATGTCGTGGTTTCTCCAAGAATGGTCTACGCCGATGCAAGCCGTCCGGAGATGGTGCAGGGGTTCACCCGCGAAACTTTCATTGCCATGGTCGCGGGGGTGGAAGATGAAGCTATTCGTAATGGCATGATTGACGCGGAAACCTGGCAGCAGGGAATCCTGGATCTTGAACGCACCACCGCGGAAGACGGGACTTTCTGCTACACGTTCTTCAAAGCCTTAGCCTTTAAATAAAATGCCTATGCTATAGAAATCTGTAGGGGCAGACCACTGTGTCTGCCAAAAATCACGTGTCTGCACGCCTGCCTGAGCCAAGCGTAGCAGGGCAGGCAGGCGCAGACAGGGAAAATTTGTCGAAAACTTTTCGTTGTCGAAATCGAAATCGAAACTCGA
>CAYFLK010000023.1:7622-9992 GCA_964344035.1 uncultured Pseudomonadota bacterium
TCCCGATAGCGATCCCGATAGCGATCCCGATAGCGATCCCGATAGCGATCCCGATAGCGATCCCGATTGTATTGGGTCCGGGCATGTCCCGGACGGCGAAGCATGCGTTAGGATTGAGCAGATTGGAAGCCCGGCACTTTGCCTCAAAAAGCGAGTTTCGATTCCGTTGGTCATTCAGAGGTTAAGTCTTTTGCCGGTTTTGGAATCGAAAATGTGCAAATGTTCAGGGGTAACTCTCATGGGCAGAGTGTCTCCGGAAGCCACTGTATGGATCCCGGGCAGACGCACGGTCAAAGGCAGCTCAACGTCCACAATCTTTCCGTAGACTATAGTGTCAGCCCCCAGTTTTTCCAGGATGTCCACCTGCAGCCGGAACATGGATTGTTCTTCCTCGCAGGCTTCCAGGTGTTCCGGACGAACGCCTAGGGTGACCGGACTGTTCCCGTTTTCCGGCAGTTCCGTGTGCGTCAATGGCAATGAAACCGTGTCAGATAATTTTGCTTTTTCGTTTTTGGGGTCAAGTCGCGCTGACAGCAGGTTCATTGCCGGCGAGCCGATGAAACTGGCCACAAAGGTGGTTTGCGGATGCTCGTATACTTCCAGCGGCGTGCCGATCTGCTCCACCTTTCCCGCGTTGATGAGCAGCAGGCGGTGTCCCAGTGTCATTGCTTCCACCTGGTCATGGGTGACATAGATTGAAGTTACTCCCAGGGATTCCTGCAGACGCTTGATTTCCAGCCGCATCTGCACACGCAGTTTAGCGTCAAGGTTTGAAAGCGGTTCGTCGAAGAGAAACACCTTTGGCTTACGCACGATGGCCCGTCCCATGGCTACACGCTGGCGTTGACCCCCCGAGAGTTCCTTTGGTTTTCGTTCAAGCAGTTCTCCTAGTTCGAGGATGCGGGCTGTCTCACGCACCCTCAGGGAGATTTCGTCCCTGGGTATCTTCCGGTTCTTCAGTCCGTAGGCCATGTTCTGATAGGCCGTCATGTGCGGATAGAGTGCGTAGTTCTGAAACACCATCGCGATGTCCCTGTCGGCCGGCTCCTTGTTGTTCACCTTCTCATCATCAATTGATATTTCCCCTGAGGTGACTCGCTCCAACCCGGCAATCATGCGCAGGAGTGTTGATTTGCCGCAGCCCGATGGCCCCACCACCACGATCAGTTCTCCATGCTCGATCTGCATGTCAATGTTATGGATGGCCTGCACGCCGCCCGGAAAAATCTTTTGCACTGCTTTGATTGTTACTGTAGCCATTTTTCCCCTTGTTATTTTTCGGTTTCCACCAATCCCTTGACGAATTGCCGCTGCATTATGATTACAACTGTCAGCGGGGGCAGCATTGCCAGCATTGCGGTGGCCATGGTCAGGTGCCACTCCGGAATGTTATCCTGCACATAAAGCATCTGCTGCATCCCCACTACGATGGTGGTCATGCTTTCCTCCGTGGTGATCAACAAGGGCCACAGGTACTGGTTCCAACCGTAGATGAAGAGGATTACAAACAGCGCGGCGATGTTGGTGCGTGAAAGAGGAAGCAGGACATCTGCGAAAAAGCGATAAGGACCCGCGCCGTCAACTCTTGCAGCCTCAACCAGTTCATCAGGAATGGTGAGAAATAATTGCCGGAAAAGAAAAGTGGCTGTCGCCGAGGCGATCAGAGGCAGAATCAACCCCGGATATGAATTGAGCAGTTCCAGGTTGGCAACCACCTCGTAGGTCGGCAGAATACGCACTTCAACCGGCAGCATCAGCGTAACGAAGATCAGCCAGAAAAAGAACATCCTTAACGGAAAACGGAAATATACGATGGCGTAGGCGGAAATGATTGAGATCGCAATCTTTCCCAATACGATTCCCAGGGCCATTATCAGACTGTTCCACATCATCATCCCCACCGGAATGCCACGGGCGGATTCCTTCCCGGAGGTCAAAATGGTGCTGTAATTTTCCAGCATCGCCGATCCGAACCAGCCTTGCACGGTGGTCAGAATGTCCTGCACCTCGTGGGTTGAAGCAACCATGGCTATGTATATAGGGAATATCACGATTACAGTTCCAGAGATTAAAAAGGTATGTGTGAGCAGGGTCAGTAATGGGCGGTTTTCAACCATCTTATTTTTCTGTCTCCACAAGCCCCTTGACGAACTGCCTCTGCATGATCACCACCACCAGCAGCGGGGGCAGCATGGCCAGGATGGCAGTGGCCATGGTAATATTCCACTCATTGATGTCATCAGGTACGTGAAGCATGGCCTGAATTCCCATGACAATCGTGGTCATGTTCTCCTCAGTGGTAACCAGCAGAGGCCAGAGGTACTGGTTCCAGCCGTAGATGAAGAGTATGACAAACAAGGCGGCAATGTT
>CAYFLK010000023.1:10002-40389 GCA_964344035.1 uncultured Pseudomonadota bacterium
CCGCGAGTTCATCCGGAATGGTGAGAAACAATTGCCGGAAAAGAAAAGTCGCGGTGGCAGAGGCAATCAATGGCAGGACCAGGCCGGGGTAAGAGTTGAGCAGATCCAGGTTGGCCACCACCTCATACGTCGGCAGGATGCGCACTTCCACGGGCAGCATCAAGGTGACGAAGATCATCCAGAAGAAAAACATTCTGAAAGGGAAACGGAAATAAACGATGGCGTATGCGGAAATAATGGAAATCGCGATTTTTCCCACCACGATCCCCGAAGCCATGACCAGACTGTTCCACATCATCAGGGCCACAGAAATGCTACCGGTGGAGGCTTTGCCGGTCTTTAAAACATTTGTATAATTTTCAATTATATGAGTCCCAAACCATCCCTGAACAGTCATCAGTATGTCTCTTGGTTCATGAGTCGAAGCGACAAACGCGATGTAGATCGGGAAGGTGACGATGACAATCCCGGCAACCAGAGTGATCTGGGTGAGTGTGTTCAGCGCAGGACGGTTTTCGACCATGGTCTTTGTTTTGAAACTAAGAGCTATTTTTCGGTTTCGACCAGCCCCTTGACAAACTGCCGCTGCATGATCACCACCACCAGCAAGGGCGGAAGCATGGCTAAAATAGCGGTGGACATGGTTATATTCCAAACGGGAATTCCGTCCATCACGGAAAGCATCCGCTGCACCGCCATCACAATCGTGGTCATTTCCTTATCGGTAGTGACCAGCAGGGGCCAGAGATACTGGTTCCAACCGTAAATAAAAAGGATTACAAACAGAGCGGAAATGTTGGTGCGCGAGAGCGGAAGCAGGATGTCAAAAAAGAAGCGAATAGGGCCCGCTCCGTCCACCCTTGCCGCTTCCGCCAATTCTTCTGGTATGCTCAGGAATAACTGCCTGAACAGGAAAGTCGCGGTGGCAGAGGCAATCAATGGCAGGGTCAGGCCCGCATAAGTGTTGAGCATTCCCAAGTCGGCCACCACCTCAAATGTCGGCAGAATGCGGACTTCCACCGGCAGCATCAGTGTCACAAAAATCAACCAGAAAAATAAAGTTCTAAAGGGAAACCGAAAATAGACGATGGCAAAGGCGGAAAGCAGTGAAACCGATATTTTACCGATCACAATGCCGAGGGACATGATCAAACTGTTCCACATCATACGGCTTACCGGGATGCCCAAAGCATCGGCATTGCCGGAGCCCAGCACCTGGGTGTAGTTTTCAATCAGGGTCGTTCCAAACCAAGGCTGCACCGATGTGAGTACATCAGCAGCTTTATGAGTTGAAGCGACAAATGCGATGTAGATCGGGAAGGCGACCAGGACGATTCCCGATACCAGAGAAAAGTGGGTAAACACATTCAGCGCCGGACGGTTTTCTACCATCAGTACTGCACCCTTCTTTCGATGTACCGGAACTGGATGACTGTCAGTGCAATAACGATAATCATCAAAATAACAGATTGCGCGGCGGAGCCGCCCAGGTCGAGGCCGATGAAACCGTCATTGTAAACCTTGTAGACCAGAATCTCTGTTGCCTTGTACGGGCCTCCGTGGGTGACAGCGTGGATGATGCCGAAAGTATCAAAAAATGCATAAACAACGTTGACCACGATCAGGAAAAAAGTAGTCGGAGAAAGCAAAGGAAAGGTGATGGTCCAGAAACGTTTTGCCGGACCAGCGCCGTCGATGGCGGCCGCTTCGATCAACGATTTTGGTATCATCTGCAGTCCGGCCAGGAAGAATATGAAATTGTAGGCAATCTGTTTCCAGGCGGCGGCAACCACCACCAGCACCATCGCTTGTCCGCCGTTTAAAACATGATTCCAGTCATAACCCAGGTCCTGCAGGGTGAGAGCAAGAATGCCGTTACTCGGGCTGAACATGAAAAGCCACAACACTCCCGCCACCGCGGGTGCGACCGCGTAGGGCCAGGTGAGGACGGCCTTGTATGCCATGGCACCCCGGATCACCCGGTCTGCCATCACGGCGAACAGGAGGGAGGCGGACAAACTGAGTAAGGTCGTGGAGACGCTGAAGATGAATGTGGTTTTCAGTGAACTTAAATACAGCGGATCGCTGAAAAGTACCTGGAAGTTTTCAAACCAGACGAATTCAACAGAAAGTCCGAAAGCGTCTTCAAGCAGGAAGGACTGATAAAGGGCTTGGCTTGCAGGCCAGATGAAGAATATCAGGGTGATGATGATTTGGGGGGCTACCAGCAGATATGGCAGCCAGAGATTTTGAAAAGTGACTCGCTTTTCCATTCATCCGGTACATTTGAGGATCAAAAAAGGACCGCAGAATTAAAAATCGACGGTCCTGATTAATACCAGCCCTCATCCAAATATTCCACTCAAATGCTTGGCTCTTATGCAGAATGTGCCCTTTTTAGGGGTGAAAAGGCTGCCGGTCCTGGAAAACGGTGGTATTGCTACACCTGATCACATGACCGGCAGCACACGATGAAGAAGCAGGTCAGCGATTGGCCCGCTCAAACTTACGCAACAGCACGTTGCCCCGTGCTACTGCATCCCCCAGACCTTTTTGGGCTGATTTTTGTCCGCCCCAAATGGCCTCGAGTTCCTCGTTGATGATGTCGCGGATCTGCACGAAGCTGCCCAGTCGCAGCCCCTTTGAGTTAGGCGTCGGCGCCTTTGAACTCATCTGGATGATGGCCACGTCGCGGCCTTCGTTACGTTCGTAGTAACCGGAGTTTTTGGTGAGTTCATATGCCTCGTTGGTGATCGGCACATAACCGGTGTTCTGATGCCAGTAGGCCTGAACGAACACATCCGAGAGGTAGGTCAGAAACTTCGCCACCCCTTTGTATTCCTCGTTGTTGTGACCGGCGAGTACCCACAGGGTCGCGCCGCCGATGATGGAGTTCTGCGGCCCGGCAACATCACTGGCCCAATAGGGAAGTTGGCTCGTGCCGAAATCGAACTTGGTACTCTTCACCAGTCCACCATAATAGGCTGAAGAGTTGATCAGCATGGCGCATTTTCCTTCGGCAAACAATGGATTTCCGTCTCCCCTGCGACCCCCATAGCGGAAGATATTGTCTTTCTGCCAATCGGCCAACTGCTGAATGTGCTTGACGTGCAGGGGGCTGTTGAACGCAAATTCCGTGTCCAGACCGGCGAACCCGTTTTCCTTGGTGGCGAACGGGACGTCGTGCCACGCGCTGAAGTTTTCCAGCATAGACCATGACTGCCAGCCAACGGTAAAGCCGCATTCACTTGCGCCGCTTGAAATCAGCTTTTTAGAGAACTCACCCATCTCTTCCCAGGTTTTCGGCGCGCCGCTGAGTCCGGCCTTGGCAAATGCGGCCTTGTTCCAGAAAACCACCGGGGTTGAACTGTTGAACGGCATCGACAACAGTTTTCCGTCGGTTGTAGTGTAGTAGCCGATGACGGCTGATATGTAACGGCCTTGATCAAATGGCTGGCCCGCGTCGGCCATCAACTGGTGTACGGGATAAATCGCGCCCTTGGCGGCCATCATGCTGGCTGTGCCTACTTCAAACACCTGCACGATGTGCGGTTGTTTTTTCGCGCGGAAAGCGGCTATGGCCGCGGTCATGGTTTCGGTGTAGTTGCCCTTGTACACGGCTTTCACCACGTACTCGGTCTGGCTGCGGTTGAAACCGCCGGCGATAGTGTTGACTGCTTCTCCAAGCGCGCCGCCCATCGCATGCCACCATTGCACTTCCGTGGCGGAATATGCAGGACCGCTGAGCATGACCAGCATCAGCACCGCGCTCATGAATCGTTTCACATGTTTCATAACGCTCCTTTTTATTTAAAAGTTGCATTTGCATCCAAGTCCAAGTGGGTTCCTTTTGGAATTCTTGCGCTTTTATGCAAATAAACTACTGAAGAGGTGCTTCAGTATCCGAAGTTATGATAATGTTGAATATATAGAATATCAAGAAAAATGTTAAAAAAAATTACAAAAGTCCCCCATATCTAATTTTTTCAGTCCAAAATCAGATGGGATGCCTTTAATTATGTTACTGTTCAGGTTGTTCAACCTGATGACTACCCTGCCGCAATATATGTCAGTCCACAAAAGTGCACAGAATTGTATTGTTCACTGTGGGAATATGGTGAGGTAGGTTTCAGTTGGATGATAGCCGCTGCACTATTTTCTCCGCAGCAGAATAGTAGGCAGGTGCTGCTGATCATTCTTGTAATCTCCGGTCAGCAGCAGCATCAGCAGGTTGATGTAAAGCCGCAATCGGGATTCGTGCGGTTCCGGATTGAGGTTGACCGAGACCCCGGAATGTTTCAGCGTCTCCCAGGACCACCTAGGGGAGTGGTTAAGGATGAGGATCACACGTCCGTCGTTTTCAAGCAAGTGGATCGGCGTACCGTATTCTTCCAGGAAAGTTCTTTTATCCAACAGGTAGAAACTGAAAGTGAGGACATGGTTGCGGTTCAGTGGGGACCAGCCGGTGTTCGGAAAAATGGATTGTCCCCAGTGCCGCCATTGCCGGTGCAGCTTAGAAACCGGCAGGGAGGACCTTTCAGCATCATTGCCTTCACAGGCATCAAGAAAGAGTGCTCCGCCCGCATTGAAGAAATCCCGCCACATAAATTTATCATGCAGACTCATCTTCGGAGGCGGCACGCACATTTCCAAATGCAGGAAAGGGAACTCGCGCAGCCGGTTCGGTTTATAATCTATCCAGCGCTGTTGTGGGTGGAGGATGAGGGTGGTGCGGCCTTCAATGGATTGCGCGACTTCTTGGATTGAAACTGGAGAAAGGAAAGGGCCGCCGAATTGGAGTGTCACCCATTCGAAACGGTCAAGTTCAACAAGTTCCGATTTTGAAAGTGCATTTTGCCCCGGAGGCTCAGGATGGGCAGGGAGTTTTTGAGCGGATGACTGTGGGGTAAACGTGGGCAGGAACAGCAGGTATAAAAAAACAATGGACGAAACGGATATCCGGTTCATTGAACCGATTCGATCCAATCCAGCAGCGCGCGGGCAATTCCCGGTTTTCCTACCACGCGTCTGGGTTCTTGATCCCCAGCAACCAGCCAGGCGACCTGTTCCCCCTCCTCGATGAAATCTTCTTTGCGGTTGGCTACAATCATAGGATAGTCCCCGTTATTCAATCGCGTGGCGGCAATGCTCATCAATTCTTCATGAGACACGTTTTCTTCGTACTTGAAGGGAATCATATTCAATTCAGGATATTTGACATGGATTTCTTCGATCACTTTCACTGTCGGGCGGAGGGTCAGCGGGAGTTCATTCTTGCCGCTGGGCAGCTTTCCTTCGTAAACCGATTCAGGCTGGTAATCAGCAACCGCCGCGGAGAATATCCCCCAGTCGATTGTTTTCTCCCCTAAAATCCGCTCAAGTTCAGTCCGGTACTCCTCGTAATCCGCTGCACGTGCAACTGCAAGAAACTCCGGAGGGGCGAGGCTTCCCCGGCCCAGAAGCAGATGAACTGAAGCGCCACGGAACCATGCTTCGCGGGCGATTTCAATGGCAAGCCCGCCTGTAAAACGGCTGGTGATGTGACGGATGTGATCGACTGGAACAGGAGTCGGTCCCCCGGTTATCAGCAGCCCCTGATCCTTAAGCCTGGTCCTGTTTAACGCCCTGATGGTTGCGGCAACCATTGTATCCGCTGATGCAAGGTTGTTTTTCCCATGACTCTGCCTGGGGGGTATGATCTCCGCCCCCATTTCGTGCAGTTTTCGCAGATTGTCAGTGAGGATGCTGTTGTGCATCGCACCATGCATCGCCGGCGCAAACAGGAGTGGAACGTCTTTGCGTTCCATTCGTCCCAATGCCGCCGCAATCGCTGAACTGACGACTGAATCCGCGATACCCAGCACAGCCTTGTTGATTACGCTGTAGGATGCAGGCGCCACCAGGTAGGCGTCGGTCGGCGTGTTGTCGCTTAAATGTTCGGCTTCGGAGGAGAATTGGTCTATAACCGGGTTGAGGGAATTCCACTCGAGTGCTTCACGGGAAACATAGCGCAGTCCTTCGCGCGTCGCAAATACCTGAACTTCAGCACCCTCGCGTCGAAGATCGCGCACCAGGTCGGGACAGCGATAAGCCGCGATGCTGCCGGTGATCAGCAATGCAATCCGTTTTCCCTCAAGGTGGCTTCCTGTAATGCGCACCTCGCGGTCAATTAATTCTGAGTCGGTGGGCGGTTGAAAATCCCAGTCCATTTGTGTTTCGGTTTTCAGGTTAATTTAAACAAACTCAATAACTGCAGCTGGTTAGGCTGAGGACTGAAGTATTTTTTCTCAACCCTCGAATAATTCCACACAATCTTGATGACAATTCAATCTTTCCTGAACAGCAGTTCTCGAAACTTTCCATTTTCAGTTTATCCACCTGAGTTGTGTGGTCAAACGTTATTCACACCTGTCCGCATCCTCAACCTTGAAAAGGGTCCAATACCTTTTCAAGGTTCCCGAGCAAGAAGCAATGGAGAACTGGTACGGCGTGCTGTGTTCCTACGTCGCTTATCACTTTGAGTTAGAGCTGGTTCGCGGCCAATTCGGCCAATTCTGAACGTTCCCCCTGAACAAGGTTGACGTGCCCCGCGATGGAGTGTTCCTTGAATCTCTCCACCAGCGTGCTCAAGCCGTTTGATGTTGCATTCACGTAGGGATTGTCGATTTGATGAGGGTCTCCGGTGAGAACTATTTTAGTCCCTTCTCCTACACGGGTGACGATGGTTTTCATTTCATGCGGGGTGAGATTTTGCGCTTCATCCACGAGCATATACTGGTTTGGGATGCTGCGTCCGCGGATGTATGTCAGCGGTTCGACCACCAGCAGACCGCGGTCAATCAACTCCCGGTAACCGCTGGTGGAGGAACTGTGTTTGGATTGCGGATTTCCGATCAGCAGTTCCAGGTTATCGAAGATCGGCTGCATCCAGGGAGCGAGCTTTTCCTGTGTGTCTCCCGGGAGATATCCCAGGTCCCTTCCCATCGGGAAAATCGGCCAGGATACCAGCATTCTTGTGTATTGGTTTTGGGTCAGAAGCAGCTGCAGTCCCGCGGCCAGCGCAAGCAGGGTTTTGCCGGTTCCGGATTTTCCCGTCAGTGAAACGACATTCAGTTCAGGGTCTAGAAGCAGGGACAAAGCCATGCGCTGCTCAGGGTTGCGGGGTTCCAATCCCCAGATATTCTCACTCTCCTCCAGAATCTGGAACTGCCTGCGCGCAGCCTTGTATATTGCGAGCAAATCTATCTTATTCCCTTCATTTGTTTTTAGATGCAAACCTTCGTTGGGGTGAAATGAAATGTTTTGCGAGGAGAGGTCTTTCACCAGACCTGCGGGAAATGTTTCTTCCCGTTTCAGTTTTAGGATAAAATCTGAATCTGTTTCAATGATGTGCATGCCTTCGTAAACGTGCGGCCCGTTGGGGCCGTTGCCGCGGTAGCGGCTGACGGGCACACCCAGCGCGTTTGCCTTGACACGGAGGTTTGTATCCTGCGTCACCAGCGTCACCGGCAAACCTTGTTGTTTCAACTCCCAGGCGACAGCAAGCACGCGGTTGGATGCGCGCTTCAGGTCGAGTTGTCCGGGGAGATTTTCCTGGGAAGGTACGCTCAGTTCAACACGCAAACGCCCTCCATGAGGCGGGGTTACGCCCTCTGCGAGACTTCCGTATTCCCGGAATGCGTCGAGTTGCTGTGAAACCACCCTCGCGCTGGCGCCAAGCTCACTGAGTTCCCCTTTGAAACGGTCCAGTTCTTCAATGACGTTGATCGGGATCACCACCTCTCCTTCCGGATAAGCATGCAATGCTTCAGGTGCAAAGAGAAGCACGTTGGTATCAAGGACGTGAACCTGCAGTCCACTCATGAAATAACCGGTAATTGGTGGATCGAACTCAGGCGGGAAGTCGCGGAATGCAAACTTGAAACTTTGTCTCGGGCTGTTTAATCATTTACCCTGTAAAAAGGGGGATATCCATCTTTTGTCATCATATAGTTATCATCCATGATGATCAATGAAAGAGCTGATAGTGTCAAGACCCCCTGCTGTCAAGCGGGATATTGCAAGGCCTCGCGGCTTAAATACTTGAAACTCGCTGCCTGTTGCTTGCCGCTTACCACTACGAGTCCCTGAAGCTGGAGAAAATGGAATGGAATTCCAAATGGCTTCCGGTCTGCAGCCGGAATTGCTGAATGAAAAACAAAAACGCTGGCTTGCCATCGCCATATGCGGCGCGGTGACTGCCGATGGCAGCATTGCCCCAGAGGAAGTTGAGTACCTGGAACGCGCCCTTGGTTTTCTGCGCTCGCAAACAGAAGTCAACACCATGCTTCAGGCCGTCAAGGATCAAAAACTTCCTGCCCTTGGGAAACTGCCCGAGGCAACCCGCGAACTGGAAACGAAGATCTTCATTGAACTGGTACTGGTGATCTCCGTCGATAATGTGCTCGGTACACGCGAGATTGATTTTCTGCTGAAAACCGGGAAAACACTAGGATTCGGGCGGGAATTTGTCCGAGTCGTGATCCGCTGGGCCGGAGAGGGAATTGTCTGGAAACGAAAAATGCTGCACCTGATTGAAACGGGAAGGAAACTTGAGGGGGAATATGATTGAACTCGACCTCCTTATTACGTCAAGTGACTACACGGTTTCAAATGTTTCATGATGCTCTAACGCTGTCTTTTCCGTCCGAGATATGCCCGGACCCAATACAATCGGGATCGCTATCGGGATAGAATTTCAATTTCAATTTCAATTTCGACAACGAATAAGTTTTAGACATATTGTCCCTGTCTGCGTGCGACGCACAGGCAGGCAAGAATCAAATTTTAAGAGCCTAAATGGGTCGTTTCAAACCCGCTCCAGCAGCATCGCAATCCCCTGCCCGACCCCGATGCACATGGTGCACAGCGCGTAACGTTCGCGGCGGATTTCAAGTTCACGCATGGCGGTCAAAGCCAACCTCGCCCCGCTCATCCCAAGCGGGTGGCCGAGTGCGATTGCGCCCCCGTTCGGATTAACCCGTTCCTCATCATCCGCAAGTTTCAGTTCACGGGTGACCGTCAGGACCTGTGCGGCAAAGGCCTCGTTCACCTCGATGACGCCAATTTTCTCGAGCGGAATTCCGGTCATTCGCAGCAGTTTCCGTGTCGCGGGCACAGGCCCATAGCCCATGATTCTCGGTTCCACCCCGGCGGTGGAGGCGGCAACGATGCGCGCGACGGGCGTCAGTTTTTCCTGTTTTGCCGTTTCCTCGGAGGCAACTATCAGCGCCGCTGCCCCGTCATTTACACCGGAAGTGTTTCCGGCGGTGATCGTTCCTCCTTCCCGGAAAGGTGCAGGCAGCGCGGCCAGTTTTTCCAGTGCCGTGTCGGGGCGGGGGTGCTCGTCTTCTGAAACCACCAGCGGGTCTTTTTTCCGCCTGGGGATGGTCACAGGGACTATCTCTTTCGCGAGCCTTCCGGACATCATCGCGGCGCCGGTTCTTTGCTGGGAAAGCAAAGCGTATGCGTCCTGATCTTCACGGTTGATGCGGAATTGTTCGGCAAGGTTTTCTGCTGTTTCAGGCATTGATTCGATTCCGTAACTTTCCGCCATCAATTTATTGACGAATCTCCAGCCGATGGTCGTATCCGCAATCTCCGCCTGTCTGGAAAACGCGGCGGTTGCTTTGCCCATAACAAAGGGAGCGCGGCTCATGCTTTCCACTCCACCGGCGATTGCCAGTGACTGCTCACCGCACTTAATTGACCTGGCGGCGGAGACCACCGCGTCAAGTCCGGAACCGCACAAACGGTTGATAGTGACACCGGGCACGCTGACGGGAAGCCCGGCCAGCAGCAGGGCCATGCGTGCCACGTTACGGTTGTCTTCCCCGGACTGGTTGGCGCATCCGAGCAGAACGTCATCCACTCTTTCCCAATCGAGATCCGGGTGGCGCGCGATCAACTCCCTGATCGGGACCACCACAAGATCATCGGTGCGCACGGAAGACAATGCCCCGCCGTACCTTCCGATAGGGGTGCGGATGCCGTCACATAAATATGCTTCTTTCTTCATTAATACTCCTGTTGTTTGACCACGCTTCCGGATAATACGCGGGAATTGCCGCGGAAATGGGCAATGCTGCGTCCGTTTTGGTCTTTTACTTCAATGTCATAGATGCCGTTTTTCCCGCTGACCGCGGTTTCACGTGCCGTCGCGGTCAGGATGTCTCCTTCATGTGCGGATGCAAGAAAAGTGATGCTGCAATGCTGCGCTACCGCAACACGGTTGTGGGAATTGCAGGCATAGGCAAACGCGGTGTCGGCAAGGGTGAACACCATGCCGCCATGACAGATGCCGTGGCTGTTGAGCATCCGGGATTCGACTGCCATGGAAACCCGCGCTTTTCCTGGGCAAACGTCAAGCAAACGGATTCCGGCCTGCTGAGCGTTGTAATCAGTTTCATACATCACCCTCGCGACATCCTTTGTGGATATGCTTTTTTCCGGTTCCCCGCTCAAGATGCTGCTCAGTAAAAGGGCTCTCCGGATTGCGCTTTTTGACGCAGCAGGGGGCATGGGCGGCAGCGTTCACCCCACGCGCGGTGAAGGTGTTCGAGGATAGACAGCGCCAGTGGAATGCCGATTTGATGGGCCCACTCAAAAGGTCCCCGCGGGTAATTGACACCGTAACGCATGGCCTCGTCAATCCCTTGTGCTTCAGCTGTCCCCTCCTGCACAAGCATTGCCGCTTCATTGATCAGCATTACAATTGTACGCGTCATGAGCATTCCGGGCAGGTCACGCACCATCGAAACTTCTTTTCCCAGGGCTTGCATAAGTCCGATTGCTTCGTTAATAGATGTTTGCGGGCATTTTTCCGAAACCGCGAACACTATCCGCGGCGAACTCTGGTAATCGAGACACAGGTCGTAACAGGCAAAAGGCGCCCCGTTTTCCACTCCCCTCTCAGTGGCGGTCCTTCCGTCGGTTAAACCCATCAGCAAACCTCCCGGCATCCGCACTAATCCGGTACCGTCTTTTTTTTCAATAGGGACCGGACCGTTAAGCAGCAGACCAAGCATGCTATCCGGAAGCTGTTCCACGCCTTCAATGATCAAGCTTTTGGGCGGGGCGCATTTCGTCTCAGCATGCGGAACAGGTATTTTTCCTGATTGGTAGTTGTAGAAACCAATGCCGGATTTTCGCCCGAGGCGCCCGGAATCAACCAGTGCTTTCTGCAACAGGGACGGTTCAAAGCGTGGCGCGTAATGGTAACTTTCCCAAATCTGCCTGGTCACTGCGTAACTGACGTCATGGCCGATAAGGTCCCCCAGTTCAAGGGGTCCCATCCGGAATCCGCCGCAGTCTCGCATTGCCGCATCCAGAGTAGCCGGGTCGGTTCCCTGGTCTTTGAGGAAAGCCTGTGCTTCCGCATAATACGGGCGGGCGGCGCGATTGACGATAAACCCCGGACTGGATTTAACACACACAGGATGTTTACCCCAGCTGAGCGACAGTTCGTAAACGGTCTGAATAACGTCATCACTGGTTTCCAGCGCCTGCACCACCTCCACCAACGCCATGACCGGGGCCGGATTGAAAAAATGCATGCCCACCAGACACTGGGGTCTGTTCATTGACGCGGCCAGCGTGTTCAGATCGATGGATGAAGTGTTAGTGGCAAGGATTGCATCCGGAGGGCATATTGATTCTAGCTTGTTTAACAGTTCCCGCTTGACATCAAGGTCTTCAATTACTGCTTCTATCACTAATCCTGCCGCGTCACAATCATCCAGTGTTTGGGTGGGCTGGAGGTTTTGCAGGATATTATTCTTTTCTGTTGCTGTAATCCGCTGTTTTGCGACCGAGCGTTCCAGGCGGGACGTGATGGTATTTATCGCCCTGTGTGTCTGGTCCGCGGAAACGTCATACAGCAGTACCGGATGACCCGCGGTGGCGGCGACCTGCGCGATTCCTTCCCCCATGGTACCCGCGCCGAGGACGGCGACTGTAATTCGTTCGGTCATTTTAGTTCCCTTTGAAATTTGGCGGGCGTTTTTCCAGGAAGGCGCGCACCCCTTCCCGGTAGTCTTCGGTTTTACCAAGCAGGCGCTGGGCGTCACGTTCGTTGTCCAGCTGATCGTCAAAGGAGTGGGTGAGTGACAGCTGAAGCAGGGATTTAATGCCGGCCAGCGCTTTTGCCGGCTGCGCGGCAAGACTCATGGTCAGTTCCCTGGTTTTTGCAGGGAACTCATCATCATCAAAACTGCGCCAGATCATTCCCCAGTTTTCCGCTGTCTCGGCATCGATTGCCTCGCCAGTCATCATCAGCGCTCGCGCTCTTACATCACCGATCAGCCTGGGTAGAAAGTGAGTGCTGCCGCAGTCCGGCGCCAAACCGATTTTACTGAATGCCTGGATAAAGCGCGCGGATTTAGCGGCAACGACGATGTCGCAGGCCATAGCCAGGCCGGCGCCCGCACCGGCTGCAACCCCGTTTACCGCACAGACTACGGGAATTCCGAGGGACCTGATTTTTCTTACGAGTGGATTGTAGGTGGTGTCCAGACCTTTCCCCAAATCAATGAATGTATTTGAATCTGTAAATTCACGTTCAGTCAAGTCCTGCCCGGAACAGAATGCCCTTCCTGATCCCGTCAGCAGCAAAACCCTGACTTCCGGGTCTGAGTCCACCTCCGCTATTGCCGAACTCAGTTCATCATGCATCTGCGTGTTGAATGCGTTCAGACGTTCCGGCCGGTTCAGCGTAATTGTGGCGATACCGTTTGCAGACTGGTAGATGATGCAGGTGTATGGCATTCCGTTTCCGGATTGAGGATCAGGTAAACGAGCGTTCAAACAAACTGGCGATGGCCCGTTTCCCGCCATCATTCAGGTATCTTGTGCCGGTCCCGGTGAAGTGGGCATGGCGGATCACCGGGAGGTTGCCGGCGGAACATTCGTCCCATCCCGACTGGTTCCAGAAAAACCATGCAACCTGTGTTTGATCGAATACATGCAGCGGTTTGTTGCAGAGCTTGGCGAACTCCGCGCCCCAACCTGTTCCACCCTTGACCGTGTTGTCGTCAAGTATGTTCCCGATGACATAAATTTCCTGGCCAGAGTTAATCTGGTACCAGATGCTCTGCAGCAGTTTTCGCAATGTGGATATGTCTGAATATCGGCGATTCATCAGCCTGGAGACATATTCGAGACTGACGTCCCCGTTTTTCAATTCCTCATGGTTGAGAATGCGGATTCCCCTGCCGCGTGTGAGATTGTGCCCTTCAAAACTGAAATTCACTTCCTCAATACCATGCCGTTCGGCTTGTATGCCGAATTCAGCCTCCGCACCGTTGGCGCCGCCGCTGAAAAGTATGTAGTCTTCCTTTTTCATAAATTGTGTGCTTTCGTTGATTACTGGGAGAAACCAGTGTTGATGTTTGAGAGGTCACGAAATGCCGACTGTGTGCGCTGTTCGAAAAAGACGCATTGAAACCCGTGTTAACTGAGATAAGTCGCGAGACGAGGGCAAGATTAATCACGATCAGCCTCACATGCTAATGATATTGCCGGGAAGTGTCCAGTTGGGAAAGAAAGAGGCGCGCATGCTGATCGGGTAACTCAGATTCAAATGAGTATACGTTCAGGACAAGTAAAACGGGTATAAATGTATCATAAAATGAAAATTGCTTGCCATTCAAAAGAGGTCGGGATATATAACTGCAATCCGGTAACGGAGGGTAATCGAATCCATCAATTTAATTTATCATGGGTTTGTTACCTTTACGCTATACCATGCATCGTTCGGGCTGTGCGGATAGTTCGATGTGGCGCATTCAATATCCTAATCTCAAAAAAGGGGTCTCATGGACAGAAAGATAGATCAACTCAAAAAGCAACTTCTCGCGGGCGGCTTAACCCGCAGGGAGTTTGCTCAACGATTGATGGCGCTGGGAATTGCCGGTTCCGGTGCCGGCACTCTGCTGACCTGGGCGGAGCGTAGCGCTTTTGCCGCTTCCCCCAAGCGTGGAGGACGTATACGCGCCGGAATTGCTCATGGCTCCACCACCGATACGCTGGATCCGGCAACATATGAAAACGGTTTTATGAACTGTCTCAATTATTCCCTTCAAAATCACTTAGGCGAAGTGGATCATACAGGGGCCATTCAGCCGGAACTGGCGGAAAGCTGGGAACCGCAAAACGGGGCAAAAAAATGGGTGGTCAACCTGCGGCGGGGTGTTGAATTTCACAACGGCAAAACTATGGATTCTGATGATGTGATCGCCTCTTTTCAGCATCACATGGGAGAGACCAAATCACCCGCGAAATCATTGCTGGAACAGGTAACCAAAATTAGCAAAGACGGAAAACACCGGGTTGTATTTGAATTGTCCGGAGGTAACGCCGACTTTCCCTTTGTGGCTTCTGATTACCATATTGCCATCAAACCATCCTCAAACGGAAAGATAAGCCCCAAGGACGGGGTCGGTACCGGCCCTTACGCACTTAAGGAATTTGAACCCGGTGTGCGTTTCTTCGGGACGCGCAACCCCAATTATTTCAAGCCGGACCGGGGCTGGTTTGACGAAATTGAAATGCTTTCAATTGTTGATCCCGCAGCACGCACGAATGCTGTGACCACCGGGGAAGTTGATGTTATTGATCGCGTGGATTTGAAAACCGCGCACCTGCTTGCACGCAAGTCCGGAATCAAGCTGGAGGAAACGACCGGAACCAAACACTACACTTTCCCGATGCGCACGGATACAGCGCCGTTTGACGACAACAATGTCCGGCTGGCGCTTAAGCACGCCGTCAACCGGGAGGAGATAGTGGAGAAAGTCCTGTTCGGGCATGGAGTTCCCGGGAATGACCACCCGATTGCTCCCTCCAATCCTTTCCACGCCGCGACTTTGCCGCAGCGCAAATATGATCCGGACAAGGCCCGGTTTTATGCCAACAAGGCCGGCGGCGTCAAAGTGCAGCTTTCCGCGGCCGATGCGGCTTTCCCGGGCGCGGTCGATGCGGCTGTTCTGTACAAGGAGCACGCTGCGGCAGCAGGAATTGAAATTGAAGTGGTGCGTGAACCAAACGACGGTTACTGGTCCAATGTCTGGATGAAAAAACCTTGGGGAGCATGCTACTGGGGCGGACGGCCAACGGAAGACTGGATGTTCAGTACTGCTTACAAGGGTGGCGCGGACTGGAACGACACATTCTGGAAGCACGACCGATTCGATCAGTTGCTGATTCAGGCCCGGGCGGAAACAGACCAGAATAAACGGCGGCAGATGTATTTTGAAATGCAACAGATAGTGCGTGATGAAGGAGGAGTAGTCGTCCCCATGTTTGCCAATTATGTTTTTGCGACAGTTGACAAAATCGGTCACGGTGTCATGGCTGGAAATTGGGACCTGGACGGCAACAAGTTCCTGGAACGCTGGTGGTTTGCCTGATCAGTAAACAAGGAACAAGTGACAAGGTGAAAGTTGCGGGGGGAGTGTGATAGTGGCATTGCCCCTGAACTTTTTTAACCGAACCTTGATACTTGAGTCTTGAGACGAACTTGAAACATATCCTCAAAATTGTGGCCCAGCGCATCGCGCTGGGCCTGCTCACCCTTTTTACCATTTCACTCATAATCACGTTTGCTGTCGAGTTGTTGCCCGGAGATTTGGCCGAATCCATTTTAGGGCAGGGGGCAACTCCGGAAACAGTAAAGGTCTTCCGGGCCGAGCTGGGACTCGACAAGCCGGCTTATCAGCGATATCTCAGTTGGCTGGGAGGGATGGCAACTGGGGACATGGGGGTTTCGCTGGCCAACAAACGTGAAATTTCCGAACTGGTCGGCATCCGACTGAACAATACACTTTTTCTCGGGGGTGTCGCCGCGGTATTTGCGATCCCTCTGGCATTGATTCTAGGCATCCTGGCCGCTCTTTATCGCAACACGCTTTATGACAGGGCAGTTAATATCTTTACGCTCACTTCCATTTCATTCCCGGAATTCTTTGTCGCATACATATTAATTCTCTTTTTTGCCATTAAATTCGGCTGGTTCCCGGGGATCTCCAATGTCAGCACAGATTTGCCTTTTGACGAGAAACTCTATCGTTCCCTGCTTCCCGCCGTTACGCTGACCTTGGTGGTCGTCGCACACATGATGCGTATGACACGGGCTTCCATCATCAATCTGCTGGCCAGCCCGTATATAGAAATGGCGCACCTGAAAGGAATCAGCCCGATTAAAATCATACTGCGGCACGCGCTGCCGAATGCCTTGGCGCCCATAGTCAATGTGATTGCGATCAATCTGGCTTACCTGGTTGTCGGGGTGGTGATCGTGGAAGTTGTTTTCGTTTATCCGGGACTCGGCCAATTGCTGGTGGACAGCGTTTCCAAGCGTGATGTTCCCGTAGTGCAGGCATGTTCGATGATTTTTGCCTCGGTGTATATCTTGCTCAATTTGTCCGCGGACATCATCTCAATCATTACAAACCCACGCTTGCTGCACCCACGCTGAGAAATTTGCTAACTGCCGCGCTGAATGCTAATCAATACACCATACGAGTAGAAAAGCCTCAATAGCCCCTTCTGAACCGTGATGCATCAAATTTGAACCCTGAACTACCCCATGTTCAATGTATACAGAATGATCCTTTTCGCCCCGTTAAGCGCAAAATTCGGGATGCTGGTGATCGCGGGCTATGCCGTGCTGGCGGTTTTTGCTCCATTGATCGCTCCTTACGGGGAAAGGGAAATCCTCGGAAATGCATACGAATTGTGGTCTGAACGCTATCCCCTTGGCACAGACAACCTGGGGCGGGACATGCTCTCAAGGCTGATATACGGGGCGCGTAACACCATCGGAATAGCCTTGCTGACTACCGCCCTGGCTTTCCTGCTGGGCAGTTTAACAGGCATGATTGCCGCTGTGGTTGGGGGCTGGGTGGATCAGTTTTGCAGTCGTATTGTGGACGTATTGATGGCGATTCCATCGCTGATTTTCGCTCTGCTTATCCTTTCAATCTTCGGCACATCAATTCCTTATTTGATTGGCACCATTGCCATCATTGAAGCCACCCGTGTTTTCCGGGTGGCCCGCGCCACGGCGATGAATGTCGCGGTGATGGATTATGTGGAGGTCTCGCGGCTACGCGGAGAAAAACTGGGATGGGTCATCAGCAAAGAAATATTGCCGAATATCACCGCCCCGTTGCTGGCGGAATTCGGTTTGAGGTTTTGTTTCGTGTTCCTTTTCATTTCCAACCTCAGTTTTCTCGGACTCGGCATTCAGCCGCCCACCGCCGATTGGGGTTCGATGGTGCGGGACAACGCCACCCTCATCTCATACGACGATATCACACCCCTGTTGCCAGCCGGAGCGATTGCACTGCTCACTGTCGCGGTGAATTTTGTGGTCGACTGGATGTTGCACATTACCAGTGGTCTGCGGGAAGATCATTGAAAATTACAAAACCTGTAGTGTTTATTCCTTCACCTGGATTGTCAGATCTCATTACCTGTTAAAAGGCGGATAAGCAGCAACAATGACAGACCTGTTAAGCATTCAGGACCTTTGTGTCGAAGGGCAAAGCGGTGAAGAGTGGAACTCGATCGTAAACGGGATCAGCCTGAAGTTGAACCGCGGAGAAGTGTTGGGTCTCATCGGAGAATCAGGCGCCGGAAAATCGACACTGGGATTGACTGCAATGGGATACACCAAGCCGGGCTGCAGGATTGTTTCCGGATCGATCAAGTTTAAGGGCATGGAACTGACTGACGCGGTTGAGACGGAAAAACGCAGGATACGGGGTGTCAACGTGGCCTACGTGGCACAGAGTGCCGCGGCAGCATTCAATCCCGCGCATAGGCTGATCCGTCAATTCTCTGAATCCGCTGTCCATCACGGCTTGATGAAGCAGGAGGAAGCTGAACGAAAAGGGAGGGAACTGTTCAAACGGCTGGACCTTCCGGAACCGGACCGTATCGGTAATCGCTGGCCGCATCAGGTTTCCGGGGGACAGCTTCAACGCGCGATGGTTGCCATGGCCATGGCCTGTTCTCCTGATATTCTGGTTTTTGATGAACCGACCACCGCGCTTGACGTAACCACTCAGATAGAAGTTCTTGCGGCCATCAAGGAAGTGGTGCGCTTCGAGGATGCCGCCGCTATATACATCACCCATGACCTCGCGGTGGTGACGCAGCTTGCAGACCACATCATGGTGCTCCGTTATGGTGACCTGGTTGAAGAAGGGGCCACCGGAGATATCCTCAAAGACGCAAAAAAAACCTATACACGCGAACTGCTTTCAGTGAGGTCCAGGCAGGAAATGAAAACCGAACAGTCGCCTGCGGGGAAATTGCTGCTGCAGGCGAAGGAAATCAGTGCAAGCTATGGAAAAGGAGGCGTCAGGGTGCTGCAAAATGTTTCTCTCGAAGTGCTTCAGGGACGTACCCTTGCGGTTGTGGGAGAATCCGGAAGCGGCAAGAGCACTCTGGCAAGAGTGATCTGCGGATTGCTCCCTGCACTGGAGGGATCGATTGAATTCGATGGAAAAGTCATGCCTCGCCATCTGAAAAAACGAAATCGCGATCAGCTGCGCCGGATTCAGATGATTTATCAGATGCCTGATGTCGCTCTCAATCCCAAACAGAAAGTGCGTGAAATCATCGGACGACCGCTCAGTTTCTACCTGGGGATGCAGGGCACGGAAAAGGAAAACCGCACTGTTGAACTGCTGGGGCAGATTGAACTATCCGCGGATTATATCGACCGTTTCCCAGCGGAACTTTCCGGGGGTGAAAAACAAAGAATCTGTATTGCACGGGCCCTTGCCGCCGAACCTGATCTCATCATCTGCGATGAAGTTACTTCCGCACTGGACACAATTGTAGGCAAGTCAGTGCTTGATTTGCTGCAGCGTTTGCAGGATCAACTCAAACTGACGTACCTGTTTATCACTCATGATCTTGAAATCGTTTCTAATATTGCAGACCAGGCCCTGGTATTGTACGCCGGTCGCATTGTTGAATTCGGCAGCAAGCGTGAGGTCTTCAATCCTCCGTTTCATCCATACAGCCGCCTGTTGCTGTCATCCGTTCCTGAAATGCGGCAGGGCTGGCTTGAAGAAACCCTTTCATCACGTGAAGCCGGCGCCTCGATTTCAAAAGAAATAGTGATTTCAGACAAGGGCTGTCCGTTCTCTAACCGATGCCCCATGGTAATCAGCGATGATTGTGAAAAGTTGATGCCTGTCGAGCACCAACTGAGTTCCCAGCACTTTATCCATTGCCACCACTCTCCAGACCGGTTGGATTTAAGTTGACCTGAATACTCGACAAATAATTGCTCAAAGTCCGCCCTGGCTTGTAGTGCGGCAACCTCCGTGAATTTACTTGTTTCAACGCATTCCTTGCGCATATCCGTCCTTTCCCTGAGGGACATATACGGGATATCCATGTAAGAATCCGGGACATCAACCGAATACATAAATAAGCCATTTTGGGCTTGCAATGTTTGCGCGCTGATGTACGATAAGTACAAAAGCACATTGCCTGAATGCGCTCAACAAGGAGGGAATATGTTCCGATTCATGGGAGCAATGCTGGCCGTCCTGATCATGAGCACTTTCCCGGCAAACGCCCAGAAGGTAATGGTCACTCCACTGCCGGTGGTTTGTGGGTCCAACAAGGACATGGTGACCATTTTCCGCCCCAATCAGCCCGTGACCCTGATCAAGGGCAAATCGGTGCGAGACATCGGAGTGGTATCCCTGGAGATCTGGGGAGACCGCGAGCAAAAGAAGTTCGTGATTATCGAACATTTGCCTTCCGGCGTTTCTTGCGTCACCACGATGGGGACTCAACTGGAGTTCGGCGTTGAAATCGGGAACATGGTCAGGCAAGCAGAAGAGAACCGCAATGAGTGGTTAAAAACCGTGTTCTCTTTGCAATAGGACAGCAATCAGTAGAAAGAAGTAGTGGAAAATGCACGCTGATAAAGTGGTTTTGCAGTGTCAGGCGGATACTGAGAAACCGGTGCCGGGGCAATTGCGCATACCCGATGGTATAGACGATTGGCCCTTGATTGCCGGATTGCGCGATCAGTTCAATTCCGCAAGTGAAGAGAGCAAGCACACTGTCCGCGCCCTCAGTGGAGACTTGGATTACATCCAGGCCTGGCACAAGTTTCGTTTTGGGGGAAAACTCGAAATTCCCCTGTCTCCTGAAGCAGTTAAGCTTTTTATCACCGATCATCGTGGTGAAATGGATCCTGAACTGGACCGGCAATTGATCGCAGGAGGCTGGAAACAAAAACCAGGGCCTCATGCGGTCAACACCATCGGCCGCAGGCTGGCCAGTTTATCGCGTATCCACCGTGATCATGCAGAGAATCCGTGTGCACATCCGCAGGTGAAGAAAACCTGGAGTCATGTGCGCAGGAAAGCCCGGGAAGAGGGAAACCTGGTGCAAAGGAAAAAAGCCTTGACCAAGGAAGTCCTTGACCGTCTGGTATCCACTTGTGATGACAGCCTCATGGGTGTGCGGGACAGATCTCTCCTGCTGGTCGGTTTTGCCTCCGGTGGGAGGCGGCGCTCGGAACTGGTGAAAATGCTGGCTGACCATCTCCGTAAAGTGCGCTATGGGTTTGAAATATATCTTCCCGTAGGCAGCCCGGAATCCACTGCCGAGAAGCGAAACTTGCCCATTCTTGGTGAGGCCGGGGAATCACTGGAGTGCTGGCTTCACGTCAGTTCAATTACCCGGGGTCCGCTGTTTCGTTCGATCTCAAGGCACGGACGAATCGGGGCCGGTTTTTTACCAGAGAATACTGTCACCAGGGTAGTTAAAAAGCGTGCGTTGATGGCCGGGTACAGCAAATCAGAAGTAAAATCCTTTGGAGCCCATTCGTTGCGTGCGGGTTTCATCACCGAATGCGGACGCCGGGGAATCAGGAGGGAAGACGCGATGGCGCTCTCCGGACACAAAACCGACAGGATGTTCTATCATTATTATCCTCCGGGAACACCTGTTTCAAATCCCGCCTCCATACTTACCTGAAAACTTGATCCCTCTTTTCAACATTGCCGTGGTGCTTGTGTGCGGTCATGGTTGTTGGAACCGGCACTCTCAAGCATGATTGGCATTTCAGAAATTCATGTGGTAGCGTTTGTATTTTATGCAAAGGGCTGAGTGTTTTTTCCGTAAATGCTGATTTGAACATGAAAAGATGAACTTTTCTCGATTTGACGCCGCAAAAACTGAATTACATTGGCCGAGGGAGATCTTTCGCCGGTTGAATGAACACCGGATCGAGATTATGGCTTATGTGCCCGATGCAGGACATAGTGAACTGATTGAGATGTGTCTGTATGCGGAGCATATCGAACCGGTTAAGCTGACCACCGAAGAAGAGGGGGTCGCGCTGGCTGCCGGTGCCTGGCTGGGAGGGAAGCGGTGTGTTGTTTTGATGCAAAGCAGCGGGATCGGCAACTGTGTCAACATGTTCTCGCTGATTCGTGTTTGTCGCTTCCCCCTGCTGATGTTGATCGCCATGCGCGGGGAATGGGAAGAGTTCAATCCATGGCAGAAGCCACTGGGGGAAAAGTGCGAAAGCTACCTCAAACTGGCCGGAATTCGGGTGGTTCGTGTAGATGAACCACCGTCCACCGCGAACATCATCGATGCCGCGGCGGAAATATCGTTTTCCGGCCAAAAACCGGTTGCGGTCCTGCTCTCGCAAAAGATGATCGGAGCAAAGGCTTTTGACTAAAATGAATGATTCATCACGCAGTGAAAATTACCCCCTGCGGCGCAGGGTGGTGGTATCGCAACTGCTGGAGGGGCGTGAAAACCTGCTGGTCATCGCCGGGTTGGGTGCATCGGCGTGGGACACGGCCGCGGCAGGAGACCACCCGCTTACATTCCCGCTCTGGGGAGCAATGGGTGGATCCGTTTCATTGGGACTGGGCCTTGCGCTCGCGCAACCTGAAAGCCGGGTGCTGGTCATCACCGGCGATGGAGAAATGCTGATGGGGCTGGGATCGCTGGCCACCGCAGCGGATAAAAAACCGGAAAACCTTGCGGTCGTCGTGCTGGACAACGAGCGTTATGGCGAAACCGGTATGCAGGCCACTCACACAGCGGGCCGGGCAGATTTGGCCTCAATTGCGACCGCTTCCGGGTTCCCCGTCAATTTGAATGTACACACGCCAAGCGAGCTTGAGTCTGCAATCCCTGTCATTCGTCATACCCCTGGTCCTGTTTTCTGCAACATTAAGGTGCGCGCCGAGAGCCTGCCCCTTGTTTTGCCGCCTAAAGACGGGGAACATCTCAAGGAGCGGTTTCGTTTGCAGCTGCTTAAAAATTGTTGAGCGCATGTTTTCTGATAAAACTCGCGCATTCATCAAGCGCTTGTAAAGAAAGATCCGCAATTTTCGAATAATGCAGAAAACCGTGTACAGCCCCGGGAAAAACTGTGCATGAACTGTCTGTGCGCGCTTCCGTCAGCAGCGCCTGCATTTTCAACGAGTCGTCAAGCAGGGGGTCCAGCTCCGCGGCAATAAGTTTCGCGGGAGGAAAGCCGGACAAATCCGCGCGCAGGATATCTACCAGGGGGTTTTCTTCATCTTTGGAATGAGCGAGATAGGAAGAGATGTAAAAATTCATTTCATCTTCGCTCAACCCCTCCTCTTCGCGGCAAAATTTTATGCGTGACCCTGAATCTCTCAAACCAAACCAGCCGTATGCAAGGATTACAGCCTTGATTAAACGCGGATTATTATTTTTGATACTCAGGCATGCTGAAGCACTCAGGTTAGCCCCGGAGGAATCGCCGCCTAAACAAATCGATTTTGGGTCGAGTCCGTATACGTTCCCCTCTTGCTTGATGTGGTCAATGACAAACAGGATTTCTTCAAGCGCCGCGGGAAATCTATGTTCGGGGGAAAGCCGGTAATCGACTCCCAATACAGCGATCCCGGCCTTGCTTGCCAACAGACGCATGATCCTGTCATGAGTGTCTATACTGCCCACGACGAATCCGCCTCCGTGTAGATACACCAGGACAGGCAGGGTTATTGCGGTTTCGGATGCATAAATTCTGCAGGGGATTTCTCCATGCGGTCCGGGGATGTTAAGGTTTTCAACCCTCCCCAAGGGCACGTGTTCATCGTTCCAGTAGAGGCGTTCTTCCGCGTAAGCCTGCCGGATTTTATGAACGGAAGGGCTTTTATCGAAACGAACGGGTTGGCTTAACTCGCTGCTGAGTTGCAGCGCTTTTGCAATTTGCTGGTCCAGTCGTGTTTCGAAAGCGAGTCCCATGAATCACTCAGGCCGTATTTAACTTCTGCTGGATTATAGATCCATATCTTATCATCTTTAATGTGCGATGCTCTCGCAAAATATCGTCAATTGATCAATATTGTTCATTTAAGAGTGTCCGGTTGTTTTCAAATGAGAGAGAGTCAAATTGCTCTATACAACTTTTTGCGAGTAAATCAGCACTTCAAGCCTGAAACATGGAGCAACACATGGGTGTCCACAAAATAGCGGTTATCGGCGGCGACGGTATCGGTCCTGAAGTCATTGACGCGACTAAAAAAGTGCTGGAAGTCCTGGTTGAATCAGTCCCGGACTTGCAGCTGGAATTCTCAGGTTTTGCATGGGGATCAGACTATTTTCGCAAATACGGGAGGATGATGCCCGGGGACGGGTTAAAACAACTGCAGCATTTTGATGCCATATTGTTTGGCGCGGTTGGAGATCCGGAGGTGCCGGACCATCTAACCCTCTGGGGGTTGCGCCTGGAAATATGCCAGCGATTCGACCAGTACGCAAACGTCAGACCCGCCAGGCTGCTTCCCGGCATTACAAGTCCGCTGCGGGATTTGGAAAAATTGGGCATGGATTGGGTGATTGTCCGGGAAAACACTGAAGGAGAATATTCCGGCGCCGGCGGTCGTGTTCACCCCGGGCTTGACGGTGAAGTCGGGGTGGATGTTTCGGTTTTCACCCGTGCGGGGATAGAACGCGTCATTCGTTTTGCCTTCGAACTTGCCGAGTCAAGGCCGCGCAGGCATTTGACCCATGTCACCAAATCAAATGCCCAGCGGCACGGAATGGTGCTGTGGGACGAGGTTTTTGATGAGGTCTGTAATGACTACCCCGGGGTGAGTACCGACAGGATGTTGGTGGACGCCATGACAACCCGGATGGTTTTGCAGCCGCAAAGCCTTGATACAATTGTTGCAACAAACCTGCACGCGGATATCCTTAGTGATCTCGCCGCGGCCTTGTCAGGCAGCCTAGGCATGGGGCCGACCGCAAACATCAATCCTGAAAGGAAATTCCCTTCCATGTTCGAGCCCATTCATGGATCGGCATTTGATCTGGTGGGGAAAAACAGCGCCAACCCACTCGGTGCGTTCTGGACCGCGGTGCTGATGCTGGAACACCTTGAAGAAAATAATGCTGCAACTCAGCTGATGCAGGCCATTGAAAACGTCACTCTTCAAGGCGCGGACCTGCCCGCTGATTTGGGAGGGAAAGCTGATACAGGCGAAGTGACTGATGCGGTCATCACAATGATCCACAAAGGTGCATTTTCTGGGAAGTAGTCTGAAGATTCAGCGCTTCCGATAATCCCCATCATAGTCAAAAGCATAACTCCGGTGTTGCGCTTTTGTGCGATGTGAATGTCCAAATATTTTTTAAGCATATTCACGCAGGACTGGTGTGTGTACCGTTATCGGCGTACGCTTAAACAGGGAGTCTAAATCCGCGGAGATGAATCATGAGCAAGCAACTGCAGTCTGAACTGGCCAGGCAAACGGCGGAACTTCACGACACAGGACTGTACAAGCATGAAAGGGTCATTCAAACACCCCAGCAGGCGTCCGTGCTGGTGGATGACGGGAGGGAAGTACTCAATTTCTGTGCAAACAACTACCTTGGACTGGCGAATCATCCCCGCCTGATTGAGACCGCTAAGCAGGCCCTCGATGAATATGGATATGGCATGTCTTCCGTCCGTTTCATATGCGGCACCCAGACGGTACACAAACAACTGGAAAACCGCCTGAGCGAGTTTCTGGGCACTGAAGACACTATTCTTTATTCCTCCTGTTTCGACGCCAATGCCGGATTGTTCGAAACCCTGCTCGGCGAGGAAGACGCGGTGATCAGCGACGAATTGAACCATGCCAGCATAATCGACGGCATCCGCTTGTGCAAAGCCCGGCGTTTCCGTTTTAAAAACAAGGACCTGGGTGATCTGGAAAATAAACTGGAGGAATCAAAGGCGGCAAGGCACCGGCTGATTGTCAGCGACGGAGTCTTTTCCATGGATGGAATCATTGCGGACCTGTCGGGAATCTGCGACCTTGCCGAACGGCACCGGGCGCTGGTGATGGTGGACGATTCACATGCAGTGGGGTTCATGGGTGAAAACGGGCGCGGGACCCATGAATATCACCGGGTGATGGACCGTGTTGATTTGATCACCGGGACCCTGGGTAAGGCCCTCGGAGGGGCCTCCGGAGGCTATACCTCGGGCAGGCATGAATTGGTTGAATGGCTGCGGCAGCGTTCGCGTCCCTATCTTTTTTCCAATTCGCTTGCGCCCGTGATCGCGGCCACCTCGCTGGCCGTGCTGGACCTGCTTCAGTCAGGAAACGAACTGCGGTGTAAGCTGCATGAAAACAGCAGATATTTCCGTGGTGAACTGGAAAATCTCGGTTTCGATTTGGTTCCGGGAGAACACCCGATCATTCCGGTGATGCTTGCCGACGCGGTCCTGTCCCAGCGAATGGCAACAGGGCTTCTGGATAAAGGGATATACGCGGTCAGTTTTTCATACCCTGTGGTCCCCAGAGGAAGAGCGAGAATCCGGCTGCAAATGTCCGCGGCGCACGAAAAATCCCACTTAGACAGGGCGATTGAAGCATTTGCGAAAGTAGGGCGGGAACTGGGGGTGATTGCCGAGTAATTCAGGAGATTGTAAGAAATGCGCAAAATGAAAGTGCTCGCGAAACTCAAACCGGAGGAAGGCATCTGGATGGACGAATTTCCACTGCCGGAAGTCGGTCACAACGATATTTTGATCCGTGTCCTCAAAACTGCGATTTGTGGGACGGATGTACATATTTACAACTGGGACGACTGGGCGAGGCAGACCATCCCGGTCCCAATGACCGTGGGTCATGAATTCGTCGGCATCGTTGAAGAACTGGGAATCGAGGTGCGCGGCATCAAGCCCGGCGACCGCGTTTCCGGTGAGGGGCATGTTACATGTGGACATTGCCGCAACTGCCGCGCAGGCCGCAGACACCTCTGTCGCAACACAGTGGGGGTGGGTGTTAACCGTCCGGGCTGTTTTGCCGAATACCTTTCACTCCCCGCTGTCAACGCGTTTCTTATTCCGGAAGCAATTTCGAACGACCAGGCTTCGATCTTTGACCCGTTCGGAAATGCCACTCACACCGCGCTTTCTTTCGACCTGGTCGGCGAGGATGTATTGATAACCGGGGCCGGCCCGATCGGCATCATGGCCGCGGCCATTGCCCGGCACGTAGGCGCCCGGCATGTGGTGATCACCGACGTCAACGATTATCGGCTTGAACTGGCATCCCGCATGGGGGCCACGCGTGCCTTGAATGTCCGGGATGGGACCATCAGCGGGGTAATGGAAGAACTGCGGATGGAGGAGGGTTTCGATGTCGGCATGGAAATGTCCGGAAACCCTGTTGCATTTGAAGACATGCTGGAAAGCATGAACCACGGCGGAAAGGTGGCCGTGCTCGGGATCCCGCCAAATGACACCCGCATTGACTGGAACCAGGTGATTTTCAAAGGTTTGACTCTGAAAGGAATATACGGCCGCGAGATGTTTGAAACATGGTATAAAATGGGCAGCATGCTGCAGAGCCATCTTGATATTAATGCGGTCATCACCCACCATTTCCCCGTTGATGAATTCCAGTCCGGGTTTGACGTAATGCGTTCCGGACAATCAGGGAAAGTGATCCTTGACTGGTCCTCTTCCTGAATCAGTCCCGGGGCGCTGCTTTTCAACACAATCCTATTCAGTTGATTTCCATAAAACCGCGTGATAAAATTCTAATTTTCCTTAAAGGGCGCTGGATTTATTAATTCAAAGCCCTCTCTTCTTTTGGCAAACAACAGGTTCCAGACCTGACCCATCAACCAAATCTTCCCTCTGTGTTTTACCATTTCAGACAGGTTTTGTCCGGGCTGCATTTATTCTAAGGGTTTCCGCAAAGCTTGATTTGTTTTGGAACATTACATTCACTCCCTCAATCTGAAATTTGAATTGCTGCCGGAACGCCTGTATCCCTGGCGCTGGTGGGTGCTGGGGTTGTATTTAGTGCTTATGGCTTTCCTCTCGGCGGGAATCCCGAGTTTCAATTATGCCTGGGTTGAAGGGGAACTGTTTGGAAAGAACGACCCGGTTCAGCAATCACTTGACCGGATCAAGGATTTGTTCGGTGGAACCAACATCCTAGGCATGATCTACCAGCCGGTTGACGGGGACCTGTTTTCCGCAAGAAGCCTGGGCGCACTTAAAGCAGTTCACCGCCTGCTTGATGAAGAAGCGTATCGCGCGCAGTATAACCCTGAAAACCCGATGAGCCGCCTCATAGAAGTCAGTTCCCTGATCAATGCCGGATACACCGAAGCAGACTCAGAGGGCGTCAGGTTTCGTGATTTCATCGGCGATGACTTGCCGGAGACTAAACATCAAAGCCTGAAACTGCGCCGTCAGGCCCTTGCCCATCCGGATTACCCGCGCAGGTTTTTTTCCGATGATGTTGAATATGGCGTTGTGTTGATGAGGACTGACCTCGGCGCTATCCCGGAAGAAACACGCGGACTGGAAGAAGATACTGATTTGGCCGAGGGTTTTGTTGACAATGATGAGGAAAACGGCGCCACGCGGTGGCGTAAGTTTAAGAAACCGGCAATGTGGGAATACGCCGATTTTGAGCGTAAGAGCTGGGAAATGCTGCGCCATCCAAGTATCCGCAAGGATCTTGTTTTTCATCATCCTTCGTGGGGGGTTTTTTACCAGTTCGATGTCTGGGCCAGGGAATATCAATGGGCTCTGGGGGTTTCCCTCACCTTCGGATTGGGATTGACCGGCCTGCTGCTGGGGTCTCTAAGGGCATTGATCTGGCCCATGTTGATCATCGTCTCCAGTCTTGTCGGAGTAGTAGGGCTGGCGGGCTGGACTGGTTGGCCGATTGACTTGTCCCTGTTCATCGTCTTCGGGCTTGTTTCAGTAGCGGCGATTGCCGACGCAGTGCATGTTTTTTCAGGATACCGGTTTTTCATGCGAAACGGCTCACCGCACCACGTGATGGTGCGCATGATTTTCCGGAAAACCGGATTGGCCTGCCTGCTGACCAGCGTCACCACCTCTATCGGTATGTTTTCTCTGTCATTTGTGAAACTGAAAGTGATTCAGTCAATCGGGCTGCTTGCGGGCATCGGCGTGCTTTTTGCGTTTGTGCTGACCGTGTTTCTGCTGCCTGTATTGATGCACTGGTTCCCGCCACGCGTGAAACCTGCATCAAACCCGGGCACATCATTGCCCGTTGACGGTGTCTGGGTTCAGCAGGTGCTCAAATTTATCGGTGGAATCAGCGCGGACTATCCCAAAACCGTGATTGCCGTGTTCATCTGCGCGAGCGTGGTTTTTGTGTTTGGTATAAAACGAATCGAGATAGACACAGTTTTTGCCGAATATTATGCTCCGGAGTCTCCTGTTCGTCGGACCCAGAAACTGATCAATGATAAATTTCTGGGAATAGGAAACATGGAGATCCTGTTTGAAGGTGGCCGCGAGGGGGTCTTTCGGGACCCCAAAGTGCTCCGGGAAATCGAGAATACGGGGCTCATGCTGAAAGCCCGCTATCCGGAACTGGTGGTGGATACTTATTCCTTGAACAACCACATCAAGGAAACGCACCGCAAGCTGATGGATGACAGTGAGGAAGCTTACAAAATTCCGGACAATCCAGAACTGGTTTCACAACTGCTGGTTTTGATTGAAAGCGGGGACTATGAGGAACTGGAAAAACTGGTAACGCTGGATTATGCCGCCACACGGCTGAGTGTGCAGATGAAGACCATTGGTTCGAAACGCTCAATGGAATTGCTGCGCGATGTTCAACCCGAAATTGAACGCATCCTTGCGCCGCTGAAACATGAATATCCGCGATTGAAGGCAACCGTCACCGGGGGAGTCGGGACTTGGGGCAGGGTCTTCGATTACATCAGCTGGTCTCAGATCAACAGTTTCGGCCTTGCTTTCTGCATCATCACATTGATCTTGACAGGTATTTTTGGTTCACTGAAAACCGGACTGGTGGCGGTGCTGCCGAACACCTTCCCGGCCCTGATGGTCTTCGGCTTGATGGGTTGGCTTGGATACAAGCTGGACACGACGACATTGATGACGGCGCCGATCGTGATCGGGATTGCGGTTGACGACACTGTGCATTTCCTCACACACTACCGCATTAGCCTCCTGCAGGGGCAGACTATCAGCGAGTCGGTCAATTCCACCCTCAAGGAAGTGGGGCAGGCGATAGTTTTTACCACCTTGATCCTGATGGCAGTATTTGCCAGCTTCATTCCTGTCAGCAATGCCGGAGTTTCACGATTCTGCATCCTTGCGCTGCTGGCGGTTGTTTCCGCGCTGCTGGCTGACCTCTTTCTCCTTCCCGCTTTATGCCGCAAATTGCATGTGGCAAAATGAATACACACCCCTGATGTTTCATGAAGCAACAAGTTTATCCATGATCCAATGCAGTATATGGAGGTGCAAACACACAACCATTTTCAACGTCGCTGCCTTCCACCTGGATGGTGGGGTGCTGAATGGAAAACCTGAGTTTCAAGGTATTCGAAATCTGCTTTAATAGGGAAGAAGTTTCGTCGCGTTTATCCAGCACCAGGTGAACAGTCAGGGCCGTTTCGGTGGTGCTCATACCCCAGATGTGAAGGTGGTGTACATCCACGACTCCCGACAGCGATTCCAGAAACCGGCGGACTTCCGTGATATCTACGTGATCCGGGACTGCGTCCATGGAGAGGTCCAGGGACTCGCGTAGAAGCCCGAGTCCGCTGATCAGGATGAGAATTGCAACTATCAGCGCAACAACCGGGTCCACCAGCCACCAGCCTGTGTGGTGGATGACGATCCCTGCTATGACCACCCCGAGCGATACCGTTGCATCCGCCGCCATGTGCAGGAATGCGCTGCGGATGTTAAGGTCTGAATGACGGTCTCGCAGGAACAGGGCCGCGGTCATTGAATTAATTGCTACCCCCAGTGCAGCGAAAATCGCCATGCCGAAACCGCTG
>CAYFLK010000023.1:40470-53037 GCA_964344035.1 uncultured Pseudomonadota bacterium
TTATAAGAAAACCCGGCGGCAACTTCCACCAGCACATATCCCACGTTCAGTACAATCCCCAGCTTGAATGCCCGATCATGGGTTTGTAAAGCGTGTGGATGCGGCATGGGCGTATTCAGGGAAGTACGCGGTTTGCTTTAAGGTTTTCAGTCGTCACCATTTCAATGGTGAAAAAGCCGGATCCCGGACATGGCCATCACCATTCCGTAATCATCAGCCGCGGCAATCACTGAATCATCACGCATGCTGCCACCGGGCTGCAGCAGATACCGCACCCCCCGACGCGAGGCCTGGTCAATGTTGTCACGGAATGGAAAGAACGCATCCGACGCAAGAGACACTCCTTCCATTTCGTTCAGCCATGACTTTTTTTCATCACTGGAAAGCGGTTGGGGCATGTCCTTGAACAATTGCCTCCATGCCTCAAGTTCCGGAGGAGTCATTTCTCCCTCGATGAAACCGATGCGCGCGTTGGTGCGCTCCACTTCCTTGACTTCTTCACGGAAAGGCAGCGACCTGACACGCGGATGCTGCCTCAGAAACCAGGTTTCCGATTTGCGCCCGGCGAGTTTTGTGCAGTCGACTCGGCTCTGCTGTCCGGCGCCGATGCCGATCATTTGTCCATCGAGGGCATAGCCGACTGAATTGGACTGGGTATATTTGATGGTGATCGCGGCAAGGATCAGGTCACGACGCGCTGACTCAGGCAGATGCCGCGAACGAGTGACAATGCGGTTGAAAAGGGTGCGGTCATTCAGTTCTTGTGAATTCCTTTGTTGCCGAAAAACCGCGCCATGTATCTCCCGGAATTCCTCCGGTGGCGGATTAAACTCGGTATTCGCCTGCAGCATGTTGAAATTCCCTCCTTTTTTCTGACTGAGCAGGGCAAATGCACTCTCTGTATAGCCCGGCGCAATGATGCCGTCTGAAACCAGGGGGCGGATTATATTTGCCGTTTTCTCGTCCACATCCCGGCTCAGGGCAATCCAGTCCCCGAATGAAGATAGCGGGTCCGCGCCGCGGGCTCGAACGTATGCCGCGGCTAAAGGACTCAATTCAATGTCGTTACATCCGTATACCTCGCTCAGATGATCGTTTAGTGGAACAGCAACCGCCGCTCCGGCGGGACTTACGTGTTTGAAAGAAGCCGCGGCGGGGAGTTCAAGCGCTTCATCCAACTCGCGTACAAGCTGCCACGCGTTCAGCGCATCCAGCAGATTGATATACCCCGGTTTTCCATTAAGCACTGAAAAAGGCATTTCGCCTGATCCGAGAGAAAGAACCGATGCCGGCTGCTGATGAGGGTTGCAGCCGTATTTCAAATCAAAGTGGTGGCGGTAACTGCGTGTGAAGTCCATTTTAGTCCTTGTGGATTATCACTGCGCGCATTTTTACGGTTTGAAAGACTGGAAAGAAGTCGCCGTATACGAATTGCCGCGCAGAGGAAGTGGTGTGAACAGAGAATGATTCCAGTTTAGGTCTGGAACAGAGAAGATTCAAGGATTGAGAAATAGGAGACGTTTATTCCCAGTTTGGAATTTTGTTTTGATCGTTTCGGCCGGGTTTGGCGAATTTGACGGCGGGTTTGTTCATCTTCATATTCCGTTTCCCCGGTTTTTTCCTTTCCGGGTTTGCAAGGGGCAGGGTCTTGCTGACGGCGGGATTTATTCCCCGGCCGGATGATGTGTTTCTTGCCCGGGCCTGCTTGGCTTTATCTCTTGCACGTTCACGCGCTTTGCGCAGACTGAGCATGTTCTGGTATCGATTATAGTAAATTTCCGCCTGTTTGCTCTTTTCCATTTTGTGGTAGGCAAGGGCAATGTTGTAGTAGGTGTCAGAAATGTCCGGTCGTATCTCGGCGGCCTGCAGATAGGCTTCCAAAGACTCCGGATAGTTCCCGATTTCGTAGTATGCAAGACCAAGGTTGAAGTGGAACTCGGGAGTGTCGCCGTCAAGATTGATTGCTTTTTGATAGTTCCAGATTGCTGACTGAAAATCCCGGTGCAAGAAGGAAGAGTTGCCCTGCTGAAAATAATGGTGCGCGGATTTCCGAAGCGGTTCAGTGTTGGTGCAACCTCCCAATCCTGCAAAAACCAAGGTTGCCAAAGCCACCTGAAGAATGGATTTCCATGTAAGCCGCCTCACATTACCTGCTAATGACACGATCCGGTTTTATTTGCTCACGATTTGCATTTCATTTCACACAGCTTTTACCAGGAATTGATTTTTTTATGCATAATTCATACACAGGGTGTCAATGAGAGTGTACTTAATTCTCTTCGTTTTCCTGATTGGGCTGACAGGGCCTACAACATGGACGAACCCCTTGCTTCATCCTTTGATCGCGCAGCAGGCCGATGTAATGGATGAAAAGGCCGCAAAAGCTGAGAAAGCGCGGAGAAAATTCCTGGCGGAACTGGAGACCTTGATCAAGGCAGCCCGCGATTCCGGGTTCAGTGAACAGGAAATCCGCGAAATCACAATCACCCGCAAAGGTAAAACCATCAATGTCTGGGAACATCTCGAACAGGAGCGTTTGCGGATTGAACGCGATGAGCGAAGGCGCTTTGTGCCGCGGGAGCGCTACCTCAGCGTGATGGATATCACCGGTGAGCTTGAAAGTTTGGAAACCCGTAAACTTGATTCACTGCGTAAAAAAATGGTGTTCGTCGGAGCACAACAGAAATGAACCCGCTGGTCGGTGTCTGCGGCGCTCATGGAAGCGGGAAGACGCTGGTCATTCTGGGTATGCTGACCCTTATGCGCATAAGGGGCGGGCAGGCCGGCGCATTTAAACCGGTTGATTCCGGGATGCGGGAGAGTCAAGCACGCGACGAATATTCGGATGGAGAGCTCTTCCAGCAAGTCGGGTGCATGCCCGAGCATATAAGCCTGATTAATCCCTACCTGTTGCATGAAAGATTACCCCCCCAACTCGCGGCGCTCCGTGACGGGGTGTGTATTGATCTGAATCTCCTCGATTCACGACTCAAACAGCTGCGCAAGCGTTATCAATGCGTCATCATTGAGAGTCCGGGGGGTCTCCTTACTCCCATTGCAAAGGACAAATCCTGGGCGTCTTTGCTGAATCAGTGGGCGCCGGATATCATCTGGGTGAGCGGCATTGGAGAAACTGAACTTGAACACACTCTGGTCTCGGTCGATCATCTGCTCAGTATGGAGTTGAACGTGCGGATCATGCTCAACAACAACTGCAATATACGAAATGCAGAATTGATACAGTATCAATGGCTGACGCTGGAGGAAAACCTGTCTGTCCCTGTAATCGGTTTGCTCCCTTTTTTGCCTGATGGCTTGGAAAACCATGAACGGGTTGCTGGCGTACTAGCGGATTACATGGACAAAGGCCGAAATCCGGGAGCAGAGGAGTGAAAATCATCGCGGTCTCCGGGGGTTCCGGAAGTGGTAAAACCTTGTTCGCCAAGTTGCTGGTCGAACGCCTGCCCAAGTCGGTAGTTTTGCCCCTGGATCAGTATTATCATGAAAAGCCGGAAGATATACCTCTTGAGCAATGCGATTTTGATGTGCCGAAAGCATTCGATTTCAGGCTCTACCGGAAAGCCCTGGACGATCTTGCAGCCGGGACTCCGGTGCGGATGCCTCAATTCGACTATGCAACCGCGAAACGCAAGCGGGAACACGCAAAATTGGTCCCCGGGGATTACCTGATTCTGGAAGGGTTGTACGTGTTGATGCACGCGAGCATTCGCTCTATGCTGTCATATTCGTTTTTTCTTGACAGCCCCCTCGATGTGGCAGTCTCGCGGCGCTGTTTGAGGGACATGAAAGAATATGGAGTTTCAGCGCAATACAGCCTCAATCAATATTTGAAGTTTGTTCGCCCCGCATACGTCACCCACGTTGTGCAGACCAAGCAGTTTGCGAACATGGTTGTCCGCAACGATTACCTGAGCAGGTTGGATTTGTTTCTCGACGATTTCCTGCGCAAATATCCCCTCTGAGGTCAAATGGATGTCTTTATCCGATACGCGGTCTCACTTGGAGTTGCGACTATTTCACTGTTCGCGATAGTGTTTTTGGTCGAGCGATATTATGAGGGTATGATCCCACACAATACCGCGGAACTGGAGAGTGATGAAATCAGCGTCGCTCTGCCTGCAGGCAAATTATATGAAAAGTGCGTGGGCATGCACAAAAATCAGCAGCTTGAATATGGTTTCAAATCGGAAACCCCTCTGGTTTTTAACCTCCATTTTCACAGTCAGGGGAAGACGCATTATCCCTTCAAATCGAAACCGCTGGATAAATTAGAAGCAACATTCCATCCTGAGGATGATTCGGGATACTATTGCCTGATGTGGGAAAATCCCGGAAAGGAAACCGTGCAACTGGAATATCGCTACATGATTTCAGTGTCTAAAACGGAATGAAAGGCCGCGGTGCGGTGTTCACGTATGATCGACTTTCCAAGCCGGTGATGTTACATTTTGAGTGGCGCGAGAGTGGTGGAATTGGTAGACACGCCAGATTTAGGATCTGGTGGGAGTGATCCCGTGGGGGTTCGAGTCCCCCCTTTCGCACCATATTTCAGTTACTTACAGGAATCTCAAAAAACTCATTCAAAATGTGCGTAAGTGTGAGTGAGGCATTTTCAGGGGGGGTGTGAGTGAAAATGTGAGTCACCTCGCAAATCATTGATAATATTCGCGCCAAATATCAGTTTTTATAAATTTTATCAAATCCCCATGTCCGCACATCAACGCTTGTTTGCTGATGTGCAAACTGTTCGATAATCCGTGACCGTCCCCGCCTTTACATGGACCTGAGCATTTTTTTTAAAATGAGTAGTTCCGCTTCATTTACCGGCTGTGACAGACCGGTTTGATAATTGAAATCACATTTGTTGATGATGTTCACCGTTCAGAAAACCATAGGAAAGATATGAAAGAGGACGAGATTAAAAATACGATTAAATCGCGCTACGGAAAATTTGCGGAAACTGGTGGAAAACCCGAACCCTGTTGACCCAGCAAAATGCAGCCCGGTTCGGGCTACGCGGTGGATCAGGGACTGTACGAACAATCTGAACTCGGTTCAATACCTGAAACTGCAATTAATCTTTCTCGGGGTTGTGGGAATCCCACAGGTTTCGCAAACCTGGTGGCCGGTGAAATTGTAGTAGATTTTGGCTGCGGTGGAGGAATAGATGTTATTCTTGCTGCTGAAAAGGCCGGGGAAAGTGGGAAGGTGGTCGGTATTGACTACACCCCCCAAATGATCACACGGGCCAGGCAGGCAGTGACTGAGGCAGGATTGTCCGGAAGAAACATTGAACTTCTTGTCGCGGATTTGAGAGATACTGAACTGCCGGACAATTTCGCGGACCTGGTAATCTCCAATTGCGTTATCAATCTCTGTCCCGACAAAGCCGCGGTATATGATGAAGCTTTTCGCATCCTGGGTCCTGGTGGACGGCTTGCCATTTCAGACATTGTGTTAACCCAGGAAATTGATTCCAATCTGCACTCACGATTTCAGTCAACCTGGTCTGGATGCCTGGGAGGGGCCATATCTGAGGAGGTTTACCTGCAAACTGTCAGTAATGCCGGGTTTGCCGAATTTCGTATTGTAGCCCGTCATTTCCTCAGTCCTGAGGAACTGCAGGCCATGGCTTGTTGTCCCGGGGGTGAATTTACCCCGCTGCCCGACGTGGAAGACCTGCATCTTGTTGAAGGCAAAGTGGCGAGTATCAAGTTTACCGCGGTGAAGCAAACTCATGGTTGAAAATTCATTTAATGAAACAGAAAATCTCGCCTTGAGACATGCATTGCAAGCAATTACACAGCCCGGCCGAAGGACACCTACGACGTGGTGGTGCTGGACCGCGTCATTCACATGATTCCCAGTGACGAACGACGCTTGGATCTGCTCGCCAAGGTCCGACGCTGGGTCCGGCAGAGTGGCTACGTACTGGTCGCGGATACGAGAAGTAACCGCTATCTGATCCGCGAATCCTTTTCGGTTCAGAAATGGAGACGTCGCGTTCAATGACGGGATTTCTTGATCGTCAGCCGGATAGCGTCTGCCGCACAATAAATGCCCCCGGGGGACAGCATTACCGCACTTCCAGCAGCCTCTGATGCATAAGACATTGGGCTGCAGCAGATGCCTTGCAAAATGAGAGATTGATTTTTTTTGAAATTCGGGGTTTGCAAGTAATGATGGTTTCGTAAAAAGTCGAAATCTGGTTTGTTGCATCTAATGATTTCAATGAGTTACGAGAACGAAATTGTGCGTTTTGGGACTTTTTACGAGTTCATCAGTAATATCCAACAGATAAGGAATTTTTAGGTGACAACAAGCAAGGAGAACAAGAATGAAAATTTCATTGACGAGTGTATTTGTCGATGATCCTGTCAAAGCACACAAGTTCTACACGGAAGTGCTGGGATTCGAAACCAAGAATTTCGATCCGGACTGACATGAAAAAAGTTTGCGTCCTTTACCTCTTTTCTCCGTCTATAGAAGGTATAATTTCATTGAAAACTCAATACAGGAGATTAACATGACTAGATTGGCAAAAGACAACATACACAAGGCAGTGCGCGAACACTATGGCAAAGTAGCGGATTCCGACACCTCCGGTTGCGGTTGCCAGGCAACATCATGTTGCAGCGACTCGGAAACCGATACAAAAAACACTTCGATTGAGCAAGGCTATTCAAATTCCGATGTAAATCAGGTGCCGGATGGCGCAAATATGGGGCTGGGATGTGGCAATCCCATCGCAATTGCTTCATTGAAAACCGGTGAGACCGTCCTTGATCTAGGAAGTGGCGGAGGATTCGATTGCTTCCTGGCAGCTGATGAAGTTGGTGAAACAGGGACTGTGATAGGCGTTGATATGACACCGGAAATGGTGAGTAAGGCCAGAGCTAATGCCGAAAGGGCCGGTTATAATAATGTGGAATTTCGGCTTGGTGAAATAGAAAACTTGCCTTCAGCTGATGGCAAAGTGGATGTAATCATTTCTAATTGTGTTGTCAATCTATCACCTGAAAAATCCAAGGTGTTTAATGAATTATTCAGGGTGCTGAAACCGGGAGGTAGATTGGCTGTCTCAGATATAGTCTTAACAGCTGTGCTGCCGGAACAACTGAAAAAAAACATGGCGTTGCTCACAGGTTGTATGACTGGAGTATCGTCCATCAAAGAAATTGAATCCATGCTTAAAGACGCAGGATTTGAAGAAATAGAAATAAAATCAAAGGATGAAAGCAGGGATTTTATTCAAAACTGGGTGCCGGACAGTAAGATTGAAAATTATGTGGTCTCTGCAACAATCGAAGCAATCAAACCAATGTCATAATGAGGTGCTGAGTTTAGACGGTAATTACCGCAGCTTTTTTCCTCCATTAAACCGGTCCCTTGCAGCTTGTTACAGCTTGAATTACGTACAATCCACGGCTTGCATACCTCAGGGGTCGTAACTGGTGCTTTAGGAGATCAAAGAAACTCCCTCTCCCTTGGGAGAGGGTTGGGGTGAGGGGAATGAACCGGAAAAATCCTGCCGGGAACACCGAAACTGGATTCATGCCTACATTCTGAATGTTACCCTGCTCAGCTGCCGGGTGTCGCTTGAAGGGTGATGCGGGATCCGGCGGAACGGGGTTTCTGCGAAATAGATGAAAAAAAGATTGACATTACATCAACACATCTGTATAAATTGATTTGTGCTATCTGAGAACCGGATAAGCTTCGTGGACATATCCCGTGTCTCCCGGTCGGCAACCTTTGCAGGCGTGGCCTGAAGGTGCCCGAAGCAGCTCCGCGCATGCGGTGAACGATAGGGGTTGTGAAACCAAAACGTCTGGATAACATCCCGCATTGAAGTTTTATTTTGATTAATGTGAACCGTGCGGAACCGCGGCGCACCACTGGCGTGCTCGCTGCCATGGAACCATCCACTCGCTTTTCATCAGCTTGGACAGCAGCATATTCGGCTGCGGATACAGCCGCAGGAAGGGCGGGGTTGAATAACTTGCCAAATTTGCGGAGGTACGAAAAAAACGTTTTGGATCACGCTGAAATCCGGCGGCAGATGCATCCGCCTCTTAACTGTGGATTTTATTGAATGGACCACTCTTCCCGGCATACAGGCCCTTAACCGGGCCGGAAACAAACTCCGCCGATTTGAACTGACAGCTTGCGGGCGGGATACAAATTCAGCTAAAGCGGCAGCGGACTTTCTTCCCCGGAAGTCAGGCTGCATTGCGGCAAACGGGGACAGAAAGGAGACTCAATGACAGATTCTTCGGAAAAGCGGCGGCGCCTGCTCCGCTCGCTTCACCTTTTCGGGCTGGATCACCTCGATCCTGTCATCCTCGCCTCGTTGGCGGACTGCAGGCCCATGCTGCTGATCGGCAGGCACGGGACGGCAAAGTCGGAACTGCTTAACAGGATCGCTGGATCGCTCAAGCTGCGCCACCGCCACTACAATGCCAGCCTGATCGCTTTCGACGACCTGCTTGGCTTTCCCGTGCCCAACCCTGAACGGACGGCCCTGACTTATCTCCGCACGGAAGGGGACCTCTGGGATGCTGAATCGGTGCTCCTCGACGAGATCTCACGCTGCCGTCCGGAGCACCAGAACAAGCTGTTCTCGATCATCCACGAACGCCGCATCCAGGGCCTTCTGCTGGAACAACTGCGTTACCGCTGGTTCGCGATGAACCCCCCGGTCTCCCTGGAGTCCCTCAATGCAGAGGAGGGGGAAAGCTACCAGGGATCCCTGCCACTGGATCCCGCGCTTGCCGACCGTTTTGCGTATATCGTGGAAATTCAGGATTTCAGCGAATTTTCCCTGGAGGTCCGAGCCGAAATACTTGCGCGGGGTGGTGATCCTCCGTCTGCTGTTCCCGGTATTGAACAATGGCTGGAGGAGACGCGGGAACTGCTGCGCGGCGGGTCGGCAGCGGAAAAACGATGGATCGGGGACTATGTCAACCAGCTTGTGCTGCCCCTGAAGAAGGGGGGATGGCCCATCAGCGGTCGCCGGGCGGTTGGTCTGGCGGAATGCGTTTCTTCGGTTTATGCCGCGTGCCGGGTCCTCGGGCGCGATGAAAAACTGGAGGATGCGGCCTTCATCGCCCTCAAGTGGGGCCTGCCCCAGCGTGCCCGGGGAATCGACATCCCCCTTTCCAGGCTCCATGCGGTGCACAAGTCGGCGGCAAAGGCGGTGGGTCTTCCCGAAGACAGCCCTCTGCTGAAGATCCAGACCGAACCCGACCCGGTCCACAGAATCGCACTGGCCCTGCAAACCCCTCAGCGGGAGCTCAGCCGGATCGAGTTCAGCCAGCTGGTCATGGACGCCTTCTCGGGGCTTCCCGTTCCCGGACGCTACATCCTTGCCCGCCAACTCCTGCCTGTCCTCTCCATCCGGGACCGTGCCACGGCGGCTACCTATGAGCTTCTGAGCGAACCCCTGGGGAAGGTGTGCCGTTTCACTGAGGAAGGCTCGCATACCCTGACGATCCACCGCCAGCGCGCCGCCGAGTGGAATAAAGTAATCGAACATGTTTCCCGCATCCCCCGCGGCAGGACCTGGAACGCACCCCAGTTGTGTAACATCCTCTACACCCTTTTCACTGTTGAAAACGAAAGCTGCGACGTGGATTCCCTGGTGGAACAGGACAGTCGCTGGCACGAACTGTTTCACTCCGGGGAGGAGAAAAAGGAGGCGGCATGAAGCCTGAGGTGGTGTTCCGGGGGACGGAAAGCCGGTGTCACTCCGAGGATAGGTGTTACCGAAATATGAGTGCACCGCCCAGGACCAGCCTCAATGTGCGGCCCTACAAGCCCGTACTCGCAAGCGGAAATAAAGCGGACGATTGGGGCGCTGCCGGCATGACCTTCAGTGTGAGCCTGAGCCGGGATCACATTCTGCGCATGTACGTGCCGGAATACCTCCGCCCGGGGCGGCATTGTTCCCGGGGACGCAAGCGGGTGCTCGCCGGACTGCTGGTCCTCTCCAGAATGGCCTCGAAGGGGAACCCTGCGCGGCAAGTATAGCGCACCGGGGGCTGCTGCGGAGGACGGTTGAATCCCTCCGCAACGAGTATCTTGAAAATGTCGGCAGGCTCAAACCGGTTTCACTCGGGCTTCCCGCCTTTGGATTCGTCCGGGACCGTAAATGCTGCAGAAATCCCGAGGAGGATGCCGCGCGCATGCTGGCGGTGTTCTCACGCATTTCTGCGGGAATTTTCATCGCCTCCAGGGCCCCGGTCAGTCCCGAGTGCAGCGTCGAATTCAACCCCTGCTTCATGCTTTATGTGCCTGTATCAGGCGTAACAGACCCGGCAAGGCCGATCGTTGACGGGCAAAACCGCTCAGCTTACGAAGGAGGAGCATGATGAAAGAGGAAAATACCGCGCAAAAGAGGGCCGCGGAACTGACCGACCGCATCTGGAACGCAATCCCGGTGAGCCAGCAGGCCTTCTTCAAACTGCTGGACCTGCTTGAAATCGAGATCACCGACCGGGTCCCGACCGCCTGTGTGACCACCGGGACCCGCTCGAAACTGCGGATCAACCCGGATTTCGTCGCCAGGCACTGCCGCTCCGACGAGAAGCTGGTGATGCTGGTGATGCTGGTGATGCATGAGCTGTTTCACGTGCTGCTCGGCCATACCAGGCTGTTTGAATGCGCCACCCCCGCGCAAAACTTTGCCTTCAACGCGGTTATAAACTCGCATCTGTGCCTGCTTTTTCCCGGCAACCCTGGCGTTTCATTGTTTCGCGAACTGTATCCCGCCGACGAATTCCCCCTGGCCCTGCTGCGTCCGCCCGACGGCTGGAGGACCACTGCCGCAAAATGGAGGCTGAGTGGAGAAGCCCTGCGGGTGCACAAGGCTCTCTATACCGAAAGTTCGTCGACATACAGGGAACTGTTCGACCTGATCAGCAGGCAAATGGAAAAGCATGACGCCTCCGCGGACACGGGAGCCCCGTACGGACTGGAGAAACTTCTGGGCAGCCACGGCCCGCGACCGGAGGAAGAGGCGGACCCCGATTTCCTGAAAGGGGTCCGAGAGATCGTCGCCCGCTGGCCCATGGATGAACGCAGGTCAGGGAGGGACCAGGGCGGAGACAGCGAGGCCTTGAACATCCGAGTGCAGGACGCTAGGAAGGCGGCCGTGAGCATGATCCGCAATGCGCTTTGGCCGCTGCTTGACACAGAGGGCGGCTTCCGCGGGGCCGCCAGACATGAGCGCGGGACCGTGGAAACCTGTCTGCCCTACAGGAGCCTGATGGACAGGCGGGCGGGAGTGGCGGAAGCCTGCGGCGCGGAGCCACTATTCTACCGCGCGATGTCCTCCTGTCCCGAAATAAGGCGCTTCGAAAAGGCCCACGTCTACCTCGATGTCAGCGGCAGCATGATGGATGATCTGCCCCTGATCTACGGCGCCCTGTCTCCTCTGCGGGAATGGCTGCATTCGAAGATACACTGCTTCAGTACCCGGGTCTTTGACATCAGCTTTTCAGAGCTTACAACCGGCCGGGTGGTCAGCACCTGGGGCACTGAAATCAACTGCGTCACCGGGCACATGCTCAGCAGCCGGTTGCGACGGGTGCTGGTCATCACCGACGGGTGGGTAGGCAGCATCCCCTCCGCCCACAGTGCTGAACTGAAAAAAAGAAAAATCATTGTCAACAGCCTGGTCACCGCGGACGGTGATGACGACTTCGCCTTGGGCTTGGATGGTTCGGTGTTCCGCCTCGGAAGCTGAAGCGGTTCATGTCGAACCGGTTTATGAAAACAGAAAGGGAAAACTGTCATGAGAAAGAAAACAACCTTCTAAAACGCGGAACACGTTCTTCCGGGTCACCCGGACAAGCTCTGCGACGCCTCCGTTGACGCCATCGTGGAATTCCTGCGGCGCAGGGACCCTCGGGCCCAGTGCGGCCTCGAAATGGCCTGCGTCTTCGACAGGGTGGTGATTACGGGGAGGATTGCCGCGAATCCGGAAACCATCGAGGAATTCAAAGATGCCGGGGGCTGCAGCCATTTCATCCGCAAAGCCTACAGCGACGCCGGCTACGGCCGTGACAGTTCGGGCATGGTCTGGAAACCGCTCCCGGAGGAACTGCATATCTCAGAGCATCTCTGCCTCGGGCCTTTTGCAGATGAGGAAAGCGGGTTGCGGCATTTGAGTGACGACCAGGCTGTTTGCGTGGGGTACGCGCTTGCGGATCCATCGACAAACTTCCTGCCACCGGCAGTCTGGCTTGCACGGACCATCTCCGTGGAACTGTTCAGGCTGCGCGTCGGGTTTAATTATGGAGATATGGGGCCGGACGGCAAGGTGCTGGTCCGGATCGGGAAATCGGGAGACTCCTGGAAACCGCTACATGTCTCTTTGTCCCTTAGCCATCACCTGGAAAGCGATTGGCTTCTGCTGCGGCACTATGCGGAGACGGCGGTGGAAAAGGCCTGCGGGGATCTGCCGGTTCCCAGGATCACCCTCAACTGCGCGGGCATGTTCATCTCGGTCGGCCCAAATGGGGACAACGGGCTGTCGGGAAA
>CAYFLK010000024.1:0-34898 GCA_964344035.1 uncultured Pseudomonadota bacterium
ACAGTTTAGTACCGTTAGGAGGGGAAATCAACACTTAAGGAGAACAGAGCCTATTATTTTGAATGCATGAAATACTGCATAATATACTTCACAGATCATAACGATAAACCTTGTCAAAGAAGAAATACCGGTTCAGGGCCATATTGCGTGATAAATCAGGGAAGTAATCGTCTGTCTTATCTTCGATGGTTTTTCTGCTAATGCTCCAACGCTGTATATTATCTCCCAGTTTAAGCTGGTAAATGCCGAAGTCAACGAATGCACGAAATTGTTTTTGATTCATATAGAGCACATCCGGGGCAAATTCCCGGCGTTTACTTTGGCTAATCACTCGGATAACATCACCGCTCAGAATCAGGCTGTATTTAACAAGGCGTGGAGGTGTCCAGGGCATGCCTGGATTTTGCCTCATATCTTTCAAAGTACTGCGATGATCGTAAACGGAGCGCAAAGAATCCGGCATATTTAACAGACGTCCTTCAACATTTCCCGGTGCCAGCTTTCTGAAATTTATGAATTTATCGAATTCGTGGCGGATGAACCCCATGCTTGTTTTTTGCCTCAGACCGAGGCCGATGGAGTTGAGTGAATATTGGGCCAACTGTTCAGGTGTATGACGATAAACAAGATGTTCAGTGAAAAAAATGCCTGTATCGTTTGAGATAGTTCCACTGATGGTTTTCCCTGATGGCGTGTTGAGCCGCACTTTCAGCTGCATTTCTTCAGCTAAACGGAGATTTTTCCCCAGACTCTCAAATTCAAGTTCAACTTTTCCGGTGAGTAGGACTCGTGTCCAGTTATGTAGTTCCTCGCGCACGCGCATTAATTCAGGATTGTGGATCAAAGCGGCATGCAGGCGCTGGTAGGCTTTTTCGAATTTCTTTTGTTTAATGTATTCGCGATAACGTACCAGGTTTTCTGCGGCTATTTTTTGGTTCACCCGTGCCAGTGCCTCCTGTATCTCCACACTCTCAGGCTTTTCGACAAAAGCCTTGCGATACTCAATGGCGGATTCCTCCCAGCGTTCTTCGGCTTCCAGTTTTTTCCCCCGGTCATAATTCAGGGAGCATCCGGTTATGGCAAGAGCAACGAGCGTAAAGAGAATACGCGAGGAAAATTGAGTATGATTCATTTGAAGGTGTCAGGTTTCAACTTTCATGGCAGGGTAATTGGGGGCTTCTTCTGTGATGTACACGTCATGCACATGGCTTTCTCTAAGTCCGGCGTTGGTAATTCTGACAAAACATGGTTTTGAGCGCAGTTCCGTGATGTTGCGACAGCCAGTGTAACCCATTCCTGAACGCAATCCCCCGATAAACTGGTACACTGTTTCCGATAAAGGCCCCTTATACGGCACTCGTCCTTCAATTCCTTCAGGAACCAGTTTTTGCACCTCATCAGTTTCCTGTTGAAAGTAACGATCACGGCTGCCTTCTTTCATGGCGCCGAGGGAACCCATACCGCGGTAGAGTTTGTATCTGCGTCCCTGGTAGAGAATGACCTGTCCGGGGGTTTCGGCGGCCCCCGCAAATAGACTGCCGATCATCACCGTGTGCGCTCCGGCAGCGATGGCCTTGACGATGTCGCCTGAATACTTGATTCCACCGTCAGCGATAATCGGAATATCCAAGGGCTTCAGGGATTGTGCAACTTTGGTTAAGGCTGTAACTTGCGGCATGCCGATCCCCGCAATCATGCGGGTAGTGCAGATCGATCCGGGACCGATTCCCACTTTGACAGCATCAACCCCCGCTTCGGCCAGGGCCAGGGCGCCTTCTCCGGTGGCGACATTTCCTCCGATTATTTGTAAATCAGGAAAATGCAAACTGAGGTTTCTGATACAGTCGATAACTTTGCTGGAATGCCCGTGAGCGGAATCAACAACGACAAGATCCACTCCACTTTTTTCCAGAGCTTCGGCCCGTTCCAGCACATTTCCGCCGACCCCCAATGCTGCACCCACAAGCAGACGTCCGGCGGAATCTTTGTTTGCGTTCGGATATTTTCGGGATTTTTCAATGTCCTTGATGGTGATCAGTCCCTGCAGGGAGAAGTCGTCATTGACTACCAGCAGTTTTTCTATCCGGTGTTCATGCAGCAGGCGTTTGGCATCCTCCATTTCAATTCCCGGAGAAACGGTAATCAAACGATCCTTCCCCCCGGTCATTAAATCGGAAACCGGTCGTTCATGATTGGTCTCGAACCGCAGATCCCGGTTGGTGAGGATCCCCACCAGTTCTTTCCCGCGAGTCACCGGAACCCCTGAGATGCGGTATCGTTCCATCAAACCAAGTGCTTCGTTGATTGGCCGGTCGGGTTCTATGGTGATGGGGTCTGTGATCATACCGCTTTCGGAACGTTTCACCTGGCTGACCTGGTCCGCCTGCTCGGAGATGGTCATGTTTTTATGAATCACCCCCAGCCCGCCTTCCTGTGCCATACAGATGGCGGTTGCTGACTCGGTGACTGTATCCATCGCAGCGCTGAGGAGGGGGATGTTGCATTCAAGCTCACGGGTCAGACGGCTGCCGACCGATACTTCCGCGGGCAGTACTTCAGAGTAACCCGGAACAAGTAGTACGTCGTCATAAGTCAGGCTGTCTTCTATTTGTTGCTGAGTCATTTTCTTGTAACCAGTGGAGTGAATATGCAGTAGCTCAGTGAATTGAAAAGCAGGTTGCGCGGAGCGGGAATGTGATCACACGCTAAATGAAGGTGTGGGTTTTTTAACAATAAAGAATGCTAAGCAATCAGTTGAATGTCAAGTACTCCATCCATTCAGGAATCCTTCCCGCTGCCTGGTTAAACACGTACAAGCTCCTCACCGTCTCTGCCGAAAAAAAGGGTGCGAATCCGTTGACTGCTAAATTCCCTCCAGGCGTACCAGTTGTCGTGATGAGTGAATTGATGATGGCCCAGGTTTGCGTCAAACGGGATTAGTTTTTTGCGTGACGGCAGTGATTACTGCCTGCTCCGCTGTTCAGGAAATCAGTGGATGAATGCGACTGCTTTTGAAAGAACGAGCCGGAGTCATTTCCAAAATCGTCTCCGGTTCATCATTACATTACTGACTGAATGTCAGATCAGAAATTACTTTCCGAAAGATCGTCTGCTTGCATCAGAACGCGTTCCAGAACAGGGTCTCGCAACCCCATCCGGTGCAGACTGGTGACGGTATTAAACAAATATTCCCGACAGTGTCCTTTCTGACCGCGGGCCTGAAAAACATAACGCGCTAGCCGATCCAATTCCTGAGGAGCAAGATAGTGTTCATGTCCGCGATTAACCACGAAGGCAAGGGCTTCAATATCACACCCCTGCTCACACTTCACTTTCACCCAGGTCGGGACATATGTATCAGCAAACATTTCACGTTCCCACAGCCGCAAAAGTTCTGGTTCCAGGTCGGCAAACGCAATGTGAAAGACCACTCCTTCACAAAAACCCCCTGTGTCCAGTCCCAGCACAACACCCGGGGTTTTGCGGGTCCCGCGATAAACAGTGGACTGCACGCAAAGCCTACGGTGGTATCCCTCCAGCATGCCCCTGCGGCTTTCCTGGAGGCACACGTCGGGGTTCCACATCAATGAACCGTAACCAAAAACCCAAACACCGTTCAGGGTGTTTCGTTGAGACATAATGCGCCGCACAGCGTTTGCCAGCTCTTCCTTACTATACCTGCGTACAGCATCCGCATCGGCGCCCTCGGCCCAGCGGTTTGGAGAACCCGGAAAATCTTCGTTTTCGCTTAAGAGGTTCATCAGACAGTTATACGGTAACAGGGTTGGTAAACGGAGTTGCTGGGCAGCTTCATGCGGTTTTGTTCACAAAAAGCCTTCAGCAGCGTATCCAGCGAACTCAACATTGCAGGATCGCCCTTGATTTCAAAGGGGCCGTGTTCTTCAACTGTGCGGATTCCCTTATCTTTGACGTTGCCGGCTACGATGCCTGAGAAAAGCCGCCTCAAGTTGGCGGCAAGAATATAACGGTCCTGATGCGGATCGAGGGCCAACCCTGACATGCTTTCGTGACTTGGTTCGAAGGGGTTTTGGTATTCAGTTTCGATATGCGCCATCCAGTTGAAATAATAAGCGTCTCCTGTTGTATTACGGTACTTCCGGACCTGACGAACCCCTTTCAGCATGGAGGTGGCGACCGCTACCGGATCATCAATTATGATCTGGTAATGCTCCCGTGTTTGTTGGCCCAGGGTCTCAGTGATGAAAGTGTCCAGCAATTCGTAATAAGATTCACATGTCCGCGGCCCGCTGAAGACGAGAGGAAACGGCATTTCAGTGTTTTCAGGGTGCATAAGGATGCCGAGGATGTAGAGGATTTCCTCCACAGTTCCCACCCCGCCCGGGAAAATGACGAACCCGTGTCCGATCCGGACGAATGCTTCCAGCCGTTTCTCGATGTCAGGCATCACTACCAGCGAGTTGACGATAGGGTTCGGGGATTCGGATGCGATGATCCCCGGTTCGGTAATGCCAATGTAACGGCCGCTTTCTATGCGCTGTTTGGCGTGTCCGATGGTCGCGCCTTTCATCGGTCCTTTCATCGCCCCGGAACCGCAGCCGGTGCAGATGTTGAATCCACGCAAGCCAAGCTGGTGACCCACTTCCTTTGTGTAATCATACTCGGTGCGGTCTATCGAATGCCCGCCCCAGCATACCACCAGGTTTAAATCGGCAAGTTCTTTGAGTAACCCGGCATTGCGCAGGATGTGGTAGATGAAATCGGTGATTCCCTGTGACTGTGTGAGATCGAAACGGCTTCCGGGGCGCAGTTCGGTCTCCACGTATACAATGTCCCGAAGCACGGTGAAAAGGTGATCGCGGATGCCCCGGATCAGTCGTCCGTCCACAAACGCGCTATCAGGTGCATTGAGCAATTCCAGTTTAATCCCACGGGTTTCCTGGATGACGTTGATCTCGAAGTCCCGGTGCCGCTCCAGCACTTCCTTGCCGCTGTCGGTCATTTCCGCGCTGTTGAGTACTGCAAGCGCGCAGCGGCGAAAAACTTCGCGCAGACCCACGCGGTTGGATCCGCTCAGTTTACGGATTTCTTTTTGGGTGAGAAAATCCAGCGTGCCTTTTGGCCGGATGAATGCGTCCATCGTTATGGTAAATAGCTGATGCCGAACTCCACGTGTTCTTCAGTAACTCTGTGCATCAGTCATGTGTGATTAAAATGGAAGGTTTTATGTGTACATTTGTTGAACAGGTGTCTGTGCGGACTTATGTGAAGCAATCCGGGACAGCATGAATTATGCTTGTACCAAGCTGATTATGCGGAAGAACTTTGATTCAAGCAGGTTCTGTTTGATTTCGAACATAATGCAACCCCATCCGGAACTGCCCGGTTACCGTGTAAGATCATCCTGATCTGCCAGAATGAATGATTGAATAAAAGTGCGGGCTGACCAGCCCGTTCAGCAGGTGGCTCAGCGAAAAGGACTGTCGGCGGGTTTTCCGCAGGCGGTGGGCGCCGAAGAACCGGCGCCGACGGCAAAGCCGCTCAGCACTCTGCGTGAATCACGGTTACCGCACTCGGGGCACTCGATGGGGGAATCCATTTCAGAACCACGCCGCAATTCCGTGAATTCGGTGCGGCACTGTTCGCATTGGTAACTGTAAAGTGGCATTTTGAATAATCCTGAAGTGAGTTGAGTTTTAATTGATCCTATGTTAACACATACACCCGTCAGAGGCACGATGTTTTTCCCTTGCTGAATCTCTTCCGGGAGAAACAAGGCATGGGATTTGGCTTGTTAAGTTGGTCCAATCGATAAGAACATAAAAATGAATTGTCAACACTATTTAAGGGAGAATACTATGAAAAAAAGAAGAAACCCGGTCTGCCTGCTGGCAGCATTGTTGTTGCTTTCCATACCAGGCATACCTGTCTTGGCGCAATCCGAGGTAATTGTAGCGCATGCGATTGCCATGAACGGCACCCCGAAATATGGACCGGGGTTCACCCATTTTGAATACACAAACCCAGACGCACCGAAGCGTGGAGAAGTGCGATTAAGCTCGATCGGCACCTTTGACAGCTTCAACGGCTTCATTCCCAAAGGCATTTCTGCCGATGGATTGGGAATGATTTACGATACGCTGACAACAGGTTCTTCCGATGAGGCCTTTACCGAGTATGGGCTGGTCGCGGAAAAAATCGAATACCCTGAAGACCGTAAATGGGTGACATACCACCTCAACCCGAAAGCCCGTTTTCATGACGGGGAACCGATCAAGCCCGAAGACGTTATATTCACGTTCAATACTTTGCTGGAAAAAGGGGCGCCGTTTTACAAGTCATATTATGGGGAAATCGTAAAAGTGGAAAAACTGGGACCTAGAACAGTTAAATTCCACTTCAATCCCGAAACCACCAACCGTGAACTGGTGCTGATCACAGGACAATTGCCGGTTTTGCCCAAGCACTACTGGGAAGGCAAGGACTTCACCAAGTCCACCCTCGAAGCCCCACTTGGCAGCGGACCATATCGCATCAACAAATTCGAGGCAGGCAAGTACATTATCTACGAAAGGGTGAAGGACTACTGGGGAGAAGACCTGCCGGTACACCGGGGCATGAACAATTTCAACAGGGTCCGTTACGACTACTATCGGGACGCGACCGTCGCCCTGGAAGCATTCAAAGCGGGTGAATATGATTTCCGCGAGGAAAACAACTCAAAGCTCTGGGCCACCGCTTACAGCGGGGACGCGTTCGATCAGGAGTTGACAGTGAAAGACGAGATTTCCCATGAACTTCCGCGCGGCATGCAGGGTTTCGCCTTCAATATCCGGCGCTCCATTTTCAAGGACCGCAAGGTGCGCGAGGCGATCGGCTACGCATTCGATTTCGAATGGAGTAACAAAAATCTTTTCTACGGCCAGTACAGGCGCACGGACAGTTTTTTCGAAAATTCAGAACTTGCCTCAAGCGGACTGCCATCTCCGGAGGAACTTGCCATCCTCGAACCACTGCGGGAACACCTTCCGGATGAGGTATTCTCCAATGAATACAAACCGCCGGTGACCGACGGTTCAGGAACAATCCGCGGCCACCTACGCACCGCTTCCAGGATCCTTAAAGAGGCTGGATGGGACATCAAAGACGGTAAGCGGGTAAATGCTGAAACCGGAGAGGAGTTGAAGTTCGAAATCCTGCTGATCTCACCTGCGTTTGAACGCATAGTGCTGCCGTTCAAGAAAAACCTAGACCGCCTCGGCATCGATGCAAGCATCCGCGTGGTAGATACCTCGCAGTATATCAATCGCATTCGTTCATACGATTTTGACATGTTTGTGATGGTGATCGGTCAGTCCCTCTCGCCCGGAAACGAGCAGGACAACTACTGGAGCTGCAAAGCCGCGGAAACGCAGGGAACGCGCAACTTCATGGGAATCTGCAATCCTGCGATTGATCAACTGATCCGACTTGTCATCGAGGCCCCGGACCGCGAATCGCTGATCAACCGCACCCGGGCCCTGGACCGGGCCTTGCTGTGGGGACACTATGTGGTTCCGCACTGGCACATCAACTACTTCCGGCTCGCCTACTGGAACAAGTTCTCTCGGCCGAAAATCACCCCGAAATACGGACTCGGTTTCTTCACCTGGTGGGTTGATGCGGATAAAGAAAAAATCTTGATCGAGAAAAAACCCAAGCTGAAAACTGAGTAGTCTGGAGACTCCCCACTTGCTGTTAATGGCAAAGCCGCGGTTGCCCTTCATCCGGCATCCGCGGTTTTTTTCTACCCGCGACAGTAATGGGGATATATAGATGCTCCAGCAATTCCTGATTTCACCGGAACCGAGTGCCGAATTCATTGTTACGGCCAGGAAAACCTGAACACACACATCCTCCCATATCATAAATACACTGTGCTATCTGCATGTGCATCAGCATTGTTGAACCTCCGCTGATTCCAGTCTTCACTCCATGACCGCCTACATCATCCGCCGTCTGATTCTCATAGTACCCACGCTGCTGGGGATCATGATCCTTAATTTCTTCATTATCCAGATTGCACCCGGGGGACCGGTGGAGCAGATGATTGCCAAACTTCAGGGCACCGCGGTAAGCGCCACTGAGCGGATATCAGGGGGCGGCGAAGATGTGAAGACCACCGGAAAACCAAAAGGGGCCGGAGCAGAATCAAAATACCGCGGGGCGCAGGGACTCGATCCGGAACTGGTGAAGGAAATTGAACGGATGTACGGGTTCGACAAGCCGATTTATGTCCGTTTTATTGACATGCTTCGCAATTACCTGGTTTTCAATTTTGGAGATAGTTTCTTCCGTGATAGGAAAGTAACGGACCTGATACTTGAAAAGATGCCGGTTTCAATTTCTCTCGGTGTTTGGAGCACCCTTGCAGTGTATCTGGTAAGCATCCCACTCGGCATCCGCAAGGCAGTGCGGCATGGTTCACGATTTGATGTCTGGAGCAGCACGGTGGTTATTTTCGGAAATGCGATCCCCACCTTCCTCTTCGCGATACTGCTGATCATCCTGTTTGCCGGTGGCAACTATTTCAGCTGGTTTCCCCTGCGCGGGCTGTTTTCAGACAACTTTGATTCACTCACACTGGCGGAGAAAATTCTCGATTATTTCTGGCATTTGACCCTGCCGATAATTTCCATCCTGATCGGAGCATTTGCCACACTGACGATGCTGACGAAGAATTCGTTCCTGGATGAGATAAACAAGCAGTATGTGATGACTGCGCGCGCAAAAGGTCTGACCGAACGACGGGTGCTTTATGGGCACGTCTTCCGCAATGCGATGCTGATCATCATCGCTGGTTTTCCCGCGGCATTTATCAGCATGTTCTTCACCGGATCACTGCTGATCGAAATTATTTTTTCACTTGACGGACTGGGCCTGCTTGGATTCGAATCAGCGATTCAACGCGACTATCCGGTAATGTTTGGGACGTTGTACATTTTTACCTTGCTTGGGCTGGTGGTCGGACTGATCAGCGACATCACCTACACCATTGTCGATCCACGCATCGATTTCGAAACAAGGGAAACCTGATCCGTCTGTATTCATCATGAGTCCCACCAACAAGCGCAGGTTACAGGTTTTCTTGGCAAACCGCCGCGGGTACTGGTCATTGTGGCTGTTTGGAGTGATGTTCTTCGTCAGCCTGTTTGCGGAACTGATCGTCAATGACAAACCGCTGATGGTATCCTACGAGGGTAAGCTGCACTACCCCGCGTTGAGGCAGATGGCCGGTCTTCCCGGTATCGCCGAAACTGGATTTGGCGGAGAGTTTGCCACTGAAGCGGAATACCGGGATGAATTTGTGGCGGAACTGATCAACGCCAAGGGCTGGATGATTTGGCCACCGGTCCGCTACAGTTATCATACCATCAACTATGACCTGCCTTCGGCAGCACCTTCCTACCCCACCAGGGAAAACTGGCTGGGTACCGATGACCAGGGCAGGGATGTCGTCGCGCGTCTGATATATGGTTTCCGTATTTCTGTCCTGTTCGGTCTGGTGCTGACCTTTGTCAGCAGCATAGTCGGGATTGCCGCCGGGGCCGTGCAAGGATACTACGGGGGGAAAACCGACCTGTTCTTTCAACGATTCATGGAAATTTGGTCCGGCATGCCCCAGCTTTACCTGCTGATCATCCTGGCAAGTTTCGTCGAGCCGAATTTTTGGTGGTTGATGCTGATCATGCTGCTGTTCAGCTGGATGGCGCTGGTTGGGGTGGTACGTGCGGAATTCCTCCGCGGCAGAAACCTGGAATATGTGCGCGCCGCCCTGGCGTTGGGGATGAGCAACCGGCAGATCATGTTCCGCCACATCCTGCCAAACGCGCTGGTCGCCACAATGACCTTCCTGCCTTTCATCCTTTCAGGGTCCATCACCACCCTGACAGCGCTGGATTTCCTTGGATTCGGGCTGCCTCCTGGTTCCCCTTCACTGGGCGAACTGCTGGCCCAGGGAAAAGCGAACCTGCACGCGCCCTGGCTAGGGTTCACCGCCTTCACAGTGCTGGCTCTTCAACTCAGCCTGCTTGTCTTTATTGGGGAAGGCGTGCGGGATGCCTTTGACCCGCGCCATTCACAATGATCATTTTTTATCCTTTATTGATAAATGAACCCTGTTCACTGAAAACTGATCATGAACCGGCCGTTATTGAAGATTGAAAAACTGTCGGTTGATTTCACTGTCGGATCAACTATCAATCCGGCGGAAACCGAGATGGTGCATGCCGTTCGCAGGGCTGCATTGGAGATCAGCAAAGGTGAAACGCTGGCTTTGGTGGGTGAAAGCGGGTCCGGGAAAACCGTGACGGCACATTCCGTCCTCAGGCTGCTTCCGGCCTCGGCATCACACCCGGAGGGGTCAATCGTATTTGACGGCAGGGAGCTTTTGGATGCAGGTGAACAGGAAATCCGGGAATTGCGGGGTGACCGCATCGGCATGATTTTCCAGGAACCGATGACCTCGCTCAACCCACTACACACAATCGAAAAACAAATCCGGGAAGTCCTTGCTCTCCATCGCGGTTATGACGCCCCGCGCGCCCGGCGCAGGGTTCTGGAACTGTTGGAACTGGTGGAGATTGAGGAGCCCGAAAAACGGTTGGGATCCTTCCCCCATGAACTGAGCGGAGGGCAGCGGCAGCGGGTGATGATCGCCATGGCCCTGGCCAACGAACCGGACCTGCTGATTGCAGATGAACCAACCACCGCACTGGATGTAACCGTGCAGATGCAGGTGCTGGAATTAATACGCAGGCTGCAGAGAAAATTCGGCATGGCGATCCTGCTGATTACACATGATCTTGGCATTGTCCGACATCATTCCGACCGGGTGGCGGTGATGACGGAGGGGACCATCGTAGAAACAGCGGAAACAGCGGAACTTTTCCAAAACCCAAGCCATCCTTACAGCAAAAAACTGCTTGATTCAGAACCGGGGAATCAACCTGTCCCGGTCGACTCGAGGGCGCCTGTTTTGGTTCAAACGGAGGAACTCAAAGTCTGGTTTCCTATCCGTAAAGGCATATTGAAAAGGACTGTAGACCACGTCAAGGCAGTCGACGGGGTGAGCATCATCCTGCGCGAGGGGCAGAGTCTAGGAGTGGTGGGAGAAAGCGGTTCAGGAAAATCGACCCTCGGACTGGCCATCCTCCGGCTGGTTCAAAGCCGGGGCGTAATTGCTTTCGGAAACCGGCAGTTGGCGGGGCTGAATCAGAAACAGATGCTGCCGTTCCGGAGACAGATGCAGGTAGTGTTTCAAGATCCATACGGCAGTCTCAGTCCGAGGATGCCGGTGGGAAAGATCATTGCCGAAGGTCTTGAAGTTCACCGCGTCGGGACCCTCGAATCACGCGAGCAGGCAGTCATTTCCGCACTCAATGAAGTGGGGCTGGATCCGGAATCACGGCACAGATACCCCCATGAGTTTTCCGGGGGACAGCGGCAGCGCATTGCCATCGCACGGGCACTGGTGCTCAAACCGCGTTTCATTCTGCTCGACGAGCCGACTTCCTCCCTTGACCGCACCGTGCAGTTCCAGGTGCTTGAACTGCTCCGCGAGCTGCAACAGAAATACCGGCTTACCTACCTGTTCATCAGTCATGACCTGAAAGTAATCCAGGCCCTGTGCCACCATATCTTGGTGATGAAAAAAGGACTTGTAGTCGAAGCGGGTCCTGCATCTCAAATCCTGGAACGACCTGAACACCCCTACACTCGCGAACTCCTCAGCTCTGCGTTGGATTAGTCATGCGCTAATCGTCTTTTTGCAGCAGTACCACCGCACTTGCGGCGATTCCTTCTTCCCTGCCGATGGATCCAAGTTTTTCGGTGGTTGTAGCTTTCACTGAAATCCGCTCCAGCGGAGTGTCCAGGGAGCGGGATAGATTTTCGCGCATGGATTGAAAGTGGGGTTGCAGTTTAGGCTTTTCAGCCAAGATCACGCTGTCCAGGTTAGCGCATGAATACCCGTGTTGCTGAATCATCATCCACACCTTCTTCAGCAGCAGCATACTGTCTGCATCCCGGAATTGCGGGTCGGAATCCGGGAAATGGCTGCCCAGGTCTCCCAGCGCGAGCGTACCCAGCAGCGCGTCCATGATCGCATGTGCCAGAACGTCTGCGTCCGAATGCCCCGTCAACCCTTTGGGGTGTGAAATGCGGACCCCTCCAAGGACAAGATCCCGGCCCTCCGCGAGTTTGTGGACATCATATCCCAGTCCCACCCTGATCATTGCTCCCGTCCCTCCAACAGCAGGAATTGCTTAATCATCTCCTCCTTCCATAAGTAATGTTCGGCAGGAAAAATCTTGACCCGGATTTGAAGATTATGCTAGTTTTTTATGCATACAGTTTTCAAGTTCCAAACGTAACAGACAAAGGATGGACTTCAAGCAGGCGATCATCGAAAACGCGTGGGGCGGGTTCAACATGGATTACGGGCTGCTTCATTTGCAGCTGGCAACCCCCTTCACCGTGCTTGTGATAATCCTGCTCATGATCTTCGCCCTCAATAAACTTCTGTTCCAACCCGTCCTCAGGACCCTGGACCAGCGCAAGGAAACAATGTCCGGGTGTGCCAAACAGGTGGGACGGCTGAACATCGAAATCGAACGCCTGCAGCAGGATATCCAGAACACACTTGATGAAGCCCGCAGGGAAGCATTGCATGTCATTAATTCCGGACGTGACGAAAGTCTCCAGGAAAAAAACATGATGCTCGGCAAGGAACGACGGACTCTTGAAGAAGAAATGAAGGTGCAAACTAAGGAACTGCAGCGTGATTTTGAATCCGCCAGGCAGCGTTTCGCTGAACTCAATGTCGAATTGTCAACGCTGGTCGTGCAGCGTATGTTGAACTGACCCCTCCTTGACCATCCTCCGGAAACAGATACTTTTTCTTCAATTATTTGATCGCCCAAAAATGAGTATACGTGTGATGCAGGCATGGGTCCTGGGCCTCCCTGCACTGATCTGGGTTGAATTCGCGCATGCGGCTGAAACCGGTGAAGGTGGTTCACCCTGGGATTTTCTCTGGAAACTGGTCAACTTCATTGCCCTGATACTGATAATCTATTGGTTTGCCAAAAAACCGGTCAGCGGAGCAATGAATGCGTCGGCGGAAAATGCCCGCAAGCTTTTAGAAGACGCACGAAATGCAGAAGAAAGGGTGAAAGCACAACAAAAGGAAATGCGAGCGAAAATTGCCGGGTTGGAACAGGAGACCAAAACAATGGTGGAAAAAGCCCGCAAAGAAGCGCTGGAGGAAAAAGAGCGTGTGCTTGAGGAAGGCAGACGGGAAATCATGCGCATGCGTGAACAGGCCCGCTTCTCAATCGAGCAGGAATACCGGAAAGCGGAACATGAATTGAGACAATGGGTTGCAGTAGAGAGCGTTAAACTTGCCGAGGAAAAGGTTAAGAAGAAGATGACCCCTGCCCGTCAAAACAAACTAGTGAAAAAATTCCTCGATCAACTGATTGAAACCAAAGAGATATCGTGAGCCGGGGAGTTATCGCAAACCGTTACGCCACTGCATTGATCAGGCTTGCCAGGGAGCGGAAGGCACTTGAATCAACCGGCGGCTATTTGTCCGAATTAACGGAACTGGTCAGCGAATCTCCTGATTTGCGGGAAGCAATGTCCAGCACCAAGGTTTCAACGCGGATGAAACAGGACATCCTGGTAAAGGTGTTGGAAAAACTGCAAACCTCGCAGCTCGTGCATACCTTTGCCAGGTTTTTGCTTGCAAAACGGCGCTTCTACCTTCTGGCCGACATCGAACTGGCGTTTGCCCGGCAGATGAAGGAATTGCTCGGCCGGATGGATGCAGAAGTAATTGTCACCCATCCGCTTTCAAAAGCCAGCCGGAGTAAAATCGAGAAAACCCTATCCATCGTGACCGGCAAACAAGTCGAAGTGCAGACCGTTCTTGATCCTGCCTTGTTGGGCGGGGTAGTTACCCGGATCGGCTCAACTGTGATCGACGGCAGCCTCCGAAATCAACTTAATCAGATTCGTCAATCCATCATCCAAGGTGGACACCTATGAAAATCCGTGCTGAAGAAATAAGCAGAATCATCCATGAACAAATCGAGAATTTCGACCGTCAAACCACTAAAACCGAGGTTGGAACGGTGCTTGAAGTCGGGGACGGGATAGCCCGCGTCTTTGGACTGGACAACGTGGTCGCCGGAGAGCTGGTGGAATTCCCCAACAACATCACCGGAATGGCATTGAATCTCGAAGAAGACAATGTCGGAGTCGTTATTTTCGGTGATGACCGCACGATCAAGGAGGGAGACGAAGTAAAACGGACTGAAAGAATAACTGAAGTTCCGGTCGGGGAAGCAATGCTTGGCAGGGTGGTCAACCCGCTGGGGCAGCCGATCGACGGCAAGGGGCCGATTGAAACCAGCGAAGCACGCCGGGTGGAAGTCATCGCCCCTGGAATTGTGACAAGAAAATCGGTACACGAACCGCTGCAAACCGGATTGAAGGCTATCGATTCACTGGTTCCGATCGGACGCGGGCAGCGGGAATTGATCATCGGAGACCGACAGACAGGCAAAACCGCACTCGCTCTGGATACGATCATCAACCAGAAGGGCGGGGATGTCATTTGCATATACGTCGGCATTGGACAGAAGCGCTCGACGATGGCGAAAATCGTTCACAACCTGCAGGAACACGGAGCGATGGATTACACCATAGTGGTTTCGGCCACTGCTTCAGAACCTGCTCCGCTGCAGTTTCTGGCGCCCTATTCCGGGGTGAGCATGGGCGAGTATTTCCGGGACAAGGGTAAACATGTCCTCTGCATCTATGACGATCTTTCCAAACAGGCGGTGGCTTACCGGCAACTGTCCCTGCTCCTGCGCCGGCCTCCCGGACGTGAAGCTTATCCGGGGGACGTGTTTTATCTCCACAGCCGCCTGTTGGAACGCGCGTGTAAATTCAACGAAGAACACGGGGCCGGTTCACTGACGGCGCTCCCGGTGATTGAAACGCAGGCCGGGGACGTTTCAGCCTACATTCCCACCAACGTAATCTCCATCACCGATGGTCAGATCTTTCTCAGCACGGATCTTTTCAATTCAGGGGTGCGTCCCGCAATCAACGTGGGTCTATCCGTCTCAAGGGTGGGTGGGGCCGCACAGGTGAAGGCGATGAAGCAGGTGGCCGGCACCCTCAGGCTCGATCTCGCTCAATACCGGGAAAAGGAAGCTTTCGCTCAATTCGGCAGCGATTTGGACAAGGCGACACAGCAGCAGCTTGCACGCGGACAAAGGCTAGTGGAAACTCTCAAACAACCGGATTTTCAACCCATGCGCTGGATCGATCAGGTGCTTGCCATATTCGCCGCGACAAACGGTTACCTTGACGGGTTCCCAGTCACCGACATCGAGCGCTTTGAGGAGGGGTTCCTGTCACTTGTCAGAACGCAACACGCAGAAGTCAGGAACAAGATTGAAAAAGACCAGTTCATTGATGACTCTTCCGAAGAGAACCTAAAATCAATCCTGGATGAATACGTAAAATCTTTTGCCGCCTGATTACATCATCTTCAAGCTCATTTCTGTACATCTGTAATTCCCATGGCAACGCTTAAGGAAATCCGTAAACGGATCGAAAGCGTCAAGAAAACCCAAAAGACCACCAGCGCAATGAAGATGGTCTCGGCGGCAAAACTGAGGAAGGCGGAAGAAAACATCAGGGACGCGATTCCCTACGCGCAGCTGCTCAAGCACGTGGTTTCATCCCTGAGCACACTTTCAGGTGATGATGAAAACACGCTTTTCCAGGAAACCACGGCTTCCAAAATTGCTGTCATCCTGATCACCAGCGACCGTGGACTGTGCGGGGGTTTCAACAGCAACCTCTGTAAAATGGTCCAGGAGGAAATGGCAGGCGTTCCGGCGGACCAGCTTGAAATGACCATGATCGGACGCAAGGGTTCGGATTTCTTCAAACGGCGTGCGGTTGAAATCAAGGAAGTCTTTCAGGAAATCCGTCCGGATACGGAAATGAACATCGTACGGAAGGTTGTCAATCAATACGTGGAACTTTACGAACGTGGTGAATTGAAAAACGTATTCCTGGCTTATAATCATTTCCGCAGCGTCATCAGTCAGCGTCCAGTCATAGAACAACTGCTGCCGATTCCGCGTATGGAGGAAGAACCTGAAGACGAGCGTGAACCGGTCTTTGAACCCTCTCCCGCGGAAATACTGGACAGGCTGCTGGACAAGTTCCTTCACAACCGGGTATTCGTATGCTGGCTTGACAGCATGGCCGGGGAACATGCGGCACGCATGACTGCGATGGATTCCGCTACGAAAAACGCGGAGGATATGATTGACAAGCTGCAGCTGCATTACAACCGCACCCGGCAGGCGGCAATCACAAAGGAATTGATCGAAATCATCAGCGGCGCGGAAAGCATGTAGCTCTCCGCTCTAGAATCTAGAATAGACCCTGCAATCTAGATTCTAGAATCTAGATTCTAGATTCTAGATTCTAGATTCTAGATTCTAGATTGCTTGGCTGTGTGTTTCATTCAGCCAAAGCCATAAAAAATGCTCAGATCCTATTCTACTAAACATACGAGGAAGGAATGAATACAGGCAAGGTGGTACAAATTATGGGACCCGTCGTTGACGTCATGTTTGAGTCGGGAGATCTTCCGGAGATCTATACAGCACTGGAAATTGAAGAAACATCGACCGGGCGCCTGATTTGCGAGGTTCAGCAGCACCTTGGGGAAAACACAGTGCGTTCCGTGTCGATGGGGTCCACGGACGGACTCCCCCGGGGCACGGTTGTCAAAGACCTCGGGGGGCCAATCACAGCTCCGGTCGGCAAAGCTTCACTGGGTCGCATCATCAATGTAATTGGGGAACCTGTGGACGAAGCAGGTCCGATTGAGACTGACATGCGTTGGCCGATTCACCGTGAACCGCCAAGTTTTGAGGAACAGGAAACGGAAGCGGAAATTCTTGTCACCGGCATCAAGGTTCTTGACCTACTCTGTCCGTTCCTCAAAGGCGGTAAAATCGGCCTGTTCGGCGGTGCGGGAGTAGGCAAGACGGTGGTGATCATGGAATTGATCCGCAATATTGCCGCTGAGCATGGTGGGTTTTCCGCCTTTGCCGGGGTTGGTGAAAGGACCCGTGAGGGCAATGACCTGTGGAATGAAATGAAGGAATCCGGGGTCCTGGATAAAACCAGCCTCGTATACGGGCAGATGAACGAACCCCCCGGAGCGCGCGCTCGCGTAGGCCTGACCGGGCTTACAGTCGCGGAATATTTCCGGGATGAAGAAGGCGCCGACGTGCTGATGTTCATCGACAATATTTTCCGTTTTACCCAGGCAGGATCAGAGGTGTCGGCATTGCTCGGGCGCATTCCTTCCGCTGTGGGTTACCAGCCGACACTTTCTACTGAAATGGGGATACTGCAGGAACGCATCACTTCCACCAAGAAGGGTTCGATCACTTCCGTGCAGGCTATATACGTCCCCGCGGACGATTTAACGGACCCGGCGCCGGCCACCACCTTCTCGCACCTTGATGCCACCGTGGTCTTAAGCCGGCAGATTGCCGAACTGGGGATTTATCCCGCGGTTGATCCCCTGGATTCCACTTCCCGGATCCTCACCCCGGCGGTTCTGGGAGAGGAGCATTATTCCGTGGCCAACGAAGTGCAGCAGCTGTTGCAGAGGTACAAGGATTTGCAGGACATCATCGCTATTCTCGGGATGGACGAATTATCAGAAGATGACAAAGCCGCCGTCAACCGTGCCCGCAAGATTCAGCGCTTCCTCTCGCAGCCTTTCTTTGTCGCGGAAACTTTCACCAGCACCCCGGGACAGTATGTCGACATCAAGGACACCATCCGCGGATTTCGGGAAATCCTGGACGGGCAGCATGATGAACTGCCTGAACAGGCATTCTACATGGTGGGTACAATTGAACAGGCTCAGGAGAAGGGTAGGAAACTGGCTTAGAAATCAGCATCCGCCGATATTAGTTCTGTCATGAAACAATGTTTGAAACTGGAAATCGTCACCCCGCAACGCAAGGTGATTGAAACGGAAGCTGATTCAGTCACTTTGCCGGGAACTGTGGGCGAAATGACCATCCTTCCTGAACACATTCCCTTGCTGACAACCCTTGACACTGGAATTGTTTCCTATCAACAAGATAATCAGAGCCAGTACTTGGTCGTTCATTGGGGATATGCACAGGTTGCCGGAAACCGGGTGACGGTGTTGGCTGAACTGGCTGAAAGGGCGGAGGAGATAGACGTGGATCGCGCGAAACAAGCTGAAGCAAAGGCCAGGGAAATACTGGACGAAATCAATCTCTCTGCGGAAGACTGGGATTCGGAACAGCGCCGCATGAACAAATATGAGTTTAAGCTGGAACGAGCATTGGTTCGCCAGCAAATTGCATCGTTGAGATAGCCTGCGGGACGAAGTCCGTCTTCCCCGCTCTAGAAACTAGAAACGAGAAACTAGAAACGAGGTTTGCCGTCCTCTGAAAATTACTGCATATGTCCCTCATTGATCCTGATTTGCTGGAAATGCTTGTGTGCCCGGAATCCCGGGAACCGGTGTCCATTGCCGAAGATTCTCTGATAATACGCATCAACAAAGGAATTGGAGAAGGCGAGGTGGTCAATGTGGAAGGTAAAGCTGTCAGAGAAACTATTGATGGAGGCCTTGTGCGTTCCGATGGCAAGCGTCTGTATCCCGTTCGTGACGGCATCCCGGTGTTGCTGATCCCGGATGCGATACCACTTGATCAGTTTGATTGAGAAATCACGGACCCCGCGGATGACATGCTCCTTGCATATTTGAAGCAATTCACCCGTGACTGCAAAAACGAAAAATGCAGAATCAGTTAATCTCCGGGAAACGGGACAACAAAGCCGAGTTCATCTTGCGCACCTTCCAGGAAAACCTGCAGCAAAGAATGGACTCGGAGAAGTTGCTGAACCTGAAAGCCCTGGGCACCGACTTCTTCTCCCTCGTTGATCAGTTAAGCAGGGAGCTGTTCAAAAACTACCGCGACAGCGCGCCACTGCTTGAACTCAGCGAGGATGAGTATCTGTGGGAACTGCAGATATTCGCCAACCAGTTCCTCCGCCACTGTGCAGGTTCATCGATGCAGCTGCGTTCATTTTGCAGACAATTGCATCGCAATCTGGATGATTCGGAATTTCACATGGAATTCAACCGAGTCCTCGATCAGGCGTTCCTTGATCATTTCTTCACATCAGAAAGTCAGGCAGGGTTTCTTGCCTGAATGGAGCTGTTCGACCGTAGCCGAATTCCTCTGTGTATTTTTGCGTTCAACGTTCGAACGTCGTTGAACAGTTTGTGCAAGTGAATTTCCCACAATTGTACAGAAGAACCCAGCAAAGCATAACTTCATGCAAGACAGCCAAGAACCAGCCAGTGGGTCACAAGCACCTTCTTACTCAGAAGCTGAAAAAACTAAAGCTCCTGAAAGTTTGCGTGAAGCATGGCGAACCAGCCCCGGACCGCAAACCCGGCGTCAGTATGTAACGCTCTTTTTGAAGGGAGTGGGCATGGGGACCGCGGACATAATCCCCGGGGTCTCAGGCGGGACCATTGCCTTTATTACCGGGATCTATGAGCAACTGCTTAATGCAATCGCTTCAGCAGACCTGGATTTCTGCAAAATCCTGCTGCGGGGACATCTGAAAGAAGCGCTTGCTGTGCTTCATCTCCGTTTCCTCCTGATCCTGGTGCTTGGAATCAGCGTAGCACTGGTGAGCACCGCCCGTTTGATGCATTACCTGTTGACTCACCAACAGGTGCTGACTTGGTCGATTTTTCTCGGGTTGATCTCTGCGTCGGTCCTTGTGGTCGGTCGTTCCATACAGGATTGGAAGCTAGGGCTCCCGGGTCTGCTGATCGGCGTTTTGATCGCCTACGGCATCACCGGATTTATCCCGGTGCAAACCCCGGAATCCTTGGGGTTCATCTTCTTCAGTGGAATGATCGCCATCTGTGCGATGATCCTTCCAGGATTGAGCGGCGCGTTCATCCTACTGATTCTGGGGAAATACGCCTTCATCACCTCTGTGTTGCGTGATCCTTTGACCTTGGAGCACCTGCAGGTGCTGTTCGTTTTCATATTCGGATGTCTGGCGGGTCTGCTCGGTTTTACGCGTATCCTGCGTTTTGGCCTCCAGCGGTTCCGGGAAACCACCCTTGGTCTGCTCACGGGCTTCATGATCGGCGCAATGCGCAAGGTCTGGCCCTGGAAAATTCCTCTTGAAAGCGAGATAATCCGTGGCAGGGAGTATGTTCTGCGGGAAATAAACGTGATGCCTGAATGGGATATTCAACTAGCTGCGGCGGCAGGACTCATGCTTTTAGGGTTTTTGCTGGTCATTTTCCTGGAAAACATGGTGCGCAAAGAACAGCGTCGTTGAGGTGCTGCAGGGGTGTCCAATTTCGCTGCCGGGCTTTCCGATAAAAGACTTTTCAGGAGAAGCTTGGTTCCACCAGCGGTTCCGGGACATAAGTGTCGACTCCGGGGGAAAAACTGACGCCCTGCGACTGCAGATGACGGACACGGCTGAGAAAAGCCGCTCCGGTCATCAGGTGATGGGCGATATCCACGACTCTTCGCTGGGAGACATCCTCAAGATACGAGCCCTGCGCCCAGGCATTGAATGCTCCCATCGATGGACCGCACCATATCTGGTAGTCGGTTTCCCTGTCCGGTTCACCGATATTCGACCAGCGGGAAGAAAGCCCCAGGTACCAGCGGAAGACGAGGGCCATTTTCCTTTTGGGGTGGTCTATAGCACGTTCAATTTGGCGCGGGTCCCTGGCGTTGAAATAAGCTTCCGTTTCCTTCCAAACGAATTCAAGATCCCTGCGGAATACCTGTTTTTCCAGCCTTTTGCGCTCAGCAGGCGGGATCTCCTCGATTGATTCATGATTCTTGTACAACTCATACAGTTTTTGCGCACGCATGGGAAACATAGTCCCTCGCTTGAGCACTTGCAACTGCACTCCCATTTCAAACATGTCAGCGGCCGGCGCCATGGCCACGTCCGCATAGTCTACCTGTGCAAGCAGTCGTTTGGTGTGGTCTGAAGCCGCGGCTTCAACACATCCCTGGTTGACTGACCCGGTTGTTACATACGCCGCGCCCATCATGAACGCAGCCAATGTCGATGCCGGTGTGCTGATTCCGCCTGCAGCCCCCACTCGTATCGGATCGGTATATCCCTGATCGGTCTGGACCCTGTCCCGTAAAGAAAGTATCGCCGGCAGTATTGCCAGCAAAGGCCGGTTGTCTGTATGACCGCCGGAATCTGCCTCGACGGTTATGTCATCCGCCATCGGCACATGTGCGGCCAGCCGGGCCTGTTCCTCGCTGATGCGCTTTTCCCGCAGCAGTTCCGTCACTATTCGCTCAGGCGCGGGACGCATGAATTTCTCCGCCACTTCTGTACGAGAGATTTTCGCGATCACCCGGTTTTCAGTCACTATCCGTTGGTCCGCCCCCATTCGCAGCCCCGCCACGCGGTAGCGCACGATATGCGGGGTCAGGTCAAGGTACGCCGATGCCTCGATTGTTTTTACGCGGTACTTAAGATAAAGTTCCGCCCCGGCGCGTTCTATCGTGTCTTCGTTTGGACTGTGGATCAGGTTAAACGCGTAAGGACCTTCAGGAAGAGTTTGCTGAATACGATGAATAGCTTCTTCAATCCTGGAAGGTACAAGTCCTGCGGCGCCGAAACTGCCGAGCAACCCGGCCCGACCGGCCGCGAGCACCAGTTCTTCCGAGGCGATGCCGTTAGCCATGGCGCCGGTCATGTATGCCAGACGTACATTGTGTCTGTTCAGGAAAGCGGGGTCCCCCAATTGCTCCGGATTGAGAGGCGGTGCGTAACAGAGCAACTCCATTGGGCTCTCTCCGCCCTTGAGGTTGAGGCTGCTGCTGGTGCACAGCCCGATGCTTCCTCCGGACCTCAACACGTAGCAGACTTCATCAAGTTTCAACAAAGCCTTCCGGACCGCCTGTTCATCTTTGCTCAGTGCATCCGGCACTGCCGGTATTGTTTCATAAACACATTCTGTATGCGGGTTGAAATGGATTTGTTTCATATCGTGAATTCAATAAATCGCTACCTTATATTTGGTGCGAAAATAAAAAAAACTTAAGTTGAAGACAGCCATCGAAAGATAAACACGCATGTTTTAGATTCTCAAGTCCCTGTAAAACCGGATAACTCTCGGTGAGCATTTGAGAATTTTATGCTTTTCGCAAGTGCGTCTTTCAGAATAACTTTCCCTTTGTGGGGAGGCGGCAGGTAAAAAAACATACCATGAATCACAAATATCCTCATTTGTCAATATGTACTTTTGCAGGGTGACAACTGCCCAAGATCATGGAAAAATGAATTAAAAAATAATTTCAGTAATTTGAAAATTTGCAATTGATGGATTCTTGATATCCGGAATTTTCTTTAAATCCAGAGTTTAATTCAATCTGTCCCTGACCAGATGGAACAGGGAGTTGAAGCGGATTTCATTTATCAAACCTTTTTTCGAGGGCAGGGCCGCCCGCGATTCGGCAAAAAAGCGGGTTACGGGAAACATACATTATACCCACAGGCAGGCGGAGCGTCCATCACGAATGCCGGTGACAGGAAGCCGTCTCAAGCAAGTCCAGTCATGATCCAGTCGGCTGGCGCCAGGAAAGGGCGCGAGGGAGTCCTCACGTCTTTTGCAAACCCCGGACACCAATGTCTTTCAGGGATTGGATTCCGGCCTTTCAGAACCATACCTCACGGAGTGATCCATGCCAAGTTTTGTAATTGCTGAAAAATGTGATGGCTGCAAGGGGCAGGACAAAACTGCCTGCATGTACATTTGTCCGCATGACCTGATGGTATTGAACAAGGAAACGATGAAAGCCGTCAATCAGGAACCGGTACAATGCTGGGAGTGTTATAACTGTGTAAAGATCTGCCCGCAACAGGCGATCGAAGTCCGTTGTTACGCAGAATTCGCGCCCCTGGGTGGTACGGTGATCCCGCTGCGCGGGACAGACACCATCATGTGGACGGTCAAGTTTCGCAACGGAAACCTCAAGCGTTTCAAATTCCCCATCCGTACCGTACAGGAAGGAGAAGTTGACATCTTCGCCGGGGGCGGGAAGGCGAAAGCGGACCTCTCGCGGATCAAGGAACCGGGTTTATTCACTCAGCAGGCATCCGGCGCCGCAATGCCGAGGCCGGCGTGATGAGTTTGTCATTTAAACCTCTTGTTCAACCCAAATCGAGAGTCAGTTATGGAACCAAAAGTCAATAATTTTGAACACTGTCCCAAGCCGGAAATCGTTGTGCATGAAACAGACGTGCTCCTGATCGGTGGTGGAATGGCCGCTTGCGGTGCGGCTTACGAAGCGGACCGCTGGGCGACTCCGCAAGGAATGCGCGTGACGATGGTGGACAAAGCCGCCACCGACCGCAGCGGCGCTGTGGCAATGGGACTGTCTGCAATCAACACCTATCTCGGTGAAAACAGCGTCGAGGATTATGTGCGCTACGTCCGCAACGACTTGATGGGGATCATCCGCGAAGACCTGGTTTATGACCTCGGCCGATCCGTGGATGATTCCGTGCATCTGTTTGAGGACTGGGGGCTGCCGATCTGGAAGAAGGATGCTGAGGGCAAATCCCTGGACGGACATCAAGCCAGCCGCGAGGAAATCCCAGCCCTCCGTGACGGAGGAACCCCGGTGCGTTCCGGGCGTTGGCAGTTGATGATCAACGGCGAATCCTACAAGGTTGTTGTCGCCGAAGCCGGCAAGCTTGCGCTGGAAAACAACCGCAAGGAAACCGGTGTGGAACAGAATCATTTTGAACGTGTGTTCATCGTCAAGCTCCTGCTCGACAAGGACGACCCGAAGAAGGTGGCCGGCGCGGTCGGGTTCAGCGTGCGTGAACACAAGCTTTACGTCTTCAAGTGCAAAGTCGCGCTGCTGGCGGCAGGCGGGGCTGTGAATGTGTTCAAACCCCGTTCAACCGCGGAAGGCCAGGGTCGCGCCTGGTTTCCGGTATGGAACGCCGGTTCTACTTTCGCGATGGCAGCGGAAGCCGGAGCGGAGATGACGATGATGGAAAACCGTTTTGTCCCTGCCCGTTTCAAAGACGGTTACGGCCCGGTTGGCGCGTGGTTTCTACTTTTCAAAGCCAAGGCGACGAATGGATTCGGAGAGGACTATCAGGTTACCAACGCGGATGAGAGCCGCAAGCATTACGGCAAGTATGTTGATGCAATGGGCACCTGCATGCGTAATCACATGATGATCCTCGACATGAAAGCCGGCAAGGGACCGATCAAGATTCACACCGATCAGGCCCTGCAGGCCCTTTCTGAAACAATGAGCAAGAAGGAAATCAAACACCTCGAAGCAGAGGCATGGGAAGATTTCCTAGACATGACCATCTCGCAGGCGGGAGTTTGGGCCGCTAACAATGTGGAACCCGAAAAGAAACCTTCGGAACTGATGCCTTCCGAACCCTACCTGCTGGGATCTCATGCAGGCTGCGCCGGTTTGTGGACCAGTGGTCCAGGTGAATTTGGACCCGAGGAATATTCCTGGGGTTACAACCGGATGACTACGATCAACGGACTGTTTGCCGCCGGTGACGGCGTCGGTGCGTCCGGGCACAAATTCTCATCCGGTTCACATGCGGAAGGGCGGCTAGCGGGCAAATCAATGGTTGCCTACTGCATGGACCACAAGGATGAGGAAGTTTCGTTTGCGGAGGATCCCGAAGAATTAGCAAAGGAAATCTTCATGCCGATGGAGACATATGCCAAGTTCAGCGGATACACCACCGATCCGGACATCAACCCGAATTACATCCGTCCTGCCATGCTGCAGCAGCGTTTGCAGAAGGTGATGGATGAGTATGTCGGTGGCGTTTCAACATGGTACATGACGAGCAAGATGATGCTGGAAGAGGGTTTCCTTTACCTGCAAATGGTCAAGGAGGACTCCCGGCACATGTGTGCCATGGATCTCCATGAACTGCTTCGTGCGTGGGAAAACTTCCACCGCATCCTGGCCGGGGAGGCGCATGCACGGCACATTCATTTCCGGGAAGAAACCCGTTATCCCGGATATTACTACCGCGGGGATTTCCTGCCCATTGATGACGACAACTGGAAGTGTTTCGTCAATTCCACTTACAACAAAAACAACGGGGAGTGGGATATTTTCAAACGGGACTATCACCAGTTGATTTCCTGATTCCCCAACGGGATTCCGGGCCCAGGAACACATCTCCGGCGGTCCGGAATCCTGTGAATTGGGTAGATAGGGGTATAGGCTGGAGGGAACTCGGTGTTAAACCCAAATGCCTAAAATCCAAACTTCACAATCTTCCTTTTCACCTCAAGCATAAAACGGGGAAATTGCATAAGTAAATGGCATCGTCAAACACCTTTCCGCAACACTTGGGTCCTCCAACTGAAAAACGGGGAAAGCATTACCTAAAAATTAAGGAATGAGCAAGCAATCCAGGATAGTGGTCATCGGCGGCGGCATCAGCGGGATTAATGTTGCGCTCGAATCCTCCGAAGCCGGATTCGAAGTGATATTGCTGGAAAACACACCGACTCTGGGCGGCAGGGTTTCGCGGTTTCACCAGTACTTCCCGAAGCTGTGCCCACCTTCTTGCGGGCTGGAAATCAACTACCGACGGCTGCGCGCGAACCCGAAGGTGGAAATTCACACCAACACTAGAGTGCAGGCGATTTCTGGGGAAGCGGGGAGTTTCGTAATTTCGGCGCAAAAAAAACCGAGGTACATTACTGAGCAATGCGTTTCATGTGATGCCTGCTCCCAGGTTTGTCCCGCCGAGCGCAGCAACAGCTTCAACTGCGGGATGAACAAAACCAAGGCTGTTTTTCTTCCTCATGCGATGGCCTACCCGATGCGCTACGCGATTGATCGCGAAATGTGTCAACCGGGATGCGTGCTGTGTGTTGATGCCTGCAAATACGGGGCAATCGACCTGGAGATGCAACCTGAAACTCTCACCCTCGATGCATCGGCCGTGGTGTTAGCCACCGGATGGAGACCATACCGCGCAAGCATGCTGACCCACCTCGGTTCAACTGAGCATGCTGACGTCATCAACAATGTGGTGATGGAAAGGGTCGCATCGGTGAACGGCCCGACACAGGGGCGTATCCTGCGTCCTTCCGATCAAAAACCGGTGGAAAGTGTTGCCTTTGTACAGTGCGCCGGCTCACGGGATGAGAATCACCTCCCTTATTGTTCCTCAATCTGCTGCCTCGCAACACTGAAACAGGCCACCTATGTCCTCGATCAGAATCCGGACGCTCAGGTGTACATTTTCTACATTGACATCCGTACTCCCGGCAAATACGAAGATTTTGCCGCACGGGTTCAGGATATGGAAAACGTGTGCATGATAAAAGGCAAGGTGGCAAGCGTGAGCAAGAGTGACAACGGCAGCCTGGTAGTGGAAGCGGAAGATATGCTAAATCAGCTTATGCTTCGCCGTGAAGTAGACATGGTGGTGCTGGCAACAGGAATGGAACCAAACCTCAAGGATTTGACGGACCTGCCAGGAATAGAAGTGGACGCGGACGGTTTTCTACAGCAGGAACAGCAGGCCCGGGGGATTTATGTCGCCGGGGTTGCTAAACGTCCGGTTGATGTGAACCATTCGATACAGGATGCTACAGGCGCGGCTTTGAAGGCGGTGCAAACGGTTTTGGAGAATTAAATCATGGAAAGCATGCTCGGCGTCTACATCTGTTCCGGATGTGATATCGATCAGGCCCTGGACGTGGAAGCAATGGCCGGGGTCGCGCGCAAGGAAATGAAAGCCCCGGTTTGCCGCACGCATCATTACCTCTGCGGAGAGGAGGGTGTACGGCAAATGCACGAAGACCGGGACAAGGAAGGAGTAAACCGGTTTGTTATCGCTGCGTGCTCTCATCGTAACCATGAACGGACTTTCGATATGGGAGGGGAGTGTATAGTCGTGCGCGCCCCGATCCGGGAACAGGTGGCCTGGGTGCAGGAACCCAAGGACGATGCAGGCAAGGTCAATGAAGACACGCAGATGTCCGGGGAAGACTATGTGCGCATGTACTGCTCACGGATCAAGAAACATCAGCTGCCGGAGCCTTTTCAACAGGAAACCTGCCGGAGCCTGCTTGTCATAGGTGGAGGTGTGAGCGGAATGACCGCAGCACTGGAAGCTGCGCGGGCGGGGTTTGAGGTAAGCCTAGTGGAAAAAACCGGACACCTGGGGGGCCGAATTCTCGAGGAATACAGACTGCTTCCTTCACAGGCCCCATTTGCGGAAACCCAGCCAAACAACCTTCCTGAGCTGGTTTCGGAAGTGGAAAGCCACCCGCGAGTCAGCGTCCATGTTTCCTCTAATGTCGCTTCCATTTCCGGTCAGCCGGGCGAGTTCGCGCTGAAGCTGAACCATAATGGGAACTCCGTTGAGTTCAACAGCGGGGCATTAATTCTCGCAACCGGATCAAACCCATATGACGCAGGGAAACTGACGCATCTCGGCATCCAGCATGACAATGTGATAAGCAGTTCCGAATTTGAACTGATGGCAAATGAACGGCGCATTCAGCGTAAAGACGGCAAACCGGCGCGTAACATTGCCTTTGTCCAATGCGCCGGTTCGCGAGATAAGGATCATCTGCCCTATTGTTCCAGCACCTGCTGCATGGATTCCCTCAAGCAGGCATCCTATGTCCGTGAACTGGACCCGGATTCGAAAGCGCACATCGTGTATCGTGACATGCGTACCCCGGGGTTGTACGAGAACTTTTACCGCAACAGGCAAAACGACCCGGGGGTGTTCCTCACCAAAGGCGAAGTGACTGCGGTCAGCGAAAACGCTGACAAGACACTGACGCTCTCACTTGAAAATACTCTCTTTGGCGACCATGTTTCATTGCAGATGGACCTGGTGGTGCTCGCAGTCGGACAGGTCCCCTCCACCATTAACGGGGAATCCGCTTTAAACCTGCAATACCGCCAGGGGCCGGACCTGCCGGAGTTGAAATATGGTTATCCTGATTCGCATTTCATCTGTTTTCCCTATGAAACGCGACGGACGGGAATTTACGCGGCTGGTACCGTGCGGCAGCCGATGGACCTCAACGATTCACGTCTTGATGCTGCCGGCGCGGCAATGAAAGCAATACAGTCGATTGAATTGACTTCCCGGGGGAAAACGGTGCACCCGCGTGTGGGTGACCTGACATATCCGGAATTCGCCCTCAGCCGCTGCACTGCCTGCAAACGCTGCACGGAAGAATGCCCGTTCGGAGTGCTCGAGGAAGATGAAAAAGGGGTCCCTTTCGACAATCCCGCCCGTTGCCGTAGCTGCGGGGTGTGCATGGGGGCGTGTCCGGTACGCATCATCTCGTTCAAGGACTACAGTCCCAGTATTTTCACCGAGATGATGAACAGCATCGAAATGCCGGATGAGTTTGACGAAAAACCGAGAGTGCTGATCTTCGCCTGCGAAAATGATGCGCTTCCGGTATTTGACCTCGCGGCCATGAACCGTCTGCGCATCAGCCCGTACGTGCGCATACTGCCCATGCGCTGTCTCGGTGGAGTGAACCTGGTCTATGTGTCAGACGCACTTTCCGTCGGTTATGACGGCATCATGTTCATGGGTTGTAAATACGGTGACGATTATCAGTGCCATTTCGTCAAGGGCAGCGAGTTGTGCAGTATCCGCTTGAGCAAGGTGCAGGAAACGATTGACCGTCTTAACCTGGAATCGGATCGTGTACGTCAGTTTGAGATCGGCATGAACGACTACGAACGGCTGCCTCAAATCATCGATGATTTTATCAAGGAACTGGAAGAATTCGGGCCTAATCCTTTCAAGGGCATGTAGCTGATTGCTGAATGTCCGGGGGGGGGGTGAAAACACCTGATCGGGAAAAACATGACCGAAAATCTTGCGATTGAAGCGGACCTGCAGTTTGTGGAATGCGTGCTTGAAAACGGGGGCGGGGACCTGAAAAAATGCTACCAGTGTTCCACCTGTACCGTCGCCTGTCCTCTCACCCCGGATGATCTGCCCTTTCCACGCAAGGAAATGCTGTCCGCGCAATGGGGTCTTCGGGACCGGCTGGTGGGTAGCATGGACCTCTGGCTTTGCCACAACTGTAATGACTGCACCGAACAATGCCCGCGCGGAGCAAAACCGGGGGACGTAATGGCCGCGTTGCGCAGTCAGACGATTGAACACTATTCCTATCCCCCTGCGATTGCAAAAGCGGCCAAATCGGTTGGCGGAAACGTGCTGCTTTTTCTCTTCCCGATGCTGCTGATTGCCGCTGTGATCTACATGCTGAACGTATCCAGCGGGTTTTATTTTCTGCGGGCAAAACCGATTGTATACGCCAACATGCTGCCGGTCACCGCGATAGACATTGTATTTCTACTGGCTGTGTTGTTTGCGGTTTTCAACCTCAGCCTCGGATTAAAACGCTTCATCAACGGACTGCGGGAACATTACCCGGGAAAGGCTGAAGGTGAGCCTCTTGGACAGGCCGTAGTCGGCGTTGCCAAGGACATTATATCCCATGTCAATTTCAAAAAATGCGGTACGCATCTAGAATCTAGATTCTAGAGGGACGTTTTAACTCTTTCATGGTTCAACAAAATGAACATTTAAATCTTCACCCCATTCACGAGAGTGCATCATGGCTGAAATCGGACATGGCGGGTATGAAATCAAGGAACGAATTCTCGATCCGGAAGATGCAGCAAAGAAAATCGAGGGATTGACGCCGATCCCCATCAGAAGTCAAATTGCAAACGAGGTAATCGATATAACATACGGGTGGTTCAGCCCCCTGAAAGGTTTCATGGGCAAAGCGGACCTTGATTCAGTGTGCGGCAAAATGCGCCTGACGGACGGAACGGTTTGGAGCATCCCCATTCTATTCGATCTTTCCAGTGAGGATATCGCTGAATACGGAATCAAGGCCGGAGATTCGGTGCTGCTGACTTACCAGGACAACCCGATGGCGATCCTTGAAGTCGACGAGATTTATGATTACGACAAAAAGCAAATGGCAAAATCGGTGTATGGCACAGACGAGGAAAAACACCCCGGATGTGCCCGCACTTATGAATATCAGGACAAGTTTCTCGGCGGCAGCGTGACGCTGGTGAAACGACCTCGCATCAATCCCCCCTTTGAACCATATTTTTTGCCTCCGTTGGAAATGCGCAGGATATTCAAGGAAAAAAGCTGGAAACGGGTGGTCGCGCACCAGACCCGGAATGTGCCGCACACCGGCCACGAATGGCTGATGAAAGGCGCGTGGCTGCAGTCATATGGGGACCTGCCGATAGATCAGCCCTATTGCGGGGTGCTGGTCAACGCGATCATCGGTGCAAAACGCAAGGGGGATTACATCGATGAGGCCATCATCCTTACCCAGGATGAACTACGCAAATCCGGGTATTTCGGGGATCACAACCATCTCACCTCGCTAACCTTCTGGGACATGCGCTACGCGGGACCGAAGGAGGCAATTTTCCACGCGATGCTCCGTACCAACCTAGGTTTGTCGCATCACATGTTCGGTCGTGACCATGCCGGCGTAGGTGACTACTATGGGACATACGAAGCGCATGAACTGCTTGAAAGTGTACGTGACGATTTCGACATTACGCCGGTATATTCGATGAACTGGCTTTTTTGCCCGCACTGTGGAGAAATCACTTCTGAAGGACTCTGCAACCACCAGCAGGAATGGCAGAAATTCAGCGGGACCTTGATCCGCAGCATAGTCATGGACGGGGTCAAACCGCCGAGATTGATCTTTCGCCCGGAAGTTTTTGACCTGGTGATGGAATCAGCGGATAAGTATGGGTTCGGTTCTCCATTTGTCACCGACAATTATCTTGAAAAACGGACCCCGGTTTTTTCAATTGCACCCTTGGGCGCCTAAGCTGGAGATGAAAAATGAGTGAAGAACGATACCCGATCAACATCTGGGTCAATGAAGATCGATTCAACAGCCTGGAGAAAGTCGGACTTGGAAACATGTGCGAGGAGATGCTTGCGGGTATGAAGGTCATCCGCGTATTCGCTGATGATTCGCAGAAGGACAAAATCCTCCAGGTTTTTCCCAGTGCAAAGTTTGACGCGTCCACGACCCAGAGCATCGAACTGCTTCCACGCGATGTGAAAGACGGAATTTTTAAAAAGGTGCTCGAAAAGAAAAATCTTGAAGTCCTCGATGATTTCCTGGCGGATTATTGAGAACGCAAATAACCTTCCGGAAACGGATGGTGTTCGCAAAACTCGATGCCAATATCCCCCGGGTTTCGGGTTCCATAAATAGCAGGACCTTTTTTTGAAAAATCAAAGGTCCTGTACCCCTGTTACTATCCTCCAGCTGCCGAACACAATCCGGAAGTTTCTAATCCTGCCGCGATTTATTTCGAATTGCTTCATGCGGCATTGGACAAATTCCTGCGATCAGTTAGTATACGTTTGCAAAGGTGTTTTGTATATGGGAGAAGCAAAGAAGTAGATTCGCAACAGCGTAAAATGTGTAGTGTCTTTGGCGGACCCTTTTCGAAATCCATCCATATCAGACCAGTATGACAAGCATGAGTTCATTCCGGCGCTAATCCGCGGTTGAGGGGAAACGATATGAGATGACGGAGCGACTGAGATTGATTGTCAGTTGATGTACGGCAAGCGCTGATTCGCACGTGGGACAAGTTTATCAGGATACAAATGAGAAAACCGGATGAGGAGGAACGGAGACGGCAGAAGTATCAAGCAGGACTCACGTCAATTTCATCTTCCATTCAACATTTTATCGGTAACACAGTAAACAAAATCTACGGGCATTCCGTTCAAATAGAGCGAGATGCGGGTGAACTGCCGGAAGTGGCGGAATTGCTGCGAAAAATTGCGGATGAGGCAGATGCTTCGGAGCGGATAAAACAGAAACCATCCGCCGAACCGGTAAAACTCAATTCTTTCCTGGAAGAGGCAGCACGAGCGTTGGACAGGATTGCAAATGAAAGGTTGTTACCCGCAGCGGAACACCTTGTCAGCGGTTCGGAAAGCATCATTGATATAATCAGGATTCAGCAAAATCTGGCAAACGGCGATGTCCGTGCTGTCATATTTGAACTTGAGGAAATGATCCGGGAAGTTGTTTCCCCGTATTGCGACCAGGGCGGGAATACTCCGATCGATGTGAGAGTGAATGCCGAAACCGGCCCCGGACATGTAACTTTGCCGAAAGACCTGCTGCAACAGGCTCTCCGGGGGTTGACAAAAAACTGCCGGGAGGCAATTCGGATCAGGATGGAAACCGCGAACTTTGAGGGAAAAATCATGATCAGTTCCGCTGAACTTGATGGCAACCGATTCTCCTTGTCCCTCTCTGATAATGGTTGCGGACTGGCTTCCGAGGAATTGGAAAACGCAATACAGTTTGGCTATACCGGCAGGAAGGATTTAACAGGAATCAGGCTGCAAATCGCGGCTAACTTTGTACAGTCCCTAGGAGGAACAATTTCCTTGCACAGCCGGGGAAAAAACCGTGGGGCTGAGGTGCGTATGACTTTGCCGGTGCAGGTTTGAAACATAGATCATGGATGCTTGTTTTTCATGAGAGCCGATGTTACTTTAGTCCCGCGGAATGCTGGGTAGATTATTGCTGGTGTGTGTCTGGGGATTTACCCAGTGATATCTCCGGCGGTCTTTACCTTGAGCAGGGATGCATCCTGCTGGAATGGAACCAATTTTATTAAATTGTACATGAACAGCAATATCCTGATTATCGATGATGATCCGAAAATACTGGATCTTTTTCAGAACATTCTTTGTCCGGGAAAAACCTCCCTGGGAGAATTAAAGAAGATGCTCGGCGCAGCAGACAGCAAGGCAAGAAAAGAAGAGGAGCGGTTTCAACTGGCTGCGGCCAAACAGGGGGTTGAGGGGGTGGAACTGGTGATGAATGCAATGAAGAGCAACAATCCGTTTGCTGTTGCGTTTGTCGATATGCGGATGCCACCCGGAATAGACGGGCTGGAAACCGCACGGCGGTTAAGGGAAATAGACGACCGTCTCTATATTGTTGTCCTCACTGCCTACACCGACCGCTCTCCTGATGAAATCCAGGAAGCCGTTAAGCACGATGTGCTGCTGGTGCGCAAGCCCATCGCAGGGGATGAGATATTTCAACTCGCACGAAATTTATGCAACAGCTGGAGCCGCGATGAAGTTTTGCGGCATGTGCGTGAAATGCTTGAAAGCGCACTACTTATTCACAGTTGAATTGTATTGTTGATGGGAGTGGGCAACAGTCTATCGCTTGAAAAACTGTTTGAATTTCCTGAACAGCTTTCTCAGATAAAGAAAGTTGACGCGGGAATATCTCCATGGTTCAAGTGGTGGACTTGATGTAAAACACAGGCTCCATGGAATCCATCACGGGTTTCGGCAGGTGACAGGCGATGGTGTGACCGGTTTCAAACTCATGTTCATCCGGTGTTGACTGATCGCAGATTTCTCCCATGTAACGCTGGCAGCGTGTAGAAAAGGGGCAGCCGCGGGGTGGATTCAGTGGACTGGGAAGCACGCCTTCCAGCAGAATTTGACGTTTATGGTAATGGGGGTCCGCGACCGGAACAGCAGAAAGAAGCGCTTCAGTATAGGGATGATAGGGGGGTTGAAAAATCTGTCGGGTTGTTCCTTTCTCCATGATTTTGCCGAGATACATCACTACGACTCGGTCGGCAAGGTAACGCACTACGGAAAGATCATGGCTGATGAACAGCAGCGTGGTCCCGTACTTGCGCTGGATGTCAATCAGCAGCTCGATCACTGCCGCCTGCACTGAAACGTCAAGCGCGGAAACAGGTTCGTCCGCGACTACAAGTTTCGGGTTTCCCGCAAAAGCCCTGGCAATGCCGATGCGTTGTTTCTGTCCCCCGGAGAGTTGTCGCGGTTTCCGAGAGGTAAAGTCTCGTGAAAGCTTGACCAGGTCCAGCAGTTCTCCCATACGTTTTTCCCGTTCACCGGAATTTTTACCATGATTGAATTTTTCCAGCGTCCGGATGATCTGGCTGCCGACACTATGGCTGGGATTGAGGGTGTCAAATGGGTTTTGAAACACCATTTGCAACGAACCGACCGTTTCGGTATCGCGCCGGTCCACCTCGACTTTCGAGATGTCTTTTCCTAGAAACCTGACCGAGCCTCCGGTTGCCTGTTCCAGCCCGAGTAGAACTTTTGCCAAAGTGGATTTGCCGCATCCGGATTCACCGACGATCGCAACAGTCTCAGATCCCCTGGCATCCATTGAAATCCGGTCATTCGCCTTTACAGTCCCATGCCTTCCACCTGTCAGGACCACATTTGCCGCCAAGTCATAATTTTTGCTCAAATCATGGATATTGAGGACCACTTCTCCAGGTGGCTGGGCATGTTCAGCCTCTTGTCTGGCTGGCTGCTGTTCCCAGTCAATATCAGTGATCCGCCTGCAGCGGCTATCATGATTGGCGTTACCCGCAGGTTCCATTTTAAGTTTCCCTGAATCGCAAATTCCTGGTTGAAAATATCTGCAACGCGGTCCGAAATTGCATCCTTCCGGACGCTCATGAGGAAGAGGTAGCTGTCCCGGGATTGACTCCAGGGGGCGTTTTCTCCTGTCCGTATCCGGCAGCGGGATCGAATGCAGCAGTCCCCGTGTGTATGGATGACGCATGTTTTCGAAAACATCCAGGATGGGGCCTTTC
>CAYFLK010000024.1:34944-49534 GCA_964344035.1 uncultured Pseudomonadota bacterium
ACCGCCTCTCCGGAATACATCACCGTGATGCTGCTGCACGTTTCCAGGATCAGCCCGAGGTTGTGGGAGACAAACACCATAGAAGTTCCATAATCACGTGCAAGCTCCTTGATCAATTCCACTATTCCTGCTTCCACGGTGACATCCAGTGCGGTAGTCGGTTCATCGAGTAATAACAAATCCGGGTTTGAAAGCAGGGCCATGGCAATTACAATGCGTTGCTGCTGCCCTCCGGAAAGCTGGTGCGGGTAGGAATCCATGATGCGGGCGGAATCCGCTAGATGGACCGAGTTCAGCATTTGTTCCGCACGGTCTGTAGCGTCAGCCCTGCTTGCTCCTTCATGCAGCATCGGAACTTCTATCAACTGGCTGGCTATGGTCATTGCCGGGTTGAGAGAAGCCATCGGTTCCTGGTAGATCATGGATATTTCCGATCCGCGTATGTGGCTCAGTTCTGTTTCACTTAGGTTGGTGATGTCACTACCTTTGAAATGGATGGATCCATCCACTATCCGTCCGTTTTTGCCGAGATACCTCATGATAGCCAGCGCCACCGTCGATTTTCCGCATCCGGATTCTCCGACCAGACCCATGGTTTGCCCTTCATGCACTGTCATCGAAAAGTCCATTACCGCCGGGATTTCTCCCGCACGGGTAAAGAAAGAAACGGAAAGGTTTTCTATTTCCAGGATTGGTTCAGGCATCATCGGAATCAACAGGGTGTTTGTGGCAAATGTACAAGGATCGAACAGGTTTATTCCAAATCAGGAGTTCCTTCAGTAAAAATTCAGCCGGAATTTATTCTATTTGAAACGACCATGATATAAGTTTGAAAGATTTCAGGATCTCTTTTTTTTAATTTCCTCCGCAAGCTGATCATTTCATCATAATTCCTCTTTATTCTCATTTTTTCCGCTCGCAGAAGTAAAGTATATATTTCACATGGGTTTTTATGATCAGGGTCAGTTGGATTTATATTATAGATGCCAAGGTCAGGCATTCCGCATTCAATCCATACATATATCGGGGCCAGAAATGGACCGGCCTCATCACTCATGCGCTCAAACTCCTTGTCAGGCAGCTGGGCGACTGAGACCTCCCGTGGAGCAATCAGCAGTGCTTTTACATAATTTATTCTTGCCTGAAATTTGTTTCCTGCATGCCAATGTGCGTCTCCGTACAATGCTGACAGTTTTGCGCAGTTTTTTTTGTGGAGTAAAAGATTTTCAAATGCAGGCAAGGCCTTGTTGTAATCTTCAAGTTCAATTAAAACCCTGCCAAGGCAAAGATCTGAACCAGTGAACATGTTTGTGTCGATTCTTTCAATATCAACGGCCAACCGGTTTAACAGGGATCGTCGAAATGCCCAAGGTTTGCCCATTTCATCAAAAGGGAAACAGATGATTTTACTCCAAAGATAATCGCATCCTTCTTCGCCGCCGGTTAGCAGGTATTCACGGAAAATCTTTTCCCAGTATTCACTAAGCGCCAATCCATGCTTCGCCCGTTCATTTTCAGTGTTCTCACTGAGATTTTTCCGGAAAAGCCTTATGGCTTCCTCAAAATTTAAATTCTCAAGCGCCATGTAACCTTTCCCCGCTGTTACATTGTCTTGGGCAAAAAGGTCTAGCTGCTCGTATTGAAGTAATTCGTCAGCCATTTAACCCTACAACTATCTATAGCATATAATGCTGAAAATATTGCTGTTTGTTATTTCGTCAAAAGTGCAAGGATAATAAATTCAATTGGTTAAACAATAAGTATCGTTGCAGGATTAGTCCTTCAATGACTGTTCACGCAACCCATCGGCAAGGAAGTTTAAACCCAGCACCAGCGAGGCGATGGCAATGGTTTGGGGGAGTACAATAGTAGGTACGATGCGAATGAACTGACGGGTCTGGTTGATCATCGATCCCCAATCCGGACTTTCCGGCGCCAGCCCGAGTCCGAAAAATCCCAGTGTCCCAAGCAGGATTGTGGTGTAGCCGATACGCAGGCAGGCGTCAACAATCAGGGGCCCGCGCACGTTGGGCAGGATTTCCCACATCATGACATACGATGGGCTTTCGCCCCGCGTCCGTGCAGCCGCCACGTAATCTCGTGTGAGGATGTCCATGGTAAGCCCGCGTACGATTCGGAATACACCCGGTGAACTGGCAAAAACAACCGCGGCAAATATATTCAGTTCATTCGGGTCCATGTGAACCAGTCCCAGGGGATCGGCGTCCAAAACCAGTCCGGAGTAGAGCCATCCTCCTGTCAATGCAGTAATCACAAGCAGAACAAAAAGAAGAACCCGGCGCTGCTGAAACCGGCTGTAGACAAAGACTACAACAAAGGCGATTGGAAAGAGAAAAAAAACACCCGCCATGATGTTGGGAAGAATTGTTTCCCTCACTCCCGGAGTAACAAGGATGTAGAAGAGCACAATCACAGGGAAGGAGAGAATCAGGTTGGCCGTGAAGGAAAGCAGGGTGTCGATCTTTCCTCCGCGGTATCCCGCGGGCAGGCCAAGCAAGATTCCCACGGCATAAGCTACCAGGGTCGCTGCCGGTGCGATGATAAGGACAAACCGGCTGCCGTAAACCATGCGGCTGAACAAATCACGTCCGAGGTTGTCTGCCCCGAAAAAAAACGCCATGCCACTTTCGGCTTCAACCACTCCGGGGGCTTTGCGTTTGATCAGGTAAAACTGCTGCAGCGGATCAAAGGGCGCGACTACATCCGCAAATAAAGCTGTCAGCACCCAGAACATGACAATGACAAGGCCCAATGTTCCCAAAGGGCTTTCCAGCAGGTGCCCGAAAACCCCGAGCCTCGAGCGGCTTGCGTACCCCAATACAAGAATCAGCGACAGTCCAATCCACACCGGCCAGAACTGCCGGAATACATGAAACCAGATTTCTCCCGTGCTGATGAATTCCATGATGGTTTGTCCTGTCACCAGTTCAGAACTGATGGGTGAAACGTTTTTTCATGCGAACGTCATGGCATTTTTCCCCCTTTCTCCCAGCTTCCAACACTTTCATTGTACTCTTATGCGTGGGTTGAGGAATGCATAGCCGATGTCGGAAATAAGTTGGGTGCCGATGACGACAACCACGGAGACAAGAGAACATGCGAGCAGAAGGTCAATGTCGTTGTTGTCCGCGGCTTCCACCAGCATCCAGCCGAACCCTTTGTAATTGAACAATTTTTCTACTATCACCACACCTGTCAGCAGCCAGGGAAACTGCAGAAGTATAACCGTGAAAGGTGCGATTAATGCGTTTCGCAAGGCATGCTTGAGGACGATTGTGCGGAAAGGCAGTCCTTTCAGCGCCGCTGTGCGGATATACTGGGACGTCATCACCTCCGCCATGGAAGCGCGAGTCATACGGGCGATATAACCCATTCCGTAAAATGACATTGTCATCACCGGCAGGGTGAAATTTTCAAATGTGATTCCTCCCGCTCTGGATACTCCATTGAACCATCCAAGCCAGGAGGCAAATATCACGGTGAAAATAATGCCGCTGACATATTCCGGAGTGGCGGTTGTACTGATGGAAAAGACTGAGAGTGAGCGGTCGAGCTTGGTCCCTTCACGCATTCCGCTGAGAATGCCGATGATCAAGGAGGTGGGAATCATGGTGACCAGCACCCAGAACGCTAGCGTCCCTGTGTATCCCAGTCTTTTCGGTAGTGCATCGTTGACGGGCATCCTGAAACGGGTGGAGTAGCCGAAATCCCCACTGACAGCTCCAGTTATCCACTCACCGTAGCGGACGAAGAACGGGCGGTGGTAGCCATGTTTCCCCAGCCAACTGTCCACATCCTCACGGCTCATGCGGTTGTTGTTTTGTTCCAGTGCCAGCTTGCGCAGGTTCGGTTCCAGGTTTACGAGAGTGAAAACCACCAGCGACAGCGCCAACATAGACATTACCATGATAAATGTGCGCTGCAGTATGAAGCGGAGCATGGATGGATCAGATGAGAGAGGAAAGCGGACAAGACGAGCCCGCCCGCTTACTCAGTGCTGAGGAGCAAACAGAGTCTGCTCGAACAGCTTTTTATGGTTTAGTGCGTCATTGCGGGTTGGGAAGAACGAAACATGAGAAGCATGTCCAGAAAGGTTGGCCCGTTCGGAGCACGTCCTCACCTTCGCACCTTTGCCCAACCTGCTTGATGGAAGGAAAACTCAACTTCAGCCGAGCCAGACCTCTTCGTAATGATGCTCAAAGGTTTGATGCATGCGCAATCCGTGAACCCCCGCAACGGAGTGGTTGTAAAGCGAACGCCAGTAGGGCTGGATGATGATTCCGGAATCCTGAAGGATTTGCTCGAGGTCCTTCATCAGCGCACGACGCTTGTCTGTATCAGCGATTCCCATTGCTTCGTCCAGCTTTTTGTCAAACTCCGGATTGGAGTATGCGGTCTCATTCCAGGCGCCGATTGCGGAGGAATGATAAGCCAGCTTCAGCACTTGTACTCCAAGCGGACGCATATTCCAGTTGGTCGTGGAGAACTGGTACTGAACCCAGTTGTTCCAGAAGGAGGACCCGGGGATGACGGTTCGCTCGACCTTGATGCCTGCCTCGCGGAGTTGCCCGGCAATGGCGTCGGTCGTGTTGCGACGCCAGTCGTCATCTATGGAAATCAACTCGAACTCGCGGTTTTCAACTCCAGCCTCTTTCAGCAGTGCTTGTGCTTTGGCTCCATTTCGTGTGACGGCAGGCAGTTGATAGTATTCCGGATGCATGGGGCCGACGTGATGATTTTCAGCCGCCTTCCCCAACCCGTTGTATCCCAATTCCAGGACAATGGAATTGTTTACGGCAAGTTGCATTGCGTTTCTCACCCGCTTGTCGTTATAAGGATAAGCACTTACGTTCATCCGGGCCACAACTGTTGCTGCTGTTACCACCTCGTTTTTATGCAGTCCCAAACCATCCAAAATTTCCACTGAATCGGCTGTTGTTCCGTAGTTTGCGTGTATCTCTCCCGACTCAAAAGCAGCAATTTCAGCCGCGGGATCAGTGCCGTAGTCGGTGTACTCGATGCCGTCCAGGTAGACTTCTCCTCCCCACCAACCGGATTTGCGACGCTTAAGCTTGGCGCCCACACCGACCTCTATCGATACCAATTCGAACGGTCCGGTGCCTACAGGAAAAGACTTGAGATCCCCGCCGCGTTTTTCGAAATCGCGATGAACAATCAGACCGGGATAGTCCGCAATGCCAGGAATGATGCTGATGTCCGGCTGTTTCAGATTCAGGCGTACCGTAAAATCATCAACTTTCACAATCGCACCCGTACGCGCTTTCTTGGTATCCGAATCTACCAGCGCTTCCATCCTGCTTGCCATCGAATTGCCTTCCACGGCGGCTTCGCACCAGCGGTTGATGTTGAAAACCACATCGTCTGCGTTGAATGCATCCCCGTTGTTCCACGTTACACCCTTGCGCACATGGAGGGTGTACTGAGTTGCGTCATCGTTGATCTCCCAACTCTCAAGCAGCATTCCCTTGAAGGTGAAATCGGAAGTGTAACGCACCAGCGGTTCACAAAACTGGCGGGCGACATTCCCCATTTCCGACCAGTCATAAATACGGGGGTCTTTGATGTCCTTGATATTCATGGACACTTTCAAAACACCGCCTTTCTTGCCGGCAGCTTTGACGGTTTTGGGAAAAGTAAGGCCGAGCATGCCGTAGGCCGCGGTTGCGGAAACTCCGAGTGCGCTGGCTGTGGCCAGGAACTCTCTCCTGCTGATGGTATCATCGCGCAAATCCTTTTTCAGCCTGGGCAGCAAAGGGTGGTTGCGCTTGAATTTATTCTTTTCCATAACACTCCTTTTGAGAATGATGGGTTCGAAACTTGAAGTGAAGCACATGACTTTGAAGTCGCGGAGGGTTCACTTCGGTTAATGTTTGCGTCAGCGGGAATCGTTCCCTTGCTACAGGCCGCCGTTGACGCGACGGCGCGGCCGCTTCAGGCCGAAACTAACAATCTTCACTACGGTTGTCAAATTACACAAATCGATAACAGTTTACAAAACGGTGACAAAACCAATTAACAGCCCGGAATTCAGGCTTCCATTAGAGTATTTGGGGATACATATGGTTTTTCTTTGGGCGCGAACAAATTTTTCAGGAATAATTCACGATAACCCCGAATCAGGTAACCGTGATTTTGCAACAACAAATCTTCACGTTGTGCGCGAAATTGTGCCGGAAGTTTGTACCACGCCAAATCCGGATCGTTGTGATGCAAAGCATGATAATTATTGTAAAGGTATAGAATGCCGAGCAAAGATTCAGCTTCCAAAATAACGGTGCGTCCCTCGAAATCAGGATGACTCCTGTGTTCGGCATAAGAGCGCATCAGCGTCAGCGAAATCCCCGGATAAGCGAACAACAACAGATATTCCTCAAACGGAATTCCGCAAACTCCGTAAACCCAACTCAATGTCAGTGCGACTCCGATAAAATGCCAAAGCCATGCGCTCAAGTTGCTCAGGTCGCCGCGCACAAAAAGCTCTGCCTCGTCTTTCAAAAAACAGGGAATCATCCAGAACGGATACAACAACAAGCGTCCACCGAGGGTGTGAAAAACCCAATACATGCTTTGCCGCCAACTGGCCAGGGTTTCCCAGTTTTCTGACAGCAAATAATACGACTCAGGATCACGCTCCGGATCAGTCAGATTTTTTTTGATGTGATGTTGAGTGTGGCTGTTTAGATAAAGGCGGAACGGCAAATACAAATCCAGGCTGGGCAGGACGAATAATTCATTCAAGTGCGCCGATGTTGTGGGGTGGTTGTGTGTGGCTTCGTGCCGCATTGAGCCGTACCACGCAACCACAAAACCGCCGAACACAAAAACCGCCCAACCCGGCAAACTGTGATAATGCCAAGTCAGCAAACCGAACAAAGTATAAACCAAGCCTCCTAACAAAAGGGTTTGCCATTCAATGTTCAACCTCATAAGTCCTCTACTGCTTCGTGTTCCATTCTCAAAATACAGTCATAGGCGTTTCCTGGAAGCACAAGCACATCAGTCAGGAATAATTGTGACGCCTCCCTTTTTAATTCCGGTTTTTCAAAAAACATTCGCAAAGCTGTACGGAACATTTTCAAACGTTTTGGCGTAATCCCTTGTTCAGTTACAAAAGGGGGGGCAGGAGCAGGAGGGGTTAGTTCTAAAATCCTCACTTTCTCCAAAGTCTCGGGCGCATAACGCTCAAGCAAACTCCAGGTTAAGCAGTCGATTGAGGCTAAGTCTGACTGCTTGTTTGAAACAGCGAACAGGCTTTTGCGATGTCCGCCACTGACGCTTACCTTTCTGAAAAACGGTTTTCCTTCGCTCAACGGAGAAATCATTGATCGCAAAATATTGTAGCCCGAGTGGGAATCTCTTGAATTGATAACAACCCTGCTGTCTCGTGCCTCAGCGAGTTCTTCCCACTTGCAATCCCGATGCACCGCAATCACACTGCTGTATTCCGGCCCGCTGAATAAAGGCGTGCGGTACACAGGAGTCGCAAGCACCTGAAAACGTCCGGAAAATTCATGTGTCAACGGATAACCGCAAACCTGTCCAAAAAAAAGTGGTTTTCGATAAACATCTTCACCTCGCAACAAAGCATCTGGAACGCTTTGAAAACCTACTTCCCGGAATGCGTGTGCAAACCCTTTCCATAGCGCGTCTGTTTGTTCGCGTGCTTCCGGAAGATCGTAAAGCGGAATCGCGGCGTATACTGACTCCATTTCCGGCTAAACATCAATTCCCGGGTTTTCTTTGCGTTTCATGACAAACGCCGACAACTCTTCACGACGAGACTGGTCCAACGGCGGTGGTTGATAATCCGCTAGAGCCTGCTTCCAAATACGGTTGGCGCGTTGTGCAGTATCGAGACTGCCGTTTTCCGTCCATTGGCCGAAGTTGCTCCAATCGGATAGAATCGGCGGATAAAAAGCGTTTTCATAGCGTGCCAGCGTGTGCTCGGCGCCGAAAAAATGCCCGCCATGTCCCACGTCCTCAATTGCTTCATAGGCCAGTTCAGATTGATTGACCTGCATCGGATTAAGAAACTGGGTCATCATTTGCAGCAATTCCACATCAACAACCACTTTTTCAAAAGAGATGCACAATCCGCCTTCCAACCATCCCGCACAGTGTTTAATCAAATTCGTGTGTCCGAGCACCGCTGGCCATAGCGACATCATCGACTCATAACCTGATTGTGCGTCCACCGTATTACAAGCATTTACGTTTGAAGAACGGTAAGGGATTTTATAACGCCTAGCCAGTTGCGCACCGGCCAGAACTGTCTGCGCGTATTCCGGGGTCCCAAAAGCCGGTGCGCCGGATTTCATATCCACATTGGAAGTGAAACCGCCGTAAATCACCGGCGAACCGGGGGCTACCATCTGCGCAAAAGCGATGGCGGCCAGGGCTTCTGCGTTTTGCTGCGCCAGGGCGCCGGCAAGTGTAACCGGGGCCATTGCGCCTGAAAGAGTGAAGGGCGTGATGCAACTGCATTGACCGTTGCGCGCCAATTCCAGCAAGCCTTGCAGCATCGGTCCGTCGATCTGAAGCGGCGAATTTGTGTTGATGGTGGAGATCAATGCCGAAAATTTACGCAGTTCCTCTCGTCTTTTCCCGTGTGCGATGCAAACCATGTCAATTGCATCACTGATGCGCTGCCGTCCAAGCGCGTAGGCCGCAGGGGGTTTGTCCGTGAGCGTCAAAAGCGAATGAACGCAGTCCAAATGCCTTGTGGCAGGAGGCAAATCCACCGGCTCGACAGGATAGCCCCCGTTAAGGTGGATGGCGTTAAAATACTGCGAAAGCCGGACAAGGTCCTCAAAATCCTTGAAATTTCCTGCGCGTCTTCCACCATCCAAATCGGACGCATTAGGCATACTCGAGCCCATCGAATGTGATATCCAATTTCCGCCGATTTCCAAACTGTGTGCCGGATTGCGTGCGTGAAGTTTGAACTGTTCGGGAGCTTTGGCCACAAATTCCTCTACCAATTCCGGGGGGAATTTCACCAACTGAGATGATTGTCCGACATGCGCGCCGTTTTTTTTGAGGACCTGAAGCGCATCATCATCCAGAAACACCATCCCCAGATCACGAAGAATTTTCAGACTTGCCTGATGAATATCCTCAATCTGATCCGTGCTGAGCACTTCCACAGACGGAAGATGATTGCGTGCTTGAATCCAGGGTTTCTGCTGGATGCCGGCAATGCTACGTGAATGAGTTTTTCCCCGTCGTTTTCTTTCTCTAGTCACTTTAAATAAATACGGTTTTTTTATATTACCCTTGAAATACAGCAATTATTTTCATGGCAGTTAATTTTTCAAAGGCAAAGCGGCGACAATATGTACTCGTGGTTGTTCTCCGCCATTAATTGCTGTGTGATAGCCTCGTGTGTCGGTAAAATAAACTGAACCGTCTGCCGGTAAATGAGTGACATAATGATTCACCACAAAAAGCGATCCCGGATTGGTGATGATCGGGATGTGAAGTCGCGGTTCAGGATCACGGTGCCATGAATTGCAGGTCAAAGGTTCTTTTAACAACACACGTATTCTTCCGATCGGGAAACGCCGGGTCAACTGCTGATGCAGAGTTTCAAAATAAGTCCCTTCAAACTCCGGACACAGCTCCGAAAATGCAAATTCGTCAACCAGCTCATCACGAACCACTTCCTTGTATGTTTCATCAGGGCGTAAATAGTAACGGCCAATCAAATCAGTCTCTGTGCTTGATCTCATGCCAAGACGACGGGTTATAGGAATTACGCCAAAACCCTGGCCAAGATCTACAAGATGTTTTTGCGCGTCATCCAGTGCTTGACGCAATTTGATGATGTCAAAACTAATCTTCAATTTCCGGATTCCCGGCCCGGGAAAAAATCCTGCCACTGTGTCAGTGACCAGATTTTCAACCAGCCATGATTTCATTAATTCCTGATCCTGTTCTATACCATCAAATTGCTCTGGTAACGATGTATCCTTATTCATTATTCAATATCCGATGTTGTTAATATAAATGAAAATGAGATCATATTTCCTTTTTTTCAATCAAAGCATCGCCATTTCAAAAGGATAATTGGATTGCCGTTCCAATCCCTTTTCCTTCACGATAACCTGTTCTTCCAGTTTAACTCCCTCTCGACCACCTTCTTTGCCGATAAAGGATTCCACGCAAAGCACCATGCCCGGTTCAATAATGCCGTCATATCCTCGGGATTCAAAATCCTGCCAATGTTTGATGTTTGGATACTCATCCGCCAGTCCGACTCCGTGAATCAGGCTTGAATATCGGTGAGAGAGATATTCGTCCGGAATCGGCCAGCATTTTTCTGAAACTTCCCGGAAACTCATGCCGGCTTTCAACACGGAGATATTGTGCTCAATCTGTTCGTATGCTTTCGAATAAAGACGACGCTGTTCGTCACTGGGTTTGTTTCCACAAACCCAGGCACGTGAAAAATCTGAACAGTACCCATAAGGGCCGATTAAGTCAGTGTCAAAACTGACCATATCACTTTTTTCAATCGGTCGCATCGAACACTCCCTAAACCAGGGATTTGTTCGTGGGCCTGAGGAAAGCAGGCGTGTTTCAATCCATTCTCCACCAAGTCGGATGTTTGTTTCATGCAATTTTGCCCAAAGAGCATTTTCAGTAATTCCGGGTTCTAGTGACTCACGCATTGAACTCACACTTGCTTCACAGACATTCATCGAGGCTTGCATCAGCATCAGTTCTTCCGCAGATTTTACTGCCCGTGCGGTTTCAGTTATTTGTTCACCTTCAACAAGATCCAGTCCGGTTTCACGCAGCGCGTCACTTCCAACGTGGGAAAGACAGTCTATCGCCAAACGACGATTCCCACCTCCGTACTTTTTCATCAAATCGGCAATTTGCGCGGCGAACTCTTTGACAAATTCTTCTGCACGAGTTCCTGCCCCAAAAAAATAAAATGATGGCATAGTACGGTATTCGTCGATAGTAGGTATTTCCTCTGCAAGATGGGGATGGTTAGCGTAATCAAACAGAACAACCGGCCCATCCAGAGAGACATACACACAACGGGTTTCGTAGTGAGAACACCAGACCTGCATATTGGTGGCATCCACCGCGTATCGTGTATTGATCTGATTAAAAAGCAGTAAGCCCGAAACATCATGTTCTTCCATTTTTGTGCGCAGGTGTCGCAAACGATATCGTCGTACTACATCCAGATCAACTGGTGCCTGTGAAAATTCCATCCCTCCATGCTGACGTGCTTCCTGTTTTGTCTTTACTGCTTGAATGGAGTTTAATGTCATGTTTTTTAATTCATCTACAGATTTAATAATAACTGGATTTAACCATGCGTATGGTTTACTGACTTACTAATTCACAAAAAACCTTACCCATCAGTTAAGTTAATCATTTAATTTTTTTCGGTTCATCATCTCCGTGAGGCACCCGATGTATCTCACACATTACTAAAAGGATCGGCAATTAAACAAATAGAGTGATTCGACAGCAAGGTGATTGCCACATTTGGAAAAACCAAATATGATATACGACTTGCTGATGCTGTTCCTCCAATAATTAGTATATTTGCGCTTATGTTAGTTATTTAGTTTGTGGGCAAATACGTAGCCTATCTTCTTGTTTATTATTTCCCAATCCAGCATTGCTGAACTATATTTATCAAGTACTGCTATCAGTATGTTTGTCGCTTTCCAGCATATGAAGTACTCGGTCCATCAATACGGCATCGTACACATCAGTCAACTCATAGTCTGTAATATCAGCAACTACTCCTTTCACATCCAGCTTTTCATGAGAAGCTTGTTTCAGCATTTGTTTGATACCGGTTTGAGCTTTATCTACCCCCCAAACCGTATGTCCTTTTCGTGCAATAAAAATGCGTATCTGCCTTGCCCATAGCTCAAATCCAAAACAGACGCATGGTCTTTAATATAATGTTCGAAGAATTTAACAATTTGAGAAAATGGTTCTCCACAAATTTTAAGCTATTTTTGATATTCTTTATCATAATTAACCATGCTTTATTGACGCATGTGTTCGCCTTTTGGGTCGAAAAGGGGCACTGACTGCAGTCTGGCAGAACAGTGTTCACCGAGTATATCAATTGACCAACCTGTTACTTCGTCCGCTATATCCTTAGGTACATAACCCATTGCCACCGAAACCCCTGAGGCATGGGCATATCCTCCGGATGTGACCCAGCCTTTTACTTCACCACCGTGCCAGATTGGCTCATCGCAGATGACGTCGGCATCTTTGGTCTCGACAACAAACGTACACAATCTCACTTTTCCGCCTTCCGCTTTTTCGCGTGCTGCGGCGCTCTTTCCGATAAAATCAGCTTGCTTTTCGAGGGCGACGAAATCCCCCAGTCCAGCCTCAAAAGGGCCGTATAGAGGTCGGTATTCTCTGGCCCATGAACCATAGTTTTTTTCCAAACGCAATGCATTCAATGCGCGCAGACCGAACAGGCGGATGCCGAATTCCTTTCCTTCCCGCAGCAGCAGTTCCATCACACTGCGTTGATATTCCGGAGCCATCCATAGTTCAAAGCCAAGGTCTCCGGTGTAACTCATCCGGTCCACTAAGCATGTAGCCATGCCGATATCCATTTCCCGTATATCCATGAACCGAAAGGCTTGCGGCGAGACATCGGAATCGGTGATTTTTGCAAGCAGTTCACGTGATTTTGGTCCGGCAATCGAAATGCCGACTGTTCCTGTTCCGTGAGGCGTTATCTCCACCGAACCGTCATCCGGTAGCTGCAGCTCGAACCAGCGCATGTGGTATTCCTCGGCAATTCCGGAACCGGCGATGAAATACTCTTCTCCACCAAGGTTTGCAAGCGTGAAATCCCCGATCAGTTTTCCGCTTTCATTGAGCATCGGCGCGAGAGTCATTTTTCCTGGTTTCGGCATCCGGCATGTGAGCAGGCGGTCCAGCCATTCGGCTGCGCCATCGCCGAAGACAGAATACTTGGCGAATCCGGAAATCTCCAACAGTCCGACTCCTTCACGCACCGCTCTAACTTCTGCAGCAACGTGTTCAAAGTCGGTGGAGCGACGCCATGAAAACTCATCGCGGATGCCTTCAGGCGCAAACCACAGCGGCTGTTCCAGCCCGAAGGCTTCGCCCATTTGCGCGCCTGCGGAGAGCATGCGGTCATAAACCGGGGTCGTACGAAGGGGGCGTCCTGCGGGGAGTTCTTCATTTGGAAAGCGGATAGAAAAACGGCGCGAGTAGTTTTCCCGCACCTTGGCATTTGTATATGAGAGCGTGGCCCAGTCGCCGTAACGGCTCACGTCCATGCCCCAAACGTCAAATCCCGGGTCGCCTTCGACCATCCAGTTGGTGAGCGCCAATCCAACCCCTCCACCCTGGCTGAACCCGGCCATCACGGCGCATGCGCACCAGAAACCGGGAAGTCCACGTACAGGGCCGACAAGTGGGTTCCCGTCCGGGGCAAAGGTAAACGGCCCGTTTATGACTTTTTTGATTCCCGCATTTTCAAAGGCCGGGAAGTGTTGAAAGCCAACTTCCAGGGAAGGTGCAATCCGCTCCAAATCCGGGGGCAGCAGGTTTTGTCCAAAATCCCATGGAGTTTGCTTGGGCGCCCAGGGTCTGCAGTCCTTTTCGTATGTTCCCATCAGCATTCCCATTTGTTCCTGGCGCAGATACAGTTCACCATCAAAATCAACCGCGTGCGGGATTTCATGCCCCTTTTCCTTGTTGAACGCGGCCACTTCCTGCATGTCTTCGGTCACCAGGTACATATGCTCCATGGCCAGCACCGGCAGTTCCAATCCTACCATGCGTCCGACTTCACGTGCCCATAGTCCCCCGGCATTGACCACATGTTCCGTAAAAATTTCACCTTGCTCCGTGATCACCCGCCATCCACCTCGCTGATCAAGCTGAAGGTCTGTGACCCGCGTTTCCTGGCAGATTTCAGCGCCGAATTTGCGCGCGGCCTTGGCATATGCCCAAGTGGTCCCAGAAGGATCCAAATGACCTTCCATCGGGTCGTACAGCGCTCCCACAAAATAGTCGGGATTGATCAGTGGCATGATCTCCGCTGCTTCTATGGGACTGATGATTTCCGTATCCATGCCGAGATACCTCCCCTTTGCATGGATACTTTTCATCCAGTCAAAACGTTCCGTAGTCGCCGCCAGCATGATGCCGCCTGACATGTGCAGCCCGATGTCCTGTCCGGACAGTTCCTCGATTTCGCGGTACAGTTCGATTGTGTATTGCTGGAGTTTCGCGACATTCGGGTCGCCGTTGATCGTGTGCATTCCGCCTGCAGCATGCCACGTCGAACCGGAGGTCAATTCCAAGCGTTCCAGCAGCAGCACGTCATTCCATCCTGATTTGGCAAGATGGTACAGCACGCTGCAGCCGACCACGCCACCCCCGATGACAACGACATGTGTGTGAGATTTCATGTTGTTTTTCAGTTTTGTGCTTAGGTGTTCAGGCCCATTTAAGTAGGCTCTGTTCGAGTTAAGTGTTGATTATCCAGCAACACAGCTAAGATATG
>CAYFLK010000025.1:0-23396 GCA_964344035.1 uncultured Pseudomonadota bacterium
CTTTAATCCAAAGGTTGGGAGCTTTTTTTGTTATGAATCGCTCAAGTTAGGTTCATGTAAATCTCGTGCCTTGAAAAAGATTTCCTTAAGGAATCAGCCTGGCATGGAATACATCAAGATGTATAAAAAACATCATTGTTGGCAACCATTTTTTGAATTTGTCCGGTCGGCTGATAAATTTTCCCAAATTTCAACAATTTTTCTGCGCTGCCGCACAGTGAAGATAATCCGACTTCATCTGCCCAACGGAATATACCGCCCCTGAATGGCGGGAACCCAAGTCCATAGATCAAGGCCATATCTACTTCGGAAGGGCTGTTAACGATTCCGTCTTCCAGGCAGCGTGAACTTTCCATCAGCATCGGCAGCATCATGCGATCAATTATTTCGGAGTCTGAGAAGTTTCTCCCCTTGGATAATTCCATTTCAGCAAGAATGGATTCCATATTGGGATCACGTTCCTTTCTTGGTCTACCTTTTCTGTCACTCGAATGAACATAGAAACCACGGTTGTTCTTCTTCCCGAGGCGATTATGTGAATACATCATGGTGATGATGCTTGTATTATCGTCGCTCATGCGGTCCGGATACCCTTGTGCTAAAACTCCTCCTGCATGGTGTGATGTATCGATCCCGACAACATCAAGCAGCCATGCAGGTCCCATCGGCCAACCGAATTTTTCCATAATCCGGTCAACCATTTCGTAATCCGCACCTTCCTTAATCAACTGTGCAAAGCCGGCGAAGTAAGGAAACAAAACCCTGTTTACCAGAAACCCTGGACAATCGTTGACCACCACCGGACTTTTTCCCAGATCTGATGCAAATGCAACAGTTGTGGCAATAGTAGAATCACTGCTCTTGTCTCCACGGATGATTTCCACCAGGGGCATGCGGTGAACAGGATTAAAGAAGTGCATGCCGCAAAACCGTTCCGGATGCCTCAGTCCGCTTGCCAGGCTGTTAATGGAGATGGTTGATGTATTGCTGGCAATGACCGCATTTTCACTCACCACTTCCTCAATTTCCTGGAACACAATTCGTTTTACCGTGTCCTTCTCCACGACGGCTTCAATGACCATGTCGGCATCTTGCAGATTTTCATAGGAGAGGGTGGGAGTTATCTGATTCAGGGTCTTGCTTATTTTTAGGCTGTCAATCCTACCCCTGTCAAACCTGCGCTGTAGTATCTTAGCGACTTCGGATAATCCCAATTCCAGCTGTTCTGATGCAATGTCCTTCATGGCAATCGGATAGCCTTTTTGTGCCGCCTGATAAGCGATCCCTCCGCCCATAATCCCTGCGCCAAGCACTGCCGATTTATTCACCTGCCTAGCGGATTTACGCATTTTTTTCGCGTTTTTCTTTAGTGATTGATCGCCAAGAAACAAGCCGATCAATGCTCTCGCCTCTGGTGATTTAGCCAGTTCGACAAAGCCCTCTGCCTCTATTTCCAGGGCCTCCGTCAGCGGCATTCCGGCTGCTGCCTGCATCACTCCGGCGATGGTCATGGGGGCAGGATAATTTTTCCCGGCTTTTTGTGCAATGAACGCTCGTGCAGTTTCAAAAACCATCATTGCCTCATTTTCATTGAGGTGCAATGACTCGTGTTTTTGTTCACGCCTGTGGCGCCATTCTATCTCCCAGTTAACGGCCGCGTTCAGCATCTTCAATGCTGATATGCGCAAAGAGTCCGGTTCAACCACCGCGTCAATGGCGCCGACCTTCAACGCTGATTCAGCGGTTTGTTCATCTCCCGCTGCAATCCATTCGAGTGCATTGTCTGCGCCGATCATTCGTGGAAGCCTGCTAGTCCCTCCAAACCCCGGCAGCAGCCCCAGTTTGACTTCAGGTAGACCGACTTTGGCTGTTGCTGCGGCCACCCGGAATGTCGAAGCCAGTGCAATTTCAAACCCTCCTCCCAGTGCATAACCGTTGAGCGCACATATGCTGGGAATATCCAGGTTCTCCATATCGAGGAAGATCTGCTGCTGCTTCCGCATCAATGCCACCAGTTCTTCCCTGGGCATTTGGAACACACTGAGAAACTCGGTAATGTCCGCACCGACAATGAATACATCCTTGGCACTGCTGATCAACAGGCCCTTAAGGGAAGCATCTTTCTGCATTTCATCGATAACTGACCGGAATTCTTCCATGGTTGTCCGGTTGAACTTGTTTACCGAATCTCCCTGCAAATCGAACGTCAGTTCAACAATGCCATTTTCCAACATCCCGCAGCGCAATGCGCGGCCTTGAAATTCCATAATATCACTCATTTGAGGTTGATAATGTGATTAGAAAACGATGTCCAGGGCGTCTAGGTTCCGCTGCTTGGCCCCGGACATCAATGCTTCATTTTCAGGAACAATCACTTCAATAAAATATCGAGCAGTTTTCAGTTTGTTGTCATAAAAAATAGAGTCATCGTTCTTGTTGATGGACTGAGGTGCGGGTGCTCCTTCACTGCGCGGTTGGTTTGTAGATGTCCTCGATTTTTCAATGGCAACCGCAGCCTGTTCAAGCAGGAACCCTCCAGCGGTTACTGCCGAGATGAACATTAAGAAAGGCGTCGCATAAAGCGCCACAGCTTCAATACCACGGGTTTTCATCACCTCACCTGACTCCTTCGCCAGCTCATAAACCGATTCACACTGGTTTTCCCAGGTTTTCGCAGCGGCGGTGAGCCCCGTATGTTCGTTGCAGGCCTCAACGATTCTGCTGTAACGCTGCATCAGTTTTTTAAATAAAGCCCCATCGTTTATGGTCATTTTCCGGCCAACCAGGTCGAGCGCCTGTATGTCTGTGGTGCCTTCATAGATGGCTGACACCCGGGCATCCCGATACAGTTGTTCGAGGGGGAAATCCCTGGTGTAACCGACGCCTCCCAAAACCTGGATACCGGTTCGAATAACGCTGATACCTGTTTCAGAACACCACCCTTTGCACATCGGAGTCAGTATATCGACCAACATCTGTGATTCATCTTCGTCCTGGCCCTCATGAACACGAGTTAAATCCACCATATGTGCGGTGGCATGCAGGAGTGCGCGCATACCTTCCACTTTCGCCTTCATCAGCATCAGGTTGTGCCTCACAGCAGGATGTTCGATGATGGCAACACGCGGGGCATCTCCCTCGTGCATCCTCGTTATGTGCGGTCCCTGCAAACGTTCTCCGGCATACTTGAGGGCGAATTGATAGGCTGCCCCCGCCAGCGCCATTGCTGTCGAACCCACTGCGATGCGCGCATTGTTCATCATTTGGAACATGCAGCTCATCCCCCGGTTTTCTTCACCAAGCAACCATCCCAGGCAATTCCCGTTTTCTCCAAACTTAAGCATCGCGGTGGGGCTGGCATGCAAGCCCATTTTATTTTCGATTGACGCAACGGTCACATCGTTCCATTCTCCAAGTGTCCCGTCACTTTCAACCCTGGTATGGGGCACAACGAACAAGCTCAACCCCCTTGTTCCCGATGGCGCTCCCTTGATGCGCGCAAGCACTGTGTGAACAGTGGTTTTACCCAGGTCGCTGTCTCCGGAGGAAATCCAGCACTTGGTCCCCTTTATCCTGTAAACCCCTTTTCCCAAGGGTTCGGCAGAGGTCAGGCTTGCACCGACATCGGAACCTGCATGAGGCTCGCTGAGACACATGGTTCCGGTAAATTCCCCACGGTTCATGCGCGAAACATATTTTTCTTTCAGTTCGCTGCTGCCAAAAGACGCAATCAGTTTTGCTGCTCCGGATGTCAGAGAGAAAAAGGAGGATAGAGCGGCATTACCAGCGGTGATTCCTTCACTGACCGCCAGCCCGATGCATGCCGGAGCCCCCTGTCCTTCAAACTTCCTGGACCCCGTGAGCGATGCCCATCCCAGTTCGTAAGCCTTCCTGTAGGGGTTTTTCATGCATTCAGGGACTTTCACCCGCTCGTTCTCAAGGGTGCAGCCTGCGCGGTCGCTTTCAGTACGGGTAGGGGCCACTATTTCAGCGGCAAACCGCAGTCCTTCCTCAACCAGAAGTTCCACGGTTTCTCCATCGAAATCTTCATATAATTTGTGCCTGCAGAGCAAATCTACCCGCAGCCATTCACGAAGGATGAATATAATTTCACGCTTGTCTAAAATCAGTTCAGTACTGCTCATTCCGCTAGTTCCCCGAATATTGATGCATGAAAATTATGAAACCGGCTTTGACGGGTCGTACTAATTCGCATAAACCGTCATAAACTATAGTGGACCAATAAAGGAAAAACAAAATCATTTGAACCCGCAGCGCTTAAACAGCCTACGTGTTGTGACAAGTCCGGGTTCGTCAGACTGTTTGGCGCGGATAGTGCGGCAGACTCATTCCCATACTTACACGGGAAGCGATCCGGCAGGTTTTATCACAAATTGAAATACTGCTTCCTTGCGGGGTGACGCAAGCGTGAAAGAGCTTTCGCTTCTATCTGGCGGATCCTTTCCCGGGTGACATCGAAGTTGATGCCGATTTCCTCAAGAGTGTATTCGCGCTTTTCGTCCATCCCAAACCGCATCCGCAACACTTTCGCTTCACGCGGAGAAAGGGTGTCTATCACCCGCCGCAGCATTTCCCTCAAGTTCTCCTGGACAGTTACCAATGACGGGTCTTTGATTTTTTCATCGGCAATGAAATCGCTCAATGAGGAATCTTCTCCGTCTCCCAGCGGCGTATTCAAAGAAATCGGAGACTGGCTGATTCTCAAGGTTTCAAAGATCCTTTCCAAAGGCATTCCGAGTTGGTTCTGCAATTCCTGGCGGGTGGGTCTGCGACCCAGTTCCTGACGCATGGATTCGGAAACCTGCAGAAACTTGTTGATCGTCTCAATCATGTGGACAGGCACCCGGATGGTCCTAGCCTGGTCAATCAGGGCCCGGGTAATGGACTGCCTGATCCACCAGGTGGCATAGGTGGAAAATTTGTACCCCCTGCGGTATTCAAACTTTTCCACTGCCCTCATCAAGCCCAGGTTTCCTTCCTGGATCAAATCGATCAAAGGCAATCCGCGGTTGAGGTACTTTTTGGCAATGCTGATGACCAGCCGCAAGTTGGCTTCCGTCAACTATGTTTTTGCACGGTGCACCCTCTTTTCAGTAGACTTCATGCGGGACACGTGTTCATTGAAAGTCTCAAGGTCCATCCCTGTCCGGTTTAGCAGATCCCGGATGCGTCGCTGACTCTGCCGAATTTTTTCGGCATACCTGCGGGAAGCTGAATGCATCCACTTGCGCTTTCCTGACGGTTCGGAAATCCCGTCTGCATTAAAGGCCATTTCCGCCTTTGGACCGTGTGTATAAAATGACTCGTCTATTTCCCCGGTGTCTATGCCGAGGGCCGCGCTGCAATCCCGGATTTGACTCAATTCCCTGCTGATTGCGGAATGATGGCGAAAAACCAGTTCACACATGGTTTCAATCTGACTGGTGCTGAAACAACACTGAATCAGATATTTCTTCAATATCTTTACCCCCGGAACGGTTGTTTTTGTGGCCTCGCATGTCTCTCTTGCAACGATCCGCATGGATTCGGGGTGAATACATTTCTCAATGAGCTTTAATGTACGCAACAGTTTTTTAAATGCAGCTTTTTCATCTTCAATCAGATGGTTGTGTTCGTCTACTCCCGTGATCAAGCGGTGGGCACGGACTTCACCTGACTCCAGTTTTGCTTTTAAGTCCATGAGATACCGCATTATCAGCGGCGATTCCGTGAACAGCTCGATCAATTCCTGATTGGCCATTTCAATCCGCTTGGCAATCTCAACTTCCTGCCGGCGGTTCAACAGGGGGAAACTGCCCATTTTCCTGAAATAAAGCTCAACCAAATCTTCATGTGCGGCTGGATCATCATCTACACTCAAAATCTGCTTCTGGTTTCCGGAAATGGATGTGTGGAGGGAATTCTTGTCTGTCTGGTCCATTCCAACCCTGGATTCTTCTTCCATGGGCATCTTCATTTCTTCTAACTGTTCCATCTCGGTTCCATGCCGGATAAGTGTTTATCCAAATTTCTTGTTACGTGAGTCAATGAAGAAAGACACCGGCCATCTACAAATAACCATCACGGGAGCGGTTCAATCATGAATTCATAAAGTAATAATTTTATGGATGAATTATTCGATTTTCCGCAATTAAGTGTCGCATTGATTAATTCCCCTGTCAACAGGGTTCTCATTTATTAAAAGTATCGTTTGAACAAAACAGGACAAATATACAACGCGCCTTGCCATTCAAGATTCAAAGGTTTATTATTTTGTCTGAAAAATCAGAATCACTCAGCAAGTGGTTCAGTTTGGTTCAATCCTTCAACTCGCAGTTCTTGTACCGGCTGTAATGCTGTGCTGACGCCGGGACAACTGCCACATAATCTGGTAAATTAGGGTGATGCCGGGCGAAAACAGCTGGATGCATTTATAATCAGCGAAAATCAAGGATTGTGAATATATCATAAACCGGGTTTAGTCAGGCTTGGGAAAACACCTCCCGCATGACAAGAAAGGAAGCGATGTCAGAAAAAGTACTGAAAGTAAAAATAGCGGAGAAAGGCCCCTACATCATTCAGGGCGGAGTGACTCTGGTACATCCGAATGGAAGCGAGACCGAGAAAGAGAACACAGTTGCTCTGTGCCGATGTGGTTATTCGGTCAAAAAACCATTTTGTGACGGATCACACAAAGATCACGACAACCTTTAGGTGAATATCGGCAAGTCGTGGAAAGTGCTTGCTGTCCAGGTCGAGGAACGATATGGATAGTGAATCCGATCTCAGCAACCGAGAGGTTAGCTGGTGGGCGCGGCAAGGATTGAACTTGCGACCTCATGCGTGTGAAGCATGCGCTCTCCCACTGAGCTACGCGCCCTGAAACGGAAAGAAAGGAGTGGGTAAGATTGAACTCTAATGATCTTATTCCAGATCGAATATGTCAACTCCTACAACTGCCTCCACCGACAAAATCATGTACTGGTCCTCTAAAGTTTAATTGTCAAAGGTGCAAATTAATTGAATTCAGGGTCTTGCTCTCACGAATTATTTCCTTTATGATATACAGATTCATTCCGTGTTTAGCGGGATCGAATGAGTTCCCTGGACTGTTCTGTCGCTCAAATAGTTGATCGATGAGAAGTGGCAGGTTCGTTGTGACATGGACCGGAAAGCATGAGTTTAGGGGTTTTCATCGTCACGTAAATAATAAGGTTTCCATGACAACTGGTAAAGTCAAATGGTTCAACGAACGCAAAGGCTACGGTTTCATTGAACAGGAATCAGGTCCGGATGTTTTCGTTCATGTGAGCGAAGTGAAGGGAGGGTTTCTCAGTGAAAATGAGAAAGTAGAGTTTGAGGTCGGCGAAGGTAAAAAAGGCCCTCAGGCAATCAACGTGCGCCCCGCCTGAAAATCAGATCATTCTTTCTGGCCCCCCTCACTGTGCGTAGGGGGGGCTGTCAAGTCCGCACACCCAATCCCACACTTTATATTTCCTCCCTTTCTGAAGACCACTGATTGGAACTGCTTATTTGCCGGTCTGAAGCCTGAATAGGTTGCACGCGTGACAGACTGCAGCTCCGGGCGATACAAGTACAACCCTCTCCTGAACCAATAATGAAGTTTCATTATTTGTTGGGACTGTCCCTGGCATTTGCGCTGTTGCTCACTGCTTGCGAGACGCCCCGTCAAGAAACAGGGTATAGTTTTGTCACCGGAAGCTGGATTCCGGAATGGGACAGCCAATTCCACCGGATGATTGAAGCAGGCGATCCGTTTCCTCAAAAGCGGAAAAAATGCAGTTCGCGAGTGGAATATTTTTATGGCGACCGGCCTTCTAACACTGTTGGGGCAAAACCAGTGAACTGGATCAACATCGGAGGCTGCAAAACCCGGTAAAACCTATGCAGGCGCTGACAGGGGTATCCGGATTAGTCCGCAACCGCGGGCACCGTAACCCTCCTCCATTGGCAATTATGATAGGCAGGATGGTTCGCACAAATACGAATTTGAGCAAAGAAAGCTCAAACTGATTTGACGTAGACTTGGATCGCTTTTCCAGACTATCCCGGGGTGTATTCGCGAGAGGGCTCAGGCTCGGAAGTGTCACAGCCAATGGTCGCCAACTCATCCCAGAAGGAGTCCAGAATATCCCGCCACGCCCATTGCAGGGTTTTTGCGATCCGTTCCAGTTTGCTGATCCCGCAAATTGTCGAATAGACCCTCTCGTCACGCATGGAAAACTGCAGTGCGGCCGCGCCTATCGGGATACCGTATTTCATGCAGATGTAATGGATGCTTTTGACCCTTGACAAAACTACTTCGTCTGCATCCATGTAGACATACTTTGAACCGGATGCAGGACCCTTTGCAAGCATCCCGCTGGCGTACGGGGCCGCGTTCAGCACGGCTATCCCCTTGCCGGAGGCAAAATCCATCATTTTTTCAGCGTTACGGTTGGTGAGCGTGAAGCGATTGTGGGTGATTAATGCATCAACATCCCATTCACGCAGGATGGGCATCATCACCTCAACATTTCCAGCGGCCAACCCCACTGCCTGTGCCAATCCTTCCTCCTTCATCCTGAACAGTTCCGCAAGCGCGCCGTGAGTCCCGGTCACATCGTGCAGATCAGATGCATATTCCGGATCATGCAGGTGCAGAAGCTGGACCCGATCCAGCCCAAGAGTTTTCAGGCTTTCTTCAAGAGAGCGTCTTGCCCGTTCCGCATCGAACCGGTTTGTTTCCATATCCCGGTCCAGCTTGGTGGAAATCACAAATCCCTTCGGCAGCCCCCCAAGTTCCCGTTTCACTCGGCCGATCATCTCCTCGCTGCGGCCCAAACCATAGTTTCGCGAGGTATCGAGAAATGGGACCGGACCTTCAATTATCGCCCGTATCGTCTGCAGGGCTTGTTCCTCGGAAACTTCGTAACCATAAGTCTCAGGCATATTTCCGAGGGCGGATGTGCCAAAGCACAGGGAACTCACCCTCACTCCGGTGTTTCCCAGTTCTCTGGTTGAACCCGGGTTAAAGGATGAGGGGTCATGCATTATCTTCGACATGTGTAATTCTCCAACCTGATTATCTAGAGGACATAACACATTCCCAGTCAAGTGGATAGACCATTGGCATTACTCAGAAGGGATCCAGTCAACACACAACTTATCGCCGCCACCTGTGGAACTTCTCCAGCCAGCGCAGGAGTCGTTGGGGGGCATGATTGCGGCGCCAGACTCCCGCGGTCATCTTGTTTGCTTCCGCAAAGGTTGGATAAGGGTGAATTGTGCCGAGGATCTTGTTCAGCCCGATTCCATGTTTCATCGCGAGGATGAACTCGGCAAGCAGGTCGCCCGCGTGGATCCCGCAGATGGTTGCACCGAGTATGCGGTCCTTTCCCGGAGGAGTGATCACCTTCACTACTCCTTGCTCGGCGCGCTCGGCAACAGCACGGTCCAATTCTTTCATTTCGTAACGCGTGACCTGATGCTCCACTCCCTCTGCCTTTGCTTCCTCCTCGCTCAGTCCGACCCGCGCCAGTTCAGGATCGGTGTAGGTGCACCAAGGGACCACTGAGTAGTCAACCGCGAATTTTTTGAACGGGGAAAACAGGGAATTAACCGCCACGTACCACGCCTGGTGTCCGGACATGTGGGTAAACTGATACGGTCCGGCGACATCCCCGCAGGCGTAAATGCTGGGAACGCTGGACCGCAAAAACGGATCGACCTTGATCGTCCCGTTCGGGTTTATCTCAACCCCGATTTCCTCCAATCCGAATCCGGAAGAGTTGGCCCTGCGTCCGGTTGCTACCAGGATATGGTCCACCCTTTCAGCTTTTTCCACACCATCCTGTTCAATGTGGATCAACGTGCCGGCATCCTGTTTTTCCACGCGCAGGATGCGGATCCCGTTAAGCAGGGTGATGCCGTCCTGCGCGAAGCTTTCTACCACATAACTGACCACGTCGGAATCTTCTCTGGGCAGGATCCTGGGGGCCTGATCGAAAATTGTCACTTCCGACCCCAGCCGCCGGAATGCCTGGGATAGTTCGCACCCGATCGGACCTCCTCCAATAACTGCAAGGCGCCGTGGCTGCACGCGTAAACTCCAGATGGTGTCTGAGTTGGAAACAGGAGCGGCTTTCAGTCCGGGAATCGGGGGCATGAAGGGATGCGCCCCGGTGGCGATGACGATATTTTTTGCGCTCAAAACTTTCCCTTCGACCTCCACCTCGTGCGGTGTGCGCATCCTGGCATCGCCGAGATGACAATCCACGCCGAGTTCAGTGTACCGTTCAACGCTGTCGTGGGGAGCAATTTGGGCGATGATTTCCTGAATCCGTTCCATTACCCGTGGGAAATCGATTTCATACTCCACGTTCTTCAAACCGTAGAGTTCATGCTGCTTCATCAATTTCGCCACTTTCGCGCTGGCAAGGAGAGATTTGCTGGGCACACAGCCGGTATTCAGGCAGTCACCGCCCATCTTCTTTCGTTCGACAAGGGCGACCCTGGCTTTGATTGCCGCGGCAATGTAGCTGGTGATAAGACCGGCGGACCCTGCACCGATTGAGATCAGGTTGTAGTCGTATCGTGGCATGAAAACTCCTGATTATTTAAGGGGGGTAACTGGCTCAGCTGCTTTGCCGAGAATGTTAGACGGAATGTAGAGGAAACTCCAGAACCGCGAAATTGATTTCAAGGACAGAGAAATCAGGTCCATCCTGTATCGAGCGCATAACGGCTGGTTCCGCAAGCAGGTTTTGCGGGTAAAGCTGAACAAAAAGCTAACGGCCTGCGCCGCCACTGGGCTGCTTCTGGTTCAGTGTCCGCAGGATTCTGCAGCATGCTTCTTCCGGCATGCAGGCATTTTCCTGCTCCTCTTCATTCCTGCCATGCTGAAACACAGCATCTTTCAGCTCACGCAGGAATTTAACAAAAACCTGGCAGTTTCTACACATCAGCAAATGTACACGCAGTCCGATCCATTCCAATGGGGAAAGTCTGGCATCCATCTGGGCGGAGGAAAGTCTCTCGCTTTTCTCGCAGGTCATGAAGAACCTCATCTTTCAGGTTTATTCATAAATCCAGTTTTCTTCTTCAGCCTCGGCATTTTGTTCCAAGTTTGCAGCCGTTCATGTGTATACGCCTGTCTCAGGCATACCCCGGATTCAGTTATATCTCGCTTACGACAGATACTACCGGTTTGAATCATTACTCAGGCATGTGCTCGAGTTTCCACGCTAAAATTCTCAGGATAATTTCCGCGGGTGTCATTTCATGCGGTGGAACGCGGGGGGTTCATGGTGAAAGGAGAACATCAAGTATATTTCATGAGCTGTACGCGAGCGAGTGCAGGTTCAAGAAATGAAATTCCGCTGAGCCTGCTGTCACTTTCTCCGGCAGCGGATCAACTTCAACTAATGGAAAAAGTCATAAATATCCCCATTTTGTGGAATAACTCCCTGTTGGAAATATTCAATCCCTTAATAAGTTTCGGGATGATCAGGAAATAATTACAGGTTTTTTTGATGAAAATATATGCACAAAAATTCAACTTATTTATTACGTAAGAATAACCGGCATTGATCGACTTAGGGGTTGTCCGGAAAAATCGCCGACAGCCCTGTACGGATGCCGACGATGCAAACGCCGTCTGTATCGGCCCGGCCGGGGTGGACAGGCGGCGTGATTCCAACAAACTCACGGCAGATCCCGGATAAGTGCTTGTGCCGTGTACATTGAAAGGAGGCTTTATGCCGTATCTCATAATGATCATTTCCATTTTCCTCACACTGCTGCCCGGTGTATCAGCCCTGACAGCCGCGCCGTTCGGCAACAAGCAGGATATTGAGTACGCCGACAGGGTTTGGCAGAAAATGACCGGTGCTTCGCTGGTGGGGGAGCGTGCATTCGTTTCACAACCGTACAAGGGATTTCCCCCACATGGCATTGTGCTGGACACCATCGAGGGAGAATTTGTGGTTGGGGAGCGGAAAGGCATATTGATCATCAAACGCAATTACGGTGGAGAAAAAGAACCGCAGCAGGTTTTGGAAAACCCCGCGAAATATCTTAAAGCCGTGACCATCATGTTCAGGAGGGAACCGGGATATGATCCGCAAAACGGAGACTGGTTCTATGTCAAATACAGTCCTCAGGGAAAAGTACTGAAAAACCCTGAAGGCGTATCTTTGGCCGGAAGAGTGGGGAAACGCGGCGGAGCAGGATGCATCGGCTGTCATGCGGGCGCACCCGGAAAAGACATGATTTTCCGGCATGACCGCTATCCTTTGAATCAGTGAATACAGGAAGAATTGTAAAACCCGCGGGGTCGTATGAAATACTGAACCAGCCTCTACAGGCTGGTCCGGCTGAAGAGTCCGGTTTTTTCAGACACGCCCCCTTTTTGTTCGAAACAAATGCCCCCCTCAACTTCACAATGGCTGATGCGGGGAAAGGAGTATGATATGACTGCTATCACCGATATGGCTGGTCGCCGAGCAATGATTCTTACGATTAACACTTTTTTCCTGGCGCTGCTGCTGATGGCATGGGTCTATCCCGCCCGTATGAGCCATGCCGCCACCAGAGAAAGCAACGGGTTCGTCATCACCGATCCACTTATTCCGATTGGTGAAATCCTGCGCGGGGGACCCCCGCGAGACGGGATTCCTTCCATCGATAAGCCGAATTTCGTTGCCGCGGATGACGCCGGATTCCTGGCGCCGGAACATCAGGTCCTCGGGCTGGTGGTAAACGGTGAAGCGCGCGCTTATCCAATCCTGATCCTCAACTGGCATGAAATCGTTAATGACGAAATCGCCGGAATCCCTGTAACCGTCAGCTATTGCCCGCTCTGCGGGACTGGAACGGCATTCCGAAGAGCGGAGAAGGGATTTGCCGGGACATTCGGGGTATCCGGTTTGCTGTATAACAGCGATCTGCTGCTTTACGACCGGGCAAGCGAATCTCTCTGGTCCCAGGTAACCGGGCAGGCTGTCAGCGGACCGAGAAAAGGAGAACTGCTGAAATCACTGCCTCTTGAACACACTACCTGGCAGGACTGGCGCAAACGGCATCCAACCACGCTGGCGCTTTCTACCGATACAGGATTCCGACGTGATTATTCGCGCTCACCCTATGGAAATTATGACGAAAACGGCGCGATCTATTTCCCAGTAAGTTTCCGCAGCCAGGCGTTTCATCCCAAGGAACGTGTGCTTGGTATCGAAATAGACGGTCATTATAAGGCCTATCCATTTGTGGAACTGGCAAAAACCAAATCGCCGCTGCGGGACACTGTCGCTGATAAGAACATCGTCATCGAGTTTAACGCCGAAACCCGCAACGGCATCATCCGCGACGCGGAAGGAAATATGCTGGCCGGATTAAATGCCTTCTGGTTTGCCTGGTACACCTTCCATCCGGATAGCGAGGTTTTCCGGCATCAACCATGATCGGGACGGTCCCCGGGATTGCCGCATCGCTATCATGACATGTCCCGGGTATACCGTCTTTTCTTAAAAAACTCATGTGTACTGATTTTTTTCTTGACAGATAATTAATTATTTGCTTAACAGTTAAAACTGTTGGACAATTCAAGGAGAACATTTTCGTGCCGTATGAGCATCCGGTCAACAGGGAGCGCTTTTAATCTCGCATTGGGGGTACAATCAACCTCCGGGGTTCCGTAAAGAGTAAGCCGATGAAAAACAAGTTGCTCAAGATAGGAGGAATAGGGACCGCTGTAACGGCTGTCTGCTGCTTCACCCCGGTGCTTGTCATCGGGGCTACTGCGTTGGGAGCAGCCGCCGTCATTGCATACCTTGACATGCTGCTGTTTCCACTGCTGGGGATTTTCCTCCTCATGACCGTTTATGGATTGAGGCAATGGAGGCAGCACCATTCCGTGGACAAAAGAACACACTCATAAGCTGGAATCGAATTATGCGCTGCATCGGACCGACATTAGACGAAGATTCACTGGAGCATTATCAGGACAAGTACGCATTTCATCCGGAACTGGAAGAGCGCGCCGAGTTCTACAATTTGCTGTCAAACCCGATCCGGCTGAAAATAATTCATCTTTTGCGAGAACAAGGGCGGATCTGCGTATGCGACCTGAAAGACATTTTCGGAGTGACAGCCCCGGCTATCTCGCAGCATCTGGCAAAGCTGAAGGCTCACAAAGTCGTCCATTCGGTAAAGCAGGGGCAGACTGTGTTTTATTCACTGACTGAACATCCGTTCCTTTCTCTGGTGCAGGAAAACATGGAAACCAAAAATTGAACTATTCAGCCGGTAATCCTGGATGTAGGGGCAACCTATGTGTTTGTCTTACCAATTTATTTGCCCCGCAATGATGGACGTACACACAGGTCCGCGCATACAAACCATCGATTTTCAGGCAGGCTGGATAGCATGGTAAAAATTGGAAATCAGGAACAAACCATGCGGATTGATGATTTTAAACCAGGAATAATCAGTGTAAGCACATCCATCGGGGCATCCTTGTGCTGCGTGCTGCCGATGACGGTGGTCCTGCTGGGATTGGGCAGTGGCGCTTTCATGATGGTCACAATGCAGTACCGCTTTATATTGTACCCCCTTGGAATTATCGGGCTGATCACTTCCTACTGGCTGTATTTCCGCCACAGGCGGGTCTGCAATGCCCAGGGCTGCAGGATGCAGGGGAAGAACTGGAATTTGGGAGCTTTGGTTTTTTCCACCGTCCTCATGAGTATCGTGACTTATGTGGACTTTTTTCTTGTTTCATTGTGAAAGGCAGATAATGCGAAATACAGGATTACTCCTGGGAATCGTCCTGCTGCTACTGACCTCACCGGCGCCGGCCCAGGAATCTCCGCCACTCAAGCAGGTGACGCTGAACCTGAGCGGACTGACCTGAGGCGGTTGAGTGGCGATTGTTAAATCGTCCCTTTCAGGTCTGGAAGGCGTAAAGGGATCAAAAATCACCCTCACCTATGGCGAGGTATGGTTTGATCCGAACCAGGTGACTCCGGAACGGATAGTGCAGGCTATCCGCGGCGCCAGCTACGGGGCAAACATAGTGAACGTCCGGGAGGTGGGTGCAGACACGATCCCGGAAGACTGCGGGTTTCTTGGTTTGTTCTGCTGAATGAAAACTTCTCAATATCAATTTTCATTGTATATTTAAGAACATTCTTAAATTCTGAAATTATCGGCAACCCGGAAGAGTGTCCTATGCATTAAAACGGAGTCATGTATGTCTACAGGTCTGGTGGCAAAAAGAGGCGCTAAATCTTTACAGGGAGTGAGTGAAAGAATAGAGCAGATGGATTTATCACGGAAAACAGAACCGTCTTACAGCAAAGAACAGCCCGCGGATGAATCACCGACCTCTCCGGGCGTAGTGGCAGTGGCGGCGATTATTGCCTCCCTGCTGCTGGGATTGTGCTGCGCAGCCGTCATTCTGCTGCGGTAGTTCAGGTAAATAGAGACGGGTTAAGAAGGCCTGAATCAGTAGCACCGCAAGAGTCAATTATAAGCAAGAGAATCGCATGAAACAGGAATTCAAACTGAAAATTGGCGGCATGACCTGTAGCGGCTGTACGGCACATGTCAAGGAAGCTTTGGGACAGATTGAAGGAGTGAACCTGGTAGACCTTCCAGACTGGCGAAAAGGAATCGCCGCGGTGCAAACCGAACCGGGAGTATTGGTAGAAATACTGATCAAAGCGGTTAAGCATTCAGGCTATTCAGCAGAGGCTGTCATCCCGCAGGAAGACTCAGGCACAAATCCTACCCGGAACGCACCTCAGTATGATCTGCTCGTAATCGGCGCCGGAGCGGCGGGCATGGGGGCCGCAATCAAGGCCGCGGAACTTGGTTACAGCTGCGCACTTATCGAAGCAGGAACTATCGGCGGCACCTGCGTCAATGTGGGCTGCGTTCCTTCAAAGGCATTATTGAGGGCCTCGGAAGCGTATCATCATGCTGGAAATCATGAATTCCCTGGTGTTTACACCAGGGCGGAGGGTCTCGACTGGGAAAAGGTAATCGCGGAAAAAGACCTGTTGGTGGAGGGTCTGCGTCAACAGAAGTATATCAATGTCATCGAGGCTTATCCGCAAATCACGCTGTTCCATGGAAAAGCCGAATTTCAAACGGACGGGAGTGTGCTTGTTGATGGGGACCAAGTAATCCGCGGCAGTAAAACAGTCATTGCCACAGGCGCCGCACCACGGATGCTGCCGCTGAAAGGGATTGAAACCGTAGAGGTCCTGACCAGCACAACTGCGATGGAACTCGAACAGCTGCCCCACTCCATGATTGTAGTTGGCGGACGCTACATTGCCCTGGAACAGTCCCAGATGTTTGCCAGGTTCGGCACAAAAGTGACGCTTCTGCAACGGAGCGAGAGGTTGATTCCTGAGCATGAACCGGAGATTTCCGAAGGAATAGCTGAGGTTTTCCGGGAGGAAGGCATTGATCTGCAAACAGGTGTTGAATTGCTTGAAATCCGTGAAGAAGGCGGTGATAAAATCATTACCGCCGGGGTGAATGGTCAAACCCGCGAATTTCACGCGGAACACGTGCTGATGGCAACGGGAAGGAGCGCTAACACTGAAAAACTAGAACTTGAAAGGGTAGGGGTGGAAATCGATGCCAGCGGTGCAATTGTGGTGGATGACGCCACGCAAACCGTCAATCCAGATATTTATGCTGCCGGAGACGTTACCAATCGACCCCAACTGGTTTATGTGGCCGCCGCCGCCGGGGCGGTTGCCGCGGAAAACGCCCTGCTTGGCAGTAGGAAAAAACTGGACTTGAGCGTTCTTCCTGAAGTGATCTTCACCGATCCGCAAATCTCCGTCGTCGGTTTGACCGAAGCCCAGGCAGTCGCCCAGGGGCGCCAGGTGGAAACAGCTCAAATCCCTCTTGAGCATGTGCCTCGCGCGCTTGCAGCCAGGAACACGCGTGGCCTGATAAAGCTGGTTTCCGAGCATTCCAGCAAACGCCTGCTCGGCGCGCATGTTTTGGCGGCAGAGGGAGGGGAAATTATCCAGTCCGCGGCGATGGCGATACATTGCGGTGAAAAATACGGCTTCACTGTTCAGGATATGCGGAAGATGCTGTTTCCCTATTTAACTCAGGTTGAGGGATTGAAACTGGCCAGTCTCACCTTCAACAAGGAAATCTCCCGGCTTTCCTGTTGTGCGGGATAATTCCATGTTGAACAAAGAATTATGCATCTGTTGTGTGAAACTCCCACGAAGTTAGCCCTCAACTTAATCGGAGAGCGGCAATAACAAGAAATTGATTTCACGGGCTTTTCGCAAGTTCATCAAGAATGTAATTTGTACAGTTTACCATGAAAAACAAGTTATTAATGATGGGAAAAAGGCTAAATGCTCCTCTCTGAGAAAATCCGCGCTTACCCCCTTTTTTTGAAAAAAATCTGGGCCCTACGGCGACTGATCCTGGTAGTGCTTTTTCTGTTGGCCGTGGGAACGCTCGGTCAGTTTTGGATGCGTGGTGAATTGTCGATGATGAAGGAATTACTCAACGGATTCATCACTCAATGGGGGGGTTGGGTGCTTTTGGTGGGAAGCATCATCTATCTTCTGCTGCTCAGTCTGCCCTTTATGCCCGGAGTGGAATTGGGACTGCTGTTGATGTGTGTGTTTGGACGAGACGGGATCCTGCCGATCTATCTTGCCACCTTGGGTGGATTAATGCTGGCTTTCACGGTGGGGGAGCGGTTGCCGAAGCGGCGGATCAGTTCCTGGATGGATCACCTCGGTGTCTCTTTGCCTGCCGGGAATCCGAATGTCGGAATCGTTGGGATCCTGGACCAATCACCTCTGGGGCCATGGCTGCGACAACATTCCCGGATCGGCCTTTATCTGAAACGCTGCAGTCCCGCGGCCCTGGCTGTACTGCTCAACCTGCCCGGCAATTATATTTTTGGCGGTGGCGGAGGGATCGCTCTGATCTGCGGCATCACCCATCAATTTCGGTGGTGGATGTTCCTGTTGACGATCATTTTTGCCGTTGCTCCCGTCCCCTTGCTGGTGTGGTTCGGTTTCATCCGGCTTGAGGTCTGGCTGGAGTTCTAACCCGTATCTGCCCTAAAAAGAGGCCATGCGCTCCAATCCAGAAAAACCATTGGGCCGTTCAGGAATCGGTCTCCTGCTGCTCCTCCATTTGGTCTGTTGCGGAGTGCCGCTCCTGATCGTCATCGGCGGCATTGGCGCGGGGGCCTTGTTCAGTTGGATCGCTGACTCGCTGCTCCCGATTGCCGGAGTTATACTGCTTGCCCTCTCCGGCTGGGGAGGATCCCGAATTTGGAAGAACCGTGCGGGAAACCATTTTCTAAACATGCATACGACCGGAGAAAGATGAGAAATGCTGTAAGAATCCTTATGGCGATAACCATCATCGGTTTGTTCAGCTTGGGCTTGAGTATGCCCACTCCTGAAATCCAGGCTGCTGAATACCAGCAGGTGGTGGTCAAAATCGACGGACTTTCCTGCCCGTTTTGCGCTTACGGTGTCGAGAAGAAATTGAAAGCGCTTGATGGGGTGCAGGAGATTCTTGTGAAGATGAATCAAGGAGAGGTGATCGTGACATTTGCAGCGGACACGGTTATTGATGAAGAAGCCATCAAACAGGCGGTGGAAGACAGCGGTTTCACCGCCAGAGAAATCATTCTGCCGAATTCGTAACCGAAGGTTGAATCCATGTCGAAATTATTCAATCGTGAGCTTTTGTGGAAGTGGACAGCGCTCAGCCTCGGATTTGTTGTATCCTCCGGATCGGTACCGGCACACGAACCGATTTTCGGGATTGGTCCACACACCGTTTACAAAGACGGCATTGGGCTGGAACTGGAATACGAACGCGAGCAGGAAGAGCATGGAACCGAGCAAGCACTGCACTTCGAGGCGGCTTATGGCCTTACCGAGGATTGGGCAGTGGTGATGACCGTGCCTCAAGAACAAAAAGTGGAGGAAATACGGACTGCTTCCGGAATTGGAGACGCCACCCTCAAAACCAAATACCGCTTCTACCGGAAAGATTATCCTGAAGGCCGGCAGGATCAACTGGCCCTGATGGGCGCCATCAAGTTTCCCACCGGAGATTATGAAGCAGAACCTGCGTTGGGTAGTGGTTCCAAGGACTATCTCCTCGGATTAACCGGAGGGCGGGAATCCCGCACTCTTTATTTTTTTGCGGATTTAAGGTGTCGCTTCAATGGAGAAAATCCTAAAAAAAAGAAACAGGGCAACGCATGGCTCTACGGGGCTTCATTGGGCTTCCGTCCTTGGCTCAGCGAATATTGGGAGCCGGACCTGGTGCTGCTTGTAGAAATCTTCGGCAAACAACAGACTAAAACAATACTGGATGGTCAGGAATTGAAAAATACCGGAGGCCAGACCATTTTCCTTGGCCCCTCTTTCCTGTGGTCCTATAAAAACATGATGGTCACCGGAGGCATGGGAGTGCCGGTACGGCAAGACTTGAACGGCAATCAGGAAAATAAGCAATACCGTTTTGCCCTTGGAATCGAACAGCATCTGTAATCAGGAAAGGGACAATGTTCAAACGCTCAAGGTTTCTCTGGTTCCTTGCAGGGGGACTTTGTGGTTTGTCAATACTGCTGCCGAATCCGGAATCGGAGGCCCAAACCCTGCAGCCGCCGCGGTCCCTGCTTCAGTGGGGAGGGGAGGGCGACGCTCCGGGAAAATTCAGCAGACCGGTGGGGATTGCAGCCGGTCCGGAAGGCTTTGTCTATGTAAGCGACACTGAGAATCAACGGATCCAAAAGTTCACGGCAGACGGGGAATTTGTACTGAAATGGGGCGTGGGCGGTAGAAACACCGGGGAGGTGGATCGCCCCATGCACCTGGAGGTCTCTCCTGACGGGAAGGTGTATGTCGCCGAATTCCTCAATGACCGCATCCAGGTATTCGACCACAACGGCAAATCCCTGGCACTGATAGAATCTGGAGATTCCGAATCGGGGCAGATGGATGCCCCCGGAGGGGTCGCCGTGGACCGACAGGGAAGGGTTTTTGTCGCGGATTTCTACAATCACCGGATTCAGCGCTTCGCTCCCGATTTCACTCCACTGCCCTCAATCGGCAAGCAGGGGCGGGTTTTCGGAGGCAACTTCGATTATCCCACCGACGTGGCCATTGGTCCCCACGGTTTTCTGTATGTCGCCGATGCCTATAACAACCGCATCCAGAAGTTCACCCTGGAAGGAGATTTTGTGTCCAAGTGGGGAGGGCTGTGGGGAACCGGACTCAAGGGAACTTCTCCCGGATTCTTCAATGTGGCCACCGGAATCGAGGTAGACAAAAAGGGGAGGGTGTACGTCGCGGATTACTACAATAACCGCATCCAGGTGTTCACATCTGATGGTGATTTTCTTGTCGAGTTCGGTTCGCCAGGCAACGCCCCCGGAGCATTCGACCGGCCTTCAGACATGGCCATCGATTCTCAAGGCTACATTTTCGTGGTGGATTTCGGCAACCACCGCATTCAGAAATTTACTCCTCTCAAAACCAATGCAGAATGAATCGCACTGATCGCCACTCAATTGAAGGCGATCGACGCTTCATGCTGATCAGAGTTGAGCATAACCCTGTAGGGAGAAACATGTGCCTACAAAAGAATATGAACATCTACGGGGAAGCCCACTCTTTCCGCAGGGAAAGCAATCGCAAGGATTTTGCCTGACAATACTGATCTGATGCCTGATGATTTTCATTTACTGAACAGGTTCTCTGATGCGATTCCTCAGCCTTTTGCTTCTGGTTATATGCTGTCAATCTTTTCAGCAGACTTCAGCGTCTTCTGAGTCAGTATTTTTTTTGACCCGGCTTGATCAACCTTTAGACGAGGAATGGAGACACCATAGATTTGTCAATGAAACGCTCTATACACTGGTGACCGAGGAGGGGAAGCGGGCGATACGGGCAGTCGGGCAAGAATCCTCGTCGGGTCTGTACAAGGAATTCCATTACTCCCTCAAGGAATATCCCTGGCTGGAATGGGAATGGAAAGTGGAAAATGTCCACAAAACCACGAATCTGGCGATCAAGGAAAAGGAAGATATGGCCCTCGGAGTGTTTTTGATTTTTCCTCACCCTTGGATCCCCTGGAAGACCAAAACCCTGGCATATGTTTGGAGCAGTCCCAATCACCGGCCTGGAGAAATTGTCAGCGGGCCTTATCATCCATATGTGGTGCTGGAAGCCGGGGAAGAGAAAAAGGGACACTGGATTAAAGAGAAACGGAATGCCTACGAAGATTACAAACTGGTCCATGGGAAATATCCTGAACAGCCGGTGGAAGCCCTGGCCTTCTTCACCGACAATGATCAGACCCGGGAACCGGCTTCCGGATTTTATGGCCCCGTAAAAGCCCTCACGGGGAATCCATGAGAGAGAAGATAATATTAGGGTGGATATACTGCGCTGGAAAAAAGGACCGGGACATTCCCGGTCCTCAGGGGTTCAACGCTTCATGTTGATCAGATCGGAAATCATCTCGTCGGAGGTACTGACTGTCTTGGCGTTGGCCTGAAAAGCGCGCTGGGATTCAATCATTTTGACAAACTCCTGCGAGAGATCGACGTTTGACTGTTCAAGACTCTTACTGCGCACTTCGCCAAAACCAGCTGTGCCTGGTTCTCCAGTGACTTTCTTTCCGGAACCAAGCGTTTCGCGCAGGAGGTTGTCACCTATTTGCGCCAGTTTGCCGGCATTGTCGAATTTGGTCAGCACTATGCGTCCAACCGGGCGGGTATAGCCGGAATCGAAAACCCCGGTTACGGTGCCATCGCTTTCCACATAGATGTTGTCTAGGGCGCCGGAAGGGTTGCCGTCCGCGGAAGTGCGAAGCACGTTGTAACGGCCTGCGAACTGGGTTATGCCGTCAAGCCCGGTGCGCGGATCTGTCGGATCATCCGGGTTGAATCCATCACCAAGGTGAATGCCGACGATGATCGGTTCCTCACCGTTGAAGGGAACAGCGAACTGGGGAACTCCGGATGCGGGGTCTACCGGCTGCGGCACCAACCTCGGTGGGCCTCCCGGAATTGGTTGACCGTCCGGACCAACGCCACCTGGTTGGGCTTCAAAACTGCCGCTGGTAGCGGCGATCAGCTTGCCGTCGTCAGTAAACTGTAGAAACCCTCCTCCGACCGCGATCTGGGTGCCGGGAATTTGCCCGACTGATGCGCCATCAAACATCATATAATATTCCCACTGGTTCCTTACTCCGGTACCCGCTATCGGCTGTCCTGTGGCGGGATCCACTTGTTCGGGGAGGTCCGGACGTTTGCGGAAAGAAATGGTCGCTGTATGGGTGTTACCATAAAAATCGTATACCGTGGTGGAGGTCGCAAAATTGTACATCGTGTCGATCATATTGGTCGGATCAACCGGAACATCCTTGACGCTTGCATTTGCGTCTAGATTTGCCGCCACCCGGATGCCGGTGCCATTGACTCCGGTGCCGGTGGGATTCGGGGGATCCACCAACCCCAGTATTTTCAATGACCCCGGAAGACCTTTGCTCTCTCCGGTGTTCCGGTCCACTTCGAGGGCCTGGACCCGCATCCCGCGTGGAGTGGCAAGAAACCCTTCACGGTCGTAGGAAAACTGGCCATTGCGGGTGTATGCTTCCAGACCGGTAGCGGGATCGACGACGGTAAAAAATCCACCTCCGCCGATAGCGATGTCTGTAGTGAGCGATGTGGTTTCGAAGGCCCCTTGTGAGAATTCCATTTCCACGCTGCCGATTTTTACCCCGTTGCTGACCTGGGTAAAAGATGAGCCCTGTGGATACTGGTTGCCCATCAAGTCCTCAAACGCGACGTTGTTTCGCTTGAAACCGAAGGTGTTGACATTGGCAATATTATTGCCAATAACCTGCATGGCCTTCCCCTGGGTTTTAACCCCGCTAGCTCCGGTTTGCAGTGATCCTAGTAACGCCATTCCTGATTCTCCGTGATCGGTTATTTAAATTGAATGCCGATGATGCGCACGGCCTCCCTGGCCGACAATCCCTCACCGGTGCATGATTGTGGATGCCGGATTATCCGAATCATCCAGTGCATTAAAAACGTGTTCCTTTTTTTTCAGTCCGTGCGTATCAGGTCGATCCGTGGTTCGGGATTTAATTCCGGTCTGCGTGCGTTCAATTCAGTGCGCATGGGCAGTGGCACGGCATTCCCAAACCTTCTGGATGAACTATCGTCGATGCCGAGTATGTCCTGGACCGGCAGCCATTCCCCGTTGATCTTCACCAGCGGGTTTGCACCCTTGAATTTGATCATTCCAACTTGTCCGGATTTTGAGTATGAGACACTGATGTCCTCACCTCCGTCA